>CANQVS010000014.1 GCA_947627345.1 uncultured Clostridia bacterium
TATAGATAACTCCTATCTCGCCTTTTGGGGCGTGTGGGAGAGGAAAAGTTTCATCAACGCTCCTCGCTAAAATCGTTCCACCGAAACGATTTCTTAACGCTCGGCTTCGAATCCCGCCATATATAAAAAATAGACAGGCATATTTGCCTGTCTGTTTTTTGGCTGAGCTGGCGTACTTCTCATCTATAGATAACTCCTATCTCGCCTTTTGGGGCGTGTGGGAGAGGAAAAGTTTCATCAACGCTCCTCGCTAAAATCGTTTCACCGAAACGATTTTTTAACGCTCGGCTTCGAATCCCGCCATATATAAAAACAGACAAGCATTTAGCCTGTCTGTTTTTTGGCTGAGCTAACGCAATCTAAGTCGAACACTTGAGGTGTTCGACTTAGACGTTCATTGGCTGAGCTGGCGGGATTCGAACCCACGAGTGCAGGAGTCAAAGTCCTGTGCCTTACCGCTTGGCGACAGCTCAATACTCAACTCGTAGATTATAACATATAAAACGATAAAGTGCAAGAATAATATTTTATTTTTTATCTTTACAAAAAATTTTTATTGATGTATAATGTAATTGTTGTGGGGGTATAGCTCAGTTGGAAGAGCGCTTGGTTCGCATTCAAGAGGTCAGGGGTTCAAATCCCCTTATCTCCACCATAAAAAAACGCATTAGAAAGCCAATTATAGCAATCTGGTGCGGTTTTCTTTTGCTCTCAAAACTACTTAAAACTCACTATATTCCCTCAAAAAGTTATAGTCAAAGTTATAGTCAAATAACATCGAATTATTTTATAATATAAAAAATTAATCCCGACAAGGATTTTATAACCTTTGTCGGGATTTTTTTAGTTTTTTATTTTTAAAACGATAAAATTAAGAATAAATTTGTCCCGCTCTTCCTGCTCGTCCAGTAACCTTAACTATATACCATTGAATACAAGTTGCGTCCTTAATGCTTATATGATTGTCCGAATTAACATCGCACTGTTTTTCGGCATTAGATGAAAGCGGTTTAATCCCTGCCAATGATTTTTGAATAGCCGAAACATCCGCAATGTTTATAATTCTATCGCCGTTAGCGTCGCCAAAGTATTCGTGGATTACCGCCTGAGTTGTAGAGCTTGTTGCTGTCGTATCAGTAGGCTTTTCGGTTGTTGCAAAAGTAGGCGCTGTGGTTGCAGTAGTTGCAGATGTCGAGGTTGTTGGAGATGTTTCAGTAGTTGGAGATGTAGTCGGATTATTTTTTATATAATCATTCCAGTTTCCGTTTACATATATTTTCGACTCACCCTGTTTAATCGGATGGCCTTCGCCTGTGTCGGTTTGTGATTTTCCGTTATCGCTAAATATTACGTGAGCGTCACTCCAACTGTCGTCAAGAGCATAGCCCCATATATTGTTATCAAGCTTTTGCATAGCCACACCCGGCCAATCCGCATTCTTCTGGTCGCCGTTATTTCTGTATGCGTAAACGTAAACAGTGTCCCAGTTTGTTGAGGAATTATCATAATATACAGTAGTATTTCCCGGAATTATCGGCTGTTTCATTTTAGTAAAGGTATAGCTTTCACTTACAGTTTTTCCGTTTGTTCCGACACCCGAAAGAACAAGATTAACGCTCTCTCCCTCACTCATATTTGCGCCTATTGTAATTGTATCCCCGTTTTTGTAGGATACGGCAGAGGAGGAACCGAGCTTATAGGTTGAGGAGGTTGTATTTGACGCCATAAGAGTAACAGTGGCTGTATCTGTAAAAGTACCTCCTTTATTCGCGCCGTTGTAGGAAATTGAAACCGAAGGTTCTTCAATAACAGGTTTCTGATTATATACAACAGCTACACCGGAAGAATCTACAGTACCCTTAATCTGACCGCCCGAAACGGTAAAAGTTCCGCCCGATACGGCGTCTTTGTATGTACCCTCTTTCATTTTATGGGCTGTTAAGGATACCGAACCGCCGCCATTCAGCTTTGAAATTACAACGCCTGTTGTTCCACGCTCATTATATGCCACGTCGCCAGAAGATGAGAGCTTTTCACTCTCTCCGTCAAAATAATTCTTAAACTTGTTAACCTCTGTTACTGCCTTTGACTTCCAAGTAATATTTGAACTCGGGTCTCCCATATTAGAGGCAGGACGCGCGAAAAACAGCGCTGAAGAATCGGCTCTGGAGGCAACAATAGCCCACGTTTTTACAATCGAATCATCAGAAATATTTTTGGTGTTTTTAGTTCCGGCAGAGCCCGAGTCGCCCATATATGTATCGTGTGACTCACACCAAAGTACGGACTTATTAGCGGTTCCGCCTAATTTGTATGAGGAATTCGCAAGATTGGAGGCGTTCTTGTTGTTTGCCGCAACTAAAAGAGCATCACCTGTCTTGTTATCGGTAATACTCATATACTGCGTATAGTTGCTTATGTTTGTGCTTGCGGTATTGAGAATTTCTCCGTAAAAATACACGTCGCTCTTTTTACTTTTTGCGCCGTTTAAAACTGTAGGCCAGAAATTACTTCCGCCGTTCTCGTTCGGTAATTCAATGTGCTTGGCGGCGTCAAAACGGAAACCGTCTACACCCTGGTCGATACAGTCAATGAGAAGCTGTTTGTACTTATTCTGAATGTCGGTATTACCCGTGTTGAGGTCAGGCTGTCCGATATGTCCGTGAGTCATAGAATAACGGTCGCCGTCGCTCGCATAGTATCCCTCGGTATGATAGTACTCACTGCGTTTCAGCTCGCTGTCTACACCGTCGCAGAGGTTACCAAAACCGCCTCCTTCTGAGCCTTTGTTGGCAAGGTGGTTAGCTACAATATCGACAATTACTTTAATGCCGTATTTATCTGCCTCCGTACACAAGGCTTTTAAGTCGGATTTATTTCCGAGCCAGGAATTTCCGTCCGCAATTCTTATGCCTATAGGCTGATATAATTTCCACCACTGACCGTTCTGGTCCCTCCAATTAGAATTGTAATCCTTAGGCGGTTGTACTGGTGAGGTCTGTACTGCTGTATAGCCTGCGTCCTTAATAGCCTGAAGATTAGCCCTGATTGACCTGTACGACCAGTCAAAGCAATGCAAAATTGCAGAACCCTGGATTTTGCTTTGTGCCTCTGTACTGCCGGCGGATGAAGTTTCTTTATCGTTTTCGACAGCCTGAAAGCTTACGTTTCCTATCGCGAAACACGTCAAAAGCATACATACCGCAAGCAAGATACACGTTAATTTCTTTTTCAAAACTCTCACTCCTAAATATTTATTTTACGGAATATCAATTCCACAAATTACTTTTTTGATTTTTTAACCTTTACATTAAGCTTTAGCTTTATCCCGTTTGTTTTAACGGTTATTTTTGCCTTACCTGCTTTTTTCGCATTTACTTTACCTTTTGAGCTGACGGAAGCAACCTTTTTATTTGATGAACTGTATTTCTGACTTCCGACCTTACCTGTAATTTTAATTTTAAAGGTTTTTCCCTTTTTAAGGGTAACAGAATTCTTATTAAGCTTAGGATTTTTAACTGTTATTTTGAAAGAAACGTTAACTTTATTATTAGTGACGGTAATTGTAGCCGTACCCTTTTTAAGAGCGGTTACTTTACCCTTTGAGTCAACCTTTGCTGTCTTTTTGTTTGAGCTTTTAAATGATGTCGCGCCGTTTGGATTTGTTACTTTGACGCTGATTTTTGAGGAAGCTTTAACATATAACGTCTTTGGATATTTAACTAACTTTACTGTTGTTTTTGGGGGAGCTATTGTTGTGGGTTCTGTAATATCAGAAGAATAATGCGTGCTGTCCGTGTTATTTAATACAACAATCTCCCCTGCTTTTACAGTACCTGTAAGCATTCCGTCCTTAACAATAAATGTTGAACCGTGAGCCAAGTCTGTATATTTACCTGTGATTAGGTCAGTCGCGTGATTTACCGTTAAATCGGAAGTATCGTTATTTACAATTACCGCGCCCTTAGTACCTCGGCTAATCATAACATACTTTTTATTACCCAGATTTTTCATAGAAGAAGTTTCGCCGTTCATGGCATTATGGAAATGGTTAACAGCGCTTACCTCTGCATTAAAGTAGTTATCATCACCCGCAGGACCGATTTTATTATTGCCCCAAATATTATTAACAGAACTTCCGTCGGGCCGGCTGAAGAACAGAGATGTAGAACCTCTTGAAGCAAGAATAGCCCAGCCTCTGCGAATTTGGTCGTTAGTCAGCCAGAATGAAGTGGAGGAATTTTCAGACCCGCCGTTTGCGTATGTATCGTGAGATTCAACCCATGTTACAAGCCTGTCCTCTGATACTCCCTCGCTTGAGTAGTTTGAAAGTGTATTTGCGGAGTTTGAATAACTTTTCAAATATGAGCGCAACACACCGCCGTAGGAAGAAGCGGTTACGTGCATAATTTTAGCATAATCGGCATATCTTGTCGACGCTCTTTCGGCAGATGAACCGCCCTGAAGAACCTCTCCATATTGGAACGACGAACCGTTTTCAAGAACAGTAGGCCAGAAATTACCTGCAAATTCCGCATCATCGTCCGGCAGTTCAATATGTTTTGCGGTATCATAACGGAAACCGTCAGCACCGTCTGCTATACACTGCTTTAAATAATTTAAAATTACACTCTGAAAGGCGGGATTCTGCGTATTTGTGTCAGGCATTCCGCTATACCATTGAGTTACGGATTTACGCGAAGTTTTATCCTGTACGCCGTTGTAATTGTGATAAAGTCCTCCCTCAATGTTTCTAAGCGAAGAAGAAACAGCGGAATTGCTTGATGTTGTATGATTCGCTACCACGTCAACGATAACCTTGACGCCGTAATTATGCGCCTCTTTACACATAGCTTTAAACTCGTCCTCTGTTCCGAGCTGGTAGTTGCCGATTGTGTAGGCTGTGGGCTGGTAATGATAATACCACTTTCCGTCCGCGTTGTCGCCGTTAATCGCAAGTCCTCCGCCGTCCCCTTGATAAACTTCATTAATTGGAGAAGTCTGAACAGCGGTATAGCCTGCTTTTGCGATATTTTCCATATTTTCTTTAATGCTGTTAAAACTCCAGCACCAACAATGAAGAATTAATCCGCCTTCAACATTATCCAAAAGTCCGTAGGGATTATCGGAAGTCTGAACATTTTCAGAAGCGGCGCTTGATGAAACCGCAAGTCCTGAAAACACTCCTGCAACCATTAAAAGCGCAAGAAATACGGATATTATTTTACTTCTTTTTTTCATTTTAAACATTCCTTTCATTTCAAAGCCTCTGTATAAATTATCGGTTTTTGCTGTCGAGATAATTTTGTAGAATTATTGTAGCTGCTACGGAGTCAACAACATTTTTTCTCTTCTTCCCGCGCGTATTGGTCGCATTAAGATACTTGTGCGCAGTTATAGTCGTTCCGCGCTCGTCCTGCATACGGACTAAGAGTCCCGTTTTCTCCTTTAATTTCGTGGCAAAATCACGGGCATCTTGCGCTGATTCTCCCTCGCTCCCGTCCATATTTTTCGGAAGTCCCACAACTATCATTTCGACTTCTCTCGCTAATGCAACATTAGCAACCTTATCTATAAGATGTTCAATATTTTTTTCGTGAATCTGGGCAAGCGGTGACGCAAGCATTTCTGTCTTATCGCATATTGCAAGACCTGTGCGCGCCTTACCCAAATCTACTGATAATATTATCATATTATATTTTCCCTATTCTTTCCTTTATTCCCTTTTATTTTAACAGAACAATTTAAGATAATCAATATTTTATTTCAATATCTTAAATAATTATTAGACATTGCAAATTCCGCTCCGTTTTTGGATAAAAATTCATATTCTTTTTTTGAGTTTGTACTGTAAAGCCCAAACTTCAGTTTTAGTTTTTGGCAATAATTTTTTAAGCTTTTTGCACTTTTATAAAGCTTAATTCTTTTCATATCGGCAAAAACAATAGTGCCTGCGCCGTTTCTTCTGCACCATTCAGCCATAGATTTAAGCTGGGATTTTGTTTTAGGCGACGCATATATCCCTGTTTTAAATCCCTTATTTATAAACGGTTTAACATAATTCATAACACCGAAAATCAAAGCCTTTTTCTCAAGATTATATTTATGCAGAATTTTAAGGATTTTTTTCACGCCTTTTTCCGACATATGATATTTATCATCAAACTTTATATGAACATTAATATGTCCCTCATAATCATTGACAAGCTTTGCGACCTCCTCCAAGGTAGGAATAATGAGTTTTTTAGATTTATATTTCTTTATATTTTTGCCTTTTATAATCGGGTATTTATATCTTGTTTTCTTGCTCAAACGCCATATGTACTGTTTTTTCCCTGTCATCCTTGTTGTTGTAGGGTCGTGATGAACAAGAATATCTCCGCTTTTTGTTTCCCATACATCGCACTCTATACCGTTAAAGCCTTTCTCAAACGCGCCCTCAAATGCCTCAAGAGTTGATTCCGGGTATTCGCCTGAATATCCTCTGTGACCTATTAAAAGGATTTTATTTATAACCTTAACATTTAGCTTGAGGTTAGTTCCGTTTGTTCTGACGGTTATATACGCTTTACCCGTTTTCTTTGCTTTTACTTTACCGCTTGCGCTTACCTCGGCAATTTTTTTATTGGAGGATTTATATATCGGAGTACCGGACTTACCGATAACTGAAATTTTAAAGCTTCTTCCCTTCTCAAGAGTAATTGACGTTTTGTTAAGCTTCGGTTCTTTTACGTTGACTTTAAGAAGTGCTTGGCTTTTATTATTTAATACTGTAATTTCTGTACTGCCTTTTTTAAGCGCTGTTATATTACCGCTTGAGTCAACCTCTGCAACTTCTCTGTGAGAGTTGAGATATGAAGTTTCGCCGACAGGGTTCGATATTTGTGCGTTAATTTTAGCGGTTTGATTAACATATAGAGTTATTGAAGACTTTTTAAGCTTAACCTTTGTTTCTTCAGGAACACTTTCCGTGGAATTTGTTATATCAGACGGCTCTGTTTCAGAAACCGCATTTGAAGATACCGCAAGCGCGGAAAATGCGCCCGAAAAAATTAAAAGTGCAAGCAGTAACGAAATTATTTTGTTTTTCCTTTTTTTCATAAAGTCATATCCTTTTATTTTACAGATAAATTAAGGCTAAATGTTTATTTTACAAAATTATCCGACATCGAAAAATCAGCGTCTATATCGCAAAGATAGTCGTACGCTTTTTTAGAATTTGTCCGATAAAGTCCGAACTCAAGCCCCATATTTTTTAAATACTTTTTAAGGGCATTTCCGTTTCCGTAAAGACTTAATTTTTCCATATTTGCAAAAATAACGGTGTCCGCGCCATTTTCCTTGCACCAGCGCGCCATTGATTTTAACTGTGATTTTGATTTTGGATTGGCATAAATTCCGGTTTTAAATCCCTTGCCTATAAAGGGTTTAACATATTCTTTCACTCCGAAAATTAAGGCCTTATCCTCTAAACTGTATTTACGCAAAATCTCTAAAATTCTATTTTGGCCTATTTCTCTCAAATAGTATTTTTCATCAAATTTTATATGAATAAAAATATACCCGTGATTTTCGGCTGTAATCTTCGCAACCTCCTCCAAGGTTGGAATAATCAGCTTTTTTTTAATATTATCTGAATTTTTTCCATTTATAATAGGGTACTGTGTTCTTGTTTTTTCAGTCAACCGCCATATATATTCATTTTTCCCCGTCATTCTCTCTGTAGTGGGGTCGTGATGAACAAGAATGTCCCCGCTGTTAGTTTCCCACACATCGCATTCTATTCCGTCAAATCCGCCTTTAAACGCGCCCGAGAAAGCGTCAAGAGTTGATTCGGGATACTTTCCCGAATAGCCTCTGTGACCTATTAAGGGAATTTGATTTTCAGAATTTTTAGACTTCGGTTCAGTAGTTTCTTTAACGGTTGTATCTTCAATTGAACCAGAAGTTACAGAAATTTTTTTGACCGAAGTCTGGGAAGTCTTAGATGAATCTGAAACCTCATTTTTAAACGGTGAACAAGATACGGTTAATATACATTGGAGTAGAATTAATGAAAGCAGTAAAAATTTAGATGTTTTATTTATCATATACCATCATCTCAATTTAGGAAATACTTATTTGTAATCAGAAAGTCCGCACCTAAATCAATCATTTTAAAAGCCGATTCCCGGGTATTTGTATCGTAACATCCTACTTTAAGCTTATACTTATGGGCTGTTTTTATATCTTCCTTTTTTAAATACTCGGTAAACTGCATTATAAAAACGTCTGCCTTATTTTCGCCTGCAAACCGTATACCTGTTTCAATATCGGCCTCACTTTGTGGCAGTATTAAAAATCCTGTGCGGCAATCATACTCTTTAAGTTTATGTAAAAACTCCTCACTTGATGTAAAAACCGTAGCCTTATCAAGCATATTATACTTTTTGATAATCGAAACAAGCTTTTCTATTCCGCTGTATGACAGCTCAAGATTTTTTGTATGAAGATAAATATTCATCTTATACTTTGAGGCAGTGCTGATAGCTTCTTCCAATGAAACGAGATATTGGGTTTTGTATTTTTCTACGTTAACTCCCTTTGTTATAGGATAATTTTTTCGAGTAGACTCCGTAACGGATTTTACATTTTCATCAACGTCTGTATTTACAAAAAGATTCTTTTCGTGTGAAATAATGAGGTCGCCGGAAAATGTTTCCCAATAATCGGTTTCAAAGCCCTTGTACCCGAACTCATACGCTTTTTTGTATGACGCAAGCGTGTTTTCGGGTGCCTCGTCCATGGCTCCGCGGTGGCCTACTACCTCTATCATATCTGAAATTGTCACAACTTCCGTTTTAGTGGATTTTTCGCTGTAATCGTTCCAGTTCCAAACCTTTTTATAAGACTTAACAGCGTACCTTGTGTCGCTGAAATATGTAACAAAAGAATTTGTTTTTTTATTTAATTTTTTTATCGCTTGAAATTTATTTGTTTTATAATTGTATTTGTATAGCTTATAGCCTTGCGCCCCCTTAACCGGGCTCCATTTAAGCATAACTCTGCCGTCAACCTGTTCAACCGCCGTAAAACTTTTTGGCGGATTAAGCGGTTTTACAAAGGTTCGATAAATTTCACGCCTGTTGCTGTAACCTAAAAGAGATATATACAATACAATTAAGAGAAAAAGAAAAAAGAATAAAAGCTTTCTCTGTCTCCTTCTTTTTCGCCCAAGATTTCGTCCGCGGTAAACCGGCGTAATGTACTGTGTTTTTTTTAACATAAAACTCCCTTCAAATCAAAGCAACGCTTTGCCTTGCTTGTAAGGGGCAAAGCGTGCGACAGATTTCATCCTGCGCAGGGAGCATTAGCTCCTCAGGGTTGGGGATTTGTCCCCGCTGAAATTCTGAAATGTCCCCCGCCGTCTAAGAGAAGGTGGACATCTGCGCTTGGTTATATTCTGTTTTACTCTGACTTACCAAGGTATTACCGAACCTGTCAGCTCACTTATTGAGCTGATATTTTTTTCTTCCATATAATTTTTCAGATTGTAGTTTATTTTCAGCGGAGCATAAGGGTCATTAAACAATACTGTACCGATTTGCAAGGCTGTTGCCCCTGCCATAAGCATCTCGACAGCGTCCTGCCATTTTGAAATTCCGCCCATTCCGACTATAGGAATTTTAACAGCGTTATAAACCTGCCATACCATACGAACGGCAACAGGAAATACCGCTGGACCGCTTAAACCGCCCGTATTATTGCGTATAATCGGTCTTTTTGAATTTATGTCAATTCTCATACCCGTGATGGTATTTATCATAGAGATGACGTCCGCGCCGTTAAATTCTGCGGACTTCGCAATCTCCGCAATATCGGTTACATTCGGGCTTAATTTTACCATAAGAGGTTTTTTGCAATGCTTTCTTACCTCTGACGTTATATTTCCCACTGACTCGCATGATGTTCCAAACTGAACTCCACCGCTTTTTACGTTGGGACAGCTTATATTAAGCTCAATAAAATCGACGCTTGTTTCCGATAATTTTTCCGCCATAGCGCAGTAATCCTCTACGGTGTTTCCCGCTATGTTAGCAATTACGACCGTGTTCTGAGCTTTTAGCCAATCTAAATCATATTTGATAAAATGGTCAATTCCGGGGTTTTGAAGTCCGACCGCGTTTAAAATTCCGCCCTCTGTTTCAGCAATTCTCGGAGGAAGATTACCGCTGCGTTCTTCAAGAGTAATTCCCTTACAGGATACGCCTCCCAAATTTGAAAGCGGATAAAATTCAGCAAATTCACGTCCGAAACCAAATGTTCCCGATGCCGCGATAAGAGGACTGTTAAGTTCTACTCCGCATAAATTCACCTTTAAATTACTCATTATAGAACACCTCCTCTGAATCGTAAACAGGACCGTAACGGCATACCTGCGTCATCATTTCTTCATTGCCGACCTTAGTTTTACAAGCACAGACAAGACACGCGCCTATTCCGCATCCCATTCGCTCCTCAAGTGAAACCTGACATTTAACCTTTCCTCTGCATACATCCGCGACAGCTTTCAGCATAGGTATAGGACCGCAGGCACATACCTCGTCAATTTCGTCAAGGTGTTCTTTTAAAACATCGGTTACAAATCCGTGTATCCCTGCGGAGCCGTCGTCTGTAGCAAGATATAAAGCATCGGTAATTTTTTTAAAATCATCCTGTAAAATAACTAAATCCTTATTTCTGAATCCCGTAATAATCATAGGGTTTTTCGTCTGCTTAGCGCTGAAAAGAAGCGGAGGGACGCCTATACCGCCGCCTACAAAACAGTAGCGTTTTCCATCTTTTATTTCAAAGCCGTTTCCCAAAGGAGCAAGGATTTCAACCTCATCGCCGACCTTCATTTGTGACATAATCTCCGTACCCTCTCCCTTAACCTGAAAAACAAGCCTAAGGGTGTTTTCTCCCGCGTCGCAGATTGATATAGGACGGCGCAAGGTCTTTCCCGGAACCTTTATATTTACAAATTGTCCGCATTTTGCAAGCTTTGAAAGCTCACGGTTTTCAACGGTCCAGTCAAAAATTCCGCGGGCTATTTCCTCATTTTTAATCAATTTAAAAGGCCTTGTATCGTAAATCATACTTTTCTCCTTATCTGTATTGAAGTTCAACGGTTATGGTATTTAAATTTTTCTTTTTAGTAACGGAAACAGACGTCTGTAAAACATCGGAGCCTAAAATAGAGTTTGCTTTCTTTATATAATTTGAAAATCCGAAAATATCGTCGTCAAAAAGCTGGTCGTAGGTCATTTTATAATTCATATTATCTGGGTCTACATAAATATAGAAATAATCTTCTCTTTTTTCCGCGGCTTTTGCTAAATCTTCAGCCAGATTGTTATCTGTGATATCGCTCACAACAGAGCCTTTATATTTATAGTAGTTATACTTTGTCGCCGTACATTCGGGAATAATAAGATTTACGGTCTTTATTGTACCGTCATCCGAAAAAAGCTCACTGTCGCTGTATTCGGTCATTTTCGGCACTAATTTATGTGTTTTCTTCAGCTGTTTTGAAGTGATATTAAAATTGTCATACATAAAGAAGTCGCCGGTATCGTCCCAAGTTACGTCAGTATAATACCAATCTCCTCCAATTTTAACGGCATTCCATATATGGCCCGAATCGGTATTAGAGCCATTTACGGTAACGGATTCAATTCCTACATACGAAAGAAGTAATTGAAAAGCCGAAGTATAACCCATACATACCGCGCTTTGATTTACAAGGCATCCGTAAATGCTGTAAGGGTCTTTTTTATTTTGGCTTTTTTCAAGATATTTACAGTTTTTTATAAGATAATCGTGAAAATAAAGCTCAAGTTCAAACTCCGACATTCCCTTTTTCAGCTTAGATAAAAGACTGTTTATAACCGCGTTAATCTGTTTAAGCTTTTTATTATACTCGTTCTCGGTCATAGTGGCATACAGGCGTATGTTAACAGAATCCTCGGAAATGGAATACGCATAAGGTTCGTCAAGCCAAAAAAGCTGTGGATTATCCTGAAAAACGGCAAAATACGCCTTTGCAAGCTGGCGCCGTGTTATTGAACAGTCTACCCTAAAGCTTTCCATCTTATAGCTTGTATCGTAGCTGTTCTCTTTTTCATCTGTAAAATCGGTACAATGTGAAAGGATTTCATTATACACAATCCTTTCGCTTTCATTTTCAAGAGTATTATAACCTGCTGTTAAGGAGATTTTTTTATAATACGGAGAGAATTTTATCTCTTTATCAAGCTTGCTTTTATCAACTTTTACCGAATTTGCTTTGTTTGTATTTTTATATATACTTTTTGTTGTTTTTGTAACCTGTACAATTTGAGTACAGGACGAAAGCAGTACAGAAATTATGAGTAAAATCGGAATTATAATTCTTTTATACAATTATTTCATCCTTTATCTATAATCTATCGGAAGCGTTGCAACCGCGTTTAAACTTAAATCTGCTATATTTCCGCTTAAATATTCATAGTAGCCCTGCGAACCCACCATAGCCGCATTATCGGTGCATACGCTCATATCGGGCTTGTAAAATGTAAAACCGTTTTTCTGCGCCTCCTCGTCAAGACGCTTTCTCAAAAGAGAGTTGGCGGAAACTCCTCCTGCAACGACAAGCCTATTTACGTTATAATCCTTAGCCGCCTTTATAAAATTAGAAACAAGCAAATCCACAACGGCAAACCTGAATGACGCGCAAATATCCTCTTTCGGAATTTCCCCGCCCTTTTGCTTAATATTATGTATAAGATTGATAACAGATGTCTTTAAGCCCGAAAAGCTGAAATCATACGGAGCGTCCTTAACCGTCGGACGCGGAAATTCAAAAGCCTTTTCATTTCCAAGCTCCGCAACCCTGTCCATTTCTATTCCGCCGGGATAGGACATTCCCATAGTCCTCGCGGCCTTGTCAAAAGCCTCGCCCGCCGCGTCGTCACGAGTTTTTCCGATAACCTTCATCTTTGTGTAGTCATAAACCATAACTATGTGGCTGTGTCCTCCGCTTACGACAAGACACATAAACGGCGGTTTTAATTCTGTATGAGAAATATAATTTGAGGCTATGTGACTTCTCAGATGATGAGTAGGAATAAGAGGTTTTCCGCCTGAAAGCGAAAGCCCTTTTGCAAAATTAACTCCTACAAGCAACGCGCCGATTAATCCAGGGGCGTGTGTGACGGCGATTGCATCAATATCCTCCATCGTGAGATTAGCGTCAGCAAGCGCGGTTTTAAATACGGGTACTATTGCCTCGGCGTGACGGCGTGATGCTATCTCCGGGACAACTCCTCCGTAAAGCTTATGCTCCTCCACCTGTGACGCTATTACAGAGCTTAACACCTTTCTTCCGTCCTCGACTACCGCTGCGGCTGTTTCATCGCAGGACGTTTCTATTGATAATATTTTCATTTAATTTTCCTTTTCAGAATTAAAATATTTTGTCAGCAACAGAGCATTTTCTAAAGGATTTGAGTAGTAATTATTTCTTTCGCCGACTTTTTTAAATCCAAGTGAAAAATAAAGCTTTAAAGCAATGATATTTGAGGGTCTGACCTCCAATGTCAGAAAACTCAATTTTTCCTTATAATTCTCAATTACAAAATTTACAAGGGCCTTACCCGCACCCCGACCTCTGAAATCAGGATGAACGGCAACATTGAGAATATAACCCTCGTCAGCCGAAATGCCGACTCCTATATAGCCGATAATACTGTTTTCAAAGGCTGTAAAAAATTTATTTGACGCGTTTTTAAATGAACTTTTTATGCTCTCTTCACTCCAGGGTCTTGAAAAACAAAGCTTTTCAAGCTCGGCAATTTCGGGAATTTCACTTTCCTTTAGCTTATCAATAGTCATACTTGTTTTGTATAATCATTGGATATATAATCATTAATCGCGTCATATATTTCATCTCGGCAACGGCGATAAGTATCCTCGTCCCCGCCGAACGGGTCGGAAATTTCTCCGTTTTCAGTACCCAAAACCCAGATTTTATACGGATTGGCTCCAAGCGCGATAAGAGCGTGTTTATGGCGCAAACTCATTGTGAAAATCGCGTCGAATTTACTCAAATCCAAATCTCGGACATTAACTGCCTTATGACGTGAAATGTCTATTCCTATCTCTTTACAAACGGTACAAGCGTTAGAGGAGGCGGGCTGTCCCTTGACAGCGGAAAGTCCCGCGCTTTTGCAGGATACCTGAAAATCCTTATCCTCAGCAATTTTCTCAAAAATACCCTGCGCCATAGGACTGCGACAGGTATTTCCCGTACATACAAATAAAACGTTTTTCATAATTACACCTCGTCATTTAATTTTTAGCGTCATACCAAGTTTCGCCCGCAGAGGCCTCTGCTACCAAAGGAACATTAAGGCTTACCGCCTTTTCCATTTCCTCCTGTAACAGCATTGCCACCCTAAGCGATTCCTCAACAGGCGCTTCTACAATTAATTCATCGTGAACCTGAAGAATAAGTCGTGCTTTCAGATTTTCTTTCTTAATTCGGTCATCGACGTTTACCATGGCTATTTTTATAATATCGGCGGCTGTACCTTGAATGGGCATATTACGGGCTACTCTCTCTCCGAATGCCCTTGTCATATGGTTACCCGTGTTAAGTTCGGGAAGATACCTCCTTCTTCCGAACATTGTGACAGCATATCCATTTTCTCTTGCCTGTTCAACAACATTTTTCATATAATGGTCAATTCCGCTGTAATGGGCAAGATATGATTTTATATAATTAGCCGCCTCTTTGTTGCTTACTTTTATATCTTTCGCAAGAGAATATGCACCTATTCCGTAAACGATACCGAAATTTACCGCTTTGGCGCGACTTCTCATTTCAGCAGTAACCATATCAATCGGCATATTGAAAACCTGAGATGCGGTAATCGCGTGAATATCTACGTTATTTTTAAAAGCGTCAATCATATTTTTATCGTTAGATAAATGAGCGAGAACTCTAAGCTCAATCTGGCTGTAGTCGGCGTCAATTAAAACACAGCCCTCTTTAGCGATAAAAAACTTTCTCATTTCACGTCCAAGCTCCGTACGGACAGGAATATTCTGCAAATTGGGCTCGGTTGAACTGATACGTCCCGTTCGGGTTTCAGTCTGATTGAAGTTTGAATGGATACGTCCGTCATCACCGATAACCTTTAGAAGTCCGTCACAGTAGGTGGATTTAAGCTTTGACAATGCTCTGAAGTTTAAAACCATCTCAACTATCGGATAGCTGTATCTGAGTCCTTCCAAAACCTCGGCGCTGGTCGAATAACCGCTTTTAGTTTTCTTTTTAGCGGGTAAACCAAGTTTTTCAAAAAGAACTGTACCAAGCTGTTTCGGTGAATTTATATTAAATTCATATCCCGCGCAGTTATAAATTTCCTGCTCAAGATTTTTTATCTGAACAGAAAGCATTTCGCCATAAGCGGTAATTCCCTCTTTATCGACTGAAAATCCGATATTTTCCATTTTGGAAAGCACATTTGCAAGCGGAATTTCTACATCGTTTAAAAGATGGAGCATACCTTTGTCGTCAATATCACTTAATATTTTCTCGCTTAACTCAGGCATAAGGTATACCGCGGAATATAATTCTTTTTCAGAATTATTTATTTCGGGCAATTCCAATCCGTAGGATATACAAAGCTTGTCAAGGCTGTATGAAGATGACGATGGCTGGAGAAGATACGCCGCTAAGAGCAAATCTGTTTTCAGATTTTTTATTTCTATGTTGTTTTTATCCGCATAAGCAAGAAGCGGTTTACTGTCAAAAGTGTATTTTTCAACGGCATTATCGCAAAGAATCTTTTTAATTTCATCTTCATCTTTTAAAATTCCGACAAAACCGTCGCAGGCAATTGCAATTCTCACGGAATTATTCTCAAATTCCGAAATAAAATAAAGCTTTTTTAAATTACAGCTTTCAATTTCTTTTACCTCAACGACTTCTTTTTCAACCGTTTCTTTTAAATCGGGTTTTTCGCTTGAGATTTCCCGAAGCTTTAGCTGGTCTATGAGCTTAAACAATTCAAGCGAACCCATATAGCGTATGGCCTCTTCAGCGTCAGGCATTTCAACCTTGTAGCTGTCAAAATCGGTGTCAATAGGAACGTCACGTTTAATCTCGCCGAGCATACGGCTCATATAAGCCTGCTCCTTATCCCTTATTAGCTTTTCACGCATAGCGGGTTTAATATCTATTGTATCAATATTATCATATATATTATCAAGATTTCCGAATCGGCTTATTAAATCTGTCGCGCCCTTAGGACCGATTCCCGTTACTCCTGGGATACAGTCGGAACTGTCGCCCTGAATAGCCTTTACATCAATAAGCTGAACAGGAGTTACTCCGTAATCCTCTTTCACCTTTTCGGGGGTGTAGAAAATATTACCCTTATTTGAGGCTAAATCAACTGTCGTATTTTCGCTTACAAGCTGTAGAGAATCACGGTCGCCTGTAGCAATAAAACACTTATCACCGTTTTTATCGGCCACAGCCGATAATGTTCCTATAATATCGTCAGCCTCATAGCCCTTGCAGGTCACAAGATTGTATCCGAGCATTTTAAGCAATGTTTTAACAGGTTCAAGCTGGCTTGCAAGCTCTTCGGGCATACCCTTTCTGTTTGATTTATAGCCCTCGTACGCCTTGTGTCGGAAAGTCGGGTCCTTTAAATCAAACGCAATTGCCACGCGGTCGGGTTTTGTGTCGTTTTTCACTTTTTCGAGCATTGTAAGAAATCCGTAAATTGCGTTAGTAGGCTGACCGCTTTTTGTTGAAAGCGGACGGATTCCGTAGAACGCTCTGTTTAAGATACTGTTTCCGTCTACAACAAGAATTGTCATATCTTATACATCACTTCCGTAACTTTCTCATTATGTACGAATAATCTCGGCACACGCTTTGATATTGTGCAAACGACCTCATAGTTTATCGTATCGGCGCATTTTGCCAAATCATCGGCAGTTCGCTCACCGCTGTTTCCGTTTCCGAAAACTATAACCTCATCGCCTGTTTTTACATTTTCAATATCCGAAACGTCAATCATAGTCTGGTCCATACATATTCTTCCTATAATATTTGCCCTTTTGCCGTTTACTACCATATATCCGTCTTTTGCATAGGCGCGTATAAAACCGTCGGCATATCCCACGGGAACAGTCGCAACCCTCATATCCCTGTCGGCGGTAAAGGTTCTGCCGTATGAAACGGTTGCGCCCTTTTTGATAGTTTTTATATGAGAAATTATAGTTTTCATTGACATACACGGCGTAAGCTTAAATTTATCTTTCAAAAGCGGTGACGGGGCAAGCCCGTAAAGAATAATCCCCGCGCGCACCATATCGCAGTAGGTATTCGGATAATCCTCAACAGCGCCGGAATTTGAACAATGAACTATATCAAAATTAATGTTATTTTCTTTTAAAGAATTTATTGTGTGATTAAAATTATTAAACTGTCTGTTTGTAAATTCCCTGCCGTCCTGTGCGCAGTCGGAAACACAAAAATGAGTAAAAATTCCTTCAGGTTCAAGTCCCTTTAACGCGCAAGCTGTTTTTATTTCTTCAATAGAATTATTATCTCTCGGGAATTCCTGACACATAAATCCGATACGGCTCATTCCTGTATCAACTTTAATATGAATTTTTACACTGCAATTATTCTTTACGCACTGTTCGCTGAGGGCTTTTGCGTAATCGAGCGAATAAACAGCCTGCGTAATATTAAGCCTTTGCAAATCCGAAACATTTTCAACAGGCGTAAAGCCTAAAATCAAAATCGGCAGACTTATATCAGAATCCCTGAGTTCTTTTGCCTCATCAAGGTTGCTGACAGCAAAAAAATCAGCTCCGAGCCTTTCATAAAGATTTGCTAAAGTTACCGCTCCGTGACCGTAACCGTCTGCCTTTATTACGCAGCAAAGCTTTGCCTTGCCTGTTTTTTTCTTTATTTCTTCAAAATTCTTTTTAGCATAGTCGAGAGAAATCTCCGTCCAAGTACGTCTGACTGCTTCCATAAAATCGCCTTCCAAGTTTATACTATTTAAATCGGAGCAACGCTCTGCTTTGCTTGCAAAGAGCAGAGCTTGCGAACGATTGCAACCTGCGCAGGGAGCGTTAGCTCCTCAGGATTTCAGCGGAGGGATATATTCCACCACTGAAAGTCTGATATGGAACCCGCCTAAGAGGCGGGGGACGTCTGCGCTTAGGTTATATATTTAGACATAGTACACTTAGAATAATTATAATATAAAACCGTATTTTATTCAATAAGAAATTAAAAATTATATATGAATGTATATAAATAAAAAAATTATTTGCAAAATTTGTAATAATATGATAGAATAAAACGTAAATTTTAATTTAGTAAAGCACTAAATTATAAATTCAGATACATAGGAGGAAAATTATGACGACATCCAACATAATAGTGCTGAGCGCTTTTGCGTTTTATATGGTTATTATGATTGTAATCGGCGCCGTTTACTCAAGGACAACAAAGAACAACGAGGACTACTTCCTCGGCGGTAGGGGACTCGGCGCGTGGACAGCAGCAATATCGGCGGAAGCCTCCGATATGAGCGGTTGGCTTCTTATGGGACTTCCGGGTACATTTTATCTCGCGGGTTCGGGAGATATATGGATTGCTATCGGACTTCTCGCGGGTACAATTCTTAACTGGTATTTCGTTTCTTCAAGATTAAGACGTTATACAATTAAAGCCGGAAACAGTCTTACAATTCCGAGCTTTTTTGAAAACCGTTTCAGAAGTAAAGGAGCTTTAAAAATTGTTTCCGCAATAATTATCGCTATCTTTTTTGCTGTTTACACAGCCTCTGCGTTTTCAAGCGGAGCTAAGCTTTTCGCGACACTTTTCGGCACCGAGGCAAATTATTCACAGGTTTACACAACAGGACTTATCATCGCCGCGGCTGTTATCCTTATATATACATTCCTTGGCGGATTTAAAGCCGTATGCACAACCGACCTTATTCAGGGACTTTTAATGCTTGTAGCAATCTTATCTGTTCCTATTATAGCTTATGCCGTTCTTACATATGACACGTCGTTCAGCGCGGCTCTCGCTTCAAAAGGCGTTCCCGACGCGGCGTCATTTATTAATCCTCTCACTGTTAACGGTAATCCGATTTCAATAAATCAGATTATTTCGGGACTTGCGTGGGGACTCGGTTACTTCGGTATGCCTCATATACTTGTTCGTTTTATGGCTGTTAAGAGCGAAAGCGAAATAAAAAAATCAAGAAAAGTCGCTATTACATGGGTTACTCTTGCGTTTATCGCGTCATTCTTAATCGGTATTATCGGTCGTGCGTACCTCACTGCAACGCTCGATGAAACAACAAGCGAAACAGTATTTATAAGAATGATTCAGAATCTTTTTGACTCAAACGGAGTTTTGATATTTATCGGAGGTATTTTCCTTTGCGGAATTTTAGCGGCCATTATGAGCACGGCGGACAGCCAGCTTTTGGTTACCGCTTCCGCAATTTCAGAGGATATGTACAAGGGTGTAATTAAAAAAGACGCAAGCGAGAAAAGTTCACTTATGGTAGGCAGAGTTTCAGTTGTAATAATCGCAATTATTGCATTCATAATCGCATTGGACCCGAAATCAAGTATTATGGGACTTGTTTCCGACGCTTGGGCAGGCTTTGGAGCCGCGTTCGGACCTGTTGTACTACTCGCCCTTTTCTGGAAAAGGAGCAACAGCGCGGGCGCTCTCGCGGGTATGATAAGCGGTACTGTTACGGTTATACTCTGGGACTACATTCCGTTTATAAACGGCGCTACTATCGGAACAACAACAGGACTTTACTCACTCGCCGTAGGCTTCCCCGTCGCGCTTGTAATTATGGTTATTGTTTCATTAATTACTAAGAAACCGAGCGATGAAATTGTAAAGGAATTTGAAAGCATTAAAAATGTTGAAGTCTAATAATAAAAACACTTTAATATTATTTTCAAAAATCGGGACTGTTGCAAAGAATAGTCCCGATTTTTCTTTACAAGAAACAAAATCGTAATAATGTAAAATTAGTACAAATAATTCATCTTATTTTTGACATATTTTCTATTGATTTATCATAAAAATTACATTATAATATTTAATAGGTTTAACGACCGAAAAAATTTTTTTAAAGGAGGAAAATTTCTATGGGAATTTTCAAGAAAAGTATAGCTATTCTTCTTGCTGTTCTTATGGTTCTTTCACTGGGTGCTGTTATGGCATTCGCTGAAGATGAACTTCCCCCGGGATCTTCACAGTATTTTGTTGCCGGTTGTAAAGAACTTTTAGGCGAAGAACACAACTGGATAGCTGCTGATGAGGCCAACAGAATGGCTATTGGTGAGGGTGGTCTTTCTTATAAGACCTACACAAACGTACCTGTAGGCGACGGCTATCAGATTAAAATTACTGATGAAGATAAGAATTGGTACGGAGTAGGCGAAACAGGTAATGATAATTTAACATTTAATGTTACAAAAGTTTGTGACGTTCTTATTACCTTTGACCCCGGAACAAAGGAAATTACAGTAACAGGTGAAGGCGTTGAGATTCCGACAGAGCTTAAGATTGACTACATCGCAGCAGTCGGCGACAACAAAATGGATCCCGCTTTCCTTAATGGTCTTAGCTGGAATCTGACTGCTGAAAACAACAGAATGTCAACAGAAGACGGTAAAGTTTACACAATCACCTATAAGGGCGTTTCAAAAGGCGATGCATATTCATTCAAATTCGCGGCTAACGGCAGTTGGACAGACAACTGGGGTATTTCTAAAGAACCCACAGAAGAAGAAATTGCCGCAGGCACTGCTCTTTACAACGGTGAGAACATTTCTTTCGATGTTACATACGATTATGCTGATGTAACGCTCACACTTGACCTTACAAAGTTTGACTATGCTACAAAGTCAGGTGCTACCTATAAGATCGATATCGTTGAGAGCAAAGCTCCTGAAACAACAGCTCCTGAAACAACAGAGCCTAAGGAGTCAACAGCACCTACTACAACTGAAGAAGTAACAACTACCGCTGAGCCTGCTTCAAGCGGAGATACACAGTCTACTACAGCTTCAGGCGAAACACAGGCTACTTCTACTGAGGCAAAAGAAACAACTTCTGATACACAGGAAACAACAGCTACTCAGGAAACAACTGCTACACAGGAAACAACTGCAGCAACAGAAGAAACAACTGTTCCCGATAAGCCAATCGTTCCCGGTTTCTATCTCGTAGGTTCTGAGGAAGTTTGCGGTGCTGAATGGGATTGGGAGAAACCCTGGAACTATTCTACACCTATGACAGCTTCTGCTGACGGTTCATACTACTACAAGGTAGTTAACAATGTAGCTAAGAGCGATGGCAATGTTACTGATGAAGGTCCCGACATCTATGTATTCAAGGTAGTATATGTAGACGAAAAAGGCGCAGTTACATGGCATCCGGACGGCATGGGCAACAACACACAGGTTAAGGTTGAGGAAGACGGTTCTACAATCGCATTCACATTTGTTCTCCTCTCCTCTTCTCCGACAAAACCGAATTCTAACGAGGCAGTTGTAGCTACTGTTTACAAGCCCGGCGAGCAGGCTCCTGATGTTCCGACTCCTCCGACTGCTCCTACTACTACAACAGCAACAGAGGAAACAACAGTTGCTCCTACTTCCACAGCACCTACAACTGTTAAGCCCGAACCTAAGCCGACTACTCCTAAGCCCGCTAAGGTAACAAAGAAAAGCAACCCGATTAAGGTTACTGTAAAGACAAAGACAGTTAAAAAGTCTAAGCTTAAGAAAGCTAAGCAGACTGTTAAGGCTATTACAGTCAAGAAAGCTAAAGGTACAGTTTCTTACAAGAAAGTTTCAGGTTCTAAGAAGCTTACTATAAGCAAGAAGAACGGTAAGATTACTGTTAAGAAGGGTAAGTATAAGAAGACTACCTTAAAGATTAAGGTTAAGGTTACCGCAAAGGGTACTAAGACATATAAGTCTAAGTCAATAACCAAGACCGTTAAAGTTAAGGTTAAATAATTATTCTTACAAACAAAATTAATCTTTAATTTCAACCTCCGCCGTTTCGGCGGAGGTCTTTTATATATCCACGTCAAGCATTACAGTCCCTCTCTATGGTTCATATCCCCCATACGTTCCTGCCTCTGCCTCACTATATAGGATAGGTTTCGCTCTGATTTTTTTCACAATGTACCCCTACATCTTATATACGTACACATTGAAGTTTACTGTTAACCTTCCGATTATTAACTCTCAGTTCTTAATTAAATAACTGTAACCTTTAAATTACAATTTTTAACAAACACTATATATTGCGTACGGTTACAATTTAGACACAATTTGTTGCTTTTTAGCGTTTAATTCCAATAGGAAAAATTATTTTACGTTTATGCTCGTATTGCACAAAAATGTATCCTTAAATTTGTCACTTTGACTATTGACGAAAATGAATAAATCCGCTATAATGTGCAAGCAATCTAAAGGGAACCACAAGATATTGTGTTTCTAAAGAAATAACATTTACAAATATGTAATATTGGGAGGGTAATGATGATTACGAAGATTAAAAAACGTGACGGACGTACAGCTACATTTGATATTGAAAAAATTTCACAGGCTATTTACAAGGCGGCGCAGGCTATAGGCGGTACAGATTACGAAACCGCTAATGAACTTGCAAGGCAGGTTTGTGATATACTTGAATCTCAAGAAGAAACAGAACCAACCGTAGAACATGTACAGGATACTGTAGAAAAGGTTCTTATAGAAAACGGACACGCAAGAACCGCGAAAGAATATATTCTTTACCGCGCGGACCGTACTCGTGTACGCGATATGAATACAAAGCTGATGAAAATTTACGAGGACCTTACCTTTAAATCAGCTAAAGACAATGACGTTAAACGCGAAAACGCTAATATAGACGGCGATACTGCTATGGGTACTATGCTCAAATACGGCTCTGAGGGAGCAAAGCAGTTCTATCATATGTATATCCTTAATCCCAAGCACAGTAAGGCTCACCTTGACGGAGATATTCATATTCACGACCTTGACTTTTTGACTCTTACTACTACCTGTTGTCAGATTGACCTTTTAAAGCTTTTTGAAGGCGGATTTTCGACAGGACACGGCTATTTAAGAGAACCTAACGATATTCAATCATATTCCGCTCTCGCTTGTATCGCTATTCAGTCAAACCAGAACGACCAGCACGGAGGTCAGAGTGTACCTAACTTTGACTACTCAATGGCTCCGGGAGTTGCTAAAACATACAGAAAGCGTTACCGCCAGAATATCGAGAGAGCTATTGAACTTTTGACCGATACTGAAAATCCCGAAGCGCTTGCAAAGGAAATTGCGGACAAGGCTGAAGAAATTTCAGGCGAGAAACCAAAGCTTGAGGATAACAGTCCCGAATATAAGGCGGCAGAAATTAAAATTCTTACAGAGAATTTTGGGGATAAAATCGCCAATAAAATTCAACGCTTTGCATTTAAGCACGCGGAAAGCGAAACTGACAGAGCTACTTTCCAGGCTATGGAGGCTCTTATCCATAATCTTAACACTATGCACAGCCGTGCAGGCGCTCAAATACCGTTCTCATCCTTAAACTACGGAACAGACACCTCCCCCGAGGGCAGAATGGTTATGAAAAACATTCTTAAAGCTACGGACAGAGGTCTCGGAAACGGCGAAACACCTATATTCCCAATCCAGATTTTTAAGGTTAAAGAGGGAATCAACTACAATCCCTCCGACCCTAACTATGATATTTACAAGCAGACAATGAAAGTTTCGGCAAAGCGCCTGTTCCCCAACTACTCATTCTTAGACGCTCCTTTCAACAAGCAGTATTACGTTGAAGGCCATCCCGAAACAGAGGTCGCGTATATGGGATGCCGTACAAGAGTTATGGGAAATGTTTACGACCCCGACAGAGAGCAGACCTACGGCAGAGGTAATCTAAGCTTTACATCAATAAATCTTCCCCGTCTTGCAATTTTATCTAACAAAAATGTTGACTTCTTCTTTGAGCAGCTTGACAGAATGTGCGACCTTTGTGTTGAACAGCTTTTGGAGAGATTTGAAATTCAATGCTCAAAGCTGGTAAAGAACTATCCGTTCCTTATGGGTCAGGGAGTATGGCTTGATTCAGAGAAATTAGGTCCTAACGATTCTGTTCGCGACGTGCTCAAACACGGCTCACTGACTATCGGCTTTATCGGTCTTGCTGAATGTCTGAAAGCTCTTGTAGGCGCGCATCACGGTGAAAGCGAAAGCTCACAAAAGCTCGGACTTGAAATTGTCGGTTATATGCGCAAAAAAATGAACGAGGCTACCGAGAAATACAAATTAAACTTTGCCGTAATCGGAACTCCCGCTGAGGGACTTTCAGGACGTTTTGTAAGAATTGACAGAGAACGATTTGGTACAATTCCCGGAGTTACGGACAGAGATTACTACACAAACTCGTTCCACATTCCTGTTTACTACAACATATCTGCTTTTGAAAAGATTAAGTTGGAGGCTCCCTACCACAATCTCACAAACGGAGGTCATATCTCGTACATTGAACTCGACGGAGACCCGACACAAAATCTTGACGCTTTCGAGGCGGTTATCCGTCAGATGAAAGAATGCGGAGTAGGCTACGGCTCAATCAACCACCCTGTTGACCGCGACCCTGTTTGCGGACATACGGGAATTATAGGCGATTACTGTCCTGTATGCGGACGTAAAGAAGGTCAGGGCGGTCAGGGCTTTGAGAGAATACGCCGTATCACAGGCTATTTAGTAGGTACACTCGACCGCTTTAACGATGCAAAACGCAGTGAGGTTGAAGACAGAGTTAAACACAGCCTCGGCGAAAGCTTGGATATGAGTGAAATAACGGAAGAAACCGCATAATGGGAACTAAACTGAATTTATCCGGGGTTGTCAGCGAAAGTATCGTTGACGGCCCCGGTATCAGAATGACTTTATTTACGCAGGGTTGTCCGCACCATTGCAAAGGCTGTCACAATCCCGAAACATGGGCATTTGAGCCACGACATTCGGGTGATATAGATAAAATACTTGCTGTGGCTGTTAAAAATCCGATTTTACAGGGATTAACATTCTCGGGAGGAGAACCTTTCTGCCAGGCGGAGGCGCTTTCGCAATTAGCCCAAAAATGCCACAAGAACGGACTTAACGTAATGTGCTACACGGGTTATACCTTTGAACAATTAATTGAAGGCGGTGAAAAGCACCCCGAATGGATTAAACTTCTGGAAAACTGCGACTACCTCGTTGACGGCAAATTTGAACTTGAACAAAAAAGTCTTATGTTACTTTTCAGAGGCAGTAAAAATCAGAGATTCTTGAATGTGCCAGAAAGCCTTAAACAAGGCAAAGCCGTTAAAGTAAACGAAGACACACTTTATCTTGGCACCAAAAAGAGAGATAAAAATAACTAATCGGTCAGATTAGGGGTAATTTGCCCTTTCTAATCCGACCGATTTTTGTTTTCCACTATACGTTGACTTATTCCACACTTAATTTATTTTATTCCACCCTGTCTTTTTATAAAATTAAGGTAAAAGGAAGTGGTGAAATGAAAAAAACGGGACGTATAATCATCTGTATAACTTCAGTTATATTTTTAATTTGGTTTACATTGCCGATACAATATAATATTATTAACCCCGGAAACATACTCGGAGTTATAATTTGCCTTTATCTTATATTTTTGAGTGCGTTTAATAAAAAATACAAAGAACTTAAAATTCGCCTGTGCGGGTCAGGAACGGTTAAAATATTGTGGAGGATATTCAATGTATGCGCCACGGTTTTCATCGCTTACGCAGTAATTATCAGCTTATTAATGGTATTTACAGCTTTTTCTTTTACACCAAAGGCAAATGCTACAGCCGTTGTCTTAGGCGCCCAGGTTAAGCCGTGGGGACCGAGCGTACTTCTGCAACAGAGAATTGACGCGTCGATAAAATATCTCAACGAAAACCCCGGCGCCAAAGCGGTTGTGACTGGAGGAAAAGGAGCAGACGAGCCTATAAGCGAGGCAGAGAGTATGTATCAAAATATAAAGAAAAGAATCAATAAAGAAAGAATTTTTAAAGAGGACAAAGCCACAAACACAATGGAAAATATTAGCTACTCATCTAAAGTAATAAAAGAAAAAAATCTTAATAAAAATATTGCAATTGTTACAGACAGCTATCATCAGCTTCGGAGCAGAATAATCGCAAAAAAGCTTGGAATAAATTCAAAAATCGGCTCTATAAACACAATAAACGGAAAGATTGGAATAATAAACTACCCAACATTTTTCGTCAGAGAATGGATAGCAATTCCCGTTGAAATTATTAAACCTTATTAATAAATCACAAGTTAAAATATAAAAGTTTAAGCCGTACATAAGATGTACGGCTTAATTTACCGCCCTTAAGACGGTATGAATTGATTAAACAAGCTTTAATCTTTAACCCGCAAGTTCAACACCCAACGATTCACAAGCAGAAACGGCTTCGTCATCGGGAGCGTCATTACAAATTACACTGTCACAAGCTATATTTGCACCTATTTCATTGCATTTTTCTTCCCAACGGCGCATCCATTCGCCGTCGCCCCAACCGTAAGAACCGAATAGAGCAATCTTTTTACCGTTTAAATTCGGTTCACAATCGTTGAACATCGGCTCAAACTCGCTGTCTTCAAGCTCCTCGTCCCCCATAGACGGACAACCGAATGCGATGGCGTCATAGTCTTTTACCTTATCGCCGTTAAACTCGGACGCTGTAAACATCTCAACCTCAGCGCCAGCGCTCTTAGCTCCTTTCTCAACGCTTTGAGCCATAGCCTCCGTATTTCCTGTTCCGCTCCAATATACTACTGCAACTTTCATTAAAATTACCTCTTTTCAAATTTTCTATACAGCTACCGTAAGCTGTACTATTGATTTGCCTTCGCGCCAAAGACGCATATAAATATCTTTGCACTTTTTAAACTTGTTAAAGGTTTTTACCGCCTCATATTCATTGCAGTAAACCTTCCAACAGCCGGCACGCTTGAATTTTTTACCCGAATTTTTAATAAAACCTATAACATCGCCCAAAGGATAGCCGAGGAAAAGACCGATTTCGTGTGGAAATTTTTCGTCAGCAGAAAGCTTTTTTTCAAGAACGTTAAGAGCGTTATCAACATTTATATCCTCATAGCCGTTTTTTTTCATAAATCGAGCAACGCCTGATTTTTCTAAGTCTTCTTTAAGCATATTTTTTCGGTAAATATACACAAGAGCAGTGCCGTCTCTATATTTTAACAAAATTAAATTTAAAAATTTATTTCTTAATTTTTCATTCCAATACCCGATGTCCTTTTTTATCGAATTTATGTCACAGGAAGTGACTGTAAAAAGACTTCCTGTTTTTAGTGAAGCTAAAGTAGGCGAGCATTGGTTTATGAGATATTTTTCAATCATAATTTAACCTCCCGCATTTCTTTAGTTTGCCCCATAAAATATACTTAATTCGATTTGCCGGATATATAAAAAATGATTTTAACTAATGTAAAAATTTTTAAAGAAAAACTAAGAATTGGGATATAAAGCCAATTTTAAGTATAAATAAAATACAAATGAATTTTGTGAAAATAAGCCTTGAACAAAACTATACAAAACACGATGTATAAAGACATATTGGAATATAAATTTTAAATATGGACAGCTTGAAATAAAAACGAAGAACATATTCTCTCTATATCCAAAGTGAGATAGAGGAAGAAACGTATGGGAGATATTAATATCAGAGAGGGACTGCAATGTTTGACGTGAATATATAAAAAACCCGACGTAAAATTACGTCGGGTTAAATATTTGCGGGATTTATTTAAGATATGATGTAGTTCCTCCGATTTGACCTGAAATAGGTGTATATCCTGCCTCGCAACATACATAAACTCTCATATTCGCCTTTCCAATATTACCAACAGTGAGTGTTCCATTTGTTACAGTTTGAACCTCACCCGTAACAGCGTCAATATACTTACCGTTAGGAATATTTTTAAAGGTTGCATTACCGCTGATAGCAACACAAGCAAGCGAATCAACATTTTCGGATGCGTTTGTATAACGTCTTATATAAGCCATATTACCGCTTACATAATTGCTGTCAACTGTATACTGCCCCTTTTGAAGAGCAGGAATTGCACGGCGGATAGCATTAAGTTTCATAAGTTGTTGACAAAGAGGCGATTCAAGTGTCTTAGCTACTGTACCGGAAGCAGAATATTCGCTGAAATCGGTAGCGGAAACTGTACCTTCAAGATAATCACCATAATATGCGCGACCGGAATTTGCAAGAGTGATATTTAATCCTTCGTCAATTCTTACACCCTTTTGGAACTCAACCTCTGAGCCGTAGTAAAGGCAAGGGATACCACGGAATGTAAACATTAAATCCATATTTTCAGCCCAAGCCTGAGTTCCTCCGTTATATCTGTTAAAGGAGTCAGGACCATAGTCATGTGAGTCAACATATACTACATTCCAAGTAGAGTCATTATAATACTTATCACCAGATTTACCGGCATTAAACGCACCTGAAGCGGTTCCAAAATTCCAGTGCATCGGGAAGTCAATTACATTCATACCCGAAGCTTGGCTATGGTCAGGTTCATGGTATTTTATACCATCTAAAAATGCGTTATTACTTGTAGGCTGTTCGCTGGGTTTATAATTGTTTATCCAGTGGTCGAGAGTTAAATTCATATTCTCTTCAACAGCTTCAGCCGAGCTACCCATATTCCATCTCTTTATATATGAATCATCAGGCTCATCCCAAGTGTAGAAACAAGCAGATTCACTCGCCATACCGCGATACCAAGTATCACCATATCTGGTACAAACTTCGCCAAACATATAGAATCCAGGTCCGCCGGCAGCATTTAGCTGGTCGTTAAACATAGTATTCATAGATAAACGAGAAATATGTCTAAGCGTATCCACACGGAAAGCATCAACACCCCTGTCGATATACTGGCTGTAAATATCGACAAGATTTTCACAGACTTTTGTATTTTCCGTATTAAGGTCTACACAGTCGCCTGCAATCTGGGAATACTGTGTTGCATAGTCATCATAGTTGAAATTTCTCCAATAACCATTATGATAATAGTTATTTCTGTTATATGTATCTGAATGAGAGATTTTTTCCGACTGCTGTTTATCATACTCAACGCCTTTTACAAAGTCCTCATATGTACTTGCAGGAAAATTACTTTTATCAGGGTCAATTCCCTTAATAATGTTCCGTCTCTGGTCGTGCTGTAAATCACCCGTCTGAGCATAATAATCTTCAGCTGATTTGAGTCCATATTGGCTAAGTAATTTTTGATTTGGAATCATAGATTTTTCAATATCAGCCAAATCTTTTACAGAATTATATTTTTTATCGAATAGCGGTTCAAATGTAGCTTCACCGAAGTTACCTGTATGCTGTAATACAACGTCCTGAATAATCTTCATTCCTTTGGCGTGAACTGCTTCAATTAAATCATCAAAGGTAAAATCACTACTTTCATAACGGACATCTACAGTTGAAAAATCGAGTGCGTGATAACCATGGTAATCATAGCCTGAACCGTTTGTAACAACAGGAGTTATCCAAATTGCAGAGAAACCCATTGCCTTGATATAATCAAGTTTTTCTGCAAGTCCTTTAAAATCACCGCGCCAAGCAGGGTCAGTATCCGGGTTATTTGCCTTTGCATCATCCCAACAATGAACATCATTTCCTTTGTCACCATTATAGAAACGGGTTGTAATTACAAAGTAAATACTCTCTTCACGGAAGTCAACATCTTCCGGTTTGTCAGCTTTATCGGGATTTGAGGAACGCCAAACTCTGTTTTTATACAGCCACCATTCGCCTGTATTTCTTGTAAGTTCAGCTGTAAGCTGTTTTCCGTCTTTATCGGTAAAAATCATATTAACCTTTGTAAGTTTATCAAAGGTATATGTGTACCAACCTTCTCCCTGGGTTGCGTCTTTTGTCATTTTAACACCCGGGTAGGTTGTTTCTACATTTTGGGGAAGGGAATTCCAATAATAGATATAAGGCTCTACATCGGTACTCTTGAAGTGGACGGTAATACCCACTTTTTCATCGGCAGAAACCGAAGCATTATCTGATGTCGCCGCTCCTACGGAAATTGCTCCGATTGAAACAGCAAGTACAATTACGAGAAGCAAAGCGACAAATCTTTTGTATTTTGTCATTATGTCCTCCTTAAATTGAACTAATCATCTTAGCTACATACTTCATAATTACGGTAGCATCCTTAACAGAAATTTTACCGTCTTTATCTGTATCCGCAAGAGACGCGTCATAATTATCAACCTTGATAAGCGCTACAGCTTTCTGAATCTTTGTAGCGTCAAGAATATTTATTTCACCATCGCGGTTAACATCGCCAAGCTTGGGATTAGGTACGGTGACTGTTTGAGATGTAGATGTCGCAGATGTAGAAGACGCCTGCTGAGATGTTGCAGAAGTTGCAGATGTGGGAGCTGTTGTACTTGTAACAGGCTGTGGATTTGTATCTCCTTCCTGCTCATTAATTTCAACTACACTCGAATATGTGTATACTTTTGAAACGGTGTTGTTGTAAGAGTTTTGGGCAAATGCCGTAATGGTATAAGTTCCGAGCTTTGTCGGAGTATAGCTGTAGGCATTGCTTGTTGTATAATACGCAACATTATTACCACCGTCGGGGTCAGTTACAACAAATTTATAAAAGAGAAGTCCGTTGCCTGTGTGTCCGCCGATTGCATTTAACGTAAAAGTAATATTTGAATTTTGTTTAATCTGGGTTCTTGTTCCAAGGGAATTTGAAAATGCAGATATAAACGCTTCTTCCAGAGCTGTAGCGTCCTTAACCTCAAAATCAATGGAACGTGAATTTTCGTTGCCTGCATTATCCTTAACATCTACAGTAATTTTGTAATTACCGGCAGATGTAGGAATCCAAGCGGCTGTGTCGGAAGCGCCGTCGGAAATTGTTGTTTCTCCTCCATTTTGGTCCTTTACAGTAAACTTGTATGTTAGATTTCCGCCATCAGTTGATTTTGCTGCTGCGGAAATTACAACGCTGACACCTGTATAAGAAGGAGACTCCAAACTTGTAGTAAGCGCTGTAATTTTTACTGGACCGTTGCTGTAAGGCTCCCAAGTATTTTTGCTGTTGTTGTAAATATAGCTGTCACCGGGTAACGTTAAATCCTTTGTTTGAGGAGTTCTGTTTTGGCTGAATATAACATTAGCATAATTTTTTCTATAGTTATATTCCCAGACATTGTCTCCGAGGTCGGTCATCTTCTCTCCGGGGAATGGAGCATTTTCATCCGATGCACTGTTCCACATATAGCAATATACGGTTGACCAGTTCGCGTCATTCTGACAATACACTGTACCGACACCCGTATTGCCTCCTCCGCCAGAAGTTGTCGGAGAGGTTGCTGATGTTGGTTTTGTAGGTACTGTGTCAGAACCCGTATAAGCTTTCCATGATACACCAAACTTATCATTTGAGTCGTTCGGAGTAGCAATCTGACCGTTTCCCGGATAATTAAGGTCATCGGACTGTGTGCCGTTCAGACCTGAATTAAAGATTATTTTGGAATAATCTCCGGATATGGAGTACGCCCAAATATCTCCTGAAACATTGGTCATCTGCTCACCGGGCCAGGTGGCATTTTTGTCGTCTTCACCGTTATACACATAACAATATACGGTTGAAAACTTTGTAACGGAGTTATCAAAATAAACTACGTCACCAGAGGCAGCAGAAGTGCTTACACCTGCAACTGCAAAGCAAGTCATAATCATTACTACTGCAAGGATAAAACTTAAAAATTTAGTTCTCCTCATAAAAAATTCCTCCTTCTAAATAAATAAATTTCAAAACTTCCCATAATAATAAAATTATGAAATTATTCGTATAATATTTTAACAAAAAAACACAGTTTTAATTTTCCGAAAAAGAATTATACCTTCGTCAAGTTAACGAATTTTTTTAATTATTTTTGTATTATTTAACTAATAAAAGTGAGCAAATTATTTCATAAGTCCGCAAAATCAGACAATAGAAAAATAACCCTCTTGATGTTGAATATACATCAAGGGGAGATGAATTTAAAATAGGGACTGCAATGTCTGACATGGAGATTTAAAAATTAAGAATTAAGAATCAGATTTAAGGTAACCATTTAATTCCTATTCAAAAAAGATAGAGAGGAAAAGTTTGCAAAAAGTCTAAAAAGTCTACCGCAGAACCTGTCCTCCCTATCCAAAACAAGACAGGGGCACAACTTTACGGGGGATATGATTTGTCCGAGAGGGACTGCAATATCTGACGTGGAGATTTAAAAATTTTTGATTTTGTCCCAATATGCTTTAAAAGCCTGTTCGTTTTTATTGTCGCCGAACTCGTAGTATGAAACGTCCTTAATCGAATCGGGAAGATATTGCTGTTCAACGTAATGGTCAGGATAATTATGAGGATAAAGGTAGAACTGTCCTTTATTTGGATTGTCCTCGCCGTCATAATGCTTGTTTTGAAGACAACGCGGAACAGGTCCTCCCTTCCCCGCTTTTACATCGGCAATTGCTTTGTCAATTGCAATAATGCCCGAAATGGATTTTGGTGCGTTGCAAACCATTATAACCGCGTCCGCTAATGGAATTCTTGCCTCGGGCAATCCGACTTTGAGCGCCATTTCCACACAACTGTGAACTATAGGTAAAATTTGGGGATACGCAAGGCCGACATCCTCGCTCGCGCAAACCATTAATCTCCTGCAGGCAGACGGAAGGTCCCCAGCTTCAAGAAGGCGCGCAAGATAGTGCAAGGCGGCATTCGCGTCAGAACCGCGCATACTTTTTTGATATGCCGAAACAATGTCGTAATGTTCATCACCATCGCGGTCATAACGCATCGCGGATTTTTGGGTAAGCTCGTCCACAGTAGAATACTTGATAACTTTACGTCCGTTCTTTTCGGAAGTAGCGAGAACCGACAGTTCAACCGCGTTCATAGCCTTTCTTACATCTCCGCCGCAGGCTGTAGCAATATGAGAAACGCTTTCATCATCTATATCAATATCTATAGACTGTTCCCGTGCAAGAAAATCTACAGCTCTATAGACTGCCTTTTCTATCTCTTTTGGCTCAACGCTTTTAAACTCAAAAACCGTACTTCGTGAAAGAATAGCGTTATAAACGTAAAAATACGGATTTTCGGTAGTCGAGGCAATAAGCGTAATTTTTCCGTTTTCTATGTACTCTAAAAGCGTCTGCTGTTGCTTTTTGTTAAAATACTGAATTTCGTCAAGATAAAGGAGTATTCCGTTTAAACCCATAAGAGTATCGGTAGAGGCGAAAACTTGCTTTATATCAGCGGTTGACGCGGTTGTACCGTTTAGCTTTTTAAAGGTTCGGTTCGTTATTTTCGCAATATAATTGGCGAGGGTAGTTTTGCCCACTCCCGACGGACCGTAAAATATTAAATTGGGAACTGTACCGCTTTCAATAATTTTTCTAAGCGGTTTATCTTTTCCGAGAATGTGCTTCTGCCCCACTATATCGTCAAGGCTTTGGGGACGAAGGCGGTCGGCTAAAGGAGCGGACATAATAAAAACCTCTATATATTAAATTATTCGTAAAGCGGATATTTAGCGCAAATTTCCTCTACTCCTGCTCTTACCTTATCGGCATTAGCCTCAAAATCGTTAAGAACTAAAGTGATATAATCAGCGATTTTATCCATATCGTCTTCCTTTAATCCTCTTGTAGTAACCGCCGCGGTGCCTATACGAACACCCGAGGTTACAAACGGAGAGAGAGGCTCGTTTGGAATAGTATTTTTATTAACTGTAATATAGCACTCGTCAAGTCTTGCCTCAAGCTCCTTGCCCGTAACGCCCGTACCGCGCAAATCCATAAGGAGAACGTGATTATCAGTACCGCCCGAAACAAGCTTATTTCCGCGTTTTATAAGCCCGTCCGCTAAAGCCTTGCAGTTGCTTACTATCTGCTGTGCGTATTCCTTAAACTCAGGCTTCATAGCCTCGCCGAAACATACCGCCTTTGAAGCGATTGTGTGCATTAAAGGACCGCCCTGCGTTCCGGGGAAAACGGCTTTGTTAATGTCCTTGGCGTACTTTTCTTTCATAAGAATAAGACCGCCCCTCGGACCTCTTAAAGTCTTATGGGTCGTTGTTGTAACAAAGTCGCAATAAGGAACGGGATTCGGGTGAACTCCGCCCGCAACCAATCCTGCTATGTGAGCCATATCGACCATAAGATAAGCCCCTACCTTATCGGCAATTTCACGAAGTTTCGCAAAATCAATCACACGGGGATATGCGCTTGCTCCCGCAACAATAAGCTTAGGCTTACAGTCATTTGCGATTTTGAGAACGTTATCATAGTCAATATAGTGAGTTTCGGGGTCTACTCCGTATGGTACAAAATTAAAATATTTACCTGAAATATTTACCGGAGAGCCGTGAGTCAGGTGACCGCCTTCGTTAAGGTTCATACCCATAACTGTATCTCCGGGATTAAGCATTGCAAAATAAACAGCCGTATTAGCCTGAGCTCCCGAATGGGGCTGAACATTGGCGGCTTCTGCTCCGAAAAGCTTGCATGCTCTGTCGCGCGCTATATTTTCAACCACGTCTACATACTGACAACCGCCGTAGTAGCGTTTCCCGGGAAGTCCTTCCGCGTATTTGTTGGTTAGTATACTGCCCATAGCCGCCATAACAGGCTCGCTGACAATATTCTCACTCGCAATAAGTTCAAGATTTCTCCTCTGTCGGTCAAGCTCGTCCTGCATAGCGTTTCCGATTTCAGAATCATACTGCTTTAAAAGCTCAATGTTCTGCATTTCCTTCATCTTTTTCTCTCCTTATGTATAAATATAAAATTATTGACTGTTTAAAACACGCTCAATAAGAGCATACATATCGCTGAGGGTACTGACGTATCCCGCCTCGTTACGAAAGCCTGCCGCTTTCTTAAGACCTTTTAAATACCACGAAATTTGCTTTCTTGACTGCAACATTCCTAATTTTTCTCCCTTGTATTTGCAAACAAGTTCAATATGCTTCGCCATAGTTTCCATTTTTTCTTTCGGCGTAGGCTGATTGATTATAATTCCTTTATCGAAATATTCGCTTAATATTCTGAATATCCACGGATTGCCGAGTGCGGCCCTTGCAATCATAATTCCGTCACAACCCGTAAATTCAAGCATTTTTTCAGCACTTTTTATATCTCTAACGTCGCCGTTTCCGATAACGGGTATTGTTACATTTTCCTTAACAGCCTTAACAATTTCCAAATCACAATGTCCCGAATAGTACTGTTGTCTTGTCCTGCCGTGGACGATTACTGCGTCTGCGCCGTTTTTCTCACAAATCCGCGCGATTTCCACTGCGGTTATATTTTCATCATCAAAACCCTTTCTGATTTTAACGGTTACAGGGGTATTTACCGCTGACTTTACGGCAAATACTATTCTTCCGCACAACTCAGGATTTTTCATAAGCGCGCAACCGCTACCGTTGTTTACGATTTTCGGAGCAGGGCAACCCATATTTATATCTACAATATCGGCTCCCGATTTAACTGCGAGCTTAGCCGCATTTGCCATAATTTCAGGCTCATTCCCGAAAATCTGAACGGCACATGGGTGCTCGTCCAACGCAATCCGCATAAGCTCAAAGCTCTTTTTATCATTAAAACTAAGAGCCTTTGCAGATACCATTTCGCTTTCGCAATAGCCTGCTCCAAAGCTTTTGCAAACACGCCGAAAAGCCATATCCGTTACTCCTGCTAACGGGGCGAGTGCAAAAAGCGAATTTATTTCTATATTTCCTATTTTCATTAACGTCTTATGTCCTTATCGTAGTAGGAGTTGTATTTTCTGTTAGTATAGTAGTCGTCGTTTAAAAGGCGTTGCTTTGCGCCTGTTATTTTATTGCCTTCCCCGTAGCGGTGTTTTCCCGCGCCACCTGTATAGTTGGACTTATTGCTGATAATGATTATAATAATTGTTAAAACACCGACAATAACGCAAACCCAGCTTGCGTATCCGTAGGTCAAATCTCCGTTTTCTTCAGGCTTAACAACAACCGCTGTCGGGTCCTCATCGGTCACTGCCTCGGGAAGAAATATATAATCCTCCGTAGTTTCATCCTGCTTTTCTTCCTCTGTGGGGGGGTCGGTTTCAATATTCTCAACCTGCTTTTCTGTTTCGGGTTCTGTGTCGATTTCCTCCGTGGTATCCGCCTGTTCTTCCGTTTTCGGTTCGGTTTCGGTATATACAGGCTCCTGCGTTGTGGGCGGCTCGGTTTCGGTAACTACCTCATCGGTCGCTACCTGATTGCCGTCGTTTTCACCGTCTTCGCCGACCGCAGTTACAGAGAAAAACGCAGTCGTTATCAAGAGTAACAACGAAAGTATTATCGCAATTCTTCCCGATATATTTTTAAACTTCATAGATAAAACTCCAAAATACCCATTTTATACAGAATACATTATAGCAAATTAAGGAGAATTTTGCAATACTTGGACGAGCGCCTTGCCTAATAATTTTCCTGAATATTTTGCTTCCTCTAATGTGTTTCCGTCAGCGCCCACCTCAATAAGCAATGAGCCTGTATTGACATTCATATTATATGCAAAATTGCCAAAATCAAGAGGGCGCGTCATTCCGCTAAAATTCGTTTCACAGGTTTTCTGAAGTCTTAGCGCGAAGCGGAGATTATAATTCCAATTAGGAAAATTAAAATTACCGTACGGGTCATAACCCGACATTATCATAATTTGGGCGCCTTTTTTCCCCTTGTAAGTAAAGGTCGGCTTAACCTTGTATGTATCGGAACCGATTGAATCGCGGTGAATATCAAGAGTGACCTTAATTTTAGGATACTTTTTCAGATATTTTTCTATCGTGGCACGGCTTCTAAGATAGCTTCCTGTATAAGTGTCATCGTGTGAGGTTTTGTCGTGGACAACTCCTATTCCAGCCTGTTTGAGCTGTTTTTCAATTTCATCGCCCACCTGAGTAATATTGTATCTTGTGTCAGTAGTGCGCGGATAATAATCAGAATAATAGTAACCCACGTCGCAGTCTATAAAGCTCTCGCTTGTATGAGTGTGAAAAATTAAAACCTGAACATCATCGCTTTTATCAATTTTAAATCCTAATTTCTGTTTTAATGTTTTTCCTATATTTAAATCGTAGTCGGTATTATTTTTTACATAAAAATTCTCATACTTTTTACCTCCGACGGTAAACTGTTTTGTATATATCGGATACTGCTTCTTTGAGCTGTGAGAAGAAAAAGTATTATAATACTTCTCCGAAAATTCCGATGAGGTTGTCGGTTTCTCGGTCACGGGCTGTGTAGCGGTAACTGCCTTATCATTATCTTTTTTAGTTTTTTTGCTGTTATCTTCAAGATTCAAACTATAATTTCCTTTAGAAATTGTAAGCAAAGCTGACATAACTGCTACGCCATCGTCCCCCGATATTTTTGCCGTGCGCTCATAAAGCGATATTACGGCAACCGCCACGAGAAATACAGCAACACAAACGTATGCACTGCCTTTTAGTTTTCCTTTAGTTTTCAAACAACCACCTGCTTTGTCACATCTTATTTACAATAATATGCGAAAATTAAGGTTTGTATTACAGCAAGGCTTCAAGCAGATTAACGTCAACATCGCTTTGCAAAGCAACGTTTAAAGACATAGAAACAAGTCTGCTTGCGCGGTCGATAAGAAGGTCTATTTCCTTTGGAGTTACAACCATTGAACGATTATCGGGACTTAAAACTTCGCTTAAATCCTGTGAGGTTTTCTCATCGTCAACATCGAGCAAATCCGAAACAAGAGTTACCGCGTCAACTACGGTCGGTACACCCAATGCAATTACAGGAATTCCTACGGAATCTTTCGTGATTTTTTTACGGTTATTCTGTACCCCCGACCCCGGGGAAATTCCCGTGTCGCTTATCTGGAGCGTACAGCCGAGCCTTGAGAGTCTCCTTGACGCCAATGCGTCAATAACAACGAGCGCAGTAGGTCTTACCTTTTTTACAATACTTTCTATATATTCAAAGGTTTCTATACCCGTTTGTCCCGTTACTCCCGGTTTTAAAACTGCAACGGGACGCAGGCTGTCAAGCCCCGTGCTTCTGGCAAGCTCTCCCGTAATATGGCGTGTGGCTAAAATGCGCGATACCGTCTTAGGTCCCAGTGCGTCGGGTGTAATTTCCACATTTCCAAGTCCGCATACAAGCACCAGCCCGTTTACGGGCAAAAGTCTTTTGATTTCGTTTGAAATGGTTTTTATTCTATCGTCTGTGCTTAAAAAATTATCGGTCATCGCGGGAACATCAATTGTTATATATGTTCCCTGCTCCTTTTTCAGTTTTACGCTCGCCTGATGATTTTTTACGCAAAGTTTTGAGATTTCCATTCCGTTTTCATTTCGTACAGAATACTCTACTCCCTGTACATCAGAGCCGGCAAGCTCTCTCGCCTCAATCGCCAAATCAGTTCTTCGTTCCAAAAAATCACTCCCGAATTTATTATGGTAAACAATACCTTTATATATGCACTCTAAGGTATTGAACTTTTTCAGCGGTTTATGTTATACTTATATTAGATATGGGTGTTAATATGAAAAAATATTTTAAATTCTCAGCTTTAGTTTTAATAATATCAATAATTTTACTTTCATCATTCAGCGCGGGCGCTGTTGAATTAAAACACAGCAACAGACAAAAGCAATTTAAAAACACTTCCGTTACACGTTTTAAAAACAGCTCGGAGATTCTTGATTTGCCCGAAAGCTACAGTTCAAAAGACTTGGGGTTCTGCTCAAGTGTTAAATCGCAGATTGGCGATGTATGCTGGGCTTTTGCCTCTATTTCCTCATTTGAAACTGCAGAGCTTAAAAACGGACTTTTCTCCTCCGATTTAAGTACAGACGAGCTTGAGAAATGGGGTTCCACGAGAGATGACGGCGAAGGTTGGATAAGAACAGTTAAGGAATCGGGCTCTACTCTTATTCCTCTGGGGTATTTTACAAGTCGTTCGGGACCTGTTGAAAACGGCAGCAGCCGTATCAGAACAACAGCAAACGCCGTATCATACTACAATAAAGGCGACAATAACTTGGTTAAACTCGCTATTATGAGAACGGGAGCAGTTACTGCAAATTTTATAAGCTACAGCTACGCTTACAGTAAAAATTATCAGGCTTACTGTCTGACTGACCCGATTGAATCAAGAGCCGGTCACACAATTTCAGTTGTAGGCTGGGACGATAATTACAGCAAAGAGAATTTTGACGGCAATTACACACCGAAAAATGACGGCGCGTGGCTTTGTAAGAACAGCTGGGGACCTTCGTATAACGATATAGGCGGATATATTTGGATTTCTTATGAAGATTACTACCTGTTCAGCGCAGAGGTTTTTGACCCAAGCTTTGCTCTTGAAAATGTTCAGACAATCGGAGAAAATGATTATCTCTACCAAAATGAGGAATTCGGCGCCACATACAACTTTTCATATATCGACCAGGACGACATAACTTATTTCAATGTTTTTGATTTTTCGCAAAACGGAAATGTACTCGATAAAGTTATATTTGAAACAACATCTCTCGGCGCTAAATATAATATATACTACACGCCGACTAACGAAAACGGTATTCCTGAAGATGATAAAAATAAGTGGAAATTTTTAACTAAAGGTACGGTAGACTACAACGGATATATATGCGCGGATATTGACGATACCGTTGTTCCGCGACAAAAAGGCGCTATTGCAGTCGAGTTAAATACCGACGTAACAAAATATGATGTTGATAATAACGTAGGCGTGAGCGAATGGCTCAGAGATGCAAGTACGGGAGTTATGCGCTTTATTGACACCTGCGAAAAGGGCAAATCCTTTGTGACATATAACGGCTCTATTGTAGATGTTAAAGATTATTACAAAGATGTGCTTAATGACGATATTGGCGGAACACTTGTTATAAAGGCTCTTACCAACGGGAAAACAGATACCGATATTAAGGGTGACGCTGACTTAAACGGAAAAGTTGATATAAACGACGTTACCGTTATTCAAAAATACGTTGCAAAATCTGTTAAGCTTGAAGATTACAAACTTCAAAATGCAGACTTTAACGGCGACGGCACAGTAAACATAAGCGACGCTACCGCGATTCAAAAATATATAGCTAAAATATGAAAATTAATATATGATAAAAATGTTGAGAAAAAATCAGAGAAAAACTTTCCTCCCTATTCAAAATAAATACACAAACCCATTGGTGATATGTCATCCGTGGAAAGACTTCAATGGTTAACGCAGACATATAAAAAACGTTTATGCTGTATCCAAAAAGGATAGTAACATAAACGTTTTTTTGTGGAAATTTAAAAGACGGAAAGCGTATAATCTATTACGCAGTACCCGATATTACCGTTGTAATGAGTTTTTCCCCAAAGATAGCCGTCAGATTTAAAAACACTTGTTATAAATATCTGCGATTTTTTCGGAATTATATCTATAACATCGGCGTTCAACCCTGCATATTTCCGAAGATTAAGACCGTCCTCGGCACTGATAACCCGCGTTGAATTCAGGCTTTCGTTATTATCAGAAAATTCATCAGGATAAATATAGCCCTGAAATTTCCAGCCTTTTTGCCCCGGGTTTTTATCGTTTATATCGGCGTATGAAAGATAGAAATTCTCTCCCATATACGCTGAATTTGAGAATGTTACAGTACCGTTGTTTATATCCTCAACAACTGCAACGTGTCCTCCGTCAGCATTATCAAAACAGGCTACCGCTCCAAGCTTAGGTGTTTTACCGTAGCTGTAATAATTATTCTCACGATTATAATTGAACCAATCTCGCGCGTTTGAGGTCGAAAGCTTAGGCTCTTTGCCCAAAAGCTCATAAACCCTCCCCCACGCATACGCCGTACAGTTAGGCATTCCGAAACCGCTGTTATAAAAAATATTACCGTTGTAATAATAATAGTTCGTGTACTCGGGCGCTGTCATTCTCGGAGAGAAACTTCTCTCTTCCCTATTATTTATTCCTACTGAAAAACAAATCAGCGACGCAATTATACCAAAACTGAAAATCGCAATCAACAAACGTCGTTTAAAAATTCTGAATTTGATAATATTACCACCCTTTTTAATTTTTGTTAAAATCAGGTAATAATATTATGCGGAAAAAATTGCTAATTATTCTTCCGTTTTATAAGGCAGCTTTCTAAAGAAGTTCACGGCGAAAATAACTGACGGTATAAAAGATAAAATAACAGCCAAAGGCTGTGCTTCCTGAATACCGTTTAATCCGCGGATATTCTGGAGCAGAAACAAAAGAGGAATAAAAAATAATCCGCTCTTTAAGGTCGAGAGAAAAGACGCTTTAAAACGCTCTCCAACGCATTGTAGCGTTAATTCAACAAGCATACAAAACGGCATAAAAAGCTGAGATATTCCCTGCAACACAAGCGCACGCGCACCTATTTCTATAACTGCGCTGTCGTTGCGAAACATTCTTATTATATCGCCCGGGAAGATAAAAATTATAACAGACATCAATATTATAAAAATCTGCGAAAGTACAAGAGTAAACATAAAGGCCTTTCTCAGACGGTTAAACTTTTTTGCTCCAAAGTTAAAACCGCATACAGGCTGAAAGCCTTGACCTACCCCGAGAGCCACGGAAAACGTAAAGAAAATCACCCTTGAAACTATGCTCATAGCCGCAACAGCCGCGTCGCCGTATATAGCAGCATTGGTGTTTAAAAGAACTGTGCTGAAGCTGTTTAACCCCTGACGTAAAAGACTTGGAAGTCCTGTTGTAATAATTTCATATAAGCACTTAACATTGATATTTTTTATTGAAAATTTGCATACGGTTTTACCCCGCAAAAACATACTCAGCAGTATCAAAAAACTTATCATTTGGGAAAGCATTGTAGAAATTCCCGCGCCCGAAATTCCAAGATTAAAAATAAACATAAAAATCGGGTCGCCTATGATGTTAAGTATCGCCCCTACAGATAAGCCAATCATTCCGAGAGTTGCTTTACCCTCATAGCGAAGTATATTATTCATTAGAAAATCGGCAGTCATAAATGGCGAGGCAATCAGAATATATGTTATATAATCCTTTGCGTAAGGAGCGATGGTTTCTGTACTTCCCAAAATCATAACAAGATAATCGAGCGTCAAAAAAGATACGAGAGAGATAAGCGCCCCAAAAAATAATGAAAAGAAAAAGCCTGTAGACGCAATTATACCTGCGTTTTTATTGTCCTTTTTTCCAAGGAGCCTCGATATTATACTGCCCGAACCGTTTCCTAACATAAAGCCTATCGCCTGTATAATCGCCATAAATCCGAATACTATACCGACGGCCCCGCTCGCGCTGTTTGAAATCTGACCGACAAAAGCCGTGTCGGCGAGATTATATATATTTGTAATCATCATACTGATAACAGTAGGAACGGAAAGTCTGACTATAAGTGATGATACAGGAGTTTTTGTCATTTTGTCGTATTGCGAAATCTGTTTCTTTGCTTTCAATTTAATACCTCTGATATTTCAAATAATCCTATTTACAAATTTTAAATTATTTTTTATAATTGTAAAGGGTGATAGATATGGAAAAACTGCATAGTCTTTCAATTGATTTAATGATTAAACTGGCATTTGCCTTAATTATTGTGGCAATCGGGTTAATTGTGATAAAAATAATTGTTAATATTTCAAAAAAAGTAATGGTTAAGGTCGGAATGGACAAATCACTATGCTCATTTTTCAGCAGGTGTATAAAAATTACGGGATATATAATCATCTCGATAAGCGCGCTTTCCGAACTCAATGTTTCAACAACGGGAATTATCGCAGGATTTTCCGCAGCAGCGGCGGCGTTAGCTTTGGCCCTGAAAGACAGCTTGTCTGACATAGCGAGCGGAATTGTTATACTGTTTACACGTCCGTTTATTACTGGAGATTTTATTGAATTCGGCGACCACAAAGGCTTTGTTGAAAAAATTGATATTATGCACACATATATCAGAACCTACGACGACACTAATGTCGTAATACCAAACAGCAATATAACCGGCACCGAGGTCAACAACTATACTAAAAACCCCGAAATAAGAGTTGAGCTTTTCGTTCCGGTAGGTTATGACGCTGATATTGACGAGGTTAAAAAGGTTATTTTTGAAACAATAAAAAATATTGACAACATCATCGAAAATGAAACATTCTCCCCTAAAGTAAAGCTTGAAAATTTCGGTGAAAGCTCCGTTAATTTGGCCGTACGCGTTTGGACGCAGTTTGAAAATTACTGGAATGTTTACTACGGCTTAACCGAAGGGATAAAAAAAGCTTTTGACAGTAATAATATTCCGATTCCATACAATCAGCTTGATATACATATTCAAAAAAACTGACTCGGTTTAAAACTACTGACGAGTATAAAATTCAGGGCGATAGGTTTAATCCTATACGCCCTTTTGTTGTAATTAATTTACGTTAAAGCCTTATGTATTTTGCTTTTTAAAAGTATATACAGTCTGCGCACGGGTCTTATATAAAAAAGCGTTTCGCAATACAGCCTGTAAAGCGGATGCGTAACCTCATACATTTTACCCTTGTGATAAAACGCCGTTACAACCGCAATCACATCGTCAGGTTTAATATTATATTCCTTGGAATAATTATTATCACCGAGCATAATATACGAGCCGTCCTTCTGATAACCTACAAGGCGGTGAATAGAATACTGTTCGGTTTCACGGCGATAATACAGCGCAACATCTGATATTCTAAGCTTACCGTCAGGTTTCTTCAAAATAACCAAATCCGTCGAATCTCCGAGCATAGGACGCATACTGTTTCCCTTTGGTACAAAAGAAACGGTTTTGCCGTCATCGAGCTGTTCCCGCATAATCGGCAAAAGTTCATCTAAACTTAAAGTTTTATTCAAAAATTCCAGCGTCCTTTACTTTAGATAAAAAGCGTTTCACGTCTTTTTCCGCAACGCTCTCGTCCACATCGTATTCATTGAGCAGAACCTGTACAAGCTCATTTTCATCGGCTCCGTTTTGCAAGGTTTTAAAAAGCAACGCACCGCTTTCATTAAGATTAACCATACCTCTGAAATCAACAACAGCCTTTCCTACAGGCACTACGACGTAGGAATCTGAAATTTTCCTTAAAATAAAATCATCCCTGATTTTCATAAATATTCCTCAATTCTAATAGATAAACTCAATATTAATCTACAGATATTATATAACATACAAAAGAAAAAAGCAACCAAACGGTTGCTTTTAACATTTTAAATTATTAAAATTCATTAATCATTTTAGCGATATACATCTGAATTTTTGTTGCATCGCGGATTGTAATTTTTCCGTCGCCGTTTACATCGGCAAGTCCCTTTGCTCTGTAAGACTTAATAGTATCTTCACCTATTCTGTAGCGCTGAATAGCCGTTACATCGGAAATATTTACCTCTCCGTCAATATTAGCGTCGCCGACAAGCTTTTTTATCGTCTTAACGGTTACATAGTTTTCATCACAATAGCCTTGTACAAAAGCACCTTCGTAACAGATTACGGTAAGCTTGTTTTGAACTGACATTGGATAGAAAGCGTTTCCGCCGATATAGGTTACAGAATCGGGAACAAAAATTTCTTTTAGAGCACTTGCATCCTCAAAAGCACTTCTTCCGATTTTGGTAAGAGTATTGGGAAGTTCTATAGATGAAAGCGAAGAACATTTTTCAAATGCCATATTACCAATTTCGGTTAATTTTTCGGGAAGTTCAACGCTTTGAAGTGACGTACACCCTAAAAACGCACATTCAGAAATAGAAGTCACAGTCGAAGGTATATTAACATCAGTTAATGAAGTACAACCATTAAAAGTATATCCACGTATTTCTTTTATACCATCGGGCAGAATAACATCGGTAAGTTCTTGACAATTATTAAAAGCATATGCACCAACCAATGTCACCGTATTAGGTATAGTAATTGTTTTTAATCCCGTTGTTGAAAAGGCTCTATCTGAAATTGTTGTAATATTCGCTGGAATTTCAAAAGAAGTCAGCGAAGTATCACCTTGAAATACCGCATACGGAAGTGTGGTAAGAGAAGTGGCGTCGGATATGTCAAACGTTGAAAGCGATGTACAACTGTTAAAAGACATTTTACCGATAGATGTAATACTTTTTGGGATATACACAGATGTTAGATTTTTGCAACCGTAGAAAGCGCTGTCACCGATAGACGTATAACAATCAGGAATAGTAACCGACGTAATATCATTATTCTCAAAGCAACGATTATAAATTCCGGTTACTGTTCTTCCAATAGCTTCTTTGGGAAGTACAATATCTGTGTCAGTTCCATAGTAGCGGTAAACAGAACAAGTACCGTCCGAGTTCTTAACAAAGGAAAAATCTCCTTCCTGAATTTCAACTATAGCAGAACCTGATATAACTGATGACAATACAACTCCTATTATCAACAAAACAGAAATTATAAGCGAAATAATTTTAGTAGTCATTTTCATAATATCACTCCTAAACTATATATTAATATTATACAATTTAAAATATAAATAGTCAAGTAAAATAATTTAAGTTGAACAAGAAGGGCCGCTAAGATAGCGGTCCTTCTTATTAAAAATTTATGAAAACAAAATATGTGGAAAATATAGGTTATTTTGCTTATTACATTTATTACTTAACCAACTGTGTTGACATAAACCTTTGCCTGTGCATAAGTATCACTGACAATTATTCTTTCACTACCTGCACTCTCTTTAAGAATAAAGAACGAGTGTACTCTGTAGGAATAATTTTCATATTTCTCATAGTTATCAGCAGAGTTAACAGCAAAGATATAACTCCAACACTTGTTAGCAGTTGAGTAACGGAGTAAGCCATCTGTAATACTTTGATCCTCAGGCTTATAGTAATATGTGTAACTTAATCCTGTATCCCTACCGGCATTACTAATTGTACCTGTATCCTTATTATTAGAAGCACTCTTAGCTTTTGCTTCCCAATCTTGATAATTAGAGTTTATAAGGTTTTTAAGTGATTCTGTTGTAATACCTGTGTTCTTATTAAATTGTTTAAGATTTCTATCTACAGGTTGATTGGTTAAATCATTCCAATAATAGAATATGTTACCTGCAGCCTGTAAATCACTTCTTTCTTCAAGGTTATTCTGAATGTAGAAGTTCTGTTGAATTCTCTTTTCGTTATTGCGATAGATAATCTCAGTATATGCAGGCGATATAACAGATGTCTTATCGATACTGTCTTCTTCACTTGCAACAGCAACTTTATAATTTAATTCATCTTCTAAAGCACGTACAGTAAATTCTTTCTGGAGTGAAAGGATATTTTCTCCATCGTCAGCTGCAAGGCTAATCTCCATTTCATTAGAATCCGCAATCCACCATTTATACTTTTGACCATCACTGCCTGCTCCAAGATAATCCTCAGCATTAAGAGTTACCTGCTCTTGATAATGATATTTATCACCAACAAGACTTCCGTTAACATAAATGCTATATTCTCTTGGTTTCTGTCCGAGAGTAACCGTAAGATCAGCAGTTTTATTAGCATCATCAAACGATAACTGATAATTTCCGCTTGATCCTATACTTATCTCAGACGGATAATAATAGGTGTAGTAGCTGCTAATAACGTCAGGAGTACATTCTCTTGAAAGTTCAGTGACAACAGTATCAGAAATTTTACTGATATCTCCTCCATTTAAAGCTTCTTGAGCAGCCAGTGCCTCTTCAATGGAAATAGTTGTATTTAGCTCATAGATACTGTATTCATCCTTTAAGCCCTTTTCATTATACTCATAAGTACCTGCCTTTTCTACATCAAAATCTTTAAACTTATATTTAAGATTAAGAGTATAAACCGGTTCTCCAAACTTTGCTATATAAGTTGTTTGTGCAGGTTTTGCAGTTTCAACACTAAGAGTTTCGTTATCCGAAGCATTATCGTCTCCGTCAATTGTCCATGATATAAATTCGGAATAAACTTCTTGTGCCGTACTCGTAAATCCAAAGCCCTCAGCATATAGAATTTGATAACCGTTTTCAATTTCAGTTATATAAGGTTTAATAACTTCGTTTTCAACGCCTACCTCGCCAAGTGCGCCGTTAACTTTATGCGTATAAGGGGAAATTGTCGGCTCGCCTACTTTACCGTTTCCATCAGATATAATCTTTACATCCGAACTATTATAAGCAATAAGGTCAAATTCATTTTCATCTGTGCCAACCTTATTCTCAGTACGGATATTTTCCATAGCGCTTCTTAACAAATCAGTATACATATCAATTTCTTCCTGACTGTAGAGCGATCTGTTATAGACATCTATAGCTGTGTTATAAACGATTTCAAATGCAGCATATGAGTTATGGGAGAAATTGGTAAAATCCGGATTAGCTTTATTTCTCTCACCGATAATATACTCCGCTTCGGCAACCATTTTCTTTAGGTTATCTTTATCAATTACTGTAACATTTACTGTTTCTGAAATACCGTCAATCGCAATATTGTTGACTGTGCCACTTGGAGTAATTGTTACTGTAGTTGTACCTGCATCTTTAGCTGTAAGCATACCTGCCGTTGAAACAACAGCAACATTATTATCATCTACAGTATATGAAAGTCCATGGTCGGCATTTTCATATGTCGGAACTATGCTTAACTTTTCACCCTTAACTACATATAAATCTGAGATATGTCTGGTAATATCAGGAGTTCCCGGCCAGTTATGCTCAGGCCACATTCTTACTTTGGTACTTGAATCAAAGTAATATGCATTAGCTTCATCAATATAAGAGGTATCATTGCTTTTGGAATCATTTACATAATGAACTTCTGCCTTTTTAGTTGATTGCATACTGGAATCTTCAAAATAGTATGCTGTTACATTATAAGGAATATCAACATACAATACTCCCTGTCCGCTATTGACATCGTTTGTTCCACCTAAAGTCATCTTTTTCTGGAACCAAATATAGTTTGTATTCGTTGAATAATTGGTGGTCTTCATAGAAACCGCTTTATCTAACGTATAAACTATGTTAAAGCCTTCCCAAGGATCCTTGATGTTATCGTCATTTCTGTTATTTGTCAGATAAATACGCTTTGTGCTGAGTTCGCTACTTTGCGTACGAGAAGTATAAGGACGATAATTAGAAGAGTTTTTGTAATCGCTTCCCATCTGACCGTTCACAACATAGTGACTCTGGGTAATATTAGTTTCAAGAGAATCATTATTTGCTTTATACCACATAACCTTGTGCTCAAGGAGCAGAGATAAATCAGGTTGGTCAGCATCATCGATAGATATTACCTGACCGTCAACATTAATTGAAACAAAATCAGATTTAAGAGTGTTTACATTGTTCTTCGTTGTATATGCTACAGCAACATTTTCTGCAACATAAATATTGGATGAAGTTGATGAACCAAGCTTAACTAATCCGTAATTCTTCTCAATATCATTAATATCAGTTACTACAATACCTGCAGAAGATGAATCCTTAATATTATATTTATCAAAATCAATATAAATAGTTATATTCTCTGTATTTGTTACTGTATCACTCTTTATAGTTTTTTCTTCAGATAAACCTACAGAGAACGGACTCTCATCAGGATCAACATATACGCAATATGCCTCAACACAATATGTTGAAATTTCACTAAAGGTTGTAGTTGTCGTACAGGTAAGGCGTGGATCAGTTGATTTTGTAGCAGCGGAACCAGTCTGAGAATCTAAAAGATGTCTCTTACCGTTTTTCTCTATTTCATAGAAGTTATAGAGATACTGAAGTTTTGTATCCTGTTTGACTCTGTCTTTATAATAAACAGACTCCCCATCCTCGGGTATTTCAGCTTCAAGAGTAATTGTATCGCCTATTGAAGCTTCGGTAATAGAAGTACCGTCTTTACCTTTAATATCTAAATTAACTTTAGGTGCAGAGTAGTAGAAAACATCACCGCTTACGATACCGCCTTTAGATTCATCCTGTTCATCGGAATAAAGCGCATAAATCTTTACATTACTTCTTATTACTGCGGAGAATGTTTCCTCCATAGATACTGCATTATAACCCTTTCCACTATTACCAGTAGTTAAAGGATTAGAAGTGGTAAACCAACCCTTGAATTCCTTAGAGTTATCGGATGCCTTAGTAGAGAAAGTTACATATGAATACTCAGCAACATTAACAGTATTATTGGTAGTAAACGAACTGCTGTTGCTTTCAACAGTATCAAGTCCGGCAGCCTCAATTTTTACTGTAGCGTTTTCATAGTTAGTTGCTACGGCAACATCAAATCTACTATTGGAAGAGCGTGTTCCGCTTATGTTTCCGTTTGTAGAACTACTGTGCAGACTATTACTACGGTTCGTTATCCATGTTGTGAGATAATTAGAAACAGCGGTGAATGTTGAACCCTGTCCTGAAGCTGTACCCCACTCCTGCGGTGTATTGGAACCGGATCTATTATTTAATGCAATATGTCCCCAACGGGTTTCATTCATTGCTACTGAAGCTTCAATTGATGTTAAATAATTTTTAACATAATTAACAGAATTAATTGACTCAGTTCTGAAAGAAACCGTTTTTGAACCGCTTTCATCAGTCCAAATATTGTAAACATCGGACCAGAATGACTCATTATCGCAGAGCATTGCCTGGAAGTTGTATTTAGAATTCTGGGTACCATCACCCATAGCCTTATACCTTGCGAAGAAACCATGTACATCTTCTGTATCGGCATTTGCATAAGTGTGAGTTCCATATAATTTCTTTCCGCCGGTTTTGGAAGAATCATAGTTGCCTAAAGCCCAATCGTAGTCCCATACAGGTTGTGCATAGAATTTACCTTCGCTTGCCTTATAGAGAAGATCGTAAGAAGTAGCGCAGGAATCAAGGTTCTTTGAGAGTTCCTGAATAAGATAAACCTTTGCAAAAGATTCAACATCAATATTATCTCTTACATCGTCAAGTCTATGTTCATAAACTGCTTTCTCAACAGCATCCCATTTACCCTTTATAAATTCTACTTCTTTCTTAGTAGCATATTCAGGACTTGTTACTACAATGTTCTGACCCTGTCCGGATGTGAAGTAAGAAACTTCTGCTTGATAACGGTCAGGAACTTCAAATTCAAGCATATATGTGCCTGTTTTATAGTTAGCGGCGGTTGGAGTTCCCTCATACCAAGCCATAGTCTTTCCAACATTTGTAGTTTCAGTTCCTCCTACATCATCCTGCTCGATTTCTTCCTCGGTTACGAGAGAATTCTTTCCGAGCTCAACCTTTTGGGTAACGAGGTAGGAACCAAGATAGTTACCGTTATTATAAAGGTCTACCATCTGGTAGTTGGGAGTATAGTCAAGGCCCATAGCCTTAGCTAAATTGAAAATATATGCATTACGAGCTTGTGTTGAATCAAGGTCATTAGCAAGCAGACAGTACTTCTTATTTTTGCCGTCACCTGCAAGACCTAAAAGATTAACTTTATCATTAAGATTTAAATTATATGCATACTTACCAAAAAGTCTTGCTGAAGCTTCCCAAGATGAGTTACCTCTACCTTTTATTTTCTTAATTGCAGACGCCTGTATGTCTACTGTACCATCAGCGGAAATAGATGTAGCAGAGTTGCCTTTCATCTCTGTGGTTGCTTTTTGTGCAGCTGCTGAAGCAGCATCAGTAACGCTTGGATCGGTTCCCTGAAGAATATCTTTAGGGGTATTAAGATATAGCTGAGCAACATCTTCACTACCCTGCATAAACCTTACTGTTTTAGATGTTGATGATCCGCCTACATTTGTATATGAAACGGTATAGTTTGTATTTGCACTAAATGCAGTTGTACATACCTCACCGCTTGTAATTGGTGTGCTACCAATCTTTACGTTAGTTATTTTAGAGTTGTCATAATAGAAAACAAGATTAGAGAGTTTAACATAATCATTTTTAGGTAAGTAGAAGTAATACGTAGTTGTTGTTGAGTTTCCTGTACCTGTTCTGTGATTCCACTTAATAACAGTAGAAGTATCTGTTGAACTCTTATACTGCGGAGCTGTATCAATCCATAAGTCCGAGGAACCTGTAACAGCGCTCTGTTTGTCAGAAATTGATGAAATAGAAACATTGATAATTCCTTTTTCTTCAGACGAATTCCTTTCGGTTATAGCATTGGTATGGCCTGCATCAGAATAAGCAGTTATGAGAACATAGAAGTGCAGAACATCGCCGTCTTTCAAACCCTCTACATCGCCGAGAGTCATTGTAGCCGTGTTGGAAGTTACAGGCTTTACTGAACTTGGATTCGTGTCATAAGCTGTTTTAACAAGAACTGCATTTGATTTTCCTGTCGTTAAATCTGAAATGCTTGTGTTCTTGAAGTAATAATATTCATAACGATAAGATTTTGCGGAATTTTTCTCGATTGTTTTCGACTGTGTATTAACAGCTGTATTACCGTTATTACATGAACCCGTGAGAGTAAGAGTTTCTGTAGCATCATTGTTGAGTGTTAAAGTACTACCTTCAGCAGTACCGTTAACTGAAAGACGTGCAGTAAGGCTTGCGTGCGGTGTATCGTTTGAAACAGTCAGCATACGGTTAGCATCGTGGAAAAATACACCGTTATCTGCGAGTACACCGTTACCCTTTACGAGTGCGCTTGATTTAGCGTGGTTTGCGACAGCATTTGCTTCGCTTAGCGTCTTAAATGCAAGAACGCTTACAGAAACATCGTAAACATCTTCGGAAAGATTTCCGACCTTTACACTAAAGTCTGTTATTTTTGTTCCGGCCTTGTCCTCTGCCTTTGCAGCGCCATAGAAGTATGCATCGGAACTGCCCTTTGTAGCTTTCAAGTATGCTACAGGAACATAATATGAATAACCCGAATCAGAATGAGATTTTTTAAGAGCAATATCGGTTACATTAGTATACAGATATTGTTCGTCAACACCCGCACCCGTCGCATTAATCCAGGTATGTTCAAGATTATAGTCATCCATTTGTAACTTGTCAGGTTGGAGAGTCGGGAGAGTAGTTTCTGTAGCAGTTGTGGGCTGTGTGGATGAATGATCAGGGTTTTCTGTAGTTGCCCAAACCCATGTACCGTCAGTTACAACATATGCTATCTTATTTAGGGTTATGTTTCCATTATTATTACCAAGTGTAATAGGGCTGGTTGATGAAATATTAGTATTGTTAAGCTCTCCATCATATCCAGTAGCAGATTTAGTAAGCTTAAATTCTAAAGAAGTGCTTGTATTATAATAATACCAATAATCTTTGTCTGAATAGCAATGATTCATTTCAGTACCATTTTCCCAGCTATTAAAACTTCCGTGAATATACCATTTGGAGGTTGTGTCGCCACCACCGCCGCCACCTGATTCACCATCTGTAACATCGCTTTGGTTGGTACTAATGATAAGAGAGTTTTTACTAACATTATAACCTACATATATGGTATTTTTACCCGCGTAGAGTTTAGCAATATGAACACCACTATATTCACCTAACTCGTGGTAAGTAATACTGCTTCCCTTAAATTCAGCACTTGTACTTGAGTTAAATAAAGATGTAGAGTGATTAGTACTGCTATTGTTAATAAGGAAATAAAGATTCTTACTATCATTACTTGAAAGTGAACCGGTGTAATAATTGCCGTCCTTTGATGTTAAAGTAACACTGCTTGTATAACCTGAAGGATTATCACTGCCTTGATTATTATAATGCAAATAATAGGTCGCGGCATCGGCTGTAATAATTGTTCCGAAACCAATTGACGTTATTAGCATTAAAACACCCAAGAACAACGCGAGTGTTCTTTTGGAAACTTTTCGTAGATTTGTTTTCATAAATTATGCCTCCGTTCCGGATTCAAAAAATGAATCCAATTTTGTTTGATTAAAAATAGAGTCTCTTTTATTTCAGTATGTTATATAATTCTGAAATTTTAAAGAGATAAATTTTATTCGTTCATAGGCGAAACCGCCTAGTAAGTATGCGGTAAATATTGTTGCCCCTCGCCTGACCTCGAGGTAAATCTTGATTTAAGCAAAAAATTGAAAATACTATTTACTCTCAATTCAAATTTTACTTTAAATATAAATTTAAACAGTATTTACCACTATTTATTACTATAATATTATATTACTTTATATAAAAGTTTTCAATAAGTTTAAAGTTTTTTGTGCATATTTTATATTTTTTGGTTTATTGCACAAATTAACAAATTTAGATTTGGACATTTTTACTAATGAAATGTGACTTTCTGTGAACTCAAAACTTCTATATTGCTTTTATCGAAAAATTTATTTGTGTAAAATGCACTAAAGATATATATTAGGGATTATGAACTGAATGTTAACCGTAAACTTCAATGTGTAAATAAAAATAAAATGTCGAATTAATATAAAGCTAACATACTCTTTCATCTAAAGTCAGATAGAGACAGGAATGTTTTGGGGTATATGAACATATTATATAGGAGTTGAAATGTTTGACGTTAAAGTAAAAAAAAGGAAACTGGAATGGCTTAAGTAGACATTAATAAAACTAACACTTTGATATAAAAAAACGGGAAGATACAATGTATCTTCCCGTTTAAAAGTATAAATTATTTTAATTATTTGAGCTCTACTTCAGCGCCTGCTTCTTCAAGCTTCGTCTTAATCTCTTCAGCCTCTTCCTTAGCTATAGCCTCCTTAATTACCTTAGGAGCACCGTCAACTAAGTCCTTAGCCTCTTTAAGTCCAAGACCTGTGATCTCACGAACAACTTTGATTACATTTATTTTCTTTGCGCCAGCGCTCTTGAGTTCTACGTCAAACTCTGTCTTTTCAGCTGCAGCAACCTCGCCACCTGCAGCAGGACCTGCAACTGCAACCGCCGCAGCAGCAGAAACGCCAAATTCATCCTCTACAGCGTGTACGAGCTCGGAAAGCTCAAGAACTGTAAGGCCTTTTAATTCTTCAATAATAGCAGTAATTTTATCTGATGCCATTTTAATTTACCTCCAATATTTTTAATAGTTAAATTCATTTTGGGACTTATTTTAAGCCTCTTCTGTTTCAGCTTCCTTTGCGGGAGCCTCTTCAGCTTTAGCTTCCTCTGCGGGAGCCTCAGCAGTTTCACAATTCTCAAATCCGCCCTTATCAACAATAGCCTGCATTACACGGGCAAAAGCTGAAATAGGAGCCTGGAACGCTCCGAGAACATTTGCAAGAAGAACATCTCTTGTCGGGAGCTTAGCGAGTGAGTTGATAGTATCTAAATCTATCACCTTGCCGTCCATATAACCCGACTTAATCTCAAAGAAATCGTGTTCTTTAGCAAAGTTCGCAAGAATACGGGCAGCCGCCGCGTAATCTTCGTCACTTGTAGCAAGAGCAGTAGTACCTTCAAGCACATCGTCCATATCGGAAAGACCTGCTTCATCGTTAGCACGCTTTAAAAGTGTGTTCTTAACAACGGTATATTTTACATCGTTCTCACGAAGTTCCTTACGAAGCTTTGTATCTTCATCAACGTTGATACCCTTGTAGCTTACTACAACACCCATTACAGAATTTTTAAGTCTTTCGGCTAATTCAGCTACAATAGCCTGCTTAGCCTCTAAAGCACTTTTACTTGGCAAAATTTTCACCTCCATAAGTTATATAATTTCGCCAATCTAAAAATAAATCTCCTCACATACGCGAGGAGACCATAGAATACAAATTATATGCATCTTCCTCGGCAGGCAACCTACAGGTTTTACGCTTGAAAAGCACGAAGTCTCGGCTTTTCTTTGTCTAGCCTCTTTACTTCTCGCTTCTCTTAAAATAGCTTCAACTCCCCAAATTTGTTCCGCAGTTAATACTGCTACTCAAATTAGTTGTCGTCGGTCGCTATTTTAAGGCTCGAAGTCTCGGCTTTTCTTTGTCCAGCCTTATTGAACTCCGCTATTCCTCGTATAACTCCCACTCGTCTAAACTGTTTCAAATTATATTTATAATCTTTACAGCTTAGTCCTCGTCAGTCGTTATCCGAGGGCTATGCTCCTCGGCTTTTCTTTGCACCTGCTGTCTTTAGAACAGCGATATATTTTACACTAAAAGTGTAATTTATGAAATTTTATCAATTAAACGCTGAATTTTGCGGGACTGATACGAACGGACGGTCCCATTGTGGACGTTACAGCGCAGGATTTAATATACTGTCCCTTTGCGGCTGACGGCTTTGCTTTAATAATTGCGTCCATAAGAGCGTCAAAATTCTCCTGAAGCTTCTCTTTGCCGAAGCTTGCCTTACCAATCGCACAATGAATAATGTTAGTCTTATCAAGACGGTATTCAATTTTACCTGCCTTAGCCTCCTTAATCGCACGAGCAATATCGGGAGTTACTGTACCTGCCTTAGGGTTAGGCATTAAACCGCGGGGTCCGAGGATTTTACCAAGACGTCCTACAAGTCCCATACAATCCGGGGTTGTAACCAGAACGTCAAAATCCATCCAGTTTTCATTCTGGATTTTTTGCGTCATATCCTCTGCGCCAACATAGTCCGCGCCTGCTTCCTTGGCAAGGTCTTCGTTAGGTCCTTTGCAGATTGCGAGTACCTTTACGTTCTTTCCTGTACCGTTAGGAAGAACTAATGCGCCTCTTACCTGCTGGTCAGCGTGACGGCCGTCAACACCGAGACGAACGTGAAGCTCTACGGTTTCATCGAACTTAGCGGTGGCAGTTTTTACAACTGTAGCGATAGCCTCGTCAACATCATATAATTTAGTTCTGTCGATAAGCTTTGCATTCTCGACATATTTCTTACCGTGTTTCATCAGTATTCCTCCATAATTAGGTGGTCAAGCGGATATTCCTCCCACCCGGATTTCAAAAATTAGTCAACTACTTCGATGCCCATACTTCTTGCTGTACCGGCTATCATACTCATAGCAGTTTCAATGCTACCGGCATTAAGGTCAGGCATCTTTGTTTCAGCAATTTTCTGAACCTGTTCACGGGTAATCTTTGCTACCTTTTGTTTGTTAGGTACGCCTGAACCGCTGTCAATTCCACACGCTTTCTTAATAAGAACAGCCGCGGGCGGAGTCTTTGTAATAAATGTGAAAGAACGGTCTGCGTAAACTGTAATTACTACAGGAATAATAAGTCCTGCGTCATTTTTTGTGCGCTCGTTAAAATCCTTTGTGAACGCAACAATGTTAACACCGTGCTGACCGAGAGCCGGTCCTACCGGTGGTGCCGGAGTAGCCTTTCCGGCAGGTATCTGCAGCTTAATTAAGCCAACTACCTTTTGAGCCATTGTGT
>CANQVS010000015.1 GCA_947627345.1 uncultured Clostridia bacterium
CGGGAAACTATGATTTGCACCTTGCTATACACTCCAACGCATCAGGCGAGGAGAGAGCGGGTCAGAATAGGGGAGTTGAGGTTTATTACTACCCTTCAAGCACAAAGGGTCAAAATTTTGCCGATACTTTAGCAACTAATTTTTCCGACTTATATCCTGACCCGTCAAGGGTAAAAACCGTTCCGACCACTTCGCTCGGAGAGCTTAGACTTACAAGAGCGCCTGCGTCGCTGATAGAAGTCGCATACCACGATAATATTGAGGACGCACGCTGGATACGGGATAATATTAATAATATAGCCCGTAATCTTGCAAAATCGGTTGCGGAAACTCTCGGAGTTGAGTTTAGAGAGCCTTGAAAAAAATTGACGTTATGGTATAATAATTTTATAAAAAGAAAAAGGGCGGGTTAACCCGCCCTGCACAAATTTGAACTTATTTATTGTTCTGATTTTTCTTGTTCTGTTCACTCTGTGACTTTTTATTATTGTTGTTGTTCTGATTTTTATTCTGATTCTGATTGTTCTGCTTATTCTGATTGTTATCCTGATAGTCGCTCATGGAGCTCACCTCCTTGTTTGTAATTATTTTTAGCTTTATTTTTTATTTTATACATAACTATGAAAAAATTTTTTGAGAGAATGAAATCTCTGCTTGATGATGAATTTAACGATTTTTTAAAATTTTATAACAGTGAAAAATTTTTTCGGGGGTTAAGGGTTAATACACTTAAATGCAGTGCGGACAAGCTTCAAAAGCTTTTGGATTTTGAGCTTGTAAATACTCCGTTTTGCAACGAGGGATTTTATATTCCCGAGGAAATAATATCTATCGGAAACAGTCCGCTGCATCACGCAGGCGCTTTTTATATTCAGGAGCCATCTGCAACCTCTGCGGTAGAGATGCTTAAAGTTGAGCAGGGCGATAAAGTTTTGGACCTTTGCGCCGCTCCCGGCGGTAAAAGTACGCAAATTGCGTCAAAGTTAAATTCAAAAGGGCTTCTCTGGAGTAACGAAGTTGTAAAATCACGCGCGAAAATTCTTTTATCGAATATTGAACGTATGGGCGTTAAAAACGCTGTTGTTTCAAATTGTCACCCCGATTTGCTTTGCAGCAGGCTTTGCGGATATTTTGATAAAATACTGGTTGACGCTCCCTGCAGCGGTGAGGGAATGTTTCGCAAAAATTCGCAGGCTATAAATGAGTGGAGTATTGAACATATAAAAAGCTGTGCTGCACGCCAACTCCAAATTTTAAATTCTGCAAAAAAGGCTCTGCGTGGCGGAGGTGTAATTGTCTACTCAACCTGTACATTTTCAAAAGAGGAAAATGAGGGAGTTATTACCGAGTTTCTAAAGGAAAACACTGAATTTTCAATTGAGGACAGCGGTGTAAGCTTTGGCAGACCCTCTCTTGGATATGCCCGCAGGATTTTCCCTATGGACGGAGGAGAAGGACATTTTGCGGTAAGGCTTAGAAAAAATACAGAATTTTTACCCTCTCCAAAATTTAAGAATAATATTTCAAAAATTCCCGATAATGTATATAAGTTTTACGATGATGTGTTTTTTGACAGACCATTTGGGAACAAGCTGGAAATAATCGGTGAAAATATATATGCTTTGCCCGACGAGATTCCCGATACAAGTGGAATAAGCGTGCTGAGAAAAGGCGTTTTGCTTGGAGAAATTAAGAAGAATCGTATTGAACCTCATCACCACGCTTTTATGTCAGCAAAACCCGAACAATGCCGAAATTATGTTGATTTTGATGTGAACAGCGAGGAAATCAGTTGTTTTCTCCACGGAAATGAACTAAAGACGGACGCGAGTTTAAAAGGTTATACAGCGGTTTGCGTAAACAAAATAACAACGGGTTTCGGAAAATGCTCAAACGGAGTTTTGAAAAATAAATATCCTAAAGGTTTAAGGACGTTAAAATGAAACGGTTGTCAGACATCGGAACAATTAAAGACATACTATCCCGTCACGGCTTTAATTTTTCAAAGGGATTAGGACAGAATTTTTTAATTAACCCCTCTGTTTGTCCCAAAATGGCAGAGTTGTCGGGAGCGAAAAAGGGCGTCGGAGTAATTGAGATAGGTCCCGGAATAGGTGTTCTGACACAGGAGTTGTGCTCTCTCGCGGAAAAGGTTGTCGCAATTGAAATTGATAAAAGACTTATCCCTGTGCTTTCGGAAACTCTCAACGAATTTGATAATGTTAAGGTTATAAATGATGATGTTATGAAGCTTGATTTAAACAAGCTTATCAAAGAAGAATTTGGGGATATGAAAGTGGTAGTATGCGCCAATCTTCCGTATTATATAACTTCCCCTGTAATTATGAAGCTTTTAGAGGACAGGCTGTCAGTCGAAACTATTACAGTTATGGTTCAGAAGGAGGCGGCGCAGAGAATTTGCGCGGAGGTCGGAACACGCGACAGCGGAGCCGTGACCGTTTCTGTTAATTATTACAGCAAGCCCGAAATGCTTTTCGGTGTAAGCGCAGGTTCATTTATGCCGATGCCGAAGGTCGATTCCGCGGTAATAAGGCTAAACGTATATAAGGAACCGCTTTTTGAGACTGAAAACAGTAAGAATTTCTTTAAGGTCGTTAAAGCGTCATTTTCTCAGCGGAGAAAGACTGTATTAAATTCAATAAGTTCGTCTTTAGGACTTGAAAAACAGACGGTTAAAAAAATATTATCAGACAGCGGAGTAAATCCGCAGGCGAGAGCGGAAAAGCTTTCTATGAACGATTTCGCGGAAATTTCTCGGAGGATTAGTTTATGAAAAAGGAAAAGTTATTGTTTTTAATTTCAATAATACTTTTTATTTTAGCCTTTCTATTGCTAATCGTTTCAATGATATTTCATGCCACGTGGGGTAATGATTCCGTTTTATCAACAGTCTTAGCTGTTTTTTCGTCGCTCTTCGCTTTAGTCGGGCTTGCGTTGGTGCTTATCAGCGGTAAATTTAAGGATAAGGAAGTCAAGTATGAAAAATCAGAGTAAAAATTTAAGCGCTTTTCAAAAGCTTATGGTTGTATTTATACCTGTAATTGTTATGTTGCTTATAGCCTCAATTGTAATGTGCCTTGCGTTCTCGTTTCTCCCTATGCCTATAAATAGTATTATTCAGACAGGAAATGTTACTATTGTTATGGCGTTAAGCGCAACAATTCTTGCAATTCTTGCAATTGTATTTGCCTTTGTCAGCAAGGATATCGAGTCTAAAGAAGACAAAACGGAATAAAGTTATTTAAAAATACAGGTTGTCTATTATCAATCTGTATTCTTTAATAAATAATGTTATATAATATTTTGCCTCAAATTTATTATACTATATATCAATAATATAATTTAACGGTAAATTAAATGAAATAAAGAAAAAATATATTGACAAAATCACCCTGTTTTTGTATAATCTTAAATAGCGTTTTAATATGCGTTAACGGAGGTGCGGTATGCTTCTTCAGTTAAAGGATGTCTTTTTAAACGATGGCCACAGGCTCGATGTTGACTATTCCTTGCCGATGAATGATTTTGAGATTAACGGTGATTATCCATTCAAATCACCCGTCAGGGTCAAAGCCTCGGCGGTCAACCGAGCAGGTCTTGTTGAGTTAAAAGTAAACGCGGTTTTTGATTATACCACCCGCTGTGACAGATGCTTTGACGAGGTTGTTAAACATCTTGAATTTACCTTTGCTCACGGGCTTGCCGTAGAATTAATAGACGACGAGAACGACGAGTATATTGAAACGCCGGATTATACTCTTGAACTTGACGAGGTTGTAATTTCCGATATTATCCTTAATCTGCCGAGTAAAATTCTTTGTAGAGAGGATTGTAAGGGCTTGTGTCCTAAATGCGGAAAGAACTTAAATTACGGAGACTGCGAATGTTATAAAAAGCAGGTTGATTCAAGACTTGAAATCCTTAAACAGTTAATTGACGAATAATATAAGCACTAAGGAGGAATTAAAATGGCAGTACCTACCGGAAAAACTTCTCACAAAAGAAAATCAACAAGACGTTCGGCTGTATATACAATTGAGGCTCCTGCTCTCACAACTTGTCCGAACTGCGGTGCTTTAACAGCTCCCCATAAGGCATGCACAACTTGCGGTATGTATAAGGGCAGACAGGTTATTGTTAAGGACGACGCTACAGCAACAAAGTAAACAAGAACAGTACGGGCGGCAGTTTTCTGACCGCCCTGTTCTTTTAGTAGCGGATTTTTTTATTATAGGATAAATTCCCCTTTAAAGTATGAATATTAAAATTTTTTGCGGTCGTGTACCTTATGCGTTTTTAGTAAAATACAAAAAAGGAATGATGTTATGGCTAAGCCCGTGATTGCAATTGTAGGCAGACCGAATGTCGGAAAATCTACATTATTTAACAAGTTAATAGGACAACGGCTTTCGATTGTTGACGACACTCCCGGAGTTACAAGGGACCGCATTTACGGAGAGGTCGAGTGGCTAAACCGCAAGGCGGTTTTGATTGATACGGGCGGTATAGAACCAAAGTCGGACGATATAATTCTTTCACAAATGCGCCGTCAGGCACAGCTTGCAATAGATACAGCGCAGGTGATTATACTTGTTACCGATATGAAATCGGGACTTGTAGCTACCGATTTAGATGTTGCGAATATGCTCCGAAAATCAGAAAAACCTGTTGTGCTTTGCGTAAATAAATGCGACTCTGTCGGAGAGCCCGAGCCTGAATTTTACGAATTTTATAATCTCGGAATCGGTGAGCCGATTCAGGTTTCAGCGGTTCACGGTCACGGTACGGGCGATTTGCTCGATGAGGTTTTTTCACATTTTGAAGCTGAGGACGGACAAGATGATGACGGTACAATAATTAATGTTGCGGTTATAGGCAAGCCCAATGTCGGAAAAAGCTCGCTTATTAATTATATAACCTCCGAGGACAGGTGCATTGTATCGGATGTTGCGGGCACAACAAGAGACAGTATCGACACAAAGGTTGAAAATAAATTCGGAAAATATAATTTTATTGATACGGCAGGCATCAGAAGAAAAAGCAGAATTGTTGATGAAATTGAAAAGTACAGCATTATAAGAGCGAAAATGGCGATTGAAAGAAGCGACGTATGCGTAATTATGATTGACGCTGAAATTGGCTGTACGGAACAGGATACTAAAGTCGCGGGGCTTGCTTTAGAGGCAGGAAAAGCGTGCATTATTGCTGTTAATAAATGGGATGCTGTGGAAAAAGACAGCAAGACTATGAGCAAATTTAAAAAGCAGATTGAAGTGGAATTTGCGTTTATGTCGTGGGCGCCGACTGTTTTTATTTCAGCGAAAACGGGTCAGAGGATAGATAACCTGTTTACGCTTATAAATACAGTCGCGGCAAATAATTCAACGCGTATCAAAACAGGTACGTTAAACGAGCTTTTGGCGCAGATAACTACAAGAGTTCAGCCTCCTGCCGATAAAGGCAAGCGTTTGAAAATTTTTTATATGACCCAGCCGTCTACAAAACCGCCCACGTTCGTGAGCTTTTGTAACAGTAAGGATTTATTCCATTTTTCGTATCAGAGATATATTGAAAACCGTATTCGTGAAACATTCGCTTTAAGCGGAACCCCTATAAGAATGATAATTCGTGAGAGAGGTGAAAAGCAGTGAGCAATATTTATATGTTAGGCGCAGGGTGGTATATAATAGTTGCCTCATTTGTTTTTGCGTATTTGCTCGGAAGTGTTAATACCGCGGTAATTGTAACGAGTATCGCTACAAAGGGAAAGTGCGATATTCGCGATATGGGAAGCGGAAACGCGGGTTTTACGAATGTTTTGCGTTCGGTCGGAAAGGTGCCTGCAATTTTAACAATTATATTTGACCTTTTGAAGTCGGTGATTGCGGTTTTAGTCGGTGGTTATCTCTTTTCGGTTGTGTTTACAGGCTCGAAAGATATAGACGGAATTGTAATGGTCGGAAAATATCTCTGCGGATTTTTCTGTATTTTGGGTCACAGCTTTCCGATTTATTTTCATTTTAAAGGCGGTAAAGGCATAGTTACCGCCGCGGGTATGATGATAGTTGCTGATTGGAGAGTTTTTTTAATCAGCCTTATAACTTTTTTAATAGTGTTTATTTTTACGAAAATTGTATCTCTTTCAAGTATAACCTGCGCGTGTTTGTTTCCCGTATATACTTTTATAACGACCTATTGTATCGACTATATGAATTTTCATTATAAGCTTACATATGTAGTTTTATGTATTCTTGCTTCTGTTTTTATCGCTCTGTTTGTAGTGATAAAGCACAGCTCGAATATAAAGCGTCTTATGGCGGGAGAGGAAAAGAAAATTACTGTTAAAAATAAGCGTTAAGTGTTGAAATTTAGTTTTGAATATATTATTATAATAATAATAAAACTAAATACAGATAAAAACGGAGAATTACTATGAATGATTGTGTTTTTTGTAAAATAATCGACGGCTCTATTCCGTCAAAAAAGGTATACGAGGACGATAAGATGGTAGCTTTTTATGACCTTGAGCCACAGGCTCCCGTCCATATAGTTATGATACCTAAGCTCCATATTAAAAGTGCTGATGAGCTTAACGGCGAAAACAGCTCAGTTGTGGCTCATATTTTTTCCAAGGTTCCCGAAATTGCAAAATCGCTCGGTTTAAATGGCGGTTATCGTGTTGTAAACAACTGTGGAGCTGACGCGGGACAGACTGTTTTTCATATTCATTTCCATCTTTTAGGCGGAGAAACTTTGGGGAAAATGGTATAATTTTTACGGAGATTAAAATGGATAAAAGTTATAAAATTAATATTGCAGGCTGTGAGCGTGAACTTCCTCTTTGCGAGGTTAATGAAAATTTGGATATTGCCGCGTTTATTATGTTCGGCGATGTCGAGGTTACGGTTGCAAGCGCAAGAGAACTTATTAAAAAATGCCCCGAACACGATGTAATTGTTACAGCCGAGGCAAAGGGAATTACTCTTGCTTATGAAATGGCGCGTCAGGAAAATAAAGACTATGTTGTGGCGCGCAAGGGACTGAAGGTTTATATGCCGAAGTATGTAAGCGTTGAGGTTCGTTCGATTACAACCTTATCCTTACAAAAGCTCTACATAGGTACTGATGATATAAAGAAAATTAAAGGCAGGAGAGTTCTCATTATTGACGATGTAATTTCAACGGGAGAGAGTATGGTTGCTCTTGAAAAACTTGTTGAAAAGGCAGGCGGTGATATTGCAGGCAAGGCGGCTGTTTTAGCTGAGGGAGATGCCTCTGAACGTAATGATATTATTTTCCTGAATAAACTTCCTGTATTTCCTAAGTAAAGGACAGATTAAAATGACAAAACGACTGTTTGCGTATATCGGTTTAACTATGCTGATTGCATTTACAGTCGTTTTTTATTTGGGCTTTTATGGTTCGGTTTTTGCGCTTGGCTTTTCAATTTGTCTTTTTATTTTGGCATTACTGGTTAAAGCTTGCAGAAAAAACAGATCAGTTTTAATCTTGATATCTGTTGTAATTTTCCTTTCAACAGCTTATTTTAATATCTATAATTCTAATTACGAAAATAAAGTTAAAAAATATGACGGGAAAACCGTCAGAGTTTCCGCGACAATAAAAGATACCCATACGAGCCGAGATAATTTTTATTATGAGCTAAGCAGTGATGAAATCGGTTCGCAAAATCAAAATTATAGAATTTTACTTCGTTCGTCAACAGATTTAGGGGCTGAATACGGCGATAAACTAACCTGTAGGGTTGTTCTATCTAAAATGGAAAGCAATTATTATAAATCGAAAAAATTTGACTACAATGCGCATTTTGAAAATTATATTTCAAAATATACGGTTTATAGTACGAAAGAAAAGGGAGTTGGCTATCTCCCTGTTTATATAAAGGATAAACTAACCTATGCGGTAAGCGTACTTATTCCCGGCTACGGTGGAGAGTTGTGCAATTCTATTGCGCTGGGAGACAGATACGGACTTTCTCCCGAACTTTATAATGAGTTTCAGAAAACCGGGTTAAGCTATATAATCGTAGTTTCAGGTATGCATATGAGCATAATTGCATTTTATATTCTACTGTTTTTCCGACCGCTGAAAAAGCGTCGCGTGGCAACTGTAATCAGCAATACTTTCGTTATTTTTACTGTATTTCTCTATATTTTGATTACAGGCTGTTCTCCCTCCGCAATCCGTTCGGGCATAATGATTATCTTTGTTTTTTTGGGAGGTTATTTTAAATATAAAAGCGACACGTTTAACAATATGGGCTTTGCGGCCTTGTTTCTTACTGTTCTCAATCCGTTTGCGGTTGGAGATATAGGAATGTTGATGTCATTTTCTTCGGTTGCGGGTATTTTAATACTTAACCCGAAGTTTATTAGTATTTATTACAGAATATTCTCTAAAAGAATTAAAAATCTAAATACCCTGAATAGTTTATCGGCACATAAAAGGGAAAAGTTACGGATAAAGATTGAGTTAACGTTAATTAATACATTAAAAAGCATATATGAATTATTTACAATATCCGCCTGTGCTGTGATTGCGATAAGTCCGCTAACCTTGATGTTCTTCGGGGTGTGCAATCCGTTTGTTATAATCTATTCCGCTTTTGTTTCGCCTTTTATAAGTTTTCTTATGTTTTTCTCGTTAGTGACGGCAATATTGTGGTACATTCCTATATTAAGATTTTTCTCAACAGCAACAGCTCTGATTGCAAATTTAATCGCCTCTTTGGTTATTACTATTGTTGATTTTACAGCGCATATCCCGTTTTTATCCTTTTATGCTGAACCTCTGTATATGCAGATTTGGTTCGCTGTTACATTAATTGCAATATCAGTTGCGCTTTTATTTAAAAACAGACGTAAAAGTATCGCGATAGCTTTATTTGTATGCGTTATTATATTTGCATTTAATTATACCGCTAATTTATTTTTAAATTCAGATAAAACGGAGTTAAAGGTTATGAGCGCAGGTGATGGTACGACTGTTGTTTTAAAAACTCCCGATGATGTCGATGTGATTTCCTGCGGAGGCGATTATTTATATTCAGATGAAATTTTCAGAAAGCTCCATACTATAGCTGAAAAGGTAAATCTTCTTGTTGTTCCGTCTGCAAATGAAAAGAGTGAAGTGAATTTCGCGAGTGAGATTCTAAACGAGTTTGACGTTGAGAAGGTTCTGTTGTATTATAGATATAACACCAATGAAAACACCTATCGTCTTGCGCGTGACTGTAAAATTTACCGCGAACTTCTTGAAGATGAAAGCTTAAATGTTAAGCTTTCAGGGGACATTGTCGATTACATAGTTAACGTGGATAATCATACGTGGCAGTATATAACAGACGGACAAATCAGCGTAATGATTGCTCCGCATAACGGTAAAGTATCGGAGGTTCCGAAAAAATTTATAAATCCCGATTATCTGATTTTAAATGATAATATCAAGGACATAAACAAAATAAATTACGGAGAAATAATTTGGACGTCTGATAAAGGCGTGCCGAGTAATTACAGAAATGTTTCAACTGTTTTAAATGACGATTTTTCCGTAGAGTTTTACTAAGGAAGTATAAAAATGCCCGAGGTATCGAGAAAAGAGCTTAAAGAAAGCGTAAACAAAAAACAATTTGATAAAATTTATCTTATCTTCGGCGAAGAAAAGATGTATATAAAGGTGGATACTAATTTTCTTATCGAAAGGCTTGCGGGTAAAGAGCTTTCCGAATTTAATTTCCATAAATTCAACGAAGATTATGATTTTGATAAAATTGCCGTTGCGGTTCAGGTCGTACCTTTTATGAGTGAGTACAATGTTGTGGTTATTTCTGATTTGGACGTAAACGACAATAAAGTTGTATCCAAAAGTGATTTTGACCGTCTTACTGCGATTATGGACAATCTGCCCGATACAACAGTTTTGATTTTTACAATGCCCACTTTAATACAGGAACCGAAGAAACCCGGTAGGGTTTTTACAAAGCTTAGAAACTACGTCAAAAAACACGGAACAGTTTGCGAGATGAACCGCGAAAGCGATATTTCGCTTTCGGCGCAGATTATAAAATGGGCTGACAGACGAGGATTGAAGATTGAGCGCGCTGACGCTTATAAATTACAGGAGTATGTCGGGTACGATTTAAATATGATTAAAAATGAGCTTGATAAACTCTGTAATTATGTGTCGGACGGAGAGGTTATTACTACCGAGCATATCGAAAAGCTTGTTACTAAACAGCTTGAGGCTAATATTTTTAATCTTACGGACGCAATTGTCTCAGGCAACGGCGATAAAGCCTTTGAAATTCTGGAAACTCTTTTTTATCAGAAGACAGACGCTAACGAGATTATAAATGTTATAAGTATGTCGTATATAGATTTTTACAGGACGAGAGTGGCGTCAGAATGCGGTGTTCCGCTTTCGGTTGTGGCTAAGGATTTCGGCTACGGAAAACGTGAATTTGTACTTAAAAAAGCGGATTATAAAATCAGAAAAATTCCAACTCCTATGCTTCGTGAAAGCTTAAGTGAAATAGCGGATGTAACAAAAAAACTCAGGAGCGTTTCGTCAAACGACAAAATTATGATTGAATCTCTTGTTGCAAAGCTTTTAATTTTAGCTGATAAGAGGGATTAACTATGATAAGCGTGAAAGAAACGATAATTGTTGAAGGACGTTACGATAAAATAAAACTTTCCTCAATTGTTGACACGCCTGTAATTGATACGGGTGGATTCAGAATTTTTAAAGATAAGGAGAAGCAGAATTTAATTAAAAGAATTGCCCGTCAACGCGGGATACTAATTTTAACCGACAGCGACTCGGGCGGATTTGTAATTCGTAATTTTCTAAAAGGATTTGTACCCGAAAACTGCATTAAGCACGCATATATCCCGCAGTTAAAGGGCAAGGAAAAACGCAAGAGCGAAGTTTCAAAGGAGGGTTTGCTCGGGGTTGAGGGAGTTGCTGACGAGGTAATTGTAAAGGCGATAAAAAACAGCGGAGCCGAGGTTTTAAACGAAAGCGCAGGTGTTAAACGCTCACAAATAAGAAAGACCGACTTGTACGAGCTGGGACTTACGGGACGTGATAATTCCGCATACCTTAGGGCAAAGCTCCTCAAAAGACTTGAACTTCCGTCATATCTTACAACTAACGCTATGCTCTCCGCACTCAATTGCCTATATTCTCTTGAAGAATTAAAAAAAATAATTAACAGTATTAAATAAAATCACCGTCTAAGCAAAAGCTATTGACGGTGATTTTATGATAAGAAAAGATAATAATAAAGGTTTGTTTATATTTGGAGGGGTAGGGTACGGACTTTTAGAAATTCTTTGGCGCGGAAAAACACATTGGTCAATGCTTTTAACAGGCGGTGCGTGCTTTATGGCTCTTTTTAAACTGTTCAGAAAAGTCGCTGATTTCCCTATGCATTTTAAATGTATTACGGGCGGAGCGGTAATTACTGCATTTGAATTTGTTTCAGGATGTATTTTTAATAAGCTTTTAAAGCTTAATGTATGGGATTATTCAAAATTAGCTTTAAATTTTAAGGGACAAATATGCGCGCTGTATTCATTTCTTTGGATGTTATTGTGCATACCCGTTTCCGCGTTATGCAAAAAGATGAGAAGTTGATTATTCCTTCTCGTCTTTGTTTTCTTTAGGTTCAATTGTTACGTCGACCGCTATAACTCTTTGACTGTTAACCTGCTGAACTGTAAGATTTAAGTTTTCGTAAGCGAATTTTGCTTTGCGTCTTGGAATTGTGGTAAAGTGTTCAAGGATAAATCCGCCAACGGTTACCGCGTCGGTTTCCACGTCGTCGGGGTCTATGTCTGCAAGCTCGAATAAATCTTCCAGGGGCATATCTCCGCTGACGATATACTCTGTATCGGAAATTTTAGTGCAATCGTTTTCGATTTCCTCGTCCTCGTCCCAAATTTCGCCAACGATTTCCTCAAGTAAATCCTCCATAGTTACGATACCGAGCGTTCCTCCGTACTCGTCCGTTACAACAGCCATATGAAGTCGTTTGCGTTTAAAGTCGCTTAATATTTTTGATAAATTCTGATTGTTAAATACAAAATATGCGGGTTGAATAAGCTTTCCGATATTAGGCTCACTGCCGTTAGCGAGGTCCTCAAGGTAATCTCTTGTGTGGAGAATACCGATAATATGGTCAACGGTTTCCTTGTAAACAGGTATTCTCGAATAACGGCTTTCAATTATTATTCTGCGCAGTTTTTCGGGCGAGTCCATAATATCAATTGCAGTCATATCAACTCTCGGAGTTAAAATTTCCAGAACCGTCTTGTCGTCAAAATCGAGAACCGACTGTACCATTTCGCTTTCGTCTTCCTCTAAAACGCCCTCGCCCTCGATATTTTCAACAATCTGTTTCAACTCGTCCTCGGTAACAGAGGGCTGTTCAGCCTTTGTTCCCGAAATTTTAAGAGCAATTTCTTTTAGCTTTATGAAAAGAAAAACTAACGGAGTAAGTACAATTGTTATTGCTTTTAAAACTCCCGCAGTTGCGAGCGAATATCCCTCACAATGTTCTTTTGCAAGACATTTCGGAATAATCTCTCCGAAAGTGAGGACTAAAAGCGTCGTAGCTCCCGTCGCGATTGCCGTACCTATATCTCCGAAAAGATTTAAGCATACAACAGTCGCAAGCGAGGAACATCCGAGATTTACTATATTATTACAGATAAGTATTGTTGTGAGCGCTTTGTCAAAATGCTCCGTTATATACAAAACATTTTTAGCTTTTTTATTGCCGTCATCAGCGTAGCTTTGAATACGAATTACGTTTACAAATGAAAACGCTGTTTCGACCGAGCTGAAGAAAGCAGAAAGTATAATACATAAAAATATTACTATTATCTGCCACGATTGAACGTCCAAAAAATTTCACCTCATATATATTATTACTCATAGAATACTATAATTCTTTTAAAAAATAATTTTTATTTAGAAAAAAGAATAATTTTCTTGAATTATATTCCATAAAATGTTATAATTCTCATTGATATATACATTATATTGTACTTTCGTGGGTAAAATATCTGCGGAGGTGCGTAAAATGAACGAAAATAAATCCCAAAATGATGAAATTGTTAAAAATCCCTGCGAGGAAAATGACGGTTCTGTCGATAATGACAGCCCGATTGATGAAAAACATATTGAACAAATTGAGGATTCGGGTTCGATTCTTGCAATGCGGGGAGATAATGTTATTCATTGTCTGACGATTGTGGGTCAGATAGAGGGACACTATATTTTACCGCAGAATAATAAGAGTACAAAGTATGAACATGTTATTCCGCTTTTGGTATCTATTGACGAGGATCCGAGAATCGACGGACTTTTAATGCTAATAAATACGGTCGGCGGAGATGTCGAAGCAGGACTTGCGATAGCCGAGCTTATTTCGGGAATGAGAAAGCCTACGGTTTCAATTGTACTCGGAGGAGGACATTCAATCGGTATTCCGCTTGCTGTTTCCGCGAAAAGGAGCTTTATCGCAAAAAGCGCGTCTATGACCGTGCATCCTGTAAGAAGTACGGGACTTACTATCGGCGTTCCGCAGACATTTGAGTACTATCAGCGTATGCAGGACAGAATTACAAATTTTGTTGTTGATAACTCTAATATCAGCAAAGAGGACTACACAAATCTCGTTATGAATACGGGAGAACTTGTTATGGACGTCGGTACAATTCTGGACGGACAGCGTGCTGTCGAGGTGGGACTGATTGACTCTGTTGGAAATCTTACCGAGGCAGTGGATTGTTTGTACGAAATGATAGATAACTACAAAAAAAGCTAATACTTGCTCCTGCAAGTATTATACATAGTTAATTTGGAGGTACATATGAACTTAATAATTCAGATTATTCAGGACGTTATACTCGGAATAATTCAGGGATTAACAGAATTTTTGCCTGTATCAAGCAGCGGACATTTAAACATAGCCCAGCATCTTATGGGTATGGAGGACGGCGGACTTTTTCTTGACGTAATGCTACATATCGGCACGCTTGCGGCGGTTTTGATTTTTTATCATAAACTTATTTGGAGGCTTATAAAAGCGTTTTTTTCACTTGTTAAGGACATTTTTACAGGAAAATTCAAGTGGAGAGAAATGGACAGCGACCGCAATCTTATAGTTATGCTAATTATCGGTCTTATCCCGCTGTTTATATTGTTCGCGCCTATTCCCGGGACTGATATGAAGATTAAGGATTTAGCCGATTTATTTGCCCAAAGCAAGTATTTTATCGTTGTTGGAATTTCTCTTCTTATGACAAGTCTATTGCTGTTTATCGGTAATATCTGCGTCAACCGCCAAAAGGGTTCGCATTATAAAAAGGATGTTCAAAGCAATTATACCGGTAACGGACGTACGCGCTACACTGTTGTTGACGCGATTTTAGTAGGTATAGGACAGCTTTTTGCCGCGATTTTCCCCGGACTTTCCCGTTCGGGAACAACGCTTGCGGTAGGGGAAATGCGTAAAATTAATAAGCAGGCTGCGCTTGATTATACTTTTATTCTCGCAATTCCGTCTATTATAGCCGCGGCTGTTTTGGAAATAAAAGATGTAAACACCTCGGCTTTGAATACGGATATGATAATTGCGGTTATTTGCGGAGTTGTGGCGTCTGCTGTTGTCGGTTATTTTGCAATAGTTCTGTTTAAGTGGCTGCTTAAAACAGATAAAATGATAGTGTTTGTAATTTATACTGCAATAGCGGGACTGATTGTGACCGCTGTAAGCATTTATGAAATTGTAACAGGAAGCTTTGTAAGTATAATTTAACGGTTGTCTAATGGAACGGATGTGAAAAATTTGGCTAATAAAAAACAGAGCGCCAAAAAAACGAATAAAAATTCCGTAAAAAAAACTTCGTCGTCTAAATCTGCGAAAGCAAAAAGAAACAAAAAGCAGGCTGAATACAGACTCAGTCCGCGTATTAAAGCGCTTCTATACTTTGCCTCGGCGCTTATTTCGCTGTTGATTGTTTTTGTTCCGGGAGCGCCCGTATGGGAGTCGATAAGGGGATTTTTCTTCGGACTTCTCGGAATTTGTATAATTTTAGTTCCAATTCTTTTTATCTACCTTGCTGTTATAACAACGCTTGAAAAATCAATATCTCATTTTAAAACCAAAATAGCAATCGGCATTTTTATTATACTTCTCGCGGAAAGCGGAGTCTATCTTTTAGGCCCTAACCACTATTTGGATGGGAATTACTTTACGGCGCTCGGAAACCTTTTCTTAAACGGTTTCAGCGCTGAAAACCGTTTTTTATCAGGAGGAGGACTTTTTAGCGGAATTGTCGGATATCCTATGCTTGTAGCGTTCGGCTGGTGGGCGTCAATCGGAGTTGTGTTTGTGCTTTTGGTAACTCTGATTTTGATAATCTGCAGAATTTCTTTAAATGATATAGGCAGAGCCGCGGCTTTTGTGGGCAGAGAGGTTTCGCAGGCATACGAACGCTCGGAAGAGCGCAGACGTTTTACAAGACGTGAGGAGCATGATGAAGAGCCAGAAACCGATACATATACTGATGATTTTAATACAATAATTGATATTCCCATAGACAGCGCGAAGAAGAAAAAGCGCAGAAGAAAATCGGCTATTGATATTTCAATTGACGACGACAGAAAGACTGAAAAAACATCCGAAGTCGACCCTGTTGATAAGTTTATGGACGCGGTTAAAAACGCTCAAATGCAAAATACCGATAATGTATCGGATAAAATTCCCGAAAAACGGCGCAGAAAAACTAAAGAACAGATAGAAAACACGGATATTATAACCGAGGAGAATACATATAAATTCCCCCCTGTAGGGCTTTTAAAGCTTGCGGATAATTCTGAGGTCAACGGCGATGAAGAAATGCGCTCCAACGCTCAAAAGCTTATTTCAACACTTGAAAGCTTCGGGGTAAGCGCCTCGATTACTCATATTTCAAGAGGACCTTCCGTAACACGCTATGAACTTCATCCCGCACCCGGGGTAAAAATAAATAAAATTACCAATCTTTCCGATGATATTGCACTTAACCTTGCCGCTAACGGTATTCGTATTGAGGCTCCGATTCCCGGTAAGGCGGCGGTCGGTATAGAAGTTCCGAATAAGGCCGTGAGTATGGTTTCGATAAGGGAGCTTATCGACTCCGACGAGTTTGAGGAAAGCAAAAGCAAGCTGACCTGCGTACTCGGCAAGGATATTGCGGGAAAAATTATCACAACGGATATTGCAAAATTACCTCATCTTCTTATTGCGGGTACTACAGGCTCTGGTAAATCTGTTTGCGTTAATTCACTTCTTATAAGCATACTTTATAAAGCGTCTCCCGATGAGGTTAAGCTTGTGCTTATTGACCCGAAAATGGTTGAGTTTTCTAAATACAAGGGTATTCCGCATCTTTTGGTTCCCGTGGTTTCAGATGTTAAAAAAGCCGCAGGCACGCTCGCGTGGGCGGTAAGCGAAATGCAGGACCGTTACAAGATTTTTTCTGAGTTTGACTGTAAGGATATTGATTCGTATAACCGTCTTATACAGTCTAACATCGAATATATGAAAGAAAATCCGCCGTACGAGAATGAAGAAGGCGAAATGATTCAACCCGTGCTCGAAGTAAACGGACTTGACGTTAAAAAGGAAAAGCTCCCGAGAATAGTAATCGCTATTGACGAGCTTGCCGACCTTATGATGACTGCCCCGGGTGAGGTGGAGGACAGCATAGTAAGGCTTGCGCAGTTGGCAAGAGCGGCGGGAATGCACCTTGTTATCGCAACCCAAAGACCGACCGCAAACGTAATAACGGGTCTTATCAAGTCAAACGTACCGAGCAGGATTGCACTTAAAGTCGGCTCAAATATGGACTCGCGTATTATTCTCGATACGGGCGGCGCGGAAAAGCTTATAGGCAGGGGAGATATGCTCTATATGCCTGTAGGAGCGCCTAATCCTATTCGTGTTCAGGGATGTTTTGCAACTGACGACGAAATCGGAGCGGTTACGAGATTTGTTAAGAAATCTGCGTCTGCTCAATATAACGCGGAGATAGAGGAAAAAATTAAGCGTATAGCCGAAGAAGAACAGGACGGTGATTTATCCGACAGTAACAGCGATATTAAGGTCGATTCTAAAATGGAAGAGGCGATTAAATACGTCTGCGAGGCAGGACAGGCTTCTACATCAATGCTCCAGCGCAGACTTCACGTCGGCTACGCCAGAGCAGGCAGAATGATTGACGATATGGAACAACTCGGCGTAATCGGACCTCATCAGGGCTCAAAGCCGAGAGAGGTTATTATGAGCTACGGAGAGTGGCTTGAGAGAAACAATAACTTAGGAGATTAACAAAAAAGCTATGTCATTTTTACCGATGACAATTAAAGAGGTTAAGCAACGCGGATGGGACTATGTTGACTTTGTCTATGTAACGGGCGACAGCTATGTGGACCATCCCGCGTTTGGCGTGGCGATTATAAGCCGTGTTGTTGAAAACGCGGGATTTAGAATTGCTGTTTTATCCCAGCCCGACTGGCACAACGAACGTGAATTTACACAGTTTGGAAAGCCACGCCTGGGATTTTTTGTTACGGCAGGGAATATCGACAGTATGGTCGCTCATTACACCGTTGCAAAGCGAAAGAGAAGTGACGACGCCTACACGGCAGGCGGAAAAGCGGGTAAACGTCCCGACCGTGCGGTTACGGTTTATTCAAATATTATAAAAAAATTATATCCCGACAGTCCCGTCATAATAGGCGGACTGGAGGCATCGTTAAGACGCTTTGCCCATTATGATTATTGGGCGGACAGAGTTATGCCGTCGGTATTGTTTGATAGCAAAGCTGATATTTTAGTCTACGGAATGGGAGAACTTCAGACAGAAGAAATTGTTAAAAGGCTTGACATCGGACTTCCTATTGAATCGCTGTACGATATAAGAGGTATATGCTACAAGATAGCAACTAAGGATTATATTCCCGAATCCGTGGTTGACCTGCCGAGTTTTGAGCGTGTGAGCGAAAGCAAACGTGATTATGCCAAAGCCTCGAGAAAGGAGCTTGAGGAGGCGGACGCCGTACGGGGAAGAATGATGATACAGCGCCACGGAAAATACATTTTAGTGCAGAATCCTCCTATGCCTCCGCTTAATACCGAACAACTCGACCGCGTTTACTCGCTCCCTTACGAAAGGTATTATCCTCCCTGTTATGAGGAGTTAGGCGGAGTACCCGCTGTTTTGGAGGTTGAGTTTTCCATAACTCATAACCGAGGCTGTTTCGGAGCCTGTAACTTCTGCTCTCTTGCATTTCATCAGGGCAGAGCAGTTACAGTCAGAAGTGAAGAAAGTATTATAAATGAGGCGAAAAGCTTTCTTGACAATCCAAGATTTAAAGGATATATAAGCGATGTGGGCGGTCCTACCGCGAATTTCAGGATACCGTCCTGTGACATTCAAAAAGAACACGGGCTTTGTAAGAATAAAAAGTGCCTTGCACCTAAGCCGTGCAAAAATCTGAATGCCGACCACACCGCCTACATACATCTTTTAAGAAAGCTAAGAGAAATTGACGGGATAAAAAAGGTGTTTATAAGGAGCGGTATCCGCTACGACTATTTTCTCGCTGATGAAAGCAACGAGTTTTTGGACGAGCTTGTAAAATATCACATAAGCGGTCAGCTTAGAGTTGCTCCCGAGCATTGCAGTGAGACTGTACTGGATAAAATGGGAAAGCCCCATATTGAGATGTACAAAAAGTTTTCCGATAAATTCTACCGCGCTACTAATCAGGCGAATAAGGAGCAATATATTGTTCCTTATCTTATGAGTTCTCACCCCGGCTGTACTCTTAAAGACGCGGTGTCTCTCGCGCAATTTTTAAAGCGTGAGAAGATTCACCCCGAACAGGTTCAGGATTTTTATCCCACGCCCGGTACAATCTCGACGGCAATGTTTTATACGGGGCTTGACCCTTATACATTAGAGGAGGTTTATGTCCCGAAAAGCTCAGGCGAAAAGGCTATGCAGAGAGCGCTGATGCAGTATTTTATCCCCAAGAACAGAGATTTGGTTTTTAAGGCTCTAAAATCTGCGGGAAGACTTGATTTGGTCGGTAACGGAAAAAACTGCCTTATTCCTTATCCGTCGGGGTACAGCGCCGATAAAATAAATAAAAAAGATAAATTTAAAAAATATTCTCGTAAGCCGAAAAAGGGTAAGAAGAAATGATACGTTGGATTAAAAGGGGAGCCTTAATATTATTCTTAATCGGAATTATAATTTTATCTTTTGTTCTGCATAATCTGCCCGACGACGAGTATACCGTGACATTTATAGATGTAGGTCAGAGCGACTGCGCCCTTATAAACGGAAATGGCACAAACATTTTAGTTGACGCGGGTAACGAAAAGGACGCAAGAGATGTAAGAATTACACTTGACCGACTAAACGTAAAAAAGCTTGATATGGTTGTTATATCGCACTTTGATTCAGACCATATAGGCGGTATGAGCAGAATAATCAATGACTACAAAATTTCAAAAATAATAGCGCCGAAAACAAAGGAAGAATATCTTCCGAAAAGCACAAGCTTTGATTTGCTTAAAAGTGCGCTAAAAAAACATAATCTTCCGATTACATATGTAAAATCAGGCGATGTGTTTTCGTTTAAAGGAATCGTTGCAGATGTACTTTCTCCCAATACCGAATACGGTACAAGTAACGAGGACTGCGCTGTTGTAAAAGTCAAATGCGGTGTGAGAAGTATTTTATTTACGGGAGATATTTCAAAAAAGGTTGAGAAACGACTGCTTGGGGACAAAGTTAATTTAAAGGCGGATATTTTAAAGGTGAGTCACCACGGAAGTTATACGGCGACTTCACAAAAGTTTTTGGAAAGTGTAAACCCCTCTTATTCGGTTGTTTCGGTTTCTAAGTACAACAACTACAATCTTCCGAACGTTGAAACAATGAACCGCCTTTACGGATACGGGTGTGAGGTTTTCAGAACCGATGAAATGGGAAGTATTACATTCAAAATAAACGGAAATGATATAAAAGTATCTGTCGAAAAATAGCTTGACTTATATTTTTCTATCTAATATAATATAATTTAAGTTATCCAAATGATACGTTTTGATTTATTTTAAGGAGTGAGACCGATAGGAGTCTATGAAGAACTTCAAGCGCGGGGATTAATCGCGCAGGTTACAGATGAAGAGGAAATACGAGAGCTTGTGAATAACGGAAAGGCTGTATTTTATATTGGATTTGACCCGACGGCTGACAGCCTTCATGTCGGACATTTTATGGCGCTTTGCCTGATGAAAAGACTTCAGATGGCAGGCAATAAGCCTATAGCGCTTGTCGGCGGGGGTACAGGTATGATAGGCGACCCTTCCGGCAGAACAGATATGAGAAAAATGCTTACCAAGGAAGATATAGCCCATAACTGCGAATGTTTTAAAAAGCAGATGAGCAAGTTTATTGATTTTTCCGACGGAAAAGCTATTATGGTTAATAACGGGGACTGGCTTTTAGACCTTAACTATGTCGAGCTTTTAAGAGAGGTCGGCGCGTGTTTCAGCGTTAACCGTATGCTTACAGCGGAATGTTATAAGCAGAGAATGGAAAAGGGTTTAAGCTTTCTTGAATTTAACTATATGATTATGCAGAGCTATGATTTTTATAGCTTGTATCAGAAATACGGCTGTAATATGCAGTTCGGCGGCGACGACCAATGGAGCAATATGCTCGGCGGAACAGAACTTATAAGGAGAAAACTCGGCAAAGACGCTTACGCAATGACAATTACGCTCCTTTTAAATTCAGAGGGTAAAAAAATGGGTAAAACCCAGAGCGGAGCCGTTTGGCTTGACCCCGAAAAGACAAGCCCGTATGAGTTCTATCAGTATTGGCGAAATGTCGCGGACGCCGATGTGCTTAAATGTATAAGAATGCTTACTTTCCTGCCCTTGGAGGAAATTGACAAAATGGACAGCTGGGAGGGCGCGCAGCTCAACACGGCTAAGGAGATTTTGGCGTTTGAGCTTACTAAGCTTGTACACGGCGAGGATGAGGCAAAAAAAGCGCAGGAGGCAGCGAGAGCGATTTTCGGCTCGGGAAGTAACACGGATAATATGCCTTTTACAGAGCTTTCTGACGAGGATTTTTCGGAAAATTATACAGTTCTTGATTTGCTTACAAAATGCGGACTTATTCCGTCGCGTAAAGAGGGCAGACGTCTTATAGAGCAGGGCGGAGTATCTCTCAACGGCGAAAAAATAAGCGACCCGTTTACTGCGGTTACAAAGGAAATGTTCGCTGAAAACGGCTATGTTATTATTAAAAAGGGTAAAAAGGTTTATCATAAAGCTGTTTTAAAATAAGGAGGAAATGAGATGAAAAAATTATTAGATGAGTTTAAGGCATTTATTATGCGCGGTAATGTTATGGACCTCGCCGTTGCGGTTATAATCGGCGGTGCGTTCCAGTCAATTATTACTTCGCTTTGCGATGACCTTATTTCACCTCTTTTGGGTATGTTCGGCGGGGCGAATTTTGACGCTTATTCCATAAAAATTTTAGGCGCCACATTCTCCTACGGAAAGTTTTTAACTGCCGTTATCAACTTTATTATTATGGCGGCTGTCATCTTCCTGCTCGTAAAGGTTGTTAACAAGGTTATGTCTTTAGGCAAAAAAGAAGAGGAGGAGCCTGAACCGACAGAGAAAGAATGTCCATACTGCTACAGCCCGATTCATATTAAGGCAACACGCTGTCCTCATTGCACGGGAGAAATTAAAGAATAATATAATTTTCATAATTTAATCAAAAGGAGAAGTTTCCGGTTAATAGAAACTTCTCCTTTTTTTGTTTACTTTAACTCTTTAATAATATCATCGGCTGTCTGTTCTAAGGAATTGCCCTCTTTGAATTTTATCTCAATATCAGCGTATTTATAGTATAACGGGGCGCGCAATTTTAAAATATCCTCCAGGGTTTCACCGCTTTTCATCGCAATTCCTCTATCCGAAAAATTGCCGAGCCTGCGTTTGAGTTCTTTAATCGGAACATTTATATAGATAACGGTTCCAAGCTTTTTGAGGTGATTCATAGCTTCATCAGACATTATCATTGAACCGCCTGTCGCAATAACAACCCTGTCGCATATGATTTCGCTCCCGACGCTTTTTTCAATGTTTAAAAAGTAGTCAAGTCCGTTTTTATCGATAATACCCTGAAGTGTACTTTTTTCTCTTTGAGAAATAAAAGAGTCTGTATCAAGATATCCGTATCCGAGTTTTCTTGCAAGAACAACCCCAAGCGTACTTTTTCCGCTTCCGGGCATTCCTATTAAAATTATGTTATCCATTATAAAACCTTAATTTGCAGTGTGTCTGTTCCGTAAGACGGCTCGATTTTGTTGGAAGAAATAACAACTACTGTATCTCCGCTTGCGACAATACCTGTTTCTACGGCTTTTTCCATAGCCTGTTTTGTAATCTCGTCCGTTGTTGTGAGATTATCTCCCAAAACAGCCGTTACACCGCTGCTTAAACATAACTTGTGCTGAATTAACGGAGAGGTAACGACCGCAATAATCGGACATTCAGGGCGGAAATGAGCCATAGCTCTCGCTACTTTTCCCGTGGCAGATTCAACAATAATCGCTTTAGCGCCTACGGCTGTCGCAACTTCTCTTGCCGCGGAGCAAATGCTTTTTCTGAAACTGTTTTCGTCGTCAAATTCCTCGATATACTTTTGTAAAAGATAGTCCTCGTGATTGCTTTCAGCCTCTTCGCAGATGTCAGAAAGAGCCTTTACGCTTTCAACAGGATATTTTCCCGCCGCCGACTCACCCGAAAGCATAACCGCCGATGTTCCGTCATAAACCGCGTTCGCAACATCGCTGATTTCCGCACGGGTGGGCAGGGGATTTGAGGTCATACTTTCAAGCATTTGCGTTGCGGTAATTACGTATTTACCCTTAGCAACAGTTTTTCTGATTATTGTTTTTTGAATTTCGGGGAGTTTTATAAACGGAATTTCAACACCCATATCACCGCGCGCTACCATAATTCCGTCCGACGCCTCGATAATACGGTCAATATCATCATAACCGCTTTGATTTTCTATTTTTGAAACAATATCAACGCCCTCAAAGCCTATACTGTCAATATAATCTCTCAGCGTTGAAACGTCATCGGCAGAACGTACAAAGCTTGCCGCTACTATATCCGCGCCCTGTTTTAGCCCAAATTCAATGTCCTCTCTGTCCTTAGCGCTGACATACGGCATAGATATATGATAATCGGGAATGTTAATGCTTTTTCTGTTTGAGAGCCGTCCGCCCTTTACAACAAGGCATTTAATCATTGAACTTGTGACGTCTGTTATAACCATAGTGATTTTGCCATCGTCAAGTAGAATTTTTCTGCCGAGAGCGTTTTGTTTTTCTTTTAAGAAAAGGTCGACAAGCTTAGGATAGCTTATTCCTATTCCTTCCTCATTTCCTTGTTTGTTTTCCTTGTAAAGAGAAAATTCCCTGCCCTCAACGAGTACGGCGCTTCCATTTTCAAATACACCTATTCTTACCTCAGGACCTTTTGTGTCGAGAAGAATGGCAATATTTTTTCCTGTTTCTTTAATTGACTCTTTAAGTCTGTTAAGTCTCGTTTCCTGTTCCTCATATGTGCCGTGAGACATATTAATTCTTGCGACATTCATTCCCGCGTTAATCATTGAGATTAAGGTCTGTTTGTTGTCGCAGGCGGGACCTAATGTACAGACAATTTTTGTTTTTCTCATATTTTTACACCCCGAATTATGATTACCTGATTATGGTAACATTATAATAAAACTGCGGGGTATTTTCAATAGTAATATAAAATAAATTCAGCGGATTTTGTCAATCCGCCGAACTATTTAATGATATTTTATATATTTTCTGTTTGTCTTACGCTGTTTTACATGATCGAACATACAAGGTCCGCGTAATCAGATGGATTTTCAATCGGAAGTCCTGCGATAAGAAGCGCTTGATTGTAGAAAATTTCCGCATACTTTTTAGCCGTGTCATCATCCTTTCCGATTAATTCTTTCATCTTCTTAACGGCGTCGTGGTTCATATTAAGCTCCAAGCATCTCTGCGCTTTCATTCCCGCCTCGGGCTGCATAGCTGCGAAGTATTTTTCCATTTCAAAGCTTATTCCGCCTTTAGCGGTCATACATACAGGGTGGCTTACAAGCTTTTTGCTTGCTACAACTTCATTTACTTTATCTTTTAAGGCGTCCTTTACAAAGTCTAACACCTCTTTGTTATCTTCACTTTCGTCCTTAGTTTCCTCATTTTCAATTCCGAGGTCATCGCTGTCAACGCTTTTGAACTGTTTGTCGCCGTACTGCTGGAGGGTCTGGATTGTAAACTCGTCAATATCCTGTGTGCAGTACAAAATCTCAAATCCTTTTGACAGCACCATCTCTGCCTGCGGAAGTTTGCTGATTGAGCTTATGCTTTCGCCTGTTGCAAAGTAAATATATTTCTGTTCCTCGCTCATTCTGTCAACGTATTCGCCTAAGGTTGTAAGCTTTTCGTCGTTTGAAGAATAGAACATAATAAGGTCTTTAAGAGAGTCCTTGTGCATTCCGTAGTCGCTGACAATGCCGTATTTAAGCTGACGGCCGAACTCCTTATAAAAGCTTTCGTAAGTTTCTCTGTCCTTTTTAAGCATAGATGAAAGCTCGTTTTTAATTTTCTTTTCGAGCGTATTGGCTACGGTTTTAAGCTGGTGGTCGTGCTGTAGAACTTCTCTTGAAATGTTGAGCGAAAAGTCCTGACTGTCTACGACGCCTTTTACAAATCTGAAATGCTCGGGTAAAAGCTCCTCGCAGTTTTCCATAATAAGAACACCGCTTGAATAAAGCTGAAGTCCCTTTTTATAATCCTTTGTATAGTAATCGTAGGGAGCCTTTGAGGGTATATATAAAAGAGCCTTATAGGTTACAACGCCCTCAACCGAGGTGGTAATAATTTTAGCAGGCTTGTCGAAAGCCATAAATTTATCGTGATAGAATTTTTCATATTCATCATCGCTAACGTCTTTTTTAGGACGCTGCCATATAGGAACCATTGAATTGAGCGTTTCCGCCTCGGTAACAGTTTCGTACTCCGGATTTTCGCTGTCCTTTGTATCCTCTTTAACCTTGCTGTGCGTCATATCCATAATTATCGGATAGCGGATATAGTCGCTGTATTTTTTTACAAGCTCCGAGATTCTGTACTGTTCTAAAAATTCGCTGTAGTTTTCAGTATCGGTATCCTCTTTTATATGCAGGGTTACAACAGAGCCTGCGTTTTCCTTTTCGGTTTCTTTGATTGTGTATCCGTCAGCGCCCGAGGAGGTCCATATAAATCCCGTATCGGCGCCGTATTTTTTTGTATAAACTTCAACCTTATCGGAAACCATAAAAGCGGAGTAAAAACCTACTCCGAACTGACCGATAATATCAACATCATCGCCTTTTTCCATTTCCTGCTTAAAGCGATAGGAACCCGAAGAGGCGATAGTGCCGAGGTTTTTATCAAGGTCATCTTTGTCCATTCCGATACCGTTGTCTTCAATTTTTATAATACGGTTTTCTTTATCAACGGAAAGATTGATTTTAAAATCCTCTCTGCTGAGTCCCACCTTATCATCCGTGAGAGAGATAAAGCAGAGTTTGTCTATAGCGTCGCTTGCGTTTGAGATAAGCTCTCTTAAAAAAATCTCCTTATGAGTGTAAATTGAGTTAATCATAAGGTCGAGTAATCTTTTTGACTCGGATTTAAATTGTTTCTTTGCCACAGTTACCATTCCTTTACTTTTTAATTTAATTCACATTATATACCAAAATCATATAAATTTCAATTGTATAAATATCTCTAAATGTCCATAAAAAAGAAAATAAAAATGACGCCGAAGCAGATGCTTACAGCGTCACTTGGAGCTGGTGACGAGACTTGAACTTGCGACCTTCTCATTACGAGTGAGATGCTCTACCAACTGAGCTACACCAGCGCAATTTTTTGCGTCCCCTCAATTATAACGCGTTATCTCATATTTTGCAAGGGGTAAAAAAAGAAAAAGACGAAAATTTAAGTCATATTTAGTTAAAACTGTGACAATTTACCCACTTATATTGACATTGAATTTTTTCTATTTTATACTATATAAAAGACAAATTTTCTACAAATAATACTTGTGTATTTTAATTGTATTATATATTAGGAATGCAGAAAGGTGGCAAATCCTTATGTCAAAATCATTTGGTAGACATCTAAGAGATCTTCGGAAGAAACATTCTCAATATACTCAACAGGAAATGGCTGATATGTTAAATATCTCCCGTTCAACATACACTTACTATGAAACGGGAAAATCAGAGCCCGGTCAGGAAAAATTAAAAAATATTTGTGAAATTCTTGATGTGGATTTTAATACTCTTTTGGGTTATACCGAAGAAGGTATGATTGCTTTGGTTGCCTCAAGCGATAATAAAAGTGATGCGTTCGGTAACCTTACGCCTACAGAGGAACAGCTTATCCTTGCGTATAGAAGTATGAATTCCGAGGAAAAGGAATATATCGGAAAGCAAATTACAAAAATTGTTAAAGGAAATTAAAATATTGATTTGATTTTTTTATGCCGATTTTCCAAGGGGGAAAATCGGCTTTTTTAAATATCTGAGCCGAATTTATATATGTTTTTATATTACAGTTAAGTCCCCAAATTTTACGGGCAGGGTAAAAAACAGACCTAAAAGTTTTTCTGCCTTTGTATGGAAGATTATTTAGAAGATTATTGAAAATAAAAGTAAATAAAGCTTTACATTTGAGCTTTATTGTGTTATAATAACGTCTGTTAAGCTTTTGCGCGGATTTTGGATTAAGCCGTTATGCGGAGTTTCACAGCCTTAACCTGCGCTTTTGCAAATATTTTGAAAAGGTGGAATAAAAATGTTACCTGAAGAAAAGGCGGCTATTATTGCCGAGTATGCTACTCACGAGGGCGATACAGGCTCTCCCGAGGTGCAGATTGCGCTTCTTACAAAGAGAATTAATGATTTAACCGATCATCTCAAAGTTCATAAGAAAGACCATCATTCACGTCGCGGACTTCTCAAAATGGTTGGTCAAAGACGTTCTCTCTTAAAGTATCTTACTAAGGTAGATATTGAGAGATATCGTTCAATTATTAAGAGATGCGGTATTCGTAAGTAAGATAATTTGGGGCAGGCGGCAACGTTTGCCCTATATTGCGTTTATTGCAGGATTTTTGACGCACTCGCTTTAGCGGTAAAACGAGTCTGTAAATACGCTTTGCAGGTTGGTTTTATTGCTAAGTGTTGCTAAAAAATCCTGTGAAATATAAAGTGAAGCTATGCTTCGGAAAGGATTTTTTATGAACAGAAAAATGGAGTTTCCAAACTACAAGGTTTTTGAAACTGAATTTGCCGGCAGACCTTTAAAGGTTGAAACAGGTAAAATGACTCAGCTTGCAAACGGCGCTTGCTTGATATCCTACGGTGAAACTGTGGTACACGTTGCCGTAACGGCTTCCGCAAAGCCGAGGGACGGAGTTGACTTTTTCCCGCTTTCGGTAGACTACGAGGAGAAACAGTACGCCGCGGGAAGAATACCCGGCTCATTTTTAAAGCGAGAGGGACGTCCCTCAGAAAAGGCTATTCTCACAAGCCGTGTAATTGACCGTCCGATTCGTCCGCTTTTCCCCAAGGATATGCGTAACGATTGCTCCGTAGTTTGTACGGTTATGGCGGTTGACCCCGACTGTTCGCCCGAGATTGCGGCTATGGTCGGTACTTCAATAGCGATTTCTATTTCAGATGTTCCCTGGAACGGTCCGATAAGCGGTTGTTCCGTAGGTCTTGTTGACGGAGAGATTGTTATTAACCCTAACGAGGAGCAAAGAGCAGTATCGGATATGGCGACTACCGTTGCATCTACAAGCGAGAGAATCGCTATGATTGAGGCGGGCGCTAACTGCGTTGACGATGAAACAATGTATAAAGCCATTATGGCAGGCCACGAGGCTAACCAGAAGATTATCGAATTTATCAATGGTATTGTCGACGAAATCGGTAAGCCGAAATTCACTTATCCCTCCAATGACCCTGACCCCGAAATGTTTGAGGCTGTTTATAATTTTGCCGAGGCAGACGTTAAGGTTGCGCTCGATACAGATGATAAAACTGTCCGTGACGAGAGACTAAAGCCTATCTATGAGGCGGTTCACGAAAAGTTTGACGAGATTTATCCCGAGAGCGAGGCGAAAATTGACGAGTGCCTTTATAAGACACAGAAAACAATCGTACGCCGTTGGCTTTTGGACGAACAAAAGAGAGTTGACGGCCGTGGAATGGATGATATTCGTCCGCTCGCGTCCGAGGTAGGAGTTCTTCCGAGAGTTCACGGTTCAGGTATGTTTACAAGAGGACAGACGCAGGTTCTTACAATTGCGACCTTAGGTTCTGTAGCTGAAAAACAGCTCCTTGACGGACTTGACGGAGAAACGGAAAAGAGATATATTCATCACTACAACTTCCCGAGCTACTCTGTGGGTGAAACAAAGCCCAGCCGTGGTCCCGGACGACGTGAAATCGGTCACGGCGCGCTTGCGGAGCGTGCGCTTCTGCCTGTAATTCCTCCTGTTGAGGAGTTCCCGTATGCTCTTCGTCTTGTATCCGAGGTTCTCTCATCAAACGGCTCAACCTCACAGGGCTCAGTCTGCGGTTCAACGCTTGCGCTTATGGACGCTGGTGTTCCGATTAAAGCTCCCGTAGCGGGTATCTCCTGTGGTCTTATCACCGAGGGCGAGAGATGGATGACTATGGTTGATATACAGGGACTTGAGGATTTCTTCGGCGATATGGACTTTAAGGTTGCGGGTACCAAGGAAGGTATTACGGCAATTCAGATGGATTTAAAAATCAGCGGACTTCTTCCCGAAATGGTTAAGGAGGCGCTTGAGAAAACTCATAAGGCTCGTAACTACATTCTTGATGAAATTATGCTTAAAGCTATCGCAGAACCTCGCGCGGAGCTTTCAAAATATGCGCCCAAGATGTTTACAACCTCGATTCCCGCGGACAAAATTTCCGAGGTTATCGGTAAGAGCGGAAAGATTATCAAGGAAATCCAGACTCAATGTGAATGTAAGGTTGATATTGAGGAGGACGGAGATAAGGGCAACGTATTTATTTCGGGTCTTGATACTGAAAAGTGTAAGAACGCTCTTAGTATGATTGAAACTATCGCCAACGACCCTGAGCCGGGCGCTATGTACTACGGTAAGGTTACACGTTTAATGGACTTTGGAGCGTTTGTTGAAATCGCTCCGGGCAAGGAAGGACTTTGCCACATCAGCCAACTTGATGTCAAGCGCACAAAGAATGTAACCGACGTCGTAAATGTCGGCGATGTTATCCGCGTTAAAGTTCTTGAAATAGACGACAAGGGCAGACTTAACTTAAGCCGTAGAGCCGTATTAATTGAAGTTGACGGCTTAGAGCCCGAAAACGACCCCGACGAGGATAAAAAAAGCTCGCGTCCGCGCAGACCGCGCGGTGAACGCCGTCCTCACAGAGATAAAAAACAATAAATATAAATAGACTTAAAAACCGTTTGCAATGTGAAATGCAAGCGGTTTTTTGTAAATATATTTCTACATCATATTTGTTTGTAGGAAAATGTTCATTTAATATATAAAAATTGCAAAAACAAGGCCGTCACAAATGAAATACACTTGTGACAGCCTTGTTTTTGATTGTGTGTGGAGAATAGAACTTGAATTTTCTTTGATGCAGATGCAATTTGATTAAGATAAGTAGCAAATTAATAAGTTTTAATTGTGTTATTTTATTTAAAATGTAACTGTTATTTTTGTTCCTTTGCCGATTGTGCTTTCAATCTCCAAATTTCCGTTATGCTGGCGGACGCCGTTTTTAACAATTGAAAGTCCCAGACCTGTTCCGCCGACCTCTTTGCTTCGGCTTTTGTCTACACGGTAAAAGCGCTCAAAAATTCTGTTTTGGTCTTCTTGGCTTATTCCGATACCCGTGTCCTCTATAATAATCTGTGCTTTTTCGTTTACTTTTGAAACCGTGATTGTAACTTTGCCGTTTTCCTTATTATACTTTATAGCATTATCAACAAGATTATAAACAATTTCGCTTAAAAGTGACGGAACTCCGTGTATCATAGTTTTTTCTCCAAAAAGCTCAAGAGTTACATTTGAGTTGTCTGCAATAGGGGTAAGACTGTCTACGACATTTTTTGTGATTGTGTAAAGGTCTGTGTATTCTGTATCATACATTACAGATTTATCGTCAAGTTTTGAGAGCTTTATTATATCTTCCACAAGAGTTATCAGCCGATTGGCTTCTTTCATAATATTTTTGGAAAAGTGAATATCATTTTCTTTCGGAGTACCCTCCATACTGATAATTTCAGCGGACGCTAAAATTGCAGTAAGGGGGGTTTTTAGCTCGTGGCTTATATTTGCGGAGAATTCTCTGCGCAACATTTCTCTTTGATGCTTTTCGGTAATATCCAGTATAACAGCAATTGCACCTTTTATTTTTTCGTCAACTATGACAGGATTACAATAAATATTTATGTATTTGTCATAGTATTTAATCGTTTGAGAAATATGGTCGCCATTGAGGGCCTTTTCGATATTTTCCTTAAACTTTTCTTCAAGCTCGGAATCCTCAACATATTTTATTTTTTTGTCCGTCATAACATTAAGCATTTTTTCAGCCGATTTGTTGTAGAAAAGTATCTTTCCCTTTTTATCAACTACAACAAGACCTTCCCTCATATTACTTGTAATGGTATTAAATTCAGCCTGAGTGTGCTTTAGCTCCTTGATTTTTTCGCTTATTACGGTATTTTGATTGCGGATTTTTTTGACTAAAGGCTTAATTTCATCGTATACTACAACTTCATCAGCGTTTTCGAGGTCGAGATTATTTATAGGTATAACTATTTTTTTAGAGGAAAAGTATGCCGTTGCATACGATATAGACAAAGCGATAATGAGTATAATCAGGAAAGGTTGAAGCATGGAAAGGATTAAAATCCATACAGTGTATTGGTTTGTGGAAACCCTGATTACAGTACCATCATCAAGTTTTTTTGCACAGTACATTGTTCTTTCTGATAGTGTGTTGGAGTATCTGATTGCCTCGCCCTCGCCGTTTGCAAGGGCTTCTTTTATCTCTTCACGGTCTAAATGATTTGCCATTTTGTCAGTAGATGCGTCAGAGTCAAAAACTACAGTACCGTCCGTGTTAATCCAGGTTACGCGTTGGTTGTTTTCGAGTTTTAACTCTTTTAAATAATCAATTCCTGTTTGACAGACGCCTGTGGAAATTGATTTAACCTCCATATGAAGTTGATTCATAAGTTCATCGCCGTAAAAGTTGTATAAAACCTGAAAGACAATAAAAATTGTGGCAAATAAAACGGCAAAGCAACTAAAAAATATACTTTTAAAAATTTTTTTAGTCATAAATCATTCACCTATCTTGTACCCGAAACCCCGAACGGTAGTTATCAGATTTCCGCATTCTCCGAGTTTTGTCCGTAAGGTTCGTATATGAACGTCAACGGTTCGGTTTTCTCCGTCAAATTCATATCCCCAAATTTTATTAAGAAGCTTATCTCTCGAAAATACCACTCCTTTGTTTTGCATTAAGAGCAAAAGCATTTGATATTCCTTGTATGTCAGGGTTATGTTTTTTCCGTTTGCGGTGACAATGTGTTTTTCAGGATTAACGGAAAGATTTCCGATTGTAATAGTTTCGCACGGAGTATTTGCTTTAGTTCTGCGCAAAAGAGCCTTGATTCTCGATACAAGCTCCAACATACTGAAAGGCTTTGTCATATAATCGTCGGCGCCGTTGTCAAGACCGATAATTTTGTCGTACTCGGAGTCCTTTGCTGTAACCATTATAACGGGTATTTTTGAGGTGATACTGTTCTTGCGTATTTTTCGCAGGATTTCCAGACCGTCTTCCTCAGGGAGCATAATATCAAGAAGTATAAGGTCGGGGAGTTTTTCGCCCATAGCGTGCCAGAATTTGGAGGGGCGGTCAAATCCTAATACTTCAAAACCGCTGTTGCGTAAAGTATAAAACACGGCTTCATTAATGCTTTTCTCGTCCTCAATAAAGTAAATCAAAAGGCTCACCTCATTTTTATTATAACTTATAACCGATAATTAAAATTAGATTTGTTATAATTATAGCATTAAATTATAAAAAATTAGTAGCTTTTCTGTTAAATTTAAGTTAAATTTTTTTCGACTCTTTGTGATTGCCTGTAATAGAATATTCAACCCATTCAGCAATATTTACGGCATGGTCGCCGACCCTTTCAAGATATTTGGCAACCATAAGTAAATCAGTGCAAAGCTTTGCGTCACAGTCGTTTTTAATCATATTAACAAGCTCCGATTTAACTTTGTCGAAAAGAAAGTCAACCTTGTCATCGTCTTCCGTTACGCTTATAGCCGTTTCAAGATCATTGTTAATAAAGGAATCTACAGATTTTTTAACCATAGCAATTACCTCTGAGAAAAGCTCATTTATATGCAACCTTTGATCAATCGTACATCTGCTGATATACTTTGAAAGCTCTGCAATATCGTACGCCTGATCTCCGATTCTCTCCATATCAGAAATCATTATATGGGCGGAGGAAACTGTTCTTAAATCACTTGCTACAGGTTGTTCGTGAAGAAGAAGTCTTATACAGAGTCCTTCAATTACACGTTGCTTATGATTAATTTCATCTTCATACTGTCTTACCTGATTGCGAAGCTTTTCGTGGGTATCTTCACTTTCAAAGGTATCTGTAATAGTTTTTGAAGATATTTCTATAGCTTTTTCACAGACTTTACCCATTTCTTTAACTTCGTTATATAACTCTTTTAATTTTTTATTATACGCATTTCTCATAATTAACCGAACCTTCCTGAAATGTAGTCCTCTGTCTTTTTGTTTTGAGGTTTATAAAAAATTTGATGAGTGTCGCCGTATTCAATAACTTCACCTAAAAGAAAAAATGCGGTTTTGTCGGAAATTCTTGCCGCCTGTTGCATTGAGTGAGTAACAATAATGATAGTGTATTTATTTTTAAGCTCCATTGTTAAATCCTCAATTTTTGATGTGGAAATAGGGTCAAGCGCGGATGTGGGTTCATCCATAAGAATAACCTCGGGATTTACCGCAAGCGCCCTTGCAATACACAGACGCTGTTGCTGACCGCCCGAAAGCGCCAAGGCTGATTTTTTAAGCTTATCCTTTACTTCGTCCCAGAGGGCGGACTGTCTCAAAGTAGTTTCAACAATTTCATCAAGTTGAGAATGTTTTCGGATACCGTGAGTAATAGGACCGTAAGCGATATTATCGTATATGCTCATAGGGAATGGGTTCGGTTTTTGGAAAACCATACCTACTCTTTTGCGGAGACAGTTTACGTCAATATCATTGTAAATATTTTCACCGTCGAGCAAAATATTTCCCTCAATTTTACATCCCTCTACGAGGTCGTTCATTCTGTTTAAGGTTTTAAGTACGGTAGATTTACCGCAGCCTGAAGGGCCGATAAAAGAGGTGATGTTTTTTTCGGGTATTTCAAGAGTAACTCCTTTAATAGCCTTGAAATCTCCGTAATGAAGAACAAGATTTTTTATATCAAATTTATTCATAAGATCTCCTTATATTTTTGCAAGTTTTTTTGCAACAAAATTTGAAAGCGCGTTTATTCCTACAACCAAAATAAGCAACACAACTGCTGTCGCATATGCCTGATTTGTGAAAAGCCCCTCTGATAATAAACAGTACAGATGTACTGAGAGGGTTCTTGCCGAGTCCATTAGACTTGAGGCAGTGTCGGCAACTGTACCCGAGGTGTAAATAAGCGCCGCTGTTTCTCCTACGATTCTTCCTATCGCAAGAATTACACCCGAAAGAATACCGGGGACCGCTGCCGGAAGAACAATCTTAAAAATTGTCCGCAGTTTTCCCGCGCCTAAACCGAAAGAGCCTTCTCTGTATGTATCGGGTACTGCAAGCAACGCTTCCTCTGTGGTGCGAATAATAGTAGGAAGAACCATTAAAACAAGTGTTAATACTCCCGCTATCATTGAATATCCCCAGCCCAAAGCAATTACAAAAGAAAGAAAGCCGAACAGGCCGAAAACAATTGAGGGTATACCCGCGAGCGTTTCAGTTGTAATTCTTATAACCTTAACAAGCTTACTGCCCTTTTTTGCGTATTCAACAAGATATACTGCTGAAAAAATACCGATTGGAACAGCTATAAGAAGTGTAAGAAATGTTATATAGACCGTGTTTATAATTGACGGAAGCATTGATACATTTTCAGAATTGTAATGCAGGTTGAACAGCTCGGGAGTAAGATTCGGAACTCCCATTGCGACAATATAAATAATTATAAATATAATTGATAAAACTGTAATAAGAGAGCAAAGGCATATTAAAATCAGGGATATAAGTGAGAAGGAATGTTTAAGATATGTTTTTAATTTTGACATTTAATTCTCCTTCTTCCTTTTAACGAGCGAAAAGCAAACGTTTATGATGAGAATAAATACAAACAGTACAACTGCCGTACCGATAAGCGCATCTCGATGCAGTCCGCTTGCATATGCCATTTCCATTACAATGTTACTTGTCAGCGTTCTGACCCCGCTTAAAATGCTTGTAGGTATAACGGCTTGGTTTCCTGCAACCATAACAACTGCCATTGTTTCGCCGATTGCACGTCCTATTGCGAGAATAATTCCTGCCATAATACCGCTTTTTGCGGCGGGGATAACTGTTTTAAAAATACTTCTTTCCTTAGTTGACCCGAGCGCAAGCGCGCCTTCATAATACATCGGCGGTACTGCACGGATAGCGCTTTCCGCAGTATTTATAATTGTCGGTAAAATCATAACTCCCAGAAGAATTGATGTGGTTAAAATACCTTTTCCGTTGGTATGAGTTATATTATTTAGTATAGGAACAACTACTACAAGACAAAAAAATCCGTAGACAACCGAGGGTACACTCGCCAAAAGATTAATAACAGGCTTAATTATTTTATAAATGTTTTTAGGACAATACATAGAAAGGTATACTGCGGTTAAAAGCCCTATAGGAACTCCTATTATAATTGCGCCCGCGGTAACGTAAATGCTGGCTACTATCATTGGAAATATTCCAAATTCGCCTGCCGAAGGTCTCCAGTGAGTGCCGAATATGAAGTCAAAAAATCCTATCTTTCCTATAGCGGGGACTCCGTTTACAAAAATAAAAAGACATATTGTTACAACCGCTACGATGGAAATACAGGCACAGCAAAGGAACACCGCTTTCATTAAATTTTCTTTTACTTTCAAAATTTACACCTTCACTATACAAAACTTAACTTATGTCATATTAAATATCGGTTTGAAGAAAGTATTCTTACCCCCAAACCGATATTATTAAAACAGCTTTTTATAAGCCGATTACTTTAAATCTTCCCAGTTGGTAGTTTCAATAAGATAAATTGATTTAACCTGTTCAGACGTTAGGTTTTCGATAGTATTTTCCTTATTTACTATAACCGCTATACCGTCGATTGCAATTTGCTCGGATACAAGCGACTTTGCTTCTTCATCTGAAAGCTCTCTGGAGGACATACCGAGGTCAACAGCTTTTTCTGTTGCCGATTGAATACCTGCGGATGAGCCCGACTCCTGAATTTCGATAGTAACTTTTGAGTTAAGCTCCTTATACTTATCTGCAAGAACATTCATAACGGGAGCTACCGACGTTGAACCTGCAATAGTAATTTTACCGCTTAATTTTGAAGCCTTATACTTTTTGTCTGTTTCTATCGGAATATAGCCTTCTTCCTCAATAACAGCCTGACCGTCGCTGCTCATAATGTAGCTTATAAAATCCTTAGTGACATCTGAAAGACTGCCGTCAATGTAGCAGATGTTAAACGGACGTGAGATTTTATATTTGCCGTTTTTCACGTTGTCGACAGTACACTCCGTGCCGTCAATGTTAACAGCCTTTACATCGTCTGACAGCGAACCCAGCGAAACGTATCCGATTGAGTTTGCGTTACCTGCAACTGTTGTGAGCATAACAGAGGTAGATGATGTGCTTTCGGCATATTCGGAAATAGCGTCTTCACCGTCGTCGTTGACAATTTCAAAGAGTTCGGAGAACGCGCTCCTTGTTCCCGAGCCTTCCTCTCGTGTTATAGGGTTAATTGAGCCTGTTACCGATGTTTGGTTACCACTGCTCTTTGAAGATGTAACACCGCTCTCAGATGATGAAGAACTGCCACACCCTGTAAATATGCAGGCGAGCATAACACCTGCAATTAATGTACACATTACTTTTTTCATTTTCTTTCATTCCTTTTAAAATTATTATACTTTTCTCAAGTACGATAAAATTTTACAGCTGTAATGTTAAATGAAAAAGCAGTATAATGTTAAAAATAAAATTTTAAAGAAATTGCACGATTTTATGCAATTTCTCTTTTTTTTATACGGTAATTGAGAGCTGAAAGAAAGGAGGATAATATGTCACAGCTTACTAAAAAAGAAAAGGCGTTTTGCAGGAAATATCTTGAAACGGGAAGTGTTGAGGAGGCAGGACGTTTTTGCAAAATTTCAAAAGACTGCTATGAGCTTTTAACACGCGAGGATATTTTGAATGAAATTCACCGCCTCGGTGAAGCTATGGATAAAAGTCTTGAAGTTATCGCAAAAAGCGCTCTGAAACGGCTCGCTGTGGGAAGTATTTCGGACGCGGTCAGTCTTATATTTACCGAAAAGCCTGACTTTGAAAAGTTAAACGAGCTTGATTTGTTTATGATTTCCGAGATTAAACGCAAGGATAATTTAACGGAAATTAAATTTTTTGACAGGTTTAAAGCGATACAAAGTCTTATCGAGGGTTTCGGAAATGATGAAAGTTCCGTTCCGATTTATGACGCTCTTATGGCAGGGGCTGAAAGACTTAATAAAATTGAAGATGGAGATTAAGCGTTTTTCAAGAAAGCAGTTCAGGGTATTGACGTGGTGGTGCAAAAACAGTCCGAGCGCCTCTAAAGACGCAATTATCTGCGACGGCGCTGTGCGTTCAGGTAAAACATTCAGTATGTCACTTTCTTTTGTGTTTTGGATGTTCTACCGATTTAATAATTCCGATTTCGCGATTTGCGGAAAAACTATCCGTAGCGCTCGGAGAAACATTATAACGCCTATGACGTCAACTCTCAGACAGCTTGGTTTCTCGGTAGATGAAAAGTTAAGCCAAAATCTTCTCATCATCTCTTACAGGGGCAGAGTGAATCGAGTATATTTATTCGGAGGAAAGGACGAGGGAAGCGCGTCTCTTATTCAGGGTATGACGCTTTCGGGAGTGCTTTTCGACGAGGTCGCTTTGATGCCTCGTTCCTTTGTCGAACAGGCATTGGCGAGATGCTCGGTTGAGGGAAGTCGTTTTTGGTTTAACTGCAATCCCGAATATCCCGCTCATTGGTTTTATCAAAGCTGGATTAAAAACGCCGATAAAAAGAACGCGTTTTATCTTCATTTTACTATGAAGGATAACCCATCGCTTTCGGTAAAAACAATAAAACGCTACGAAAGCCTGTACAGCGGAAGCTTTTACGAGAGATTTGTTCTCGGAAAGTGGGTTGCCGTTTCAGGCGCTGTTTATCCTTTTATGAAGGACAGCTCTTTTGTTAAGGTGCCGGACGGTCCGTTCGAAGAATTTGCCGTTTCTATAGATTACGGAACAGTAAATCCAGCGTCGTTCGGACTTTGGGCTTTAAAAAACGAGGTGTGGTACCGTATTGACGAGATGTACTTTGATTCCAGAAAAGAGGGTTACCAAAAGACAGACGAGGAGCATTATAAATCTCTTACGGAGCTTATTGGAGGTCGTAAAATCAGTAGAATTACGGTAGACCCGTCGGCGGCTTCATTTATTGAAACAATAAACCGTCACGGTGAGTTTAATGTTATTCCCGCAGTAAACGATGTGCTTAACGGTATTCGTCTTACAAGCACGGCTTTAAAAGAGGGCAGAATTAAAATCTGCGAAAATTGCTTTGACAGTATCCGTGAATTTTCTCTTTATCGCTGGAATGAAAACGGTACTGACGCTCCTATAAAGGAGAACGACCACGCTATGGACGACATTCGTTATTTTGTCGCCACAATTTTAGATAACGATGTATGTTTTTCGGCGGTTGCCGCAAGAAGATAAGTTGTTATTAAAAGTAAAAATTTCTGTATTCTCCTTATCTGCCCACAATAAGGATAAAGGGAATTTTTATTTATAATTAGTGGGCGGAAAGGCTATGGAAATCAAATTGAATTTCTTTAAAAGAAATAAGCTTGCGGATAAAACAGAGGCTCCCGTTTATCCCGTTCCTGCGACAGCAAGCTCACATCCATTTTCTTATCTGAATAATTATATTCCTCTTAAACAAGCGGAATACAATCTATATTCAAGCCTCAGAGAGGCTGTTCCGATTATTGACGCGGCGATTGACAAGACGGTAAGGCTTATGGGAACTTTTGAGGTAACAACAAAGAATAAAGAAGTTGACCGAAAGCTTAATAATTTTCTCTCTACGGTTTCAGTAAACGGCGGTAATCAAGGAATATTTCCGTTCATTACAACCTATATAAACGAGCTTTTAACTTATGGCGAGGCTGTTGGTGAAATCGTTTTAAACAGCGGTAAAAGCGATGTTGCTGCACTTTATAACGCAAGCTTAAAGGATGTTTGCATTGTCGCCGACGATAATCCGCTTAATCTGAAAGTTTGCAAAAACGACGTTAATTTTACACCGGCAAAATACCAGAGCCTTATAATTCCAACCCTGCTAAATCCTGAGCCCGGAACAGTTAAGGGAACCTCAATTTTAAAGGGCTTGCCGTTTGTAAGCGAGATTTTGCTGACTATTTTTAATTCTATTAAAGCAAATTGGAAGCGCGTAGGGGACGTAAGATTTGCTGTTACCTACAAGCCTGACAGCACATCATCTGCCGTGACAAAAAAGCAGGCGGAAATGATTGCCGACGAATGGAGCAAGGCTATGCGTTCGAGAGAGGTGTGCGACTTTGTATCAATAGGCGATGTAAGCGTTAAGGTTATAGGCGCTGATAATCAGGTTTTAGACTGCGATGTGCCGATTCGCCATCTTCTTGAGCAGATTATCGCAAAGCTCTCTTTGCCTCCGTTTGTTCTGGGGTTAAGTTGGTCAAGTACTGAAAGAATGAGCACTCAGCAAGCTGATATATTAACAAGCGAGCTTGAATTTTACCGTTCGCTTATAACTCCCGTAATCTCTAAAATCTGTCGGATTTTTCTAAGACTTAACGGGTATGACGATTATGTTGAGGTTAATTGGGATTTAATCAATCTCCAGGATGAAGTTGAAATGTCGCAGGCGCGTTTGAATAACGCTCAGGCTTTAGAGATTGAAAAACGAACAGAGGTGGATAATGAAAACAGGACAGGTTGTTAAAAATTCCGCCATAAAAGACGGAGAGCTTGAACTCATAAACAGCTATGCGCGCAGACAGCTTAGCGAGAACGAAGTCTATGTATTTTCAGTTGTGCTCTGCGACAACGATGTAGACAGAGATTTTGAGCGTTTTACGGTTGAAAGTTTAGAAAAGCTTTCCGAGCTTTTTGTCGGAAAAACAGGAATCTTTGACCATAATCCCAAGGCAGAAAACCAGACGGCGCGAATTATAAGTTGCTCTGTTGAGGCTGTTCAGGGTAAAAAGAACAGCGTGGGGGACGATTATTTCAGACTTGTTGCAAGGGCTTATATGCCTGTAAGCGAAAGCAACAAAGAACTGCGTCTTTCCATAGACAGCGGTATAACGCGCGAGGTAAGCGTCGGGTGCGCGGTTGAAAAGACCCTGTGCAGTATTTGCGGTAATGATATAAACTCTCACGAGTGCAGTCATATTAAGGGAGAAACCTACGGCGATGTTCTCTGCTTCGGAGAACTTACAAATCCCTATGACGCTTATGAGTTTAGCTTTGTTGCCGTACCCGCTCAAAAACAGGCGGGTGTAATAAAATCATTTGCAGGAAAGGAAAAATCAATGTCAGATATTTTAAAATCAATTGAAAAGTGCGAGGCTGTCGCTCTTTCGGAGAATGACAGCAAAAAGCTGAAATCATATATTGACAGTTTGAAAAAACAGGCTTCAGACGGTGTGTACTACAGAAATACACTAATAGGTGATGTTTTGAAATACAGCGCTGTAGTACAGCCCGAAATATCGAGAAAAACGATGGAAAGCGTTACAGCTTCTCTAAGTATTGAGGAGCTTAAAGAGTTTAAAAACGCTTATGAAAAGAAGATGAACGGCGATGAAACCGTTAAACCACAGCTTTTTGTCGAAAAATCCGAAAGAAAAACAGATTTAAACACTGAGTTTAAAATTTAAGGAGGACCTATGAACGTAGATTTTAAGGGCTACGGCGAAAACGTAGCAACATTTATTTGTGACAGTTCGCTTGAGGCGGGCAATTTTGTAAAAATGAAGGAAAATTATACAGTATGCGCGGCAACGTCCGGCAGCGAGGTTATCGGATATTGCGTAGGCGTCAGAGACGGTTATGCTGCAGTACAGCTTTCAGGTTATATTGAGGCAAAAGCAAGCGCGAAAATCGCCCTCGGCTTAACGGGAATAAGCGTTTCAAGCGCGGATACCGTTTCATCATCCACATCGGCAGGTAAACATCTTGTTGTTTATTCCGATGACAGTACAGTAGGATTTATTCTTTAAGGAGGAAATATGGCTAATTTTGAAAATATAACAATTGAAAAGGGTATGTACCAATCGGGTTCAAAAAGTCTTACGGATGTTCTTGAAACTCTTGACCCGTCGGAAAATTACGAGGGTACGGCTCTTGAGGGACTTGACGCATTCGGCCGTCAGCTTAAAAGATTTGATATTAAGGTGTCGGGTAAAGGAAGTGACTGCGTTGAGAAATTTTTCCAGACAAGTAACTCCGCAGCGCTTTTTCCGGAGTATGTAAGCCGTGCAGTTAAGCAGGGTATGGAGCAGGCGGATATTATCCCCGACATTGTCGCCACGATAACAAATATCGAGGGTATGGATTACAGAAGCGTGGCTTCAATTCCGTCAGAGGACGACAAGACCTTAAAGATAGTTTCAGAGGGCGCGACAATTCCGCAGACGGTAGTTAAAACTCAGGAGAACTTAGTTAAACTTCATAAACGCGGAAGAATGCTTGTATCATCTTACGAGGCTCTTCGCTTTCAGCGTTTAGACCTATTCACAGTAACACTTAACCAGATTGGCGCATATATTAGACGTGCTCAGCTTAAAGACGCTGTTGATGTTCTGTTAAACGGCGACGGTAACGACAACGCCTGCGATACAATTTCCGCTGACGGCATTACATACTCGGACCTTGTAAAGCTTTGGGCAGAACTCAGCCCCTATGAGCTTAATACAATTCTCGCTCCGACAGACGCAATGGAAAGTATTCTTTCAATGGAAGAAATGAAGGACAGTAACGCGGGACTTAACTTTCAGGGTACGGGAAAAATGGTAACTCCTTTAGGAGCTAATTTACTCCATACCCCGTCAATCGAATCGGGAAAGATTATCGGTCTTGACAAAAACTGCGCGCTTGAAATGGTACAGGCGGGCGACGTAGTAACCGATTATGATAAGCTTATCGACAGACAGCTTGAACGCGCCGCTATTAGTTGTACCGCGGGATTTGCAAAAATTTTCAAAGAATCCTCAAAGGCTCTCTCTTACTAAGAGGCAGATATGAGCTTTGAAAAAACACTTAGCAGGTTCAAGCTCATCTCGGGTTTAGACGACAGCGATGCGGTAAAATGGCTCGGTCTTATTAAAGAGTCAAACGCTTATGTGAGAAGTCTTGTGACTAAAGATGAGCTTTTTGATATTGATGAGGACAGAATCGACAATTGCGCGGCTGTATACGCTTATTATCGTTATATCTGTTATAACATAAACGATGAGAGCAGTTTTTCGGCAGGAGATTTGAGCGTTAGTTTTAATGAGAATAAGCTGAAAGCCGCTAAAGAGATGTGGGAGTCAGAGCTTGAAAGCATAAGCGATATAACAGATACTTCGCTATACGATTCAACATTCGTGTTTAAGAGGGTGAAATAGATTGAATTTTCCGGCAAAGTTAATTAATAAGTACGGAGCTGTATTAAATATTACGGAAAACGGCAAAACTATAAATATAAAAGGGATTCTACAGCCGTTTCACTATGCTGACAAAAGCTATTTTACTCCCAAAAGACTTCCTGCAGGAGTTTTTGACGGACGTCATTACTTTCTTATAACTTCGCCAAAATATAAAAACAGGATATTTCGCAATTCGGTCGTTAAAAAAAATAAAGAAAAATATCGTGTTAAATCGTCAGAAACCTATAGTGTGCAAGGGAGAGATTTATATGTGTGGGCGGTATTAACCGCCTGCACAACATATACGGAGGATGATTATGAATAATATAACTGATATAGCCGATACACTTATAAAAAATGCAAAACATAATCCGCAGCTAAGTGATATACGTTTTATAAAAGCGTATAATACCACCGCTAATAATCCTAACGAGGACGGATGTACCGCGGTTGTAAGTATTGAAAGCGTACAGCGTTCAAAGGGTTTTGTTTCACGTCTTTATAAGCAGAACACATATGGAGATGTTTTTGTTGCAAGGCTTAATGTAAGGCTTTATGCGGGTAATGATATTTCAGGCGCAAGTCTGACAAAAACCGCTCTTATTATTAGAAATGCCTTGATAGAGGCCGACAGCGAGGGCTATATAGAAAACAGCAACATAAGTTCAATAAAGTATGAGAATGACAGCTCTGCCGTATATAGGGATATAAGCTTTGATATTGAATATGTTTTATGCGAGGCGGTAGTATGACGACCGTAAAACCGATAAAGTCCAATTTGAATGTATATAAAGATAATGAACTTTTAGCCGGCATAACTTCTCTTTCGGTCAGCGAAACTTCAACAGAGAGCTATATTTACGAAATTCTAACCGAGGAACCTTGGGCGACTGTATCATCCGAAAAAAAGTATGTGATTACTTTAAATGTATTCGGGGAAAGTCCTTTTACGGAAGACGAAACGTTTAATCTGGTTATTAGAACAAATTCAGAAAATAATTATTATGATAACTGTAAAATTATGTCGTCTGAAACTGCATACACAGATGGAAGATTAACCACAAAGCTAAAGATTATTTCTGCGGAAAGGACACAGTAATGGAAGAAAGTATTTTAAATATAAACGCGGGTATCGACGCGCGAAGTATCAGTGAAATTTTTGAACAGGACAGCCGTCGGTACAGTCGTGCGCTGACAGAAGAACAGGAGGCTAAAACAGGATGAAAACTGCTAAAATCCGTTATAAAGGTTATGAGTGGGAGCATAATCCCGAAACGCTGAATGTAGAAAAAGAGGATAATGTAAATGAACAGGACTTACCGTGTGAAAACTCAATTGCAAGGCATTATTCTTCAAAGTGCAGAAAGGTAAGCGGAAAAGGGAAGCTCGTTGGAGAGGATTGCCTCAGAAAATTTAACGAGCTTGTGAAACTGCAAAGCGAAGCGAAAAGCGGAATTTTATCTCTGCCAAATATAAAGCCGTTTTACGCGTATTTTAAAAAAATCGAGCTTATATGCGAGCCGTCACCGCAAGTAATAACTTACAGATTTGAGTTTGTAGAGGACAGTGAGAGGAATTCTTTTGTTAAAGAAAATTATTATCACACAGTTTCGGACGGCGAAACATTGTGGGATATTTCGTATAAATACAAGGTAGATATTCAAACACTCGTAGATTTAAATCCCGAGGTTAAACGCTTGGACGAGCTGTCTGAAGGAAGCAGGGTAAAAGTATGCTGAATTTTAGCTTTACAGACGTTAACGGAGATATATTGTCGTTTAACAATCCCATATACATAGTTATTAATCAAGATGAGAACATTCCCGCTGACGATTTAAGCGTTACATTTCCGTTCATAAAAAATGCGCCCGAGTTTTGTACTGTCGAAGTAAAGGACGGGAATACTGTCATTTTTAAGGGAATTGTAGATGAACAGCAAAATATCTCTACAGAGAAAAACTGCTACACAAAAATTATAGCGCGAAGTATGGCGGCTATGCTCCTTGATAATGAAAGCAAGCCTGTAAGTTATACAAATCCCTCAACCTCGGTTATTTTTAACCGTCATCTCGCCCCAAACTTAATAGGAGAATACAGGGGAGAGGAGTTCGTGTTAAACGGCGATTTGAATATTTCAAAGGGTATGAGCGACTGGCAGGCGTTTTCTTCGTTTTGTCTTAAAGCCTTTAATAGAATCCCCAGAATAGACGCGGACGGTACAGCAGATTTTAACGGAGTGAGTTCGAGTGAAAGTATTAAATTTTCAAATATCAACGGAATAAATTATAGTTCTGTAAAAGAAAATACAAAGCGTTGTAAACTGATTTCCGAGGTTTGCGTTAAAACGAGCCCCACAGACATTTACGGTACGATAATTGGAAGTAAAAGTGTAAAAAACAGGAGAGTAGAACGCAGACGTTATATTGACGCATCGGCATCATATTCATTGACTGTAGCTGATTTAATGCTAAGTAACGCTATAAACGACTCTTATGAGGTAACCCTTGTTACTCCGATAAAATTATTAAATATACTTGGAGCAGATGTAAGTATTGAAGACAGCAACATCGGTACTATAAGCGGACTTAAAGTCAGCAGTATTTACTACCGCCAAACTCCAGACGGCGAGAATACAACAATAATTCTTAAAAAGGAGAATGAGAATGTGGATACTTAATTATGTTACAAAAAATTCGATATCAAACTCTGTAGCTGAGAAAGGAAATGTTAAAAGCGCGTCAGACGGACGTGTACAGATAAATGCTTCAAGCGATTACGCCAAAATTCCTATAGTAGCGCCGTATGGTATCGCATATTCTCCCGTTGCAGGCGAAGAATCTGTTGTACTAAGCGCAGGAGGAGAGGATATTTGTATAGGTACAGTTTCTAAAAGTGAAAGTTTAAGTCCCGGAGAGCTTATGTTAAGCTCATCGGGAGGAGCGAGTATTTTACTTAAAAATGACGGAAATGTTTACATAAACGGAAAGAAGGTAAGCTGATGGATACCAGAATTGAAAACAAAGATATAGTCCTAAAACCCGACGGAAACAGCGACTATGTAACTGATATAGAGCAGGCTGTTCAGCAGGTTAATCTGGCACTGAAAATTCCTAAGGCGAGCTTTATTTATGACAGAAAAATCGGGGCATTTGAAGAAGACTACAACATTTATAAGGACGAAATTGAGGGAGATATTGAAGCTATGGTAAACGAATGTCTTTTAAATACCAATGTCTACGCAACTGTTGAGTATGTTAACCGAAATGTCAACGTAATTACTGTCGGACTTTTAATAAATGACGGAATTAATACCGAACATACGGAGGTGGTTTTTTACGGATAGTTATGAAGATATACTTTTAAGAATGAAGAACAAATATACCGAGCTTTCCGGAATGAATGTGCCTGAACTTTCTGATATAGATTTAAGAATGAAGGTATTAGCGGGTGAAATTTACAACGATGAAGTTAATCTTGAATTTATAAAACGCCAGATGTTTGCTACAACCGCAACGGGCGAGTACCTTGATAATCACGCGCAGGACAGAGGACTTAAAAGAAAGAACGCAACCAAAGCGGTCGGAAGCGTAAAGTTTTACATAAATGAGCCTGCTCAACAGCCTATAAAAGTTCCGAAAGGTACGGTTGTTGCAACAGCAGGGAAAAACTCGGTAAGATTTATAACTGACGCTGATGTTACGCTCGCTATTGGTAACGACAGCGTAAGCGTTTCCTGTACCGCGGAAAAAGGCGGAGCCTCGGGAAATGTAGCTGAAAACAGCATTACTGTTATGGTTACAAATGTTGTAGGAATTGACGGCGTTAGAAATACCTCGCAGTTTACAGCGGGAAGTGATACGGAAAGCGACGAGCTTTTAAGAAAGCGAGTGCTTGATACATATCAGTCCGTTTCAAACGGTACAAATAAGGCCTATTATAAACGGCTTGCTCTATCCGTTGAGGGAGTTAATTCTGTAAATGTTGTTCCTAAGGCGCGCGGAGAGGGTACTGTTGACGTTAATATCGCCTGCAAAGATATGGTAGCTCCGATGTCAATTGTAAACGAGGTTGCAAAGCTGATACAAAAACAGAGAGAGCTTAATGTTGACGTTAAAGTTTTTGCAGCGGAAATCTTTAGATTTGATGTAGGGGTTTATGTAGTTTTAAAGGACGGTTATGATTTAGAAACCGTAAGACAAAATATAAAGTCCGCGGTGTCGGACTATGTTGCCACTCTTGAGGTCGGCGATGATATACTCGAAAAACACCTTTCCTCGGCAATCATTAAAGCAGAAGGAGTTAGCGATTTCAGCTACAATAATATGTACAGACCTTCATATGTGATGGACGATGAAACCTTTGTATCATTAAGAGAGGTTTATGTCGAGGAGGTAGATGAAGTATGACGTCGCTTGAATCTATGATAAAAAAGCTTTCACCGCTCGGTATTTACAGAATTGAGAATAAAACCAATATAAAAAATGAGCTGTCGGCATATGCGTACGCTTTAGATATACATAGAAAAAATATTGATACTTTAATAAGGGAATGTTTTATTTCAAGCGCGCAGGACTACGGAATTGAAATCCGAGAAAAGGTTATCGGCGCCGTGAAAAGTTCCTACGATTTAAGCAAAAGACGGGAAATGCTTACGCTTAGAAAAGGTTTTAATGAAAATGACTTTACACGAGACAGCTTAGCAAAATTTATTAAAAGTTTCGGAGTAACAGAATTTAATATTTCCGAAGTCCCTACACAACACATAATTGGTGTAGCCATAGGGGGTTCATATCCCGATAGTGAGGAAAAATGGATTGAAAATCAAATTCGCTTGATTTTACCTGCGCATTTGACAGCTTTCGTTTATTTTGGAGGTAGAAATTGGCGGCAAATTAATGAGGATGATAAAACCTTTAAACAGCTTGACGATCAGGATTTAATGTGGCAGGAAATACATTTACAGTAAAGGAAGATTAAATGGCATCAACAAATAAAACTCAAAATCTCGGGCTAAACAACTGGCTCGAAACAGATAAACCAAAGCGTATAGATTTTGTATCGGATAACGCTATTGTAGATAATATCTTAGGAACACATATTAAGGATAATGATATTCATCTTACATCTTCGGAAAAGGATAGGGTATCGGAACCTTTTGAAGTATCGGTAATATACGGTACCGGAACTGCTACCAGCGTTTTAAGTGCGGGATTTGTACCGAGTATGGTGATAGTTTTCAAAACAGGTTCTTCTCCCGTAAGAGATATCAACGGTTATCCTTATGTTAATTTTGCCGTTGCAACTCAAAAGGGAACAAGCGGTGGAGCGGACCTTTTAAACGATACCTTGACGCTTAAACAAAGTACAGTTGCCGAAAACGGTGTATTTTATAATATGAATGAGCTTTATGCTACGTATGTTGTAGTTTATTTTAAATAACAAACATCATTAATAGTTAAAAAAGGGAAGATAATTTTGATTTTAATCAAAATTATCTTCCCATATTTTTATAATATATTTTTAGTGCTTAGGTTTATAACGTCCGCCATTAGAACTTCTCGAGTTTCTCGGTACATATACCTCATCGGTATCGTACTTGCTGCGACGGTTAACTTGACGTTTTTGACTTCTGCCGGGTTGTCTTTGCTGAGCGCGAGGGGGAGAACCTTGTTGTACTCTGTGTTGAGCCTGGCGCGGATTAGCTGAGTTGATTCTCGAACCGTCTGACGCGTGTTGGTATTTTAAGTTCTTTTTTCTTTTTACCGCAATAACAATCAAGGATATAATAATAATTGCAGCAATTACTTCAAGTCCGATGCCTGTAAACAGAATCCAAATACCGTTATCTTCACTTGAATCGTTATCTCTTATAAAGTTAAAGCTGTCGGCATCATCGTTGGATTTTTTATTGTCAGATTTACTCAACTGTTCCGCGATACTTTTCCAGTCATTTTTTTTGAGAGTATCAGTATCTACATTTCCCTTGACATCGTACACGGGCGAGGTCGAAGCTTTTGTAGAGGCTACGGAACTGCTTTTTGTAGGTGAAGTAGCTTTTTTTGTAGAGTAGACGTTATTATTATTGTTATTAGTGTTTACCCTTGGAGAAGTAGCGTATGTTTTATTTTGCTGTTGCTTCGGTTTTGTCGCTTTCGTTGCCTTTGTCGCCTGTGTCACCTTTGGTTTTTTTGTGGTTGGCTGGGTTGCAGGCTTCGGAGGATTTGTTTCGACCGGAGCGGGTTCGGTAACAACAGGAACCGAATCAGTGGCAATAGGCGGGTCTTCTTCTTCATCCGCAAATACATTTACCGTGCAAAGTGAAAAAATAATTATTAAAAAGAAAGCAAGAAATGTAAATCTTATTTTTCCTTTCATTTTATTGCACTTCCTTCCAAATTAATGGGTTTATGATTGTGCGTTATCCGCATTATCGGCGTTTGCCGCCGTGGTTTCCTCAGGTTTCTCGTAGAACATACTCGCGTCATATCTGTTTATTACGCCTTCGTTAACCGTAAGAGCGTTTGATTTTTTAAGCGATTTTCCCGTTTTTTCGAGGAATTTTGTGAGGTCTTTGTTCTTCATATTCTGAAGTACAGACGTTCTGTTTGAATCATTATTTGTATAATCTTTTATGTCGTTGTTGAGGTCGTTTTTAACAACAATATAAGATATAGGGCTGTCGCCGTCCTCGCCGACAGTAATAACGGTTGCTTTTTTGCTTGTAAGCTTGTTAACAGCCTTGTAAACGTCAGCGTTATTGCTCTTTAATTCTTCCTTGGACGACACAGTATCCTTGATTTCATCCGAGGACTTGGTACTGTAATCTTTTTCACATTTTTCAGCCGCTTTTTTAAATGTTGTATCACCGTTTGAGAGGTCTTTTGCAATATCTTCAAGCTCAGCTTTGATATTTTTAATCTTCTTATCGCTGAATTTTTTTGATTTTGAATTTCCATCGGCGTCATTAGAAGATGTATAAAGATTTACAGGTATATAGCTGTAGTCAACATAGTTTTCAAGGAAGTAATTAGTAAGCGCTCTGTCTGAAACTTCTTCCAAACCGCCTCTTCCATAAAGCTTGTTAAAGAGTGCGCTCTGTTTAACATTTGCCTCATAGGAAGCGTAGCTGAAACTTTCAAATGAAACTCCGAACTTTTCAAGCTCGTCTTTTTGGGGCTGATAGTAACCGTATGACGCGTAAGGTCCCATATCCCAAGCGTCTTGAGCAGTTTTTTTAGCGTCTTTCATAGAAGCCTCGTCCAATGTTGCCGAGTCTTTCTTAACGAGATAGTCTAAAGCGATAAGGTTAAGCATAATCTTTTCAGCCTCGTCCTTAATCCAATCCTTAGCGACAGCTTTTTTACCGTCGTCGTCGGTTATCTTAATATCCGTAAACGGCTCGCCGTCTTTATAGCTCTTTGACTTTTCTGCGTATGTTTTAGCCTGATTGTAAGCCTGAGAAAGCGCATAGATATAAATTCCTATATCGTACTGCTTATCCAAAGTTTTGTCCGCATACTTATATCCCCATTCCTTTGTAAGGCTCATAGGAACACAGCTTGCCATAGAAACAGCAAGAACTACCGCTAAAAATGCGGCAATAATTTTCTGAAATGGTTTCATTATTAATTACCGTCCTGTCTTAATGAAATAGCGTACAAAATCTCATTTGTACATTCCTATTAATTATACACGAAGAAACACAAAATGTAAATGCTTTATAACAAAATTGTAATATTAGGCAGTATTTACCCGAATATACCTTTTAAAACTTCTAAAGTTTGCATATCTTTCGGGTATCTGACAGCGATATACGGTTTGTTTCCTGCGTTTAACAGTGCTTGACCTTTTAATTTAGACAAAATTTTTGCAACAGCTTCGCTTTTTATGTTTTTAATATAGAGTAAAATTGAGGTTTCGTTCTGCCTTATCTCGTAAATTCCGAGCGAATTTGCGATATTTCTTATAAGCGCAATTTCTATAAGACCCTCTACCGCAACAGGAATTTCTCCGAAACGGTCCTTGAGTTCATCTCTTACGTCGTCGCAGTCCTCACGGTTTCGTATGTCAGCAATATGTCTGTAAATTTCAATCCGCTGTGAGGTGTTGCCGATATAGTTTTCGGGAATATGCGCCTCTATATTAACATCGATAAGACATTCAATTTCAGACGAGGTGTTTTCCTCACCCTTTTCTTCGCTTACCGCTTCAGCCAAAAGTTTAAGATACATATCATAGCCGACATTTTCCATATGACCGTGCTGCTGCGCTCCGAGTATATTTCCAGCGCCCCTTAGCTCTAAATCTCTCATAGCAATTTTAAAACCCGAGCCGAATTCGGTAAATTCACGTATTGCGTTAAGACGTTTTGTTGAAATTTCCGTCAGCACCTTGTTTTTCGGAAAAGTAAAGTAAGCGTAAGCCTTTCGGCTTGAACGTCCAACCCTGCCTCTTATCTGATGAAGCTGTGAAAGTCCCATTCTATCCGCGTTTTCTATAATCAGAGTATTGGCGTTCGGAAGGTCGATACCCGTTTCGATTATAGTTGTGCAAACGAGTACGTTAATTTCCTGTTCAATCATATCTCTCCAGATTGAGGAGAGCTGTTTTTCGTCCATTTTACCGTGCGCGACCGCTATTTTCGCCTCGGGAACAGCTTCTCGTATTGCCGCCGCCTTAGCCTCGATTGTTTCGGTTCGGTTGTAAAGATAAAATACCTGACCGCCTCTCCTAAGCTCTCTGCGTATAGCCTCGTTTATAACGGCGCTGTCGTGTTCAAGTACATATGTCTGTACGGGGTGTCTGTCCTGCGGAGCCTCCTCAATAACTGACATATCTCTTATACCGCTCATTGCCATATTAAGAGTTCTCGGAATAGGAGTTGCCGAAAGCGTCAGCACGTCAATGTTTTTTCTGAGTTCCTTAAATCTCTCCTTTTGTTTAACGCCGAAACGCTGTTCCTCGTCAATAATCGCAAGTCCCAAATCTCTGAAAACAACATCTTTCTGTACGAGTCTGTGTGTTCCTATAATGAAGTCAATTTCACCACGTCCGAGCTTTTCTATAATTTCTTTTTGCTGTTTCGGAGTTCTGAAACGTGAAAGCAGTTCAACCGTAACGGGGTAACCCTCAAAACGTTTCAAAACGGTCTGATAATGCTGCCACGCTAAAATTGTAGTGGGGCAGAGCAGGGCGCATTGTTTTGAGTCGCTCACGCACCTGAACGCCGCCCTCAAAGCAACCTCTGTTTTTCCGAATCCCACATCTCCGCACAGGAGGCGGTCCATCGGTTGGATGCGTGCCATATCGTTTTTTATTTCCTCACAGCACCTTAGCTGGTCGACGGTTTCCTCGTACTCAAATTTAAGTTCAAAATCTCTCTGCCACTCGCTGTCGCCTGTAAATGCGTATCCTTTGGACTGCATACGCTGTGCGTAGAGCGCGATAAGCTCTTTCGCGATATCCTTAACGGAGCTTTTAACTCTGCTCTTTGTTTTCTGCCATTCGGTTCCGCCGAGCCTGTTTAGTTTGACTCTGCTGTCCTCCTTGGGACCTATGTATTTCGCCACTAAATCAAGCTGTGTAACGGGAACATAAAGCGCGTCGCCCTTAGCGTATTCAATCTTAATATAATCTTTGGTAATCGAGTGAACCTTCATTTTCTGAATACCGCCGAAAATTCCTATTCCGTGTGTGCTGTGAACAACATAATCTCCCTTGTTAAGCTCCGAAAGGCTGTAAATTTCCTGACCGTTTTTATTCTTCTTACGAATATTCCGTTTCGGCTTATAGTTATTTGAAAGTCCCTGACTTATAAGAGCGAATTTTTGAGAGGTCAGCTCAAATCCCGCCGAGAGCGCGCCCGGCATAACGTATAAGCCTTTTTCAGCTAAATGTCCGCTGTCTTTGATAAGCTGTGCGGGATAATTTTCTTTTCTTAAATTTTCAGTCAGATTTTTTGCGCTTTTATCCGTTCCCGCGAGCATAACAACGGTGTATTCTTTTTCGAGATAATCGTCAATATCATCTTTTATATATTGAATTGAGCCGTTCCAAAGTCCGAGTTGTTTTACGGAAAAGCTCACAAGCTTATCTAAAGGAAAATCATAACCGCTCCCCGCGAACGTGTCCATAAATACTGTCGGATATTCTTTGATTAATTCTATTGAAGAATTAAAATCGAGCGAATAAGTTTCAAATCCTCTGCAAAGAGTTCCGTCCCTGAAGTAATCCGCAAGATTTTCCTTGAACTGAAAATCAACAGCTTTTGCGCGTTCCTTGACATTCTTATATTCCGAAACAAATAAGATTGCGTTTTTGTCAAGATAATCAAAAAGCGTTGCGGGTTTCTTGTAGACTAATCCTATAAATTTATCTATGGACGAAATGCTCAAGCCGCCACGAATTTTATCAGCTTCGCTGAAAAGTATTTCCTTTGCCTTTTGCTGACTGTCGCCTTTTAAAAGCGAAGCTTTTTTTATAATACTGTCGGCAAGCTCGTCTTTATTTTCAATTATAATTTCAGTAGAGGGAGTGAGGATAATTTTGTCAACCTTTTCAATCCGTCTTTGCGTATTAATATCGAAATAATTTAAATCGGTTATTTCATCGCCCCAAAATTCCGCTCGTACGGGGTTTTCGCTGTCGGGCATAAAAAAGTCCAAAATCCCGCCCCTGAGTGAAAACTGTCCCTTGCCGTCAACCTGGTCAAATCTTTGATAGCCTAAAAGATTAAGAGCCTTAATACATTGCTCGGTTGAAATCTGCTCGCCTGATTTTAAATTGAGCACGGAGCTTTCTAAAGATTTTGGCGGAATTGTGTACTGCGCCGCGGCGTCAAGACAGCTTATAACTACGTCATAATCGCCCGAAATCATTTTATAAAGAACATTCAGTCTTTGGTGTTCATAGTCGCTTGATTTACCGCTTATTTCACGAAAAATAAAATCCCTTGACGGGTAAAACAGCGCGCGTATTCCCATTGAACAAAGGTCGTTTGTAATTGTTTGCGCTTTTTGCTCGTCGCTTGCAACACAAAAGGCTCTGACATTTTTTAAATGGCAGAGCGAATATATAAGCGCGCTTTTGTGAATTTCTGTAAGGCCCGTCGCGCAGACGCGCGACTTGGGCGAGAGCGCTTTTTGAATTTGTTGAAAGCTTTCGCTTTTAGCGAATACATCTGTTAAGAATTTCATTATTTTAATTAAATCTGTTCATAGCTTCCGCAGTGTTTCCGTCAAGAATCAGTTTAACCGCCTCATAAGTGTTTTGAGCAATTTTCTCCAAGCTTTTTAACTCATCGTCGGTAAATTTTGAAAGCACCCAGTTAGCAAGGTCGTAGTCGGGATTAGGCTTTTTTCCTATTCCTATTTTTATTCTCGGGAATTTATCGCTTCCGCTGAGGTAAATTATACTTCTCATTCCCTTTTGACCGCCGTCGCTTCCCTTTGAGCGTATTCTCATTTTCCCGACGTCAAGATTTATATCGTCAAGTAATATTACAACATTTTCCGCGGGAATTTTGTAAAAATTCATCGCCTCAACAACCGCCTGACCGCTGTTGTTCATATACGTCGACGGTTTCATTAAAAGAACCCTGTGTCCGTCAATTTCAGCCTCGCCGACAGTAGATTTAAATTTAACTCGGTTTATTCTGACGTTCAGCTTGTCGGAGATATAATCAATCATAATAAATCCTGCGTTATGGCGTGTTTTTTCATATTTTCTGTCGGGGTTTCCAAGACCCGCAATAAGAAATTCTATGGAGTTGTTTGTGAATTTTTTCTTTCCAAACATTTTATCACCTTACATCACAACAAGGGGTACGTTGCCGTACCCCTTATAAATTATGCAAAAATCAGTCGAAAGCCGCCGTAAATGAATTATCGTTATAAATTCTCTCGATAGCCTCCGCGAATACGGGAGCGGTATGTAAAACGGTAAACTTGTCGATTTTCTTTTCTTCCGTCAAGGGAACTGTATCTAAAAGCACTACCTCATTAATGACGGACTCCTTAATTCTTTCAATCGCGGGACCGGACAGAACAGCGTGAGTAGCGCACGCGTAAACCTCTGTAGCTCCGCCGATTTCGACGATAGCCTTAGCGCCGTTGCAGAGGGTTCCTGCCGTATCAATCATATCATCAAGGATAATAACCTTTTTGCCTTTGACATCACCGATAATATTCATAACTTCCGATACATTCGCTTTCGGTCTGCGCTTGTCTATAATTGCGAGCGAGGTTCCGATACGGCTTGCAAAGTTTCTGGCTCTTGTAACCGAGCCGAGGTCGGGAGATACAACAACGTAATCGTCAGCATTGTCGCCTACAACTTTTTTCATATGGTCAGCTAAAATTCCCGAACCTTTAAGGTGGTCGACGGGAATATTAAAAAAGCCCTGAATCTGATTAGCGTGCAAATCCATTGTCAGCAGTCTGTCCGCTCCTGCGGCGGTGATTAAGTCAGCGCAAAGCTTAGCTGAAATCGGGTCACGGGGCTTTGCTTTTCTGTCCTGACGAGCGTAACCGAAATAGGGCATAACAGCGGTGATTCTCGCGGCTGAAGCTCTCCTCATAGCGTCAATCATAATCAGCATTTCCATAAGGTTGTCATTTACGGGCGTGCAGGTTGACTGAACGATAAAACATTCGGAACCGCGGACCGATTCATCGATTGAAACCGCAATTTCACCGTCGGAAAACTTTTTACAAACTGATTTTCCGAGGGGGACGCCAAGTCTGTTTGCAATTTCTTTAGCGACAGACAGGTTGGAATTGCCTGCGAAAATTTTGATGTCTTTTCCGTGAAAATTCATTGTAACTCTCCCTTTATTCTTAAATATTTTTAACATTTATATCCTTTTTTTACCGCGATATCTTCAAGTTCTTTAAGCTGTGAGGGGTCGTTTGCTCCGAGTACGGTATCAGAACTTTGCGCCGTAAATGCGCCGATTTTTTCGTTTTTATTTAAAAAAAGTTTTAAAGCGTCGGGAAGATAATACTCCTTAGCTTTATTGTCAGATTTTATTTCGCCCAATACTGAAAGGAGTTTTTCCGTGTCAAACCAGAATCCGCCCGAGTTAACCTCGTTAATTGAGGCGGTTTTCTCGTCTGCGTCCTTTTGTTCTACTATGTTTATAACCTCTCCGTTTTCGTTTCTGACAATTCGTCCGTATCCCGCAGGGTCGTCAACCTTTGCGGAAATAACGGTTGCGCAGTTATTCTGCCCGCAGTGAAAGTTATAAGAATTTAAAATTGTGTCGCTGTCCATAAACGGAGCGTCTCCGTTAAGAATTACCACGTTTCCTTTGTTTTCTTTAAGAAAATCTCTCGCCTGCATAACAGCGTGGCCCGTTCCGAGCCGTTCCGCCTGAAAAACTGTTTCAACGGGAAAATCAAGCGTGTCTACAAATTCGTCTATATATTCTCTGCCGAAGCCTTTGACGATACAGATTTTATCAATACCCGCACGCTTAACGGAATTTAAAACCCATTTTAACATCGGTTCGCCCAAAACCTCCGCTAAAGGCTTAGGCTTGTTCATTTTCATTCTCTTGCCCTCGCCGCCTGCGAGGATTACGGCACATTTGCTCATAAAAGTACCTCAACTTGTTTTTATAAATTTAATAAATAAATAGGTAATTTAATTATCTCACAGATTGCCGATTTTTCAAGTCTAAATTGTAAAAAAATTATATTTTATTTGTTTTATACATAATATTTGGAAAATTTTATCAACATTTATTGCAAATTTTTTCAAAATCTTATTCCAATTTCTAAATTGTTTTGTTATAATATAACTTAGACTGTTAGAGTCGGTACAGAAAACTGTATCAAATGATTACTTATTTTTAGGAGGTAATTTCTTATGGCAAACAAATGGGTTTATTTGTTTACTGAAGGAGACGCAACAATGCGTGAACTTCTCGGCGGAAAAGGCGCGAACCTTGCCGAGATGACAAAGTTAGGTCTTCCTGTTCCTCAGGGCTTTACGGTTTCGACCGAGGCTTGTACTCAGTATTATGAGGACGGCAGACAGATTAACGATGAGATTATGGGCCAGATTATGGACCATATCGAGAAGATGGAAGAAATCACAGGCAAAAAGTTCGGTGATAAGGAAAATCCCCTTCTCGTATCCGTACGTTCAGGCGCTCGCGCTTCCATGCCGGGTATGATGGATACACTCC
>CANQVS010000016.1 GCA_947627345.1 uncultured Clostridia bacterium
ACCTCGTTTCTCTCATAGTTAAATATAAATGTTCCCCAATCGGGATGTTCTCCCCGCCTCGGGTCGGGGTGTTCGTACAGGCAGGTGCCGTCAAAACGTCCCAGGCCGTGACTGTCCTTCGGGAAATGGGCGGGTACCCAGTCAAGAAATACTCCTATTCCCTTCGAGTGCATATGGTCGATAAAGTACATAAAATCCTGAGGAGTTCCGAAACGCGACGTCGGGGCGAAGTAGCCCGTTACCTGATAACCCCAGCTTCCGTCAAACGGGTGCTCCAAAATACCCATTAACTCTATATGAGTGTAGCCCATATCCGAAACATAATCTGCAAGCTGGTCCGCTACCTCTCTGTAGCTTAAAAACGAGCCGTCCTCGTGCTGACGCCAGGAGCCGAGATGAACCTCGTAAATCGACATCGGCTTGCTCTCATATCCGCCCTTTTTGCGCTCGTCAATCCACTTTTCGTCCTGCCATTCATAGGAGCTTAAATCTGTAACGATTGAGGCGGTATCGGGGCGCATTTGCTGGGCATAGCCGAACGGGTCGGTCTTATCAACACAGAAGCCGTCCACGGTCTTAACCTGGAACTTATACATTTCATTCTCGCTTATACGGGGAATAAAAATTTCGTGAACGCCCACCTGACTTACCTTGCTCATCATATGTATTGCGGGGTCCCAGTTGTTAAAGTTTCCGATAACGGAAACTCTCTGCGCGTTCGGAGCCCATACGTTAAACAGCACGCCCTCAACTCCGTTAATCGTTTTCTTGTGAGCGCCAAGCTTATCATAAAGGTTGTAATGAGTTCCCTGACCGAACAGATAACCGTCAACCTCGCTGAACTGCACGGGGAAAAAGTTACTGTCCTCGTTTTCGTAGTAATTTCCTTCCTCGTCCCATGCACGGTAGTAATAGTTAAAAACTCTGTCCGTATGAATGTTAGCGGCAAAAATACCCTTTTCGTGTATCAAAAAAGCGCGGTGAATTTCGCCTGTATCCTTGTTTACAAATTCCACGGAGTTGCACTGCGGAAGATAAACCGCAATCCTTAGTCCGTACTCCGTAAAATGAGGTCCCAAAAGTCCGCGGGGCATATTATTATACATATACGCAACCTGCGTGAGATACTCCTCGTTAAAAAGTTTTCTCATATTGTAGTCAATTTCCATAACTAATCCTCATTTCTGTTTTGAAATTAGAATATAATAGATTGCACAGCACGGATTTTTCGACACCTTGTGCATTTTACTATATTTATACAGAAATTATATATTATTTTTATATATTTTTCTATAGTCACTTGATTAAATTAGTCGTTTATGCTACTATAATAACAAAAATGTCTATTAACAGGAGACACGTATATGGATTTAAGAGTAAAAAGGACGACAAAAAACATAAAAGACGCGTTTTACGAACTCAGAAAAAAGAAAAGCGTAGAAAAAATAAGCGTAAAAGAACTAAGCGAACTTGCGATGATTAACAAAGCTACCTTTTACCTTCACTACCGCGATATATACGAGCTTTCCGACAAGCTTGAAAACGAGCTTATCGGCGAAATTATTGATGATTTACGGGGTGTTGATTTCACCGCGGGCAAGGAAAATTTTAAGTTGTTTTTCAAAAAAATAAGCAACTCTATTCTAAGTCATAAGGACGAAATTAAAACTCTCTTTTCGGGTTATGAAAACAATCATTTTATAAATCACCTTGAAAAAAGACTTAAAGAATACATTTTCTCCGCTTTTCCCTCGATTGAAAACAACATAAACAACAATATCTTTATCACGTTTATAATTCACGGCTCATATCAGACCTACATACGCAACACCTCGGTAAACTCTGAAATTCTTGTCGAAACTACAACAAATTTTCTGTTAAAGCTGATTGACTCATATACATTTTAATTGAATTATATATTAAAATCCTATAAGCTATTGACTTAATTTTTATATAAAATAAAATATATATAGGTAATAAAAAGGAGCAGATTTATGGGAAAGATATTTAAGAATTTTATACCCCACGGGAAATTTGTTGTTCTTATAATTATTCTTCTAATCATACAGGCGTATTGCGATTTGGCTCTTCCGCAGTATACATCGAATATTATAGACACAGGTATCCAGAACAAGGGTATAGAGCATATTCTGCCTGAAAAAATGACGGCGGAAGAATACGAATATGCCGATTTATTTATGGAAAAAAGCGAGCAGAAAAGCTTTAAGTCATCCTATAAAAATGACGGTAAGTATTACACCCGTACCGTAAACGACGGCAAAGAGCTTTATAAGCTTGACGAAAAGCTTATCGTTCCGATTTTTATGGATTACAGTATGTCCTCGCTCTCCGTCGATACCTTTCTCGATATGGTTTCAAAAAACATTGGCGGAAAGTCTGATTCTATGCAAACGGAAAAATTAAGCGTTCAAGAGCTTGAAAAGCTGTTTGGCATTAAACTGCCCGTTTTCACTCAAAAAACCGAAAACGAAGACGGAAACAAAATCGAAGAAAAGCATATTGACGCGCGTCCGTTTTTCAAAAAGCTTGTTGACGGCACGACAATAAAAATAAAAACGGAAAATTTACAGGAGATTGAAGTTCCCGTTAAAATAAAAAAATCCGCCCTGCTTTCCTCGAGAAAAACAATGCAGGAGAAAATCGACTCGCTTGGAACGGATACCTTGAAAAGTGCGGGAATTGCCTTTGCCGTAAACTGCGACAAGCAGGCGGGCGTTGATATAGACAAAGTCCAAACCGATTACTTATGGTTTTCGGGCTTTAAAATGGTATTAGTCAGTATTATCCTTTCCGCCGCGGCAATTGTTGCCGGTTTGTTCTCCTCGATTGTCGGCTCAAAAGTCGGTATGGAGCTAAGAGGAAAGGTATTCAAAAATGTCATCGGATTTTCAAACGCGGAAATTGAAAAATTCTCCACAGCCTCCCTCATCACCCGAACGACAAACGATATACAGCAGATTCAAATGGTATCGGTAATGCTCTTGAGAATGGTGCTTTACGCTCCGATTATCGGTATCGGCGGAGTTATAAAGGTAGTCGGAACAGGGGCAAGTATGTGGTGGGTTATAGCCTTGGCGGTATTCGCTATTATTCTTATTGTAATTGTCCTTATGGGGCTTGCGATGCCCAAATTCAAGCTTATGCAAAAGCTTGTTGACCGCGTTAACCTCGTCTCACGCGAAATTCTCACAGGTATTCCCGTTATCAGAGCTTTCGGGCGTGAAAAATGGGAGGAGGAGCGATTTGACGAGGCGAACAAAAATCTCACAAAAACAACCCTCTTTACCAACCGCATTATGACATTTATGATGCCTTTAATGACTGTGCTGATGAACTTAGTTTCAGTGCTGATTGTCTTTGTCGCGTCAGGTCAGATAAATGACGGAAATATGCAGGTCGGCGAAATGACAGCTTTTATTACATATTCTATGCAGATAATAATCAGCTTTTTAATGCTTACAATGATGTCTATTATGCTCCCGAGAGCCGCTGTTGCCGCTGCGAGAATCGACGAGGTAGTCAACACAAAGTCGACAATTATCGACAGTGAAAACGCGCAAACGCTTAAAAAGGGCGCGGGAACTGTTGAGTTTAAAAACGTCAGCTTTAAATATCCGGACGCCGACGAGGACGTTTTGAGCAATATAACCTTTACGGCAAAATCGGGCGAAACTACGGCGATTATCGGTTCAACGGGAAGCGGTAAATCAACGCTTGTAAACCTTATTCCGAGGCTCTACGACGTAAGCGGAGGAGAAATTGATATTGACGGAAAGGATATAAGAACCGTAACTATGAAGTCCCTGCGCGAACAAATAGGATATGTTCCGCAGAAGGGTATTCTGCTAAGCGGTACTATCGCCTCAAACCTCCGCTACGGCAACAAAAACGCCACGGACAGCGAAATAGAAAAAGCGGCTCAAATCGCAATGGCTACAGAATTTATCGAGGCTAAAAACGACCGCTACGAAAGTGAAATTTCACAGGGCGGAACTAACGTATCGGGCGGTCAGAAGCAAAGGCTTTCAATCGCCAGGGCAATTGCAAAAAATCCGAAAATTTATATATTTGACGACAGCTTTTCGGCGCTCGATATGAAAACCGACAGAGAACTCAGAAAAGCCCTCTATAAAAATGTAAAGGACAGCACGGTGATTATAGTCGCGCAGAGAATTTCCACAATTATGGACGCACAGCAGATTATCGTCCTTGACGACGGAAAAATCGCGGGAATAGGAACGCACGAACAGCTTTTGGAAAACTGCGGAGAATATCTTGAAATTGCTAAATCACAGCTTTCCGAAAGGGAATTGGGACTTGAAAAGGAGGTCGGACAAAATGGCTGATACTCCCAGAAGAAGAGCAAGAGGACCTATGGCTCCCGTTGAAAAGGCAAAGAACTTTAAGGGTACAATAAAAAAACTTATTAAATACATAGGGCGCTACAAAATCGCGGTTATTATCGTAATGATTTGCGCTGCGATTTCGACCGTATTCTCCGTTATCGGCCCAAAGATACTCGGAAACGCGACTTCGGAAATTGCAAGCGGACTGATGAAAAAAATTCAGGGTACAGGCTCGATAGATTTAAACGCCATAGGATTAATACTTTTGAGCGTGCTTTTGCTTTATTTAATAAGCGCGGGATTTATGTTTGTTCAGGGCTGGCTTATGACGGGAATAACGCAGAAAATCTGTTACCGTATGCGCAGGGATATTTCCGAAAAAATTAACCGTATGCCCCTTAAATATTTTGAGAGCAGAACGTACGGCGAGGTTCTTTCAAGGATTACAAACGATATTGATACTCTCGGAATGGGTCTTAACCAGAGCATAACGCAGATTATCACCTCCATTTGCACCGTTTTCGGAATTTTAATAATGATGCTCACGATTTCGCCGTTGATGACGCTTATCGCAATAATCATTCTGCCTGTTTCAGCTTTGCTTTTAAGCTCTATAGTAAAGGTTTCGCAAAAGCATTTCCGCGCACAGCAAAAACACCTCGGTATCATAAACGGAATTGTTGAGGAAAGCTACGGCGGACACCTTATAATTAAGGCGTACAACAAAGAGAGTGATACCTTGGATGAATTTGAGAAAACGAATAAACTGCTTTATAATTCAGCGTGGAAATCACAGTTTCTGTCGGGTATGATGATGCCTCTTATGATGATTGTCAGCAATCTCGGCTATGCGGCTGTTGCGATTTCGGGCGGTATTTTGGCGATTAACGGAGTTATCCGTATCGGCGATATTCAGGCGTTTATCCAGTACGTCAAGACCTTTACCCAGCCGATTCAGCAGATTTCGCAGGTTATTAATCAGGTTCAGAGTATGACGGCGGCGGCTGAAAGAGTTTTTGAGTTTTTAGACGAGGACGAGGAAATTCAGACGGTTGAAAATCCCGCCGACATCAAAAACATTAAGGGCGACGTTGAGTTTGACCACGTCAGCTTCGGATATGACGAGAATAAAATCATTATCCACGATTTTTCGGCAAAAATAAAAAGCGGACAGCGTATTGCCATAGTCGGCCCGACGGGCGCGGGTAAAACTACAATGGTTAAACTGCTTATGCGCTTTTACGATGTAAACAGCGGAGCAATTAAAATTGACGGTCATAATATAAAGGACTTTAACCGCAGAGAGCTGAGAGAGGCGTTCGGAATGGTTCTTCAGGATACCTGGCTTTTCAACGGCACGATTATGGAAAATATCCGCTACGGACGGCTCGACGCCACTGACGAAGAGGTAATTTCGGCGATTAAAGCGGCTCACGCCGACCGATTTATAAAAACTCTCCCCAAAGGCTACGATATGGTTTTAAACGAGGACGCGAGCAACGTAAGCCAGGGGCAGAAACAGCTCCTCACAATCGCGAGAACTATACTTTCCGACAATCCCATTCTTATTCTGGACGAGGCGACCTCATCTGTAGATACCCGAACGGAATCGAGAATCCAGCGCGCTATGAACAACCTTATGAAGGGAAGAACAAGCTTTATTATCGCCCACAGGCTCTCAACAATTAAGGACGCTGACTTAATTCTTGTAATGCGCGACGGCGATATAATCGAGCAGGGTACTCACGACGAGCTTCTCAAAAAAGACGGATTTTATGCCGAACTTTACAACAGTCAGTTTGAACAGTAATATGAGCAGTAATAATATTAAACAGTTTTAAAAACTAAATCTTTCCTTTCTATTCATATATTCAAAACAAGACAGAGGAAGAAATAATTAAGAATTAAAAATTTTTAACTCAGCTTTCTATCCGAAGTTGGATAAAAAAGAAAAGCTGATAAATGGATTAATAGTAAAAAATTAATCTCCCTATCTAAAGTTAGATAGGGAGAAAACTTATATATAAATATTTTTTGCGAAACCTATCCTCCCTAACCAAAACAAGACAGGGGCAGAAAAGTATGGGGGATATGCTTTTTAGAGAGGGACTGCACGGTGTGATGTGGAAAACCTAAAAAGTCTACAGTAGAACCTTTCTATTCTATCCAAAGTTAGATAGAGGAAGAAATGTTTGGGGGATATGGTTTGTCCGAGAGGGACTGCAATGTATGATGTGGAGATATAAAACAATTCCTGCCCTGATTTATGGGCAGGAGTTGTTTTTGGTTTACTTAACTTAGAAGAAAGGAAGATTATTTAATTTTTATCGTAATCTTTTTCGTTACAGTTTTTGATTTATATTTCTTTGTTCCCTTTGCGGTGATTTTTATTTTGATTTTGTAGGTGCCTTTTTTCGTTCCCTTTTTTATTGTGATTTTTCCCTTTTTGTTTACGGTAAGCTTTTTAGAACCGCTTAATTTTTTGTACTTTACTTCTCCTTTAGCCTTTTTAACGGTAAGCGCGTTAACCGTTACCTTTGACCTTTTAAGCTTTTTCGCTTTTACCGTCTTTGTTTTCGCCGTAACCTTTATCGGGTTTGCCTGTTTTTGCTTTGATACGGTCGGAGTAGTATTTTTATCGCTAATCTTCTTCGGAACTTCTCCGTTTGAGTAAACAGCATTGTTTTTCTGCGCCTCGTCAAGAGTTTTATATCTTCCGTGTTTTCCGTTTTTGTAGTAATAGAACCACTCGCCTCTAACCGTGTTAGTTTCATCCTCGATTTTAGTGTTTGGATTTACTATAAAGATTTTGGACGCGTTCTCGGCACAACTCAAATTTGTTGTGTAAATGCCCTTTTCGCCGTCTAAAAGATTGTTAAACGAAATACTCGGCACATCTTTAGGAATTTTTACGATGTAGATATTTTTATCGCTTTCGTCCGTTTGTGTAACGGCATATCCGGGGTAGCCTTTTCCGTTTGACTTGTTCTCGTCCTTTTCACAGTTATATGAACCGCTGAACCAGTATACGCCTACCTTATCCCAGTCCTTTGGCTTATAGAAATAATAGGTATTCGTTTGAACATCTGCAGGAATAACATCTGTGATGTTTTTGCGTGTTTGATTATCTGTATCAGAGCCATATGATAACTTAACAAAAATAAATCCGTTATCATGGGCATATCTCTCAGCCTCTGTCCCGCTATAACCATTAATAGTAAAATTTTCTATCTTATTACTCTCAGAAATAAATCCGATTCCACACTTTTTGATACTTGTAACACTATACGGAATTGTCACACTTGTAAGGCTTTTGCTATTGCGAAACGCGCTTTCTCCAATAATTCTAACGCTGTTGCCTAATGTTAAACTTGTAAGTCCTGTACAACTGCCAAACGCATAGTCCCATATATTTATAACGCTATCGGGTATTATTAAGCTTTTCAAACTCTTGCAAGCGCGAAACGCCGAAAGTCCTATATTTGTAATGCTGTCTGGAAGTATTAAGTTTTCAAGTTTTTCGCACTCTTCAAATGTATACCTCTGAATAACTTTAATGCTCCCCGGAATTGTTACACTTTTAAGATTTACGCAAGATTTAAACGCGTGCTCACCTATACTTACAACGCTGTCGGGAATCATTAAACTTGTTAAACCTGAACCGGCAAATGCTGAACTATCTATATTTACTACACCATTTGGAATTGTTATATTTTTAAGGTTTATACAATTGTAAAATGCTGAGCAGGCAACTGCAACAGTATCTTTATTTAGTTCTATAGTTTCGGGGCAAGCCTCTTTATCTCCTTTATATTCATAAGCAACCTTACCGGCATATATTAACCCCTCAGGTCTGCTGTCGTACCAATCGGTATTGTAAAATGCTTTTTCATCTATACTTATAACACTATCAGGTATTGTTATATTTGTTAGATTCGCACAGTCATAAAACGCATAGGAGCCTATGCTCACAACTCCGTCAGGTATTATTATGCTCTTTAAATTTTTTTGACCGTAAAAAGCTTCATCCGCAATAGCTAAAGTATCTTGCTTTAATTTTAATGTTTGAGGGCAATCCCCTTTATAATTATAAGCAACCTTTCCCGCATATACTAACCCGTCAGGTTGTTTATCATACCAAGCAGTTCCGTTGAAAGCACTGTACCCTATATTCGTAACGCTGTCAGGAATTGTGATTTCTTCAAGATTTACGCACTCTGCAAAAGCACAATTCCCTATATTTTTAACACTGTTAGGAATTACTACGCTTTTAATATTTCTGCAGGAATAGAATGAATTCCAACTTATACTTGTAACAGTATATCCGTCAAGAGTATCAGGAATTTTTATCTCTTCTCCCTTTATATTACAGCTTATAATTTCAGCAGTACCGTCTGAAAGAATATCATAGTTTAAATCCTCGCTTGATCCATATGATGCGAAATTTACATATGTATCTTTCGCTCCTGCTGTTAATGATAAGGTTGTAAACATACTTATTATCATTATCAATAATAAAATAAAGATGACTGATTTTTTAATTTTTATTATAAATTTCATTTTGTTTCCTCCTTAAATTAAAATTCTCGGTCTGTATATTTTATTATACATAAAAATCTTACCTATGTAATAAACAGTTCATTATATACTGTTATTTAGCACTTTAAAACTTTTACTTCCATATATTTTATTAAAATTTCCCTTTTATAATTTATAGAAAAAATATAAGTATTTTTGGTTAAATCGAATAGTATTTTATTCACTTTTGTAAATTTGTATTATTCTATGTTTTATGTAATTTTTAATCTACATATTTTAGATTATGAATTAATATAATTATTTTTATAATTATAGGACATATAGTCCTAAAAGTCAATAGGACAATGTGTACTATTTTATAATTATTTCGGTGATTAAAATGAAGTTACGAATAAAGGATCTACGCGAAGATAATGACTTATCGCAGAAAAAAATTTCGCAGTTCTTAATGTGCGACCAATCGCTTTATTCAAAGTATGAACGCTCAGAGCGTGAAATCCCTCTAAGTTTAATTATAAAACTTGCCGATTTTTACAATGTGAGTGTAGATTATCTTCTATATAGGACTGATAATCCCCACATAAACAAGTAAGCACGGTATTCGCGGATATGGAATTGAAAAATGATTTCAATATCTAATGTGGATATATAAAAGCTCCTGCATTATTTCACTTAGAAGAAAGGAAAGATTTATTTATCTTTTACGGTAACCTTTTTGGTTACTGTTTTTGATTTATATTTCTTTGTTCCCTTTGCGTTGATTTTTATTTTGATTTTGTAGGTGCCTTTTTTCGTTCCCTTTTTAATCGTGATTTTACCCTTTTTGTTTACGGTAAGCTTTTTGGAACCGCTTAATTTTTTGTACTTTACTTCTCCTTTAGCCTTTTTAACGGTAAGCGCGTTAACCGTTACCTTTGACCTTTTAAGCTTTTTCGCTTTATTGACTATGGTTTTCTTACCCCTGAACTAATACGGAAACTTATTGTGTTAGCATAAACGAGCTTTTCGCCACAAATCGGTTCAATATATACTTATCAGAAGCTTTTTCTATTTCTGCAAAATAACTCTGTTATATATACCGAACAAACAAACACAGTTAAAGACGGTACTCCGAATGAGGTTAAAAGACTAAAACTTATTACAAGACCTGTTATGGATATAACAATAGAAATTACTATTTCTTTCTTGCTTTTTAACGGAAATATTTTTATGGATATTCCCAGTAAAACCGCGGATAAAACAAGGAACGCCAACTGTACGAGAAATTCCGCCGTCAGGTCGTAGTTTATTGCGCTAAATTCGTGTACTGCATAACTTACAGGATAAAAAAGAATTGAAATTATAATAACACATAATCTTGATATGATTGGCATTATATTTTTCATAAAAACTCCCCCTGCGTACTTTTAATTTATATTTAAAATAAACCCGCAACATTTATACAAGATGTCTTAATTTGCGCCATATCAATTTAATATTTTTATGTTAAAACAAAAGCATCTGAAAATATACAATTACATAGTCAATATTCAATTTTAAAAATGGCGTCCCAAAATATGTATCAAATATTACCAGCGCTTTTGTTCTGATTTATATTTTTTTAAAGCAATTAATTTCTTACTTATTCATTATATCAACGGAAAATTTTAATATCAATTGGAATACTGCATAAATATTTTAAGTGTAATTTGTCAATATTTAATAAATAGAGGTTCACTTTTTTGTAAACTTTTTATAAATGATTATATAGAATATATATTTTATAAATTATGTCTTATATGGAAATTAAGAATTAAAAATTAATAAATAAAGGTAACCTTTTAATTCCTATTCGGATTGGATTTAGAGCAAAAGATTGATAGGAATTTTTCGCAGAAACTTTCCTTACTATCCAAAGTGAGATAGAGGCAGAAACGTTTGGGGGATATGATTTTTAGAGAGGGACTGCACGGTGTGATGTGGAAAAGCTAAAAAGTCTACCGCAGAACCTGTCCTCTCTATCCAAAGCGAGATAGAGGCAGAAACGTTTGGGAGATATGCTTTTCAGAGAGGGACTGCAATGTCTGACGTGGATATATAAAAAACAGGAATTAAGAATTTTAATTTTTAACTCAGCTTTCTATCCATAGTTGGATAAAAATAAAAGCGGATAAATGAATTCATAGTAGAAAAATTAATCTCCCTATCTCAAGTTATATAGGGAGAAAACATATATAAAGATTTTTCGCAAAACCTTTCCTCCCTATCCAAAACAAAATAGAGGAGAAACGTTTGGGGGAGATGAATTGTCCGATAGGGACTGCAATGTCTGACGAGGAAAATCTAAAAAACTGACGCGGAGATATTAAAATAAGAATTAAGAGTTAATAATTTAGAATTAAAATGTTAACAATAATTTTTATATTATATGCAAATTATATGCAAAGAAAAACAGAGCCAAAAATGCCCGAGAGGTATACCTTTCAGAGAGGGACTGCATTATCTGGTGTTGAGATATTAAAAACGCAAACCCTATCCTTTTTATCCAAAACACGACAGAGGGCAAAGGTTTTTTGGGGGAATTAAGAATTAAAATATTTTATATCTCACCTATCCTCCCTATCCAAAGTGAGACAGGGGGCAGAAACGTCCGATGGACAGTCTTTTCAGAGAGGAATTGCATTGTCTTGCGCGGAGATATAAAAATTGACATTCATAATTTATAGTAGTATAATATGCTGTGTATTTTTACTTTACAGTTACTTTACAGATAACATTTGTTGGGTTGAGAGGGTCTTGTTATTATGAGAAATATTCCATTTTCTCCTCCGGACATCGGAAAAGACGAGATTGAAGCAGTTATAGAAGTTTTAGAGTCAGGTTGGATTACAACGGGTCCTAAAACAAAATTACTTGAAAAGAGAATAGGGGAGTACTGTCATACAGGTCAGGCTGTCTGCCTTTCTTCGCAGACCTCGTGCGCCGAAATGACCCTGCGCGTACTCGGGGTTGGACCTCAAGACGAGGTTATACTCCCCGCGTACACCTATACCGCAACTGCTTCGGTAGTCTACCACGTCGGAGCGAAGCCCGTTATGATTGACTGCAAACCGGGCACATTTGAAATGGATTACGATAAAATGGAAGCCGCGATAAACGAGCATACCAAGGTTATCATCCCCGTTGATTTGGCGGGAATTGTATGCGATTATGACAGAATTTATGAGGCTGTCCGCAATCAGCGCGATAAATTCCGTCCCAAGGGCAAAATTCAGGAGCTTATCGGACGCGTTGTGATTATGTCCGACGCGGCTCACGCGTTCGGCGCGCGCTGGCACGGAAAAATGTGCGGAGAAATCGCTGATTTTACGAATTTCAGCTTTCACGCAGTTAAAAATATGACAACCGCCGAGGGCGGTGCGGCCGTTCACAGACTGCGCGGAAGAATTGACGAAGAAAAAATGTATAAGCAGTATATGCTATGGTCGCTCCACGGCCAGACCAAGGACGCGCTCGCCAAGAACAATGCCGCGTCGTGGGAATACGATGTTGTGAGCACGCAGTATAAGTGTAATATGCCCGATGTGCTCGCGGCAATCGGACTTGCCCAACTCGACCGATACGAGGATATTTTAGTACGGCGCCACGAGCTTATCAAGCATTACGACAAGTCGTTCAGGGAGCTTGACGTTCAGCTTTTGAATCACGCGGGCGAAAATCACAGAAGCTCGGGACATCTCTATTTTGTACGCTTTCTCGGCAAGGACTCGGACTTCAGAAACGAGTTTTACAACCGAATGGCTGAAAACGGCGTTATGTGTAACGTTCACTTTAAACCTTTGCCTATGCTTTCGGCGTATAAGAACAAGGGCTTTGATATTAAGGATTATCCGTACGCTTATAATATGTATAAAAACCAGCTTACTCTCCCGATGAATTCAACACTTTCTGACGACGACGCGCAGTATGTTATAGACACCTTTAAAAAGGTTTACGACAGTATGATATAGATTTTATTTCGGACAAGCAGAAGGAGCAGGGTTTTGAAAAAACTGTTTAAAAGAAAGTTCAACTTAATACTTGTTGCCGTTATATCCGCGGTTTTGGTAGTGGCAGGCGTTCCTATGTCCGTAAATACTTTTGGAGATAACACCTCGGATTTTGAAACGGAAACAGTTGTTTCCTCCACAGAGGCGACGACCGAAACCGAAAGCGAGGAAAGCAAGGAAACCGAACCGCAAACCGAGCTTTCAATTTCGTCTTCGATAGTCAGGCTTAAACCGCAGGCGGGAAAATCTAAAAATAGCAAAAAAGCCGAGAAGAAAACCGCTAAGAAACTGACAGAGAAAAAAACTGACAAAAAAAAGACGACCGAGCCGAGTTCAACGTCAGCCAAAAAGAAAACCCCTAAAAAGGGATTTTCCTACGCTACCGCCCCGACTGTTAAGAACAAAGCAAGCTATGACGAACAATGGAACGCGGGATATTTGGTCGCAATTGATAATCCCGACAGAAGCTTCCACCCCGCTCACGTTGAGCTTTCCGATGCCGACCGCGACCTTTTGGAGAGGCTCTGCTACGGCGAGTTCGGCAACGGAGGATTTACAGGCGCGGCTCTGATAGCGCAGGCGGTAAGGGACGCGATGAATACATACGGCATCAGCTCCGTTAAGGATGTTATCAAAGGACTTCACTACACGGGAAGAACAAATCACCCGGGCGGAAAAACGATAAAGGACGCTGTTGTTTATATTTTTGATATGGACAAGTCCGCCGTACAGCATAGAATCATTTATATGTACGACACTTCCTACGTTGACTCTTTCTTCCACGAAAGCCAAAGCTATGTATGCACCTTTAAGACTACAAGATTTTTTGACAAAAAATAACTTTATATCTCCACGTTAAACATTGCAGTCCCTTTCTGACAATCCATCTCCCCCAAACGTTTCTTCCTCTGTCTTGTTTTGGATAGGTAGGACAGGTTTTGCGTTTTTTACATCTCCACGTCAGACATTTCAGCTCCTATCTGACAATTCATCTTTCCCCAGACGTTTCTTCCTCTATCTCACTTTGGATAGCAAGGAAATGTTCTGCGAAAAACATTTATATATAAGTTTTCTCCCTATCTAACTTTAGATAGGGAAATTAATTTTCTACTATGAATTCATTTATCCGCTTTTCTTTTTTATCCAACTTCGGATAGAAAGCTGAGCTAAAAATTAAAATTCTTAATTCTTATTTTTTATATCTCCACGTCAAACATTGCAGTCCATTTCTGACAATCCATCTCCCCCAGACGTTTCTTACTCTATATCACTTTGGATAGAAAGGATAGGTTCTGTATTTTTCTGTTCCTCTATCTGGAAACTATTGAGCCGATATTCCGTTTTTAATAAATCTTTAAAATTTAAACGCTTTTATTGAGCAGTTTCAGAACATCATAAATATCTCCGTTTAATAAAACCGCCCTGTTTTCTATTTCTTTCGGGCAGGCACATTCACAGAAATTCACGCAGGCGTAAACTGCATTCGGATTGTTTGCGGTCATCTGCCAAAACGGATATTTTATAATTACGGGCGTATTGTTTCCAACTCCAAGCTCTAAATACAAAACGCGCGTGTTCTTATTTTCTTTTAAAAATTCTGCGTAGCGCTTTGCCGCCAAATGCCAGCCGTCATCCTCAACAAATTTATCGTCACTGCGCAAATTAGTCGTCATCGGCGCACCGCAGACGGGACATCGCGGAATAAGTACGCTCGGTATTCTCATATCATTCTGTTCGGACACCATTCTTAAAATCTCGTTTCTGTTGTCGTAGGTTTTATTATGACACGCTCTTGAACATTGAAACAGTCCGTAGTCACCCTGTGTATAAAAAAGCCGATTTTTATCAAATCCCGCCTTTTGAAACTGGTGGTCAACATTTGTAGTTATGACAAAATAATTCCTATCCTTGACGAGTTTAAGGAGGTTTTCATAAACAGGCTTGGGCGCTTTTTCGTAGCGATTAATCAGAATATGCCTGCTCCACCACGCCCAAAATTCTTCAAGCGATGAAAACGGGAAAAAGCCTCCCGAATACATATCCGTTATCCCGTATTTTTCCTGAAAATCCGAAAAATATTTTGAAAACCTTTCCCCCGAATATGTAAGCCCTGCCGAGGAGGATAGCCCCGCGCCCGCACCGATTACGATTGCACGGGCGTTTTTTATTTCAGTTTTTAATCTCTCAATCTGCTTTGAGTAATTCTCGGTAGAGCGAGTAGTCACTATCTTTAAAGACATTGAAAATCACCTCGATTTTTCCGCCTGTTTTCTCAATAAATTTTTTTACCGTATCAACTGCTATTTTCGCCGCTATGTCGTTCGGGAAACAAAACTCGCCTGTGGAAATACAGCAAAACGCAATACTTTTTATCCCGTTTTCAACGGCTTTTTCTAAACAGGAACAATAACAGCTTTTTAACAGCTCGCAATCCTTTTGAGTAAGTCTTCCCCGAACAATCGGGCCGACGGTATGGATAACATACTTGCACGGAAGATTGTACGCAGGTGTAATTTTCGCCGTTCCGACAGGCTCCTCAAAGCCCTGCTTTTTCATTATTTCATTGCAAGCATTTCTAAGCTGAATCCCTGCGAATGTATGAACAGCGTTATCAATGCAACCGTGACACGGACAGAAACAACCTAAAAGCTGTGAGTTAGCGGCATTAACAATTGCATCACATTTTAAAGTAGTTATATCGCCCTGCCAAAGATAAATTCCGCTCGCAATCGGCTCTAAGCTTTCAAACTCGGTTATACCCTTGGCTTTTGTTTCTTCTCTTAAATACTCGTCCTGAATTTTTAAAAATTCTTCGTCCGCTCTTTTCGGCATACGGATATTAAAAAGAGAACGGAGCAATTTTTTCTGTTCTGTTATACCGCTCGGAATTTCCGCGATTTCGTCACGCTCTTTAAGCAGGTAATTTATCAGATATAATCTTCTTTCCTTTTGGTCCATACGCTCACCGCCTTTTATAAAATCTGCAACATGTCAAAGCAATTGTAAAAAATTTTCGGGATTCTGTATAATCTTAAAAATTAAAATTTTCCGTTGTCATTTTTCCACTCTGCTCTGTCTAAAATTGTTTCCATAACGTCCCAATGCTCCGCTATTTTTCCGTCCTCGACTCTCCAAAGGTCATAATACGAGGTAGGTATATTGCCGAATAATCCCTCGCTTACTGCAAGAACAAAATTTCCCTGAGCAAGAACCTGATGTACTTTATTATAAATCATTTTCATATTCTGCTTTTCAAGCGCCTCTAAAGCCAAACCCAAGCCCGAAAGGCCGTCTGCTATTCCTGTATTATGCTGAATATAAATATCCCCGTCAAAATAATCGGGAGTTTTCTGCGGATTATTGCCCTGCATTATGTCGTAAAGAAAATTTTTAATCAGCTCTCGGTTATCCTCTGTTTTATCCAAGTCCTTTATTGCGGTTGTACCGTCAATTTGAGTTCTTCCCGAAGGATTAGGCTCTGCAGAATCGGCGAGGTTATCCCAATGCTCCGCTATTTTTCCGTCCTTATCAAAACGGAAAATATCAAACGCTACTTGATTACACGCACCTGCAAAATTGTAAACCGTCTGCAAAAACACCTTATCCCCGTCCTCAAAAGCTCGGATATTTTTTACTGTTGTCTTTACAGGAGCACCCGCAAGATATTTTACCGACCTGATAAAAGCGTCCGCGCCTGTGCCGTATGAAAGATTATGTTGAATATATCCCTGTGCAATAAGCTCGGACGCTTTGTTTACGTCGCCTGTTGAAAATGTGTTTATCAACTCTAAAGCTTTTTTAATTTTTGCCATTTTTATTTCCTCCTAAAATTTTTGGTGTTTTACCTCTTGACTATATTATAACCCCTATGGTATATTTTGTGAAGCAGGCACATTTTTGTGCTGTAGTTACCTTTTGGAAACTATTAAGTCTATATGCCGTTTTTTAGTAAAATTTTTCGGAGGATTTTATGTTCAGACCAATAAAAGAAAGCGACAGAGAGCTTTATTTAAAATATGTTGATATTTTCTACCACACGGACGCGGTAAACTCGCCCGTGCCGAGGGAAAATTATACGGCGACCTTTAACGAGCTTATGCGCTCGGACGATTATTTGAGATGCTATATTTTTGAATGGGATAATGTTCCCTGCGGATTTGCGCTTTTGTCAAAAACCTTTTCGCAGGAGGCGGGCGGATTTTCCGTCACTATCGAGGAAATTTATATTGACGAAGAGTACAGAGGCAGGGGGCTTGCCACGGAGTTTTTCGAGTTTTTAAAACGTGAAAGCCACGCTATGCGCCTGCGTATTGAGGTTGAGGATTATAACGAGGGCGCAAAACGCCTTTACGAAAGAATGGGCTTTGAGCTTCTTCCGTATCTACAAATGGTTATCGACAAAAACAGAATAAAAAGTGATTAGACAAAAAGCATATTATTTAATTTTGTTATTAAACGATAAGAGCGAAAGTTTTTTCGTCAGAAAGCGAGGGAATTAATATGTCCGATAAACTGAAAAATCTTCCCGCGTGTCCCGTTGAAACAACGCTGACATTAATAGGAAGTAAATGGAAGGTGTTAATTTTAAGGGATTTAATCCCCGAAAAGAAAAGATTCAGCGAGCTTAAACGCTCGATAGGCTCGGTATCTCAAAAAGTTTTAACGGCTCAACTGCGCGAAATGGAGGCGGACGGACTTGTCACAAGAACGGTCTATCCCGAGGTTCCGCCGAGAGTTGAGTACGAGCTTTCCGATTTAGGCAAAAGTCTAAAACCGATACTCGACTCGCTTTGGAATTGGGGCGAAAAATACAAAGAAAGCCTCAAAAAATAGAGTAAACATATGGAATCAAAACTCTTTATCTTCAAATAGTTATCGACAGACAACGCAGAGAGAATTGAGAATTATGAGTTAAAAATTAAGAATTTTACAAAATACATTCCTCTCTATCTGAAAACGGATAGAGAGGAAAAGTTTTTTAAAAACCTGTATAGTAGAAAAATTAAGCTCCCTATCTAAAGTCGAACAGGGAGAAAGGTTGTATATGAAAATTAAAAATTAAGAATTAAGAATTAGATTTATAGGTAACCTTTTATTTCCTATTCAAAATAGATTTAGAGGAAAAGTTTTTAAAAGGTCTACCGCTGAACTTGTCCTCTCTATCCAAAACAAAACAGAGGAAGAAACGTCTGGGGGATATGATTTGTCCGAGAGGGACTGCAATGTATGCCGTGGAGATATAAAACAACTCCTGCCCTGATTTATGGGCAGGAGTTGTTTTGGTTTACTTCATTTAGAAGAAAGGAAAGGGGATTTATTTAATTTTTATCGTAATCTTTTTCGTTACAGTTTTTGATTTATATTTCTTTGTTCCCTTTGCAGTGATTTTTATTTTGATTTTGTAGGTGCCTTTTTTCGTTCCCTTTTTAATTGTGATTTTTCCCTTTTTGTTTACAGTAAGCTTTTTAGAACCGCTTAATTTTTTGTACTTTACTTCTCCTTTAGCCTTTTTAACGGTAAGCGCGTTAACCGTTACCTTTGTCCTTTTAAGCTTTTTCGCTTTTACCGTCTTTGTTTTCGCCGAAGTAAAACAAATATAAATCTTCAAGGTTAGCTCTCACCTTTGTTTTTCTTAATTCGTCAGGCAGGGAATCGGACACTACTCTCGCTATAACTTCATCGCCTCTTCTAAAGATGTTGCTGACATTGTACTTCTGCTCAAGCTGTTCAACCTCACCGCTCAAAACAGTAACTTCATAAACTATGTTGTCAATTTGACTTAGGAGGTTTTCGGTTGTGTCGCAGGTTATGAGAGAGCCTTCTTTGAGGAGAATAACCTCCTTCGCGATGAACTCAATGTCGGAAACAACGTGAGTTGCGAGTATAACGATTTTGTTTTCGGCTATTTCGCTGATAAAGTTTCGGATTCTTATTCTCTCTTTCGGGTCAAGTCCCGCCGTTGGCTCGTCAAGAATCAGAATTTCGGGATTGTTCAAAAGCGATTGCGCAATCAGCACACGCTGTTTCATTCCGCCTGAAAATGAGCCGAGCTTTTTATGCGCAACATCAGTTAAATTAACTATTTCAAGCAATTCATCTGTTTTATATTTTGCCTCTCGTCTTGTCAGTCCTTTTAAAGAAGCCATATATAACAAAAACGCTCTTGCGGATAACTCCTCATAATACCCTTGCTGTTGAGGCATATATCCTAATTTACGTCTGAAGTCTTTTCCTAATGAAAGAATTTCTTTTCCATTACATAAAATTTCACCTGAGGTTCTCTTTACATTATCAGTAATTAAATTCATAACGGTGCTTTTTCCCGCGCCGTTAGGACCAAGCAATCCGTAGATTCCGTTTGTCAGGGTTACACTAAAATTATCTAAGGCGGTATTATTACCGTATTTTTTAGTAAGATTATTAATTTCTAAAATCATTTTTTCTCCTCACAGAGCACCATTGATATTTAGCAATAAATCCGCTTATTAATCCAAGGGATAAAATAATTAATATCGGTATCAAAAATGAAAATCCATTTGAGTTAAGAATTAAACTCATCATAGCTACAGGGTAGGCAAAAGAAAAATATACAAAAATATCAATTCCCGCCAAATACAGAATAGAAGGCAAAACAATTATCATAAACGAAACCGCGATTGATACTTCATACCTTGTGTTCACAGAAATTAAGCATATGATTTTCGTGACGGCAAGCAATAAGATAAGACGTAATAAATACAGAATAGTTAAGAATAATCCTATACTTATATTAAACGGCATATCCTGCATAAACATAAGACTTTTAACAGGCGCTCCGAATTCTCTAAGTGAATACTGATATGTTACACTATAAATATCAATAACACTCGCTATTGCCCAAATAATAAGCGCTATTATGTCGGCGACGTAAATCTTTTTAAAAAACAGATAACTTCTTCCCCTATAACTTGATTTTAAACTGTCTGTCACTGCCATTTTTCTTTCAAAGGCAAAAATATTTGAAAGCAAAATTGTTAAGCAAAAAATCCCGACAAGAGCAAAGTTAAATTGTCTATTGAAAGCATCACTTCCCAACAACTTCGCATATCCTTCAGGATTTACAAGTAATGCGTCATTACCTGATTTTTCTTGGGAGTCTATATATTGAAGCCTCTGATTAATTGTTTCCAACGCTTTGCGTTCGTTATCATAAGCATAGCTTTTCATCATAACTCTATCATACTCGTTACTTGTAATTTTACCTGACTGAAAATCTTTTATAGCCTTATTGGTTTCCTCATCTACAGCGTTTATTTCAGCTTCCATCTGTTCAACATATTTCAAGGTTTTTGAAGTAACATTACCTGAGTATTTTTCGTAAAATCCGTTAACTATACTGTCAGCTCCGCTATAAACAATTTTGTTCGTATTTACAGAGCTCATTAAAACAAGAACAAATACCGCAAGAACGATAATTCCTTTTTGAACAATTAATATTTTATATAACTCTATTCCCGCAACTCCCAGCCTCTCAATAACTTTCCAATAAAAATTTTTGATTTTGTCTAAAGCGCTTAATATAAAATACGCAACTTTATTTGAAGTTTTCTGAGGATATTTACGGGAGCAAGCTAATACTGTAAGAAATATAAAAATCAACAAAAATAGTACAGAAGCGTAAATAATAAGTTTCGATAATCCTATAATTCCGAAAAATGTATTTAAATTTGTGTACTTTATAACTGCATCTGTCGGGTTAATGAGATAGAAAATATTTACACATTCTAAAAGAGCAAATTTATCTTGTATCGGTAATAAAGTGTATAGAAAAAATTCAATGCCCGAAATTATACCTAATAATCCTATTCCTAAAATATTATTTTGTATAAAAGAAAATATAAACAGCAGTAAAAAAGATATTACAAGTTGTGTCAGGATATTTATTAAAACAAATATGACGATAAACTTTATTTCAGACATAGGGAAAGTAAAATTTTTAAACATCTCAATAGATTGGACGTTTCTAAACAAATCCTCTGTTCCGCCGTATATCAAGAACGACGATATAAAAAGACTTCCATACACGATAACGCTTGTTGCAACAACTGTAATTGTCAGTATTATACATCTTTTCGCGGCAAGTACCGCCCTCCCTTTTGGAGTGGAAAAAACTAAATTCTGTAAACCTCGTTTTCTTTCCTCAATAAATTTTAATATAATGACAATACTGAAAAGCAGTACAACATAATGCGCAAAGGTATAATTAACCACACCTGTTAGCGGTTCGTCGTTTCCTATGGTTAGCTTTATACCTTTTAATTTCTTGTAATCCTCGGCTGTCTTGAAAATATTTATACTTGAAAACGAACTGTTATCGGCAAAAATACTTACCGTATTAAGATTTACCGCTTGCTCGTCTATTTTTTTAAGGTATCCTTCATAATCGTTTATGTAGTTAAGGTTATCTGAAATTTCGTTACAAACATACTCATATGCAATTATTTCATCTTGGGTAAAGTTGTATTTTTGATTATCATAAGCCGCCGAAATGTTTGGGTGTTTCTTTCTAAGCTGTGTTTCCTGTTTTTTCCATATTTTAACATAATTTTGATAGTCATTCGTTTTTTCTTCATCGTAAAACATTAAAGAAGAAACGGTTGAAAATTTTTTAACACGAGAATTTATGTAGGATAGGGCGTCGTTAATATCCATTTTTCTGACAACATTTAAAACCTCAATCCGTTTAGTATTAACTATTGAAAAATCAGTTATATCAGACTGTTCGCCACGATACGAGGTATTAATATAAAATCCAATGTTAACAATTATCAACAAAAGAAAAAATACTATTATTTTTTTGTTAAATAAAACTCTTTTGATTTCCATAAAAATCTTGTACCCTTCGCGTTTACTGAGTTTTAATTATCCTGCTCAATATTATAGTATTTATCTGTAATATTTTTCCATTGAACATTTTTCTTCCTTAAATCGCTTTTGTTAAAGTATTTATTTTCTGTAAAAAAGTATTTTTCATCGCCGAAACATAATTCACCGTATCCCTCCAAAGATTTAAGGGAATTAATTTTGTTATATTTTTTATCATATACATTAACTTCATAACTACTATCCAACTCGCTGTTATAAGTATAGAAGTATTCTCCGTCACAGTTAATTGCAAAATAATTAGATTCAGCTTTAAAATCTGATGTTTTTTTAGACTTTAAATCATAAATTTTAATTCCGTCTGATGTTTCGTAGTAAACTTTACTATCTGATATACAGTATGACTTTATTGCGTCTTTAATTAAAACCTGTTTGTTTTTTCCGTCAAATACTTTAATTCCCCCGCTAAAACTATCTAAATTTTCGTCATCATAATAAAAATATTGATACACCAGATAGTCGTCGTACCCTTTTAGCCTATAGAATTCAGGTGATTTACCCTCCATAGTATCAATTGTTTTTAACTCCGCTTTATTATCGCTAAGGGCAAAACTACATAAAGTCGATTTATTTTCTTCTGAATATGAAAGATATACTATTCCTCTATGTATAAGGATTCTTAAACCCATATCACTTGCAGAGGAACTAATATCAAGCAAATGACAAACCCTTTCTCTTTTAGTACCGTCATATGAAATTCTGTAAAGATATAACCCTTTACCTAAACCGTTTTCGCCGTTACCGTCATTACCTAATATATAAAGATTTGAATTATAGTAAAACAATCCGCTTGCGGCGTCAAATGTATTGAAATTAAAATACGCATTACAACTTTCCAGGTCTTTGCCTTCATGGCTACAGTCAGGCTTGGAGCATAGCGGTATACATTTATTCGAGCTCTTATCCATAAAATAAAGGATTTCCGAATGAATAAAGTAATATCCCTTATCAGATAAAGCGATTTCATGATAACCTGACATAAATACAGGATCATCGGTTTCGATATTAAAATTATCCCAAGAAAATCCCGTTAACGACAAATCCTTTATTGTTTTATCAAAGATTTTGTTAATACTTTTTTCCGATGTATTATTCTTTCCTTCATCTATTATATTTTGGCTGTTATTACATCCGTAAATGTTAATTGCGCATATAAATAAGAGCATTAAAGCAATGATTTTTTTTAACATACTGATTTCCATAGCCTTTCCGCCCACAAATAAAAGTTAAATAGTTCCTTAAAGTATATAAACAAGTCAAATGGTTTTAATATTACAGCTTATAGTATAGCGGACTAAGCAATTTTGCATTGCTCGAAGAATGAAAGTTAAAGTTTTTTAAAATTTGTTTCTTTTTGTTGCTCTAAACAAGACAGCTTGTAAATTTTAAAATTTTTCTTTTCAATATTTTTTAAAGACTTTAACCTTTTACCTATAATCATTATATCAACGGGAAATTTGAATATCAATTGGAATACTGCATAAATATTCCAAGTGATATTTGTCAATATTTAATAAATTTAGGTTTACTTTTTTGTAAACTTTTTATAAATGATTATTTGGAATATATGCTTTATAAATTATGTCTTATATGGAAATTAATAATTAAAAAATTAATAAAGATAAGCTTTTAATTCCTATTCGGATTGGATTTAGAGCAAAAGATTGATAGGAATTTTTTCGCAGAATCTGTCCTTTCTATCCAAAGTAAGATAGAGTAAGAAACGTTTGGGGGATACGCTTTTCAGAGAGGGACTGCAATATTTGATGAGGAGTTGTTTTTGGTTTACTTCATTTGGGAGAAAGGAAGATTATTTAATTTTTATCGTAACCTTTTTGGTTACAGTTTTTGATTTATATTTCTTTGTTCCCTTTGCGGTGATTTTTATTTTAATTTTGTAGGTGCCTTTTTTCGTTCCCTTTTTTATTGTGATTTTTCCCTTTTTGTTTACGGTAAGCTTTTTAGAACCGCTTAATTTTTTGTACTTTACTTCTCCTTTAGCCTTTTTAACGGTAAGCGCGTTAACCGTTACCTTTGACCTTTTTAGCTTTTTCTCTTTTACCGTCTTTGTTTTCGCCGTAACCTTTATCGGGTTTGCCTGTTTTGGCTTTGATACGGTAGGCGCAGGCTCTGTCGGTTCGGGATTTTCCGTCGCGGACGTTGTCGGCTGTACCGTTTCTGTAGGCGTTGTTGCAGCAGGCGTTGATTCGGTTGTCGGATTTGTAGGCGATTCTTTTTCAAAATGAATTTTAGCATTTTGTAAGGAATCATTTTTATCTCCCATATCAATATTTTTCCAACTATACTCTGAACCGCCATAATATACATCAGTTAAATTTTCACATCCGTTAAATGAGGAAAATCCGATATGTCTTATACTTTCAGGTAAATTAATTGTTTTTAGCGAACTGCAATTAGCAAAAACTTCGTCGCCCATTATTTCAGTTTTTGGGGGAAGCTTAACGCTTTCAAGATTAACACAATCAGAAAATACAAAATTGTTAATAGTGGTAACTTTTTCGGGTAACGCAACATTTGTAAGATTAGTACAACCCATAAACACACTAAAGCCTAATTTTGTAACTGAATTTGGAATCTCTACATTTTTAAGATTCAAGCAACCTCTGAATGCGCTATCTCCAATTTGCTCTAATCCCTCCGACAGAGTTATCTTTTCAAGATTCATACAGTTTACAAAAGCCTCTCTGCCAATCATCTTTACATTTGAAGGAATTTCTATAGTTTTTAAATCAAAACAGTTATCAAACGCATTTTCTCCTATGGTGGCTACACTGTTAGGAATAACTGTTTTTGAACAACCTATTTTCAGCGTATTTGATTTTGTTTCTATTATTGCGTTACAGTTATCTCTGCTGTCATAAACGGTATTTTTATTTTTAACAGTTATGTTGCTAAGCGCGTCACAACCGCTGAAAGAGGATTCGTCTATATTAACAACATCTCTGCCTATTTCAACGCTTTTAAGATTAACGCAACTGTTAAACGCTCTCTGTTCTATTCTTTCTATATTCTCCGATATTACTACGCTTTCAATATTAAAGCACCTGCTGAAAGCGCCCAAACCTATATTTACTACGTTATGCCCGTCAATCATATCAGGTATGGCAACTTCTTTATCGTTTCCTTTGTAAGAAACTATTCTGACAGTATTGTTATCATACAAGCTGTACTCATAATCTCCTGAGGTTTTTATTTCTACAGCATAGCTTGAAAAGCCTGTCGCTAAACCGGCTATAATAAAAATTGACAGAATTATTGATAAAAATTTTTTCATAATATCTACTCCTTATATATGTTTTTTATTATTCCAAACAATCTTAATAATTCATTTAACTTTTACAGTAACCTTTTTCGTTACAGTTTTTTATTTCTTTGTTCCCGTTGAACTTTTAAGCTTTTTCGCTTTTACCGTCTTTGTTTTCGCCGTAATCTTTATCGGGCTTGCCCGTTTTGGTTTTGATACGGTCGACGCAGGCTCTGTCGGTTCGGGATTTTTCGTCGCGGGCGTTGTCGGCTGTACCGTTTCGGCATTTCGCCCGTAATTTACGGCATTAGCCGTAATCACCACACAGAGCAGTATTACCAAAGAAAGTAAAACCGCAATAAGTTTTTTCATAAAATTTCCTCCTAAAATAAAAAAGTATATAAAGAGGTTTTTAAATTCCTCTCTATATACTAAAACCATTTTTTTCCATTAAATTGAGACAATTTTTAAAAATCTTTTTATTTTTCCTTAACTTTCAGCGAACTGCACAAATCAAACAGGGTTTCTTTTGGTAAATATGCTGTTATATCAAATATGTATTCTCCACCATCCCATATTAAAGTATAACTACCGTCATTATGGTCGCTTACATAGTACTCCTTGCCTTTATAAACTTCGGTAGTTTGTGTGGAAAATTCATTATCTACATTTGAGTTAAAATGACTTTTTACACTTTGTTCAAATACAATATATTTGTCTTTATTAATATACATATATGTTGAACTAGTATCTATAACACTTTTGTCCGCTAACTTATATCCCTCGGGTAAATAACCAAGCTCATAAATTTTTTCCAGCTTAGTCGGGTATGTTCCCTCTTCTGTATTAGCGGATATAGAATCGTGAGTGTTGAAATGCTTAACAAAAAGATTCGCGACAAAGTCCCTTACCGCTCCAACGCTCAGCGAGGATAAAAGCAACGCGATTATAATTGCCGCTATACACAACACTTTTCTCGCTCTCGTTAGGGTGAGCTTATGGTAAACATTATGCTGTGACTTTATCATCTTTGACATTTTCTTTTCAAATGATTTTGACGTCTTAAATTCATCTTCTCTGAACTCGTCGCTGAACATCCAGTTATTTATATATCCCGAAACAGCCTGCGATAAAATATTGTCGAACCTCTCCATATCATTCATCGCTCTCACCTCGTCTTAACAAATCAACCAAACGCTTTTTTCCGCGAAGCAACCTCTTGCGAACGGCAGAAACGGATATATCCAGCGCGGAGGCTATCTCCTTGTCGCTGAATTTGTTGAAATACTTTAAGAAAATTACATAGCTGTATGTTTCGGGCAGAGAGCCGACCGCCTCCATAATATGCTGTACTGCGTCCCTGTCCTCGATAATTTCCTCAATATTTATCTTTGCGTCAATATCTGTTAATTCCGTCAAAATTACTTTGTGCTCTTTGTTATACATAGTTTTTGCTACGTTATCTATAATAACCGTAACAAAAAGCCTCGTTTTTAAATCGTCGGCTTTATCTATCTTTGAAAGATTTTTCAGAATACGCAGAAATGCGTTATGTACCGCGTCCTCGGCAAGTTCCGAATCCTTTAGAATATCATAAGCGCGGTTGAGCATCAGATTCCTGTACTTTAAATAAACAGATTCAAATTTGCTTCTATCCTTTTCATTATCTATCATTGACAGATATACTGCAAGCATAGTTTTCCCCCTGAAGCTATGAGTGTTCTTTAACAATTATATACATATTCATCACACAGCATACTTTATTAAAGAAAAACAGCTCTCCGATACTCCGAAGAGCTGTTTTTTTACTTAAAATATTTAACTCCGCTTTCAAAAATTTTCTGGTCTTTTTCAAACGGAACGTTTGAATAGAGGTTCTCGCCCTTGCGCTCGGAATGTCCCATTTTTCCGAGAATACGTCCGTCGGGGCTTGTGATACCCTCAATCGCGCATACCGAGCCGTTTACGTTGTATTTAATATCGTCGCTCGGGTTGCCGTTTAAGTCAACATACTGGGTTGCAACCTGACCGTTTTCAATTAAGCGCTTAACGGTTTCGCCGTCAGCCATAAATCTTCCCTCGCCGTGAGATACGGGAACGGCAAATACGTCGCCCGCGTTTACGCCCGAAAACCACGGAGATTTAACCGAGGTTACACGGGTGTACGCCATATGGGAGATATGACGTCCGACGGTATTGAAAGTCAGTGTCGGGTCGGTCGGCTTAATGTCTCGGATTTCTCCGTACGGCACAAGTCCGAGCTTGATGAGCGCCTGGAAACCGTTACATATGCCGAGGATAAGACCGTCGCGCTTGTTCAAAAGCTCGTCTACAGCCTCTTTTATTCTCGGATTTCTGAAAGCGGTAGCGATAAATTTGCCCGAACCGTCAGGCTCGTCACCGCCCGAAAATCCGCCGGGGAACATAATCATCTGACTGCTTTTTATGCTCTGCTCCATTTTGGCGATTGTATCCTCGATGTCGGAGGGCTTTAGGTTTTTCACAATTAAAAGCTCCGCGTCCGCGCCCGCTTTTTCAAACGCTCTCGCGGTATCAACCTCGCAGTTCGTACCGGGGAAAACGGGGATAAACACCTTCGGCTTAGCGGTTTTGACTACAGGCGTGTGATTATTTCTTTCTGTATAGAGCTTTGCGCTCTGCTCCATTTTCGGGCATTGCGCCTTTGTAGGGAATACTTTTTCAAGCGGAGCAGTCCACTCGCTAATGATTTCATTGATTTTAATTTTTGAACCGTTGACTTCGATTTCTTCATTTTCGGTTACCTCTCCGAGCGGATAGTGCAGAATATCAGAGTTAAGCTTTGCGCCGTCTTTGAGTTCAAGCACAAGCGAGCCTGAAAGCGGCGCGAAAAGCTCGTCATATGTAAGCTCTTTTTCAAACTTAAAGCCTAATTTATTTCCGAAACAAGCCTTGCATACAGACGCCACCGCGCCTCCCTCTTTAACAACCGAGGCGGATAAAACCTTTCCCTCGTCCATAAGAGCGTAGACCGCGTTATACATTGCTTTAAGCTCGTCCCATTTCGGCATAAGAGTTTCTTTATTTTCGGGAACGGGAACGTAAATAACCTTAGAGCCCGCCTTTTTAAATTCGGCGGAAATTGTTTTGCTCGCCTTTGTCATAGCTACGGCGAATGAAACAAGAGTAGGCGGAACGTCGATTGCTTCAAAGGTACCGCTCATAGAATCCTTACCGCCGATTGACGGAATACCGAGGTTTAACTGCGCCTGCATTGCGCCGAGCAACGCCGCCGCAGGCTTGCCCCAGCGTTCGGGCTTGTCCTTTAATCTCTCAAAATATTCCTGAAACGTCAGTCTTGCCTTGAGCGGATACGCTCCGATTGCGAGCAGTTTTGAGAGCGACTCAACAACCGCGTACGCGGAGCCGTGGAACGGGCTCCAGCGCGAAACAGCGGGAATAAAGCCGTAGCTCATTGCGGAGGCGTCGTCGGTTTCACCCTTAACAAGCGGAATTTTCGCCGCCATAGCCTCCTGCGGAGTGAGCTGGGTTTTTCCGCCGAACGGCATAATTACCGTTCCCGCGCCGATGCTCGCGTCAAACCGCTCGCTAAGTCCGATTTGAGAGCAAACCTCCAAACGCGCCATATTCTTTTTAACCGCTTCTGCCGTGTCAAGTCCCTTCAGACTTTCGGGACAGCGCGCGCGATAACAGTTATTTTCGTCGGGCGCCGTTATATAAGCGTCGGCGGTTTGAGTTACGCCGTTTGTATTTAAAAATTCTCTTGAAATATCAACAATAGTGTCGCCCCGCCAGTTCATTGTAAGACGAGGATTTTCGGTTACAACCGCAACTGCCGTCGCCTCGAGGTTTTCGGTTTGTGAAAGCTCGATAAATTTTGTGACATCGCCCTTATCGAGTACAACCGCCATACGCTCCTGGCTTTCGGAGATAGCAAGCTCCGTTCCGTCAAGTCCCTCGTATTTTTTAGTAACCTTATCGAGGTCAACGGTAAGTCCGTCCGCAAGCTCGCCGATTGCAACGCAGACGCCTCCTGCTCCGAAGTCGTTACAGCGCTTAATCATTTTCGCAACCTCGGGATTTCTGAAAAGGCGCTGGATTTTTCTCTCTGTCGGCGGATTACCTTTCTGAACCTCCGCACCGCAGGTTTCAATGGAGCTTGTCGTATGCGCCTTTGAGGAGCCTGTCGCTCCGCCGCAACCGTCGCGTCCCGTGCGTCCGCCCAAAAGAACGATTACATCATCGGGGGCGGGAACCTCTCGGATAACATTCTCCTTGGGGGAGGCTCCGATAACAGCGCCGATTTCCATACGCTTTGCGACATAGCCTTTATCGTAAAGCTCGACAACCTGTCCCGTAGCAAGTCCGATTTGGTTGCCGTAGGAGGAATATCCCTGAGCCGCTCCCGTTGTAATTTTTCTGCTTGGGAGCTTGCCCTCCATAGTATCCTTAAACGGAATTGTCGGGTCGCCCGAGCCTGTTACGCGCATTGCCTGATAAATGTACGCTCTGCCCGAAAGCGGGTCGCGGATAGCTCCGCCCAGACAGGTCGCCGCGCCACCGAAAGGCTCGATTTCGGTCGGGTGGTTGTGAGTTTCGTTCTTAAACTGAACAAGCCATTTTTCAACCTTTCCGTCAATGGTGACGGGAACTTCAATCGAGCAGGCGTTTATCTCCTCGCTCTCGTCCAAATCGGGAATAAGCCCCCGCTTTTTAAGCGCTTTCATTCCGATTAAAGCCATATCCATAAGGCTTACGTTTCTGTCGGTATCCTTTCCGTAAACCTCATCTCTCGTTTCGTAATACGCGTCTAAGGCGTCCTCGATAACCTTTGAGAGTGCGGATTTTTCTATCTCAATCTTGTTTAATTTCGTAAGGAAAGTAGTGTGACGGCAATGGTCCGACCAGTATGTGTCGATTACTCTCAGCTCAGTAACGGTCGGGTCGCGGTGTTCTGTATCTCGGAAATAATCCCGCGTGAACTTTAAGTCGTCGAGCGTCATTGCAAATCCCATAGAACCGAAAAATTCAGCCATTTCATCGTCGTTCCAGCTTATAAAGCCCTCTATTGTTTTTACGTTTTCGGGCTGTTCAATCGGAATTTCGAGCGAATCGGGTTTTTCAAGCGAGGCAAGACGGCTCTCGACAGGGTTAATAAGATAATTTTGGATTTTTTCAAATTCCTCGTCCGTAATATCGCCCTTGACGGCGACAACTCTCGCCGTTAAAATTTTACAACGCTCTCCCTGCGTAAGCAACTGGACGCACTGCTCCGCGGAGTCGGCGCGCTGGTCGTACTGTCCCGGAAGATATTCCATAGCAAAAACCCTGAAGCCGTCCTCTACAGGCAAATTCTCCTCGTAAATAACGTCCTGATTAGGCTCGGAGAGAATGATGTTTTTAGCTCTGTCAAATTCCTCTCTCGTCATACCCTCAATGTCGTAGCGGTTGATAAAACGCAAGTCCTCAATCGCGCGGATACCGAGATTATGGCGCAAGTCCCATTTTGTCTGCTCCGCGACTACGTTCATCGCGTCACGTTTTTCTACAAAAATTCGTATTACGTTAGACATATATACTCCTCCAGTTTACAGCGATAAGCGGTAAAATACACTACACTTTATTATTTTAACATACGCAAAAGGGTTTATGTTTAAAATAGGGAATTATGAAATAAAAAATCGGGCGAAAAATCCGCCCGATAAGCTTTTAAGCATTATCTTTATAACATTATCCAACCAAAAAAGGCATTGCTCTCACAAGCAAATCTCCGAGCGGTACAAGCGCAATCGGAAAGAACATCGCTGGCACCATATTTGTAAGCTTTAGCTTAACGTCCGAAATCATTGTAATTCCCAAACCGATAATAATTATGTATCCGACACAGCTCATCTCGTCAATTACAACAGCGCTTAAATACGGACTTATAAAGACGGCAAGCACGGTGAGAAGTCCCTGATATACGAGCACAAAGCCTGCCGCGAACATAACGCCCAAGCCCATTGTACTCGCGAAAATCATTGACGAACACAAGTCGAGCGCGGACTTTGCGAAAAGCACGGTACAGTCGCCTTTAAGCCCCGCGTTAAGACAGCCGACAATCGTCATAGAACCGATACAGAAAAGTATCGACGCCGTTACAAAGCCCTCGGACATTCTTGAATTTTGGTTGTTCTTATCAAATTTACTTTCGAGGAAATTTCCAAAGGAATTTATCCTCTTATCCAAATCGACAAGCTCGCCGACGAGCGTTCCCAGAATAAGAGAAATTATTATCAAAATCGTGCTGTGTCCGCAAAGGCAACCGCTCACGCCGATGAATACGGTCGCAAGGCCGAGAACCTTGAACAGGCTGTCGGTAAGCCGTTTCGGTATTTTTTTGTTAAAGAGCATTCCGATACCGCTTCCCAAAATTACGGTTCCCACATTTACAATCGTTCCCAAAAGCCCGAACATAGCGCCACTCCTTTTATCGGCAATTTCGTTTTACGGTTTAATTATATCCCTAAAGGAGATGTTTTTCAATAATAAATTTTGTTGCGTGTCCTTTCTATCCAAAGTAAGATAGAGGAAGAAAGGTTTGGGGGATATGAATTGTCAAACAGGGACTGCAATGTCTGATGTGGAAATATAAAAAATTAAGAATTAATATAGTAAGGTAACTTTTTTCTCTATTCAAAGCGGATAGATAGGAAAGTTTCTAAAAAGTCTATAGTAGCAGTAAAATTAACCCCCCTATCTAAAGTTAGATAGGTAGAAAACTTATATATAAAGATTTTTCGCTAAACCTTTCCTCCCTAACCAAAACGAGATAGGGGCAGAAACGTATGGGGGAGATATTTTTCCGAGAGGGACTGCAATGTTTGACGTGGAGATTTAAAAATTAAGAATTAAGAGTTAAGAATTAAAGAATTAATAAGTTAAAGGTAAACTTTTTATTCCATTTAAAATTGAATTTAGAGGAAAAGTTTCTAAAAAGTATAAAAAGTCTACCGCAGAACCTATCCTCCCTATCCAAAGTGAGATAGAGGAAGAAAGGTTTGGGGGATATGCTTTTTAGAGAGGGACTGCACGGACTGATGTGGAAAATCTAAAAAAGAACCTGTCCTTTCTATCCAAAACAAGACAGGGGCAGAAACGTCTGGGGGATATGAATTGTCAAACAGGGACTGCAATGTCTGACGAGGAAAATCTAAAAAACTGACGTGGAGATATAAAAAAAGGAACTGCAATGTCTGACGTGGAGATAAAAAGATATTGAAAGAGGAGGGAAATTGTGGTATAGTTAATATGTATATTTATATTTAATTACAAATCGGAAGGAGTTTTCAATATGTGCGGTATCTGCGGATTTACGGGAGAGGTTTTAGACCGCGACAAAATTATAAGAAATATGACAGAGGTTATAACCCACCGCGGTCCCGACTCCGACGGATTTTTCTGCGATGATTATATCAGTATGGGCTTCAGACGCCTGAGTATTATAGACCTTGAGGCAGGTCACCAGCCGATTTATAACGAGGATAAAACCCTCGTCCTCACCTTTAACGGCGAGATATACAACTACAAGGAGCTTAGAAAAGAGCTTATCGAGGCGGGCCACACCTTCGCTACCGATGCCGACAGCGAGGTTTTGGTTCACGGCTACGAGCAATGGCGTGAGGATATGCTGTTAAAGCTCCGCGGAATGTTCGGCTTTGCTATTTACAACACGCAGGACAAGAGCCTGTTTATAGCACGCGATTTCTTCGGTATTAAACCTATGCACTACACCGTTATCGGCAAGGACTTAATTTACGCAAGTGAGATTAAAAGTATTCTTGAACACCCCAAATTTGAAAAGATATTTAATTACAAAGCGCTCGACACCTATCTTTCTTTCCAGTACGCGGTTCCGCCCGAAACCTTTTTTGAGGGAGTTTACTGCCTGCTTCCCGGCCACTATATGACCTTTAAGAACGGCGAGGTTGAAACTATCCGCTACTGGGAGGCAAAATTCAATCCCGATGAGAATATGACGGAGGAAGAGGCTGTCGATAAAATCGAAAAGGTTTTTGAAAACTCCGTAAACGCACACAAAATCGCTGACGTTGAGGTCGGCTGTTTCCTTTCAAGCGGAGTTGATTCAAGCTATGTTTCAACCTATTTTGCCGACCAAAAAACCTTTACGGTCGGATTTGACTTCGGTCAGAAATACAACGAAATTTCCTGGGCGAGCAATCTTTCAAAGCAAATCGGGGTTGAGCATCACACTCACCTGATTTCAAGCGAGGAATTTTGGGACGCCATTGAAACCGTGCAGTACCATATGGACCAACCGCTTGCCGACCCGAGCTGTATCGCGCTTTACTTCGTTTCGCGCCTCGCGAGCGAATATGTAAAGGTTGTGCTTTCGGGCGAGGGAGCGGACGAGCTGTTCGGCGGTTACACCTGCTACAACGACCCGCGCGTGTTTAAAATTTATCAGACCTTAGTTCCCTACGCTATCAGGAAAGCGCTGTGCAAGCTTGCAAAAAAACTGCCCGACATCAAAGGCAGAGATTATATCATTAGAGCGACTCACCCGCTCGAGGAGCGTTATATAGGCAACGCGTTTATGTACGATTACGAGCAAAAGCGCGAGCTTCTGCGCGACCCGTCAATCGCTACAAAGCCCCAGCGCCTGACTCGCAGAATATTCCACCGCACACGCCGTCAGGACGATGTTACGAGAATGCAGACATTGGATATTAACCTTTGGATGGTCGGCGATATTCTTCTTAAAGCCGACAGAATGTCAATGGCAAACTCGCTTGAGTTAAGAGTGCCTTTCCTCGACAAGGAGGTTTTCAAGGTTGCATCCTCGCTTCCGACAAGACTGCGCTGTAATAAGTACAACACAAAGTACGCGATGCGCAAAGCCGCCGCGCGTCACCTTCCGAGCGAAACGGCGGAAAAAGAAAAGCTCGGTTTCCCCGTTCCTACGAGGGTATGGCTGCGTGACGAGCAGTATTACAACATTGTTAAAAACGCTTTTGAATCTCCGACAGCTCAAAAATTCTTTAATACGGATATTCTGATTTCGTGGCTCGACGAGCATTTCAGCGAAAAAGAGGACAACAGCCGTAAAATCTGGACGATTTATATCTTCATAGTGTGGTACAACATCTACTTTAACGAAGAGGGCAACCACGTTACAAAGCCGAAAAATCATTTAGTAGAGCTTAAAGCAAAGGCGGAGGCAAAACGTAAGCTCGCAAGACAGAAAGCGGCTATCGCTAAGGTTCAGGCGGAGCTTGCTTCTCAGGAGGGACTCGGCGACGACGGTTACGCTGACAGCGCAATTGACAATGTCGAGGAGGCCTTTGACGACGATGATAAAATCGCCTCAAAATTCCAAAATCTTCAAAACAGTATCGTGGGCTCTATTCCGAGCGAAAGCCTCACACCTCTCCAACAGGCGGAACAGGTCGCTATGGAAATGGAAGTTGAGGAAGATGACGACGAGCATATCATAGAGGAAAACGACGAGGTTAACGAAACCGAACCCGACGAAGAGCTTGTGGACATCACAAAGCAATCCGAAATTACGGACAGCGAGGGCATAATCCGCGATGATATAATCGACAGCATAATTAACGACGTTGACACTATGCGCGACAAAAAAGACAAAAGCAAATAAATTTTAAGCCGACGGGGGTCAGCGCGGACGTTGACTCCCGTTTTTTGAGGTAAAATATGGACAATCTTTCTGAAAAGACCTTGAACAGCAAAACAATATTCGACGGAAAAATCCTGCGTATTCTCCTTGACGAGGTAAAGCTTCCCGACGGCAACACGGCAATCCGTGAGGTTGTAAAGCACGTCGGCGGAGTTTGCATTGCCCCTCTCGACAAAGATAATAACCTCTATTTTGTTAGGCAGTTTCGCTACCCTTACAAGGAAATTACGCTGGAGCTTCCCGCGGGCAAGCTCGAAAAGGGCCTTACGGTTCTCGAAAACGGAAAGAGGGAGCTGAAAGAAGAAACGGGTTGTGAGGGCTACAGCTTTATCTCTCTCGGAGCGATGTACCCGAGCACGGGCTACACGGACGAAATTATTCATCTTTATGCCTGCAAGGTTAAATCGGTCGGAGAGCAAGCTCCCGATGAGGACGAATTTTTGAATGTCGAAAAAATTCCGCTTAACAAGGCGGTCGAAATGGTTTTAAACAACGGGATTCCCGATGCAAAAACCCAGATTGCGGTTTTAAAGCTCCAAATGCTGTTAAACTCCGGGAAAATTTAATTGATATTAACGAAAGGAGCCGATACGATGCGGATTTTTCGTGATTTAATCCCTTCCTGCAAGCCTACGGCTGTTGCGCTCGGATATTTTGACGGAGTTCATCTCGGACACAGAGCCGTTTTAAAGCTCGCTGTTGAAAGCAAAAGCCGTGGACTTACGCCCGCCGTTTTCACTTTCTCCGAAACTCCTAAGTCAAAGGATATAAACGCACGTCTTTCAACCTTAGACGATAAAATTAAAATTTTTGAAAACCTCGGACTCGAGGTTCTTTACATTCTTGATTTTGAACAGCTTAAAAACAAATCGCCCGAAACATTCGTAAGGGAAATTCTCTGCGGTGTTTTTAACGCGAAAGAAGTTTTCTGCGGATTTAACTACCGTTTCGGAAAGCTCGGCAAGGGCGATACGGACGAACTTAAACGGCTTTGCAAAAAGGAAAATATAGCTGTTAAGGTATGCGAACCCGTAAAAATTGACGGCGCCATCGTTTCATCAACCGAAATCAGAAATTTGCTGAGAAAAGGCGAGATAAAAACAGCGAACAGGCTCCTCGGCTACAATTTCGGGATAAGGGGAGCGTCGGTAGAAGGCTCTCATATCGGAACTTCTATGGACACGCCTACAATTAATCTGAATTTCGAGGACGGTATTTTGCTCCCTAAATTCGGAGTTTACGCCTCACTGGTAACGCTTGACGGAAAGGAGCATATCGGCGTCACTAACATAGGAGTAAAGCCGACAGTCGGCGCTGAAAACAGCCCGAACTGCGAAACGTGGCTCCCGCTTTTTAAAGGAGGAAATCTGTACGGCAAAACTGTAGACGTGAGGCTTATTGAATTTATACGTCCCGAGAAAAAGTTTGACAGCATTGATGACCTCAAAAAAGCGATAAAACACGATGCTCAAACCGCTTTTTTTTATATCTCCTCGTCAGACATTTCAGCTCCTACCTGACAATTCATATCCCCCAAATCTTTCTTCCTCTATCTCACTTTGGATAGAGAGGACAGGTTCCTCAAAAATCTTTATATATAAAATTTCTCTCTATCTAATTTTAGATAGGGAGATTAATTTTTATATCTCCACGTTTTTTGGATTTTCCACATCAGTCCGTGCAGTTCCTTTCTGACAATTCATATCTCCCATACGTTTCTGCCTCTGTCTTGTTTTGGATAGTAAGGACAGGTTCTGCGGTAGACTTTTTAAAAATATCCTCTCTATCCGCTTTGAATAGGGGAAAAGTTACCTTACTATATTAATTCTTAACTCTTAATTCTTAATTAAAAATCTCCCGGACGTTTCTTCCTCTATCTCCCTTTGGATAGAAAGGACAGGTTCTGCGAAAAATCCCTATCAAACCTTTCCTCTAAATCCGAGTTGAAAAGGAAATAAAAGTTTTCCTTTATCTTATTAATTCTTAATTTTAAATTCTTAATTCATAATTCTAATTAAAATCCCCCAAACCTTTCCGCACATATCTCACCTTTTATGCTGATTTTTACCGATTTAAAACCTTAACATTATACCTCTCACATATTATCCTCCCTTTAATATAATGGGTATAGGAGGTATAAGATGAATAACCTTATTATATATGCATTAGTTGCAACGCTCGGAACATGGTTCGTTACGGCTTTAGGTGCAGGTACTGTCGTGTTTTTTAAATCACCCGGCTCAAAGGTCCTTAATTTAATGCTCGGTTTTGCTTCGGGCGTTATGATTGCGGCAAGCTTCTGGTCGCTTTTACAGCCCGCGATAGAACGCGCCGAAGAATACTCGGTGCTTCCCGCCTATCTTGTAGCGACAATCGGCTTTCTTTTCGGCGCCGTATTTATGTGGTCATCGGATAAAATCGTAACATTCTCGCGCAGAAAGGTCTATGTAAATCAGGGAACTCACAACGAACACTTAAACAGAGTTATTATGCTCGTTTTATCAATAACTCTCCATAATATTCCCGAGGGTTTGGCGGTAGGCGTAGCGTTCGGCGCTTTACAGGGAGATAATTTCTCTCCCGAAAAGCTTATGGGAGCAATTACAATCGCTGTCGGAATAGGTCTGCAAAACTTCCCCGAGGGCGCGGCAATTTCTATTCCGCTCAGAAGAGAGGGCTATTCACGCACGAGGAGCTTTCTCATCGGGCAAGCATCGGGACTTGTCGAGCCGATTGCGGGCGTAATCGGAGCGCTTGCCGTAATTTACATTCAGACAATTCTGCCGTACGCCTTATCCTTTGCTGCGGGATGTATGATACTCGTTGCAGTTCACGAGCTTATTCCCGAATGTCAGCAGAATAAAGACACTCACCCATACTTTGCAACAATGGGTATAGTTTCGGGTTTTGCGATTATGATGTTATTAGACGTTATGTTAGGATAAATTCTAAAAATTGATATAATTGCCAGTTTAGCTTTTTTAATTTCTATTTAAAAATTTCCTGCTCTTTCCATCTTTTTTTACAGTAATGGTATTGCATTTTAACCATTTTTTTATTAAAATATAAGGTAAGTTATTTCTTGATTTTATTGGAAGTAGAAAATAATGGAAGTAAAATACATAAACCTAAAAGTTGAGAAAAGCGGTTATAACCCCTCGGGCTACGGCAACAGAAATCCGCGCAGACGCCCCCGCCGAAACAGAAACTACTACAATTCATATAACAAAAGAAAAAGCGCAAGACCGCGTTACGGACTTGTGCTTGTAGTTGCGATTATTGTTATGCTTGCAGGAGTTACGGTTTGGAATGTTTTTTCTCCCAAGCTTCCCCCCGTTGAAAGTCTTAAACCCTTAAATGTAACCCAGACCGGCGCTATTCTTAAATGGAAAAAGGTTCCGGATGCGGACGGTTATATTATATATAAAAAAACTGTTGATGAAAAGGATTTTAAAAAGGTAACCACAGTTAAGAAAACTAACAAATATACTGTTAAAAATCTCAATCCGCAAACCGATTACACCCTTTGCGTAACAGCAGTTAAGAACCATAGCTCGCTTGAAAGCGAAAAATGCACAGTTGACATCTTTACCCTGCCGAAAGCCCCCTCATTTACCGAATGTAACTCAAACAAAGAGGGTACGCTCTCACTTAAATGGAAAAGCGTTAAAAACGCGAAAAAATATAAAATTCAGTACACAGAGGGTACAGATAAAAATTTTAAAAAAGCAAAAACAAAGACGGTTAAACCCTCCAAAAATCCTAAGCTTGTTTTAACAAACCTTGATAAAGCCAATGCGTACAGCGTGAGAATACGCGTAATTATAAAGCGCGGTGAAAATATAGTCAAAAGCCGTTGGAGCGACGCGAATATAACTTATATTGAGGAAAATTTTGTACTCAGGAGCGATATTGACCCGAGTAAGCCAATGGTCGCTCTCACCTTTGACGACGGACCCGGCTACAACGGAGCGTCTGAAAAAATACTTGATATTCTTGAAAAATACAATTCTAAGGCAACATTTTTTATGGTCGGCAAAAACGCCGCAGACCATCCGGCAAACATCAAACGCAAAGTACGCCTCGGTATGGAACTTGCCAACCATAGCTGGAATCACGTTCATTACGGCAAAAATGTTACCGTGTCAGACATAAGCAAAGCGTCTAACGCAATTTATAAAATATGCGGACAATATCCGACTGCATTCCGCTCCCCCGGCGGTATGACGACCGATTTAATCCGCGAGGAATGCAAACGCGAAAATATGCCGCTTTATTATTGGTCTATAGATACGCAGGACTGGCTCTCTAAGGACGCCTCTAAGGTTTATAAATCCGTCATAAATAACGTTGAGGACGGCGATATAATCCTTATGCACGAAATTTACAACTCCACCGCCGACGCGGTCAAAAAAATTGTTCCGAAACTCATTAAAAAGGGCTATCAGCTCGTAACGTGCAGAGAGCTTATGTACGCAAAAAGAGGCGAGGCTCCCACCCCCGGAGTACAGTACGTAAGCGCCAAATAATTTTATATATCTACGTCAGACATTGCAGTCCCTCTCGGAAATTCATATCCCCCTAGAAGTTTCTCCTCTATCTTGTTTTGGATAGAGAGGATAGTTTCTGCTGTAGACTTTTTAGATTTTCCACATCAGTCCGTGCAGTCCCTCTCGGAAATTCATATCGCCCATACAATTGAGCCTCTGTCTTGTTTTGGATAGGGAGGACAGGTTCTGCTATAGGACTTTTTAGCCTTTTTAGAAAATTTCCTCTAAATCTGATTTGAAAAGAAATTTAAAGGTTATCTTCAAAATTTAAGTCTTAATTCCTAACTCTTAATTCAAAATCCCCCAAACGTTTGCGCCCTGTCTTGTTTTGGATATGGAGGATAGAGTCTGCTGTATACTTTTTATTAAAGAAAACATCTAATTTAAAAATTATATAAAAGTCATCTAATAAATAAGAGCTGTTCGTTTGAACAGCTCTTACATTATTTAACTTTTTTAGACTTTGAGGCAGACCAGCTTGAATAATAACACTTTCCGTTTATTTTTTTATAGGTTCTTACCTTAACGTAATATTTTTTTCCTTTTTTCAGGCCCTTAATCGTCTTTGACGTCTTTGTTTTACCGACTGTAAGAGTATGGGTAAGGCTTTTAAAATTTTTCTTGGTTGAGTACATAATTTTGTACCCCGAAATTTCTTTTTTTACCTTGCTCCATTTTACGCTTAGCTTTTTCTTAGACGCGGAAACTGATTTAATCTTTGTTGCTTTCGGGTTAATTGTAAAGCTTGCGGTATAAAATTTACTATCCGTTATTGACAACACTTTTACGCTGTATTTGCCGACCTTTGAACGGTATTTCGGATAAAATACTACATAATATTCGGGGGAAATGCTCTTTCCGTTTTTATCCTTTACTGTTACCGAGGGCGTGCAGTTTTTTCCGTTATAGACGTACTTTTCTTTTGAAAGCTTTACCAAAGCTATTTCGGGTGCTTTTTGGGTTGGCTCGGTAACTTGAGGTACGGTTGGAGTTGTTTGTGCAGGAGTAGTATTTTTCTGCTCTGTCGGCTTTGTTTGCGGTTTAGTGTTTTCAGGCGTTGTGGGAGCTGTTTTTGACGGTTCATCAGAGCCGTCTAAAAATTCAACCGTTGTATTATCGCCTTTGAGCGCAACATTTACCTTTACGGGACGTGTTCCGGTTTTGTTAAATTTCTCTCTTACCGCCCCTGCGCTGAACTCCTGCGCCCAATAATAAGTACCTTTCGAGGAAATAAAACAGCCGATACCTACTTTTGTGAAACTTGGGTCAAGCATATTTCTCTTATGTCCCTCAGAATTCCAAAATCCGTTTACAGACGACTGAGCGCTTGAATATCCCATAGATATATTTTCGGCGCCTGTTCCTTCCCAGCTTGTATATGTACTCCAGCTTTTGCCGTTCGGTCTTGTATGAGAAAACGACACCGCACATTCAGCCGCGCGTATCATCGCCTGATTAACGAGCGTCATATCCATTTCGAGTTTTCCCGCACCGTTTTCCGCTCTCAAATTGTTTACCAGCCTAAGCATTTCAGACGCGTTATTGTAGTCAAAGTTGCCTTTAACCTCAACGCTGTCCGCGGCCGAAACGGAAACAGCGAACGAACATATAAGAATTAATAATGATAAAATAACCGCAAGCGGTTTTGTTATCTTTTTCATAAAACCTCTCCTTTTATCTTTAATTATATGAGATTTAAATGAGAAATTCAACAAGTAATATATGGCTTTAAATTTTTAAATCATAATAAGAATTAAAAATTAAGAATTTTAATTTTTTACTTAGCTTTACTATTTAAAGCTGGATAAAACAGAAAAGCTGATAGATGAATTCATAGTAGAAAAATTAATCTCTCTATCTAAAGTTGGATATTGAGAAAACTTATAATATAAAGATTTTTGCAGAACCTGTCCTCTATATCCAAAACAAAATAGAGGAGGAAACGTCTGGGGGATATGCTTTTCAGAGAGGGACTGCACGGACTGATGTGGAGATGCAAAAAACGCAGAACCTGTCCTCCCTATCCAAAACACGACAGAGGCGTATGGGTTTGGGGGATATTCTTTTCTGAGAGGACTGCAACGTCCGTCTAAGTTTTGTGCAGAATTTGTCCTCCCTATCCAAAGCGAGATAGGGGCAGAAACATCTGGTGGAGATGAATTGTCCGAGAGGGACTGTAACGTCCGTCTAAGTTTTGCGCAGAATTTGTCCTCCCTATCCAAAATAAGACAGTGGCAGAAATGTTTGGGAGAGATAAATCATCCGAGAGGGACTACAATGTCCGTCTAAGTTTTGCGCAGAACCTGTCCTTAATATCCAAAGCGAGATAGGGACAGAAACATCTGGGGGAGATGAATCGTCCGAGAGGGACTGCAATGTCTGACATGGAGATTAAAAAATTAAGAATTAAGAATTAAATTTATAGGTACCGGCTTAATTCCTATTCAAAACAGATTTCGAGGAAATGTTTGATAGAATTAAATTTTATTCTATCACACGTTTTATTTAATAAAAAGTCTATAGCAGAACCTATCCTCCATATCCAAAACAAGACATAGGCACAACTGTATGGGGGAGATGAATTGTCCGAGAGGGACTGCAATGTCTGACGTGGATATATAAAAGTAACTTTTTGGAAGAGTTGTTCGTGTTATTTACAAAGGAGGAAAGATAGATGAAATTGTTTAGCGCTGATAATTTTATCGAAGAGGCTGTAAATGAATATTCCGACACCATTTACAGAATAGCTCTGAATATAACCCACAATGAACAGGACTCGTTCGACGTCTGTCAGGAGGTTTTCATACGTCTTATAAAAAACACGGACAAAATTAAGGACATGGAACATCTTAAGGCGTGGCTTATACGGGTAGCCGTCAACTGCTCAAAAGATTTGATGAAAAAGGCGTGCAGAAACCGAAATATAAGTTTAAGCGAGGCTGAAAATCTGGAGTTTAATCAGAAGTACAGGGACTTAACCCTGTTGCAGTCCGTTGGAAAGCTTTCCGAAAAATACAGTACCGTAATATATTTGCACTACTATGAGGATATGAAAACAGACGAAATTTCAAAGGTCCTCAAAATTTCCCGCTCGGCGGTAAAGCAAAGGCTTGCGCGGGGCAGGGAAAAGCTCAAAATAATTTTAGAAAGGGAGAATTACAATGACATTTGATGTAAACAAATATAAAATGGAAAACGACTCCATAAGTCTTAGCCGTGAGCAGAAAAACATTTTATCCGCAAAGATGTATCAGGTAAAAGAGGATATGAAAAATGAAAAATACAATAAAAGAAAAAGAAAATCCGCTTTCAGCTTAAAACCGATTGCCGTCACCCTCGCGCTGATTTTATTCGCTACGGGAGCATTTATAGGATTCGGAAGCTTCGGACAGCCGAGAAATTCGTTCTCAATCGTTGCAAACGCCGAGGCGTTAAACGGAAACGATAACTATATAACCCAGGGATATTCAGATACGGCAATGTCAGGCTTTTTTATGGATAATCCCGACGGAAGTCCGTATCTGAAGGACGGATATTACGACTATTTCGCCGAATATTTTGTAATAGAAAATCTGAATTTTATAGGTACGAACGTAAAGTCAATCAATCTTAAATCCACGAAAAAGGGCATACTTTTTGACTTGGAGCCGTCGACGGTCGGAAAGAATTATATTAAGAAAAAGGCGCTCGCCGATTTCAGCGATTATAACACCCTTAAAAACTCGCAGTACACTCTTGAAGAATTTAAAAAATACGCGGACAAAAAATACAGCGTGGTCTGCGACGGTTTCACCTACGACAATTCAAAGAATGTTGACGGGAGCGAGCAGGTTATTCTGAAAAATGAGTTCAAGTCGAAATGTTTTACTCTTCTCCTTGAAAGCGACCACAGCGATACGGAGATTGCAAAATGGGTTAAGGAGATTAACACTTTAAAGCGTACTGACACAAGATACAAACAGCTTGAAAAGGAAATTCAGAAAAAGACATTAAATAAAGCTGAAATTCTCGTTACGGTAACCTACACGGACAATACGACAGAAACTAAAACAATCAAGCTCAAATATACGGGCAACAAAAAACTTGATTTTGTAATTGAAAACTAACAGCCATTCCCCTTTTAGGGCGCGCCGACAGATGACGGCGCGCCCTGTTTTATGTTTGTATTAAAACTTATTATGTTTTTAACAGAATATCTGTTGTTTTCTCTTTCGTGACATAAAAATAAAATGTAATTACTGTAGGGCGTGCAAGTGTGTTTAGTTTGCGAATCAATTTTTACGAGATGTATTCCACATACCAAAAGTCTGAAATCCGCCTGCTGTTTTTTACTTTATGTTTTGAATAAACCAATTGTATTGACGGGGAAAAATACGATAAACAAATTTTATCATCTTCCCTTTCAATAACGTCAAAATCGTACTTATCGAAAAGCTTTTCAACATCATAATAACCGTTAAGACTTTTTATAGAACCCGCAAATTCATAATACAGCGTATTATTTAAAACGCTGTTTTTAATATTATTTATATCGCTTTTATTATGAGAAATCGTTAAAATGTCATTTTCATTTATCCGTTCGGCGCAGTTATTAAAAAGCTTTTCATCTTCATTATATATCTTCTCAAGATATACCAAATCATAACTGCTTTTTTTATTATCGTTATACCATTGAAAAACGATACAATATGTTTCAAGTATTATAAAAATAAAAATTAACAAAATTATTATTACGGTTTGGATTTTTAAAGGCTTGTTTAATCTTAAATTCTTTTCCATTTCTACACCTCAACTACCGAGCAAATTAAATTCAATAGAATAATAAACCCGACAAATACAAATAAAATTGATACAACTCCGCTTTTTTTAATTTTGTTCTTAGTGTTGTCATAATTGTTATAAACAAAGGCAATAAATTGAACTAAAAAAAGCACGAAAGGTATAGAAACAAACCATACTAATGAAAGCGATAATACTAAACAAATGAAAGATAAAACAACATAAAATAGAATATTATCTCTCATTTTTTCTTTTTTGGTCAATGATATTAAAATTGGCAAACTAATTGCGGCCAAAACAAATAAAACGACTATGCAATAAAACAAAAAGTCATTATCTACTGCTAAAAAAATCTTATCAATATTATCAATAAGTATAACAGGATAATAAAATATGTTCATAAAATCTCCTTATCAGTAACTGAAAAAGTTAATCAAGAAAATCTATTTACGGTCTTTAATTTCATAAACTCTTAATTCTTTTATTACAGCCGTAATATAGTATTTCGTCAGCATTATGCTTAAATTTCACAGTATAATGCTGACGTTTTAATTCTTAATATAAATTTTTAATTAAATAAAAGCGCTTGGAATAATCCGCTGAAATTATCGGGTACGAACCGGTATAACCTGCAAAAATCTCATATGCCTGTTGAGGCATAACAATGACAGCTTTTACTTTTTAAAGCTGTCCTTTAAGCTGACGCTTCGGTTAAACACGAGGTTATTTTCCGTGCTGTCCTTGCTGTCAAGGCAGAAATAACCCTGACGCATAAACTGAAAGCGGTCCGACTTTTCCGCGCCTGCGAGGGATTTTTCGAGCTTGCACCCGTTCAGGACAACAAGGGATTCGGGATTTATATATTCAATAAAATCCTTTTCGCCCGAGTCGGGGTCGTCCACGGTAAAGAGATTATCGTAAAGTCTTACCTGCGCGTCAACGCAGTCGCCGGCGTTAACCCAATGAATAGTACCCCTCACCTTTCTTCCGTCGGGGGTGTTTCCGCCTCGGGTTTCGGGGTCGTACTCGGCGTAAACCTCGACAACATTTCCGTCGGCGTCCTTTTTACAGCCCGTACATTTTACAATATACGCACCCTTTATACGCACCTCGTTCGACGGATAAAGCCGCTGATATTTCTTTATCGGCTCCTCCATAAAATCTGAGGACTCGATATAAAGCTCTCTTGAAAATGTCACCTTACGGCTTCCCATTTCGGGTCTTTGCGGATGATTTTCAATCTCAAACTCCTCGGTTTTACCCTCGGGATAGTTTGTAATAACAAGCTTAACAGGCTCTAAAACCGCCATAACACGCTTTGCGTTTTCATTTAAGTCATCGCGCAGACAATGCTCCAAAAAGCTGTAATCGACGATTGAATTAACCTTTGAAAGACCAATCTGGTCGGTAAAGGTCCGTATGGCTTTCGGCGTGTATCCGCGTCTTCTCAATCCGCAAAGAGTCGGCATTCTCGGGTCATCCCAACCGCTTACGTAATTTTCCTCCACAAGCCTTCTCAATTTGCGCTTGCTCATTACGGTGTTGTTGATTCCCAGCCTTGAAAACTCAATCTGTCTCGGCTTATTTTCAGCCGAAATATTATCGACAACCCAATCGTACAGGGGTCTGTGCGCCTCAAATTCAAGCGTACAGAGCGAGTGTGTAATTCCCTCGATAACGTCCTCAATCGGGTGCGCAAAATCGTACATCGGATAAATGCACCATTTATCTCCCGTCCTGTGGTGTTTCATATGATTTATGCGGTAGATTACAGGGTCGCGCATATTAAAATTACCCGATGCGAGGTCAATCTTCGCTCTTAACGTCATCGCGCCGTCCTCAAATTCGCCGTCCCTCATTCTTTTAAAGAGGTCTAAGCTCTCCTCAATCGGGCGGTCGCGGTATGGACTTTTCGCGGGAGTAGTCAAATCTCCGCGGTACTCGCGCATCTGCTCTCCGCTCAACTCGCAGACATACGCAAGTCC
>CANQVS010000017.1 GCA_947627345.1 uncultured Clostridia bacterium
TTTTAATGGAATGATCATCTCCTATTTTCTTAATATGTCCGTCATCCCATACTCGGGTAAAACGACAACAGGAAACATCTGCATCATATTTTTCAAGGTTTGATACGAGAATTTCAAACATATCGTTTTCCACAGAGTCGTCAGAATCCACAAATCCTATGTAATCGCCTGTTGACGCGTCAATCCCATAATTTCGCGCGTCGGAAAGCCCGCCATTTTCTTTATGAATAACTTTTATTCTGTTATCTTTTTTTTCCAGTTCTTCACAAATTTCAGGGCAATTGTCATTTGAACCGTCATCAACAAGGATAATTTCAAGATTTTTATATGTTTGATTTTTTATACTTTCAACGCACGGTATCAAATATTTTTCTACGTTGTAAATCGGAACTATCACTGACACTTTCTTCATTTTCTGTATCTACGCCTTTCTGTCTAAGCATAATTTCCTGATTTATTGCAAATAAAACTATACAAATATAGGTGAACTTTTCCCTATGTCTGATTACCGTTCCTGCATTGGCAACTCCCCAGCCAAACATTACCATAGCTATAATAACAATAACAACAAGCACAAACATATATGAAGTTATATTATCTTCTGACAGCATTTTAGTAGCTTTTGAACGGTATGTTTTTACGGTTTGTATGACTAAATAAATATAGAAAACTGTACTTCCGAAGAAAGCCAATATATCAGATAATCCTCTCCACTGCCATGGGAGCGGAGAAAACGCAAAATAAAACGCTCTTATTGGAGTATTAACTATCAAATCCAATAATGGCGGTAAACCCTGAATACCAATGACATAAGCACTTCCTCCATACTCTTTTATATCTGTTGTGCCTGTCATAGATTCGACTGTAATTTCACCGCCCATTTTTCTAAGTAAGTCATCTCCAAATACAGAAATAAGGGCAAGAACCGCAAAAATCATGAATACAACTGCAAACAGTCGTACGGTTGTAATGTGCAATTTTCTGTCCTTACTGTTAACGAGAAACAGAGTGGAAAGTATTCCAACCGCACAGACAATTCCTCCTATATGGAGAATTGATCCCATAGCAGACGATACAACTGAAAAAATAATATTAAATGCGTTTCCTCTAAACCACCATTTTGTGTAAAAATATAAAGAAAGGATTATAAAAAACGCAATAAACGACTCCTGAAGAAAATATGTTGTAATCATCATAAGGTTAGGTAAAAAGCAGGCAAAAAACATTGCTCTCTTTTTAATTTTAGCATCCAATCCAAACATACATAAAATTTTGTATATTAATATAACGGAACATAAAGCCAAAAAAACATGGAAAAATTGAACTGTAAGTTTTTGAACTCCAATAAATCTATAAAATTGCCCAACATAATAAGAATAACTATTAAAATTTACTTCGTTTGACCTACCTCCAAAAGCAAATGAAACTCCTATATTATGATACCATTCCGCGTCTCCTTCACTATTGGGAAGTATAAATATATCTCGTGCATAAACGTCCCAAAGCAATATAGCAATCCTTATAAAAAATGAAACTATAACCATAGATTTAATACTTTGTTCAAGTTCAGGGTCTTTTTCATCTCTTATGGAACTGTTAATCGCAATACATACTATGATTATGTTTATCAGAAAAGATAGAATCATAAAAACGGAAGTATCTGTTTGTTCTGTTGGATTAGCAAATAAATGATATGAAATACATTCTATCGCAAAAATTATAGCAGTAACTAACAAATAGACACCTCCTTTTTATTAAAATTTGTATTAAAATAAATTATCTTTTTAATCTTTCAACATTATTTGTTCCTATAGTATTTCGAATTAAACCAATTATATATCTTTTACACCTTTTTGAAAATGGAAGATTTGTAATTTTCGAGTTACTCCAACCTTGACTTTGTCCATAATGATGGATTGTATAACTTTTTTTAGAAGGAACATTAAATATTCTGGAAAAATTATTCGGGCAAAAGTATATTTGCGGATAAATTTTAAATGTATCTATTGTCTGTTCTTTACCATTTGTTCTTACACCTTTTTTTAAAAAATAATTTGTAATAATATGAGTATTCGTAGTCATATTATAGCTTCCATCTTCATTAATAAACAATGCATTATCATAATAATCAAGTAACATTTTGACTACAGAATCATTTTTCTCGGCACCCATAACCGCTGTTATCGGAGAATCCTTTGATTCAAAACCGGTAAATGCTTTATTTTCTAAAAATTCATCCAAAGGTTTAAGAACCTCAACATCAGTATCCATATAAATACCACCGCAATTATATAATGCATATAACCTTGCAACATCAGATACAAATGCCCATTTTTTTGCCTCATATGCCTGCTTAGTATAGGCATTTATATTTATGTCAAAATTACTTTCGTTCCATTCTATAATTTCATATTCAGGACAATACTTCTTCCATGTATTAATATAAGCTTTTATTAATTCAGGTTTTTCATTCCCGCCGAACCAACAATAATGTATTATTTTAGGTATCATACAATTTCTCCTATTAATTAAACGCCTCTTAACTTGTTCATTATTTTTAGTAACAGTAGAGTTAAAAATATTAGTCTTCTTTTTAGACAAAGATAAAAAACTTTCCAATATATAGGTAAATAAGAAATTTCAAAATATGATAGCGCTTTAATATAATGACTAAAACTTAAAATATTTTTTAGTTCCTTATATTTTTCTTTATAGGTTAACTTTTTATCCTCTGACAAATTCAAGCATAAACCTATCAAGCCTAAACAAACACGGTTTCTTAGCGCAATATAAAATTTCTCACCTGAATTTGTATCTTTTAAATGTTTTTCAATACGTTTATATAAATTGATCCACTGAGTAATTAATTCTTTTTTATAACTATGTGTTAGGGAATTTTCATTTTCCTTTCTGTAATGTGAAAAACAATCTGAAAAGTAAATTGCTTTTTTCACACTTGAGAATATTTGGATATTAAATAAAGCATCCTCTGTTCCGATTTCTTTAGTATTAATAAATCTATAATTATTTATAATGTCTTTTCTATATAATTTTCCCCATGCCGTTACTAAAGAATCTATTTTCTGTGGTTCCGACAATTCCTCATCAACAAGTCCTACAAACTTTCTGTACAATCGAATAACATTATTTTCATCCCAGATAATAAACTTTTCATTAAATAACATCGTTTCTTTTGATTTATTTGGATACTCTCTTTTATACGGCCACATAATAACATCTGCTTGATAATCAACAGCGAACTCTATTGCTTTCTCAAAAGTATCTGTGTCCATCCAATCATCACTATCTACAAAAGCAATATACTCTCCATTTGCAACATCCATTCCTTTGTTTCTTGTTTCGGATAACCCTTGGTTTTTTTGATAAAATGTCTTTATTCGACTGTCCCTTTTTAAATAAGAATCTATTATTTTCTGTGAATTATCTGTACTTCCGTCATTAATTATAATAATTTCAAGATTTTTATATGTCTGATTACAAACTGAATCTAAACATTTCTCTAAGTATTTTTCTGTATTATAAACCGGTACAATAACGCTTATTAATTTAGAATCCATAATTCAAACCCATAAATAAATTAAATTATTTTATAATCTCTTTCACTGTCTTATCCACTACCATATATTTATCAAATTCATTTTCCATTTTTTTGCGGCCGAGCTCTCCCATTTTTTTTCGTTCTTCATAGGTTTTGCTCAAAAACTTGTCCATACATTCAGCTAAGGTTTCCACGTCCATCTTTTTGCAAAGATAACCCGTAATTTCTTCATCAACAGCCTCTCTGCAACCGGGAATATCTGTAGTAATCAGCGCTCTTCCTGTCGAAGCGGCCTCAAGAAGAACATTGCTCATTCCCTCATGATAGCTCGCTAAGACAAAACCGTGAGCCGCGGCGTAATACGGTCTGGGATTCGACTGAAATCCGTGAAAAACAATCACACCGTCATCTACAAGCTTTTCAACAACCTCTTTATATTCGTCTTCAAAGAAACCTACAACGTCAAAAACAACCTTATCCTTATACTTTTCCTTTATAATACGCATTGCGGAAAAGGTCTCGTCAACGCCCTTTTCTTTCATAATTCTTCCGAGGTAGAGAATATGTACTCCGCCGTCTTCCGAAGGATACGGTTTAAACTCATAAGAGTCCAAATTGACTCCCGCGCCGTTTAGTACAACCTCTTTCTCTTTTTTTACTATACCGCGTTTTACAAATTCACTCGCGTTATATTCATTTTCAAAAAATACGACCTTAGATTTTTTTATACCCGCTTTATACATTTGAGTAGCTAAAAACGCCATAGGCTGACTTTGAAAAGCGGTTCCAAGCCCCTGCACATTAACGCAGTAAGGTATTTTCATTCTCCTGCAAAGAAACCCTGCGTAAACGTTCGGTTTTATAGAATACGTTATAACCATATCTGGCTTTTCGGATTTAAGAAGTTTTTTATAAAATCTGTATAATCCTAAATCCTCAAAGGGATTAATTCCTCGTCGGTCAAGCTTCGTATTAATACATCTAAAACCTAATTCTTTAAAATCATCTTCATGACCTAAAAAAGGCATACTTATAACAACTTCGCCAAAAGTTTTTAGCTTTAACAATAATTCTGTCCTAAACTGCCATAACATATATGAATGATTAGTGATAACCAAAAATTTCATAATCCAAATCCATTCCTTAATTAGAAAATGTTATTTTGCAGACGGTTTATCAGCTAAATCGCCGGATTTTCTAAGTTCACCTGTTCCGCCCTCTACGACACCGTCGCTTTTCAAAACGCTGAATATAGAGCCAAAGAAACAACGCAAATCAAACAAAAAGCTCAGTTTTTCAACATACTCTCCGTCAAATTTTGCTTTAACGGGAATTTCCAATTCATCTCTGCCGTTTATCTGCGCCCAGCCGGTTAAACCGGGTTTCACATTATTAGCGCCGTATTTATCGCGTTCCGCAACCAAATCGTCCTGATTCCATAAAGCGGGACGGGGTCCTATTATGCTCATCTTTCCCGTAAAAATATCCCATATCTGCGGAAGCTCATCAAAGCTTGATTTTCTTAAAAACTTTCCGACTCTTGTTATGTATTGGTCGGGATTATCTAACTGATGTGTCGGAATATCGTGCGGTGTCGACATTTTCATAGAACGAAATTTATGTAATGTAAAAAATTCCTTATTAAGGCCTACACGCTTTTGAGTAAATAACGCAGGACCCGGGTCGTCAATCTTTATCGCTATAATAATTCCGAGGTAAAGCCACGACAAAATTACAAGCGCCATAAAAGAAAGTGTAATGTCAATAATTCGCTTAATATATTTAGCGTACATAAATTCCCCTCACCTAAGCAATACTGCGCATTAAAAGTAAATTTTGTCAAAAAACGACAAAAAACACAGTATACCACAATCATTTAATATAATACTACAAAAACAGTTATATGTCAATAAAATTGGTCGTTACATAACATTAAAATAATATAAAAATTTATCCATAAATATTATTTAATTTAATAACACAATTTAAAAATTTATTATAATTAATAAGCAAAATAATGTGTGCAAATAAAATAAACTTGCTTTCTCTTGCTCGCTGTAAACTTTTCACCGTGTTTACAAGGTAAAATATAACACAAATCACTTGATACATAAAAGAATATGTAACACAATTGTCAAACAAAAAAGCGGTAGATCAATAATGCTACCGCTTATAAAAATCACAAACATAAATTTTAACAACTTATATTTATAATCCTTGTCAATTGAGCAAACAAATCATAGCCGTCCCAAATAAGATTAAAATCCATTGTTTTTCCAATTGGAACGATACGGTCAACACCCTTAATTCCCGCTTCAATTAAGGGAATAATGTCTTTGCTATCTCCTAAAAGTCCGACCGTCTGACAACGTTTATCATTACATACGTTCCTTAAATCCATAATATCATCGCAGTCATATTCAAAGAAAAAACCGCTGTTTTGCATTAACTCCATAACATTCTCGGACAAATCAGAAACTCTCACACGAACAATCAAATTATCATCGGAGTTCTCAATCCTTGAATTTGAAAAAGCTATCGCCGACAGATAACTGTTTACGAGTTTATCTATACTCTGTATCGGCTGAAAGGTATATTTTTTACTGATAAGATTATGTAAATTTGCCCAAAAAAGATTTTTTGCCTTTTCTTTTGAATCTCCAATCCAAACAACCATCCTCGGACTCGTGCATGCATTTTGGTCAGTAAAATAAGTGTCATTATAGAAATCTTCAGCAAATCTTTCTTTATTCGTAAGCTCCATATATTTATCGCTATTAATAATTGCCAAAGAATATCTGTCGGAAAAAAGAATCTCCGTACTCCTTGCGGGTAACTCTGATTTTCTAATTTCTGCTATCGTAGCATCTCCGCCCCAAACAATTCTTGTATCGCAAATATAAGATAAAGCATCATTTATCCCCTTATCTCTTTCATATCTGACTAAAACTATATACGGACGTAAATTTTCATATTTCAAAAGAGTTTTATTAATTGAATCAACAATTATCTTTGTCTGCATAAAATCCTTTGACGGTATTCTGACTACATTGCTGTTACCCGTAATTAATCCTGAAACAAGACTGTACGCGAAATTCACGGGTACATTTGAAGGCGCTATATGAAATGCTGCGCCTCGTCCAAGGCGTAAATTTTTATCATTAAAATTGTATTTTTCCTTGATTTTTAATACAGATGCTTTTCTTATCCAAAAAGCAAAGGTGATAACATCTGAATAAGCCCTGCTTGAAACATTACTCATTATATTCTTTGATAAATCATTAAGAAAATTTACCACGCTTTCATCAAACGGTTGTTTTGCGGGAATCTGTGAAAGCATTTTAAGACATTCAGCGTCACCCGTAAGAAATGTGATTTTATCAAAAACTTCTTTATTTAAATTTTGCTGCATATGTATCACTGCATCCTCTTAATTCAGCGTTTTTCATTCGCCCCGTAATTTTAAAGTATTTGCCTTTTCTTCCACAGGGGCAGTCATCCTCGCCTAAGATTATCCCTTCATCTTCGGTTATAAGACTGTGTCCCGGATATGACTCAGGTATAGTGCTTAACACCTGTATAATACCTTTTTCGTTAAAATCACATTCCGAAAAATCTATTGGTCTTCTTGTAATAATATCTGAGAAAATACTCGCGTGTAAATGACCGCATTCACACTGCATATAAATACATCCTGTCTGCTCAACCATACCGTAATAATCGTGTATAGAATCAAGCCCGCAAACATTATTGAGCCTTTGATGAAATTCTTCAGGGCTTACAGCTTCATTTACAAGTTTTTTCCAACCTCCGCCGTGAATCATAATTCCATTTGATAAATCAAATTTTACTCCTTCTTTTTCAAGACGGATAAGCTCTTTATAAAAATGTTGCCATATCATAAATGTAAAGCCAAATAATAAAATTTTCTGGCCTTTGTACTTCAAAAGAAAATCTCGCATTGCATCTACATCAAGCTTCATATCATCATCAAGAGCGTAAATTTTCTTTGAGCCGAACATTGAAAATCCGAGGATGCCCGCTCCTCTCGCCGAAAACATCATTCTATTTTTTACTACGCTCGGACAGTCAATAATAATCATCGGCATTCTTGACGAACCCGTAAAGGACGAAACAATTTTAACCATTGCTTTTTGCTGATTGGAGGATGTCGTCCTGTCGAGAAAAATTTTGCTTACAGCCTGTCCCGTTGTTCCTGAAGAAGTCATTGTCTTTACAATTTCGCTCTTGTCTACTGACTTGAGTTCCAACTCCTTAAACAAACGCACGGGCAGAAACGGTAAGTCCTTATATGATTTAATACTGTCAACTTTAAAATCAATACTATCCAAAATACGGCTGTATTCGGGACAGTTTTCCTTATGAAATTTAGTAAGCTTAATAAGCCTGTCATTAAGAAGTTTCTCTTTATCCTCTTTATTGAGAGAGTACGGAGGTATTTCTAATATGTTTTCAAAATTCATTATATATCTCCTACAAATACAAATTCTTCGTGGGATATTTGTTAAAAAACTTTTTTATCTTCGTTCTTTTTAAGTATTCTGGCAGGATTACCAATTGCGACATACTCGTCACCAATATCCTTATATACAGAGGACGACATCCCTATGACTGTATAATCGCCAATAGAAACCTGTTGAATGACGCAACAGTTCATACCGAGAAAAGTATATTTTCCGATATGCACACCACCCGCTAATGTGCAGGATGGTGATATAACGCTTCCCTCTTCAATAAAGCAATCGTGTCCTAAATGAACAAGAAATTGAATCACCGCGTAATCATTTATTGTAACATTACATGAAATAGAAGCGGTACGTTGTATCACAACGCCTTTACCGATTTTTGTAGTTTTCGGAATATATACGTCCGGATGGATAAGAGTTGCAGGAGTCCAACCTACGGACTCTATTGTTTTCGCAACTCTTTCACGCACTGCAGGCTCTCCTAAGGCAATTACAATATCAAGATTTTTACCGTAACGCTGTAAAGCATTATCAAATGAAATAACCTCAATATCATTAATTATTTTTTTATCTCCGTCTTTTATATATTCACTGTCGACAATAAAAATAAATTCATTCCATTTAGGTGTTTCATCGTTAATCTGTTTTGCAAGCTCGGCTATTTCTCTTCCAAATCCACCTGCTCCGTATATAGCAAGAGTTTTATTCATAACATCCTCCAAAATTTTATATTTATACTATATATTTACAAGTTTCTTTAACTCGCTATACATAACTTTACCTGAAGAATTCTTAGGAATTGAGGGAACATATACTGTATGTATGGCTGAAAGATTTAAATTTATTTTTTCAGCAATAAATCTCTTTCCCTCTTCCATAATTTTCTCATCAGTAAAGAAAAGATATAACGAATCGTCAACACCGTCGCAGGAAAATTCCAGTCCGTCATATTTCGCTTTAACTATTCTGTCAATCTCGTCAAGATTTATTCTTTTTCCGAACATCTTGAGAAAACGCTTCTTCCTTCCGACAATATAATAAAAGCCGTCTTTATCCATTTTTGCCATATCGCCTGTAATAAGCCTGCCGTTTCTCTCGTCACCTTTCGATAAATCGTCAACGCTGTTGGCATAACCCATAGTAACATTTTCTCCCTCATATACGAGTTCACCGACAATATCTGGTTCATTTATTATCTCACCGTCAGTACCTACAAGGCTGAATTTGCCTCCCGGTATAGCAACACCCATACTACCGCATTTTTCGATTGCCATTTCAGCCGGAAGATAAGCCATTCTCGCGGTTGCCTCCGTCTGACCATACATTACTATAAATTCTCTGCCCTTTTTCGCGCAGTCTTCGGCAAATTCTCTGTGTAATTCGGGTAAAAGCTTTCCGCCCGCCTGAGTCATTTGTCTCAATGACGGCAAATCCATTCTAAAAAATCTAAGCTTTTTTAAAATTTCATATGTATATGGAACTCCACCGAACGAGGTAGCCTCTTTATCCCTAAAAAACTGCCAAAATTCCTTTTGCATTAAGGTCTTATCAGTTATCAGAATTTTTGCGCCAACATACAAATGAGTATTAATTATTGACAAGCCGTAAGTATAATTCATCGGCAATGTTGTGATAGGTCTTTCGTTATTGTCAATTTTCAAATATTCGACTATGGACTCGGTATTAGACTTAATATTTCTATAGCTTTGTCTGACAAGCTTTGAGCTTCCTGTTGAACCCGAGGTCGTTAATAATAAAGCTAAATCATTGTGCAGTTTCGGCTTTTCATTATTAATTCTAACTAAAGAATAACCGTATTCAGAATAGTCTAATCTCCCGATTTTTTTAAGAGATATATTCTTATTATTAGGAATCCATAAAAACTCAGGGGCGTATGTTGTAATAAGGTTCTCCAAAAGCTCGTCATCAAGGTCCTCATCAATCATAACAGGAACAACTCCGGAATTAATCATAGCCGCATAACCCGCCAATGAGCCTATACTATTACTGCATAAATTAAACACCAGAGTCCGTCCGATTATTTTTTTAAATTTGTCTTGTAAGTTTGATAATTGCATATAGGAGATAATATTACCGTTATCATCTTCCGCTGCAATAGAATTCCCGAAATCCTTAAAGTTCCACATCATACTTCTTTAAAATTTCCTTACCCTTTTCGTATGAGCTAAAGTCAATTATATCATCAGTATCCATCATAATATCGAACTCATCTTCAATTGCAGAAACCAAACCCATATGTCCTACAGAATCCCATTGAGATATTCCCTGGTATTCAAGTCCCTGCAGTTCATCTTCGCTTATACCTAATGTTTCAGTAAACGTCTTATTGTACTTCTCTAAATTTGTCATAATTTACATCTCCTATAAAAATTTATATTAATATATTCACGGGCATATATTCAGACTAATGCCTCACCATCTACGCCCAAAATCTGCCCTGTAATGTAGCTTGATAGGTCACTTCCCAAAAATACCGCAGCATTTGCAATATCTGTAGGTGTTCCCAAACGTCCGATTTTTATATTTGATAAATGTTCTTCAACTTTTTCTTCGCCTATACTTCTAAACATATCAGTATCAATCATACCGGGAGCAATTGCGTTTACTCTAATGTTCAACGGAGCAAGTTCTTTTGCTGAAGTTTTTGTTAACGCAGCAACCGCGCCTTTAGACGCAGAATACACCATTTGCCCGGCATTTCCTTCTATCCCGACAATGCTCGAAAGATTAATTATACTTCCGCTTTTTTGTCGGCTCATCAGCTTGTATGCAAGTTGAATCATATTAATTACAGCGAACACATTAACGTCGAAAATATCTTTCATTAACGGCTTGTCTATCATACCAATTAACGCGTCTTTCATAACTCCGGCATTATTAACTAATATATCTAATCTGCCTGATTGTTTTTTTATATTAATTAATGCGTCCTTTGCCTTGTCCGTTTCTCTTACATCAAAATATAATGGTATTATTTTTGACCCGAACTTTTCACTTAATTCCTTTGCCGACTTATCTAACGAACCTTCAACACGAGCGACAGAGTATACAACTGCTCCCTCTTGTGCAAATCTATATAAAATTTCTTTTCCTATTCCTCTGTTGCATCCTGTAATTAACGCGACTTTATCTTTTAAAATATCCATTTTTCTCTCCTCATCAAAAACATTAACCAGTAATCAAATATAGTTTAACACATATTTTAATAAACGTCAAACTAAATAAATTCACAAATATATTAATATACAACATTAAAGGATTTATAAGAATTCGTACATTTCTTAATTTATGTGAAAAAAGTTACAATCATTTTTTTATTGTAATAATAAATTCATAAATTATAAAAAATAGTAAAAAAATGTCACTTCTGACATTATTTGTCAAAATTTTATTTCAACTGAATTACAATAGTGTAAGAAACATTGCATAGTGAAAAATATTGACTATAATGAAGATAAGGATAAAATAAGCAGGTGATTATATGACGACATACAGCGTTATTTCTCCGAAAGATGACAAAAAGGGTTACGGACTTAAAATAACAAATGTTAAGTATATCGAGGACATTTCAAACGATTACAACGCGGTTAAAAAACTTGCAGACACCTGCAACCGCTGTAATGTTGAAATGGAATTTTTCCCCGATGTACTTGAAAACTTTCTTTCGGACTATGAAACATTTTAAAATTTGTTTTTAGCCTTATCAAAAATAAGATTTTCCGTTAGATTTAACAAAAGCTGGGAAGAAAGGTGATTTCACTCTTCTTCCCGACTTTTGTTTCAGTCAGTTTTTTCTTTTCCAGACGGATACCGCGTTTGAATTTACCATAAGATTCTGAATGTCTATACCCACGGGGCAGATATTCATACACGAAAGCGATTTTCCACAGCCGTTGTAGATGTTCTTTCTGTAATTATTAAGAACGTCATAGCCCTTAGTTTTATTTAGCTCGGAAATAATCCTTGAAACGGGAACTGTAGCCGAAGCTCCGAAAAAGCCTGCGTCCACGGAAAAGTTAGGACATACTTCAAGGCAACACCCGCATTGAATACACCTTGACGCTTCATAGGCGAGTTCTGTTTTTTTCGGTTTCAGCTCGGAATTATCTTCAAGCCAGACGTTTAAATTTTTGAGGTTCTCAAACATCGGCGTTCTGTCGACAACAAGGTCGCAGACTGTAGGAAATTTTTTAAGCGGTTCTAATGTTATATTACCATTTTTAAACTCGGAAACTTTCGTATCGCAGGCAAGTCGCGGTCTTCCGTTAATTACCATAGCGCAGGCACCGCATTTCTTTTGCAGGCAATTACAATTCCACTTAATCTCCCCTACATCATTTGAATTAATATCCTTTAAATTACTGCTGTTAATCGTATTAAGAAGAGATGAAATTGTTGTTTCACTGTTATCGCAGTTTAATTCTATTATCTGACGGTACGGCTTTGATACAGGAGATTTTTGTCTTAAAATATCAATTCTCAATTTCATTTTTATCCCTCAATTTTGGTATTTCTCTGTATGAAATTTCAATCTTACCATTTACAAAGCTTACTATCGTTGTCTTTTGAAAATTTTTATCCGTATCGGGATAATCAACTCTCTTGTGCGCTCCTCGGCTTTCCTTTCTGTTGAGCGCGCACATTACGGTCGCTAAGGCGAGATTCACACGGCTTTTTTCAAGACTGTTTAAATCCTTTTTTAAAAGGGATTTAAGCTTATTTTCCGCAGTTTTTAAATCATTTTTGTTTCTTAAAATTTTCAGGCTTTCGCCTAAAATTTTGCATATTTCCTTTGAAATCTCGGGTGAAACTTTTTTATCGGGAGATTTTTCGGTTTTAAAATCGGGTGTAAACTCTGCATTTATTTTGCTGACGCTTTCACCTGCAATTTTTCCTCCGTACAAAGCACCGAGCAGAGAATTTCCGCCAAGGCGGTTTGCTCCGTGGTATTGACACGCACACTCTCCCGCGGCAAAAAGTCCGTTTACTGACGTCATATGGTTTTCGTCTACATAAATTCCACCCATAAAATAATGTATTCCGGGGCTTATCGGTAAAGGCGTTTTTTCGGGATTAACGGAAAGATAATGAATACATTGCTCTTTTAAATCCGAGAGGCGGTTTTTCCAAACATCTTTAGAAATCGGCGTCATATCAAGATACACGGTATTTTCACATTCAGGCATAGCAGTTACTTTAACAATTTCGGCGGAAACAACGTCCCTCGGCATAAGGTTGCCCATTTCGGGATATTTTTCCTCCATAAAATACCAGCGACCGCCGTTTTTATTTACAAAGAGCCTTGCCCCCTCGCCTCTCGCCGCTTCGCTGATTAAAAGGCGTTTTTGCTGAATCCCGACCGTTGTGGGGTGGTATTGTAAAAACTCAAGATTAGAAAGCTTAACGCCCTGCTCAAACACTGTTGCCGTAACGTCCGATGTGTTGTTGACCGTACCTGTAGTCAGGCCCTCAAAAAGTCCGTTCATACCTCCCGTACACAGAACAACAGCTCCGCAAAAACTTATAAGCTCGTCGTTATAAGTATCGCGCACAGTTACTCCTCTGCATTCGCCGTTTTCAATTATAAGTCGTTCAAATTTATGGTGAGAATATCGGGTGACAATTTTCTCGTTCTCATATCTTCTCACCGCGTCAATAAGAGCGGTCATTACAATTTTACCCGTACTGCTTTTTACAAAAGCGGTGCGCTTTTTCTTCTGTCCGCCAAAATTCCTCTGAATAATTCCGACGCCGTTTTTTGAAAAAGGAACACCTAATTTATCAAGCATTTCAACAAGCTTCGGGGCATTTTTGCAAAGTCCGAGTACGGCGTTCGGGTCGGCTAAATCAACCGCGCCGTTCATTGTATCGAAGAAATGCTCCGCGACGGTATCGTTTTCGCCCATTGTATTGAGAGACGCGTTTATTCCGCCCTCTGCCATAACGGACTGGGCGCGTTCGGAGGGCTGAAGCGATATTAAATTACATTTGACGCCCTTTTCGGCTAAGGTATACGCGCAGGAAAGTCCCGCAAGTCCCGCGCCTACAATATTAACAGTCATACAAAATTCCACCTGATAAAATAAACAATAAATCCAATTGACGCGAGAGCCAAAATAATTGAAACGAAAAAGAGTATATCCACCGCTCGCGGTTTTAGCTTTCTGATTCCGAGCGAAATCAAAACAGGCTTTACGTTGGTGATAATATGAACTCCGATGCAAAGCACAAGGAGAAGCTGGGTTGTCAGTTTATAGGCTGAAAAAAAGCTTAATTTAAAAACTCCGTCGACAACTTCGCCGAAAGCCGTTATATGAAAGAAAACAAGGAGCAAAATTACAAATCCGCTTATTCTCCTCGCCCAAAAAAGGTGGTTTTCCTTGAAATACGGCGCTCCTGTTTTTTTAGCAATTATAATACTTTTAATCGTAAAAATAATACTTATAACCGCGTGAATTAAAATAAGGGTCAGCATAACGCGCGCCAGACTTCCCGTTAAAATCGGGGCAATATTCATAAGATTGAGCGAACCGCATACCGCGTGTACTATAAACAGCGCAAAAATAATTACTGTCATTAAGACGTTACATCTTCTCACAGCTATCCCCTCTGTCAATCATTTCTCTGTTTTTTATATTAAAAGCATATCAAAAATCCCCTATTTTCTAATAAAGGACTGTTTAAATTCACTTACACACTGTTCATAATAACAGATAAAAAAATGGCTGTCAATTCAAATTTCTGACAGCCGTATAATTTAACTATTAAGATATTCCAACATCGGCTTTATTGACTTACCACCCGTTTCTCTGCCGATTTGATAGAGCTCTCTAAGCTTTTCTTTATCGTGGTCGACACGCTTTACTTTTACAGGCTCCTCGGGTCTTATCACAAAAATCTTCCCCTCTTTTTCAAGCTTTATAATATTTTCAACAATCTCGTTGTAATGCTCAGGGACATTATAAACAGTTTTCAAAAAGTCGGGGCGGTTTTTATATTTTCCGCGATATATCACTTTCATAAGATTCGACAACGGTTTCTTGCGGTAGCTTATGTCACGGGTTAAAATCAGAACAATTTTCTCATATCCGTTCTCCATAGCCCATTCATACGGAATCGGATTCGCAACGCCCCCGTCAAGGTAATTTCTCCCCTCGACTTCAACCTCCTTTGACAGAACAGGCATACTGCTTGACGCCCTGCAGGCGGTTAAAAAATCGGCGCAGTTATCCTTTTCAAACGCTTTGGTTTTACCTGTTTCACAGTCGGTAGTAAAAGCGAAGAATTTTTGTTGTTTGTTGCTGAAAAATGTTTCGTAATCTAAAGGCACAAGCTCGTGGCTTATTTCTCCGAAAAGAAAGTCAAAGTTGAAAATCATTTTATCTTTTATAAGACTTCTAAGGCTTACATACCTTTTATCATTTACAAAATCGAGATTTACTTTTGCCGTGCGTCCTATCTGTTTTGAGAGATAATTTATCGCGCAAAGAGAGCCTGCGGACACTCCCCCGACGCAGGGAAAGTAAATATCGTTTTCCATAAATACGTCTAAAACTCCGCAGGTAAAGAAACTTCGTAAAGCTCCTCCTTCAAGAATCAGCGCGGTTTTTTCGTTCTTAAATTCCAATAAATTCACCAACTGTCAAAGTTTTTTACTCATAAATTATAATACAAACTTATATTAAAATCAAATTTTTATAATAAAATCTTCTAAAGAATAAACATATAGCTAATAAATTTAAGGTAATAATTTAATTGTACGAAAATGTATGAAAGTTAACAGCATAACTTTGCTGGTATAATTTAAAAAAACAGGATAGGTAAAAACCTATCCTGCCAAAAATATTAAATTTTATTAACCCCAGGCGTCTATATCCTTGCTGATGATTTTTCCTGTTTTAGCGTTTATCTCGTACTCGTACTCGTAATGGCCCTTATAGAATTCAATCTCATAAACCTGGAGTCCGTCATCATAATCAAGCTTTGCCTTTGTAAAAGTTACCTGCGAGCTCTTAAATCCCGCGTTTTTAAGCGCTATTGACTTAGCCTTAGCCATTGTGATTTTTTTGCCCGAAGAATTAGCGATTTTCTTAACTTCTTTCGAGATAATTTTTCCCGATTTCGCAGTTATTTCATAATCGTACTTCTTGTTTTTGGTCTTAAATTCAATCTCGTAAACCTTAATTCCGTCATCGTAATCAAGTTTAGTCTTTATGAATTTCGCCTTGCTTTTCTTAACATTGGCGTCTTTAAGCGCTATTGACTTAGCTTTAGCCATTGTAATATTTTTACCGGAAGACTTGGCGATTCTCTTAACTTCTTTTGAGATAATCCGTCCTGTTTTAGCGTTGATTTCGTAATCATACTTTTTGTTCTTTGTTGTAAATTCAATCTCGTAAACCTGAATTCCGTCATCGTAATCAAGCTTTGTCTTTATGAATTTTGCCTTGCTTTTCTTAACATTGGCGTTTTTAAGCGCTTTTGATTTAGCTTTAGCCAATGATATTTTCTTTCCCGATGAGTTAGCAATCTTTTTAACTTCTTTTGAAACAATTTTTCCTGTTTTTGCGTTTATCTCATAATCATACTTTTTAGTTTTTGTTACAAAATCAACATCGTAAACTCTTATACCGTCGTCATAATCAAGCTTTACCTTTGTAAACTTTGCCTTACTTTTCTTAACGTTCGCGTTTTTAAGAGCAATTGATTTTGCCTTTGACTCTCCGATATAACCTTTCGCGCAGGTGGATACAGACAAAATGCTAAATGCCATAATTGCCGCAACCAGTACGCATAATGATGTGATTATTATATTTCTTTTTCTTTTAGCAACAGTATTTGTCATATTAATTCCTCCTTTTTCTGTTGTAACTATATATTATAATCGAAAGATTAAAATAAGATTAGAGCGCGGGAATTTTTACAATAAATTTTGATCCCTTATTTAACTCACTTTCTACCGAGACAGTTCCGCCGTGCCATTTAGCAATATCTTTAACCATTGAAAGCCCAAGTCCGTTCCCGCTTGAGCCTCTTGAAGAATCCACCTGATAAAAACGGTCAAAAATCTTATCAATATCATTTTTCGCAATTCCTATTCCGTTATCCTCGACAGATAATACCGCGCTGCTGCCCTCTTTTTTTAATTTTACATTAATATATCCGTTTTCATTTCCATAACGGTAAGAGTTGGAAATTAAATTTGTAAGCAGTCTTGAAACCAAAGCTCTGTCGCCGTTTATTTTAATTTCATCCTCAACCTCATAATTAAGCTCAATATTTTTTTCTTTTATAAGTTTCATATCAAAACAGATAAGCTTAACAGCCTCGGAAAAATCAAGAACTTCCTTTCTGTATCGGTCGGAATTGTTTTCAATTCTTGAAAGCTCGAGAATACCGTCAATTATATTGGACATATTTCTGCCCTGTTTTTTTATCATTTTTATTGCGTCTATATATTCCTGATTGGTCTGCTCTTCGCTGAGGGAATAATCGCATTGAGCCATAATAACGGACATCGGCGTTCTAAGCTCGTGAGATGCATCGGATATAAATTGCTTCTGCATATCAAAAGACTCGTTCAGTTTTATAAACATATTATTAAATGTATCGGTTAAATTTCTGACCTCGGGGGCATTTGATTTTATATTGATACGCTTATGCAAATCATCTCCGCTGCTGATTTGCGAGGCGGTTTCAGTTATCTTCTTTATGGGGTTTAGTGAAAAGTAAACTATTATACAGCCTCCTGCAATTGCAATTATAAGCAAAATCGGAAGAACCCAGATAGCCGCTGTTTCAAAAGAATTCAGCGCCGCCTCGCTCGTAGACGCCGATATTGTTCCACGCATCCAAAGTGAACCAAGTCCTGATATATCTTCATTATTATAGATATTTTGTAATTGCTGAATATTAATTTTTTCATCAAAAATAAAAAGCTTTTCTCCGTTGTCGACAATTTCCCTTATTTCAGGCTCAAATGGTTCGTCGGAAATTCTGTTGCTTCCCATTAAAAATTCACCATCGTCACTGTAAACTCCGACCTTAACGCCTCTCTCATACGACTTGAAATTATCGGATAAAATATCAAAAACTCTATCAAGTACGGTTGAACGGTCTAAAACAGACTCATCGTAATCGTCATAGTATTCATCAAAATAATCATCGTCAAATTCATTTGTAAAGGAATCAATATTGTCGTAAACTACATCTTGAACCGTATCTTTAAGCTGTTGCTCGGTTTCGGTTTTACTAAAAGAGAAAATAAGCCAAAAAGAGAAAACTACTATCGTTGCGGTGACAATAGCAAACCAGATTGCAATTCTGAGCTTTATTGAAATCTTCACCTTAAAACATACCCCTTTCCGCGTACGGTATGAATAAATTTGCGCTCATAACCGACATCAATCTTCTGTCTAAGATAACGAATATATACGTCGACAACATTAGTACCGCCCTCGTAGTCAAAATTCCAGATATGGTCCTCAATCTTCTCTCTTGACAGCACAATATCGCGGTTTATCATAAGATATTCCAAAAGCGAATACTCCTTCGGCGAAAGCTCTATCGGCTTATCACCGCGTTTAACCGTATGCTTGTCTATATTTAAAATTAAATCGTCTACCACAAGCTCATTTACGGAAACGTTATGCTTTTTTCTTGTGGCAACCCTTATTCTCGCCATAACCTCATCAAGCGAAAACGGCTTTACTATATAATCGTCCGCTCCGCTGTCCAATCCAAAAACTCTATCCTCAATCGAGTCCTTTGCAGTTAAAAAAATAACAGGGGTATTTATGCCGTTTGAACGCATATAGTGCAAAACCTCATAGCCGTCTGCTTTAGGAAGCATTATATCTAAAATCACAACGTCATAATCAGTCATTGCGAGAAAATCCATTGCCTCCTCACCGTCAAAACAACTGTCAACGCTGTAATTCTGTTTTGTTATCTTTTGGCTAAGAATTTTATTTAAATCTTTTTCATCTTCAACAACTAAAACTCTCATTTTTATACCTCCTGTATTTTTATCGTACGTCATATATTAAAATAAGTCAAGAAAATTAGAGTACAATTAAAAAGTTTTAATAAAATTTAATATTATATTGTCAAAATGGTATTAAAGCAAATTTAATTAAACGGAAATAAAAAGCGTAAATCATTTAATGTTTTGTATTGACAAAAACTCACTGATATGATATTATAACAAATGCTGAAATAAGCACGGAGAGGTGTCCGAGTGGTTTAAGGAGCTAGTCTTGAAAACTAGTGATCCCGCAAGGGACCAAGGGTTCGAATCCCTTCCTCTCCGCCATATACTTTACCATACGGAGGATTACTCAAGTGGTGAAGAGGCTCCCCTGCTAAGGGAGTAGGTCGGGTGACCGGCGCGAGGGTTCAAATCCCTTGTCCTCCGCCAAAAAAGCCAAGGATTTTTCCTTGGCTTTTTTATTTGACAAGGGATTTGAAGCCGACCGTTAAGAAAATCGTCCTGCGGACGATTTTTAGGGAGGAGCGTTTATGACCTTTTTAGCTCTGCTACACGCCCCGACAAGCGGGATGATGACTTTTCATAAAACTAACGTACTTGTCCTCCGCCAAAAATACCCAAGGATTTTGCCGAGTGTTGATAAGGAAGTGTTTTTGAAAATGTGGTGTAACCTCAGCAAAATGGGGTTACACCACATTTTGCCTTATCATTCTTAACGAGCAGACTGTTTTTACTCCTGCGGCTTAAAGACGGTACTTGTCAGGGAAACTCCCTGAGGCCCTTATGTTTGTAAAATCTTGACTTTATGTTGTAAAAATGATATCATTAAATCATGATTTAATGATATCATTTTGGAGGTGCTGTCTTTGATAAAAGAGAATAAAGCTAACCGAACAAGACAAGTCCAATTTCGAATGGACCCTGAAATATTCAACAAACTAAAAGCTACTATTGTTTATGATAAAGATATGCATAGTATGGCTGACTTATTTAATGAAGCAGCAGAAAAATATTTGAAAGAAAAAGAAGCCGGAGGTAAAGACCAATGACAAGACACGATATGATTGAACGCATTGGAAATGCATATATGACATCTAATATTGAAGGTGGCGAATACAGCTATATTCAAGAGGCTGGTTCAAGAGCGAATCTTGAAACTGCATTAGGACGCAGTATATCTCATTTTAAACTTGATATCCGTTTTGAAAAAGACGATATAGTTGTTCTTATTGAAACAAAGCAATTATTCAAAAAATCTGATGAAGCACAACTTAATGAATACCTCCTACAGGAACGCGTCTTGCATTACGGGAAGAAAATTATTGCTATTCTTGCAAACACGAATAATGATGAAATCAAAGTTTGGAAGTCCGCCGTCGATGACGCACATATTTTAACTGACGAAACCGTTCTTGATAAAATGGAACATTATGTTGGTCTGTTTGATGTAAGTAAACAAAACGACAGAGAAAAAGTCTTGAAAAATACATATGATTTGAATGAACTTCTTCATAAAATGGATATTGACGAAAGACTTCGCAGCCAGTTTGTTGGAACAACACTTCTCTATCTCAAAAATTTGGTTGAAAAATTTGGCACAAAGAAAATTGACGAAAAATTTAAGCAAACTCTTGATGCTCATTGGTCTGTAATGGATGGAAAACAACTTCGTGCTGCTATAGAATCAACGTTGGATAGTCTGCTCGATGGTTCGGACAACAAAGCGAAGAAAATTGAATTACTTCAGAAGAATGTTCTAAATGACCAAAAAGTAAAAAAGCTGACAATAACCAATTGGATTAAAATTTTGGATACCATTCTTATGGACATTTATCAGTATATTGATACAAACAGTTCTGAGGGACAAGATATTTTAAATTTATTTTTTATCGCATTTAACAAGTACACTGGTAAAGCAGATAAAAATCAGGCGTTTACCCCTGACCACATAACAGAAATTATGTGCAGATTAACTGAAGTTGATAGAACAAAGCGTGTACTTGATATCACTTGTGGTAGTGGCTCTTTCTTGGTGCAAGCTATGGTTAAGGAATTAGCCGATTGCTGTCGTGATAAGACCGAAGATGAAGCAAAGATATTGCAGGACATTGTAAAAAAAGATCATATATACGGCATAGAGGTTGAAGAAAAAGCTTATGGTCTATCTACCACCAATATGCTCATTCACGGTGACGGTAACTCCAACATTAAATTTGGAAGTTGTTTTGATTGTAAGGCATTTATTAAGACTGCTGACCCTGATATTGTTTTGATGAATCCCCCGTATAATGCCAAACCTATCGGCATCCCTGAAAAATACAAAAAGCATTGGGGAAAAGCAAAAGATGGCAAGGAAGATCCTACAAAAGGATTAGTTTTTATCCATTATCTGTCCGATGTTATTGCAGAGATGAATAAAGAACGCGAAAATAACGATGAAATAAGAAAAACTGTTAAACTTGCAGTTCTACTTCCTGTTTCTGCTGCTATTGGAACAAGCACAATTATTCAAAATGAAAAAGTCGAAATGTTAAAAAATAATACTCTTGAAGCAGTATTTACACTTCCTAATGAAATTTTCTATCCGGGTGCATCTGTTTCTGCTTGCCTTATGTTGTTTACATTAGGTAAGCCACATAAAAAAGCGGATGGCACGGTTAATGAAACTTTCTTTGGCTACTGCAAAGAGGATGGATTTAAAAAGAAAAAAAATCTTGGAAGAATTGAGCAATTCGACGAGAACAATAACTCAAAATGGAAAGTTATTGAAGATGAATGGCTTTACTTATTCAACAATAAGAAAGCTGTTGATGGTAAATCATCCACATCCGTTGTTAGCGGCAAATCCGAATGGCTTTGCGAAGCATATATGAAAACTGATTATAGCAAACTTTCCGAGATTGACTTTCAACAAACACTTAATAATTACCTTGCTTATTTAATGAAGGAGGGTAAAATATATGAATCTTAATACAACATACTGGAAAGAATTTGTTTTAGGAAAATTATTTGTTATAAAAAAAGGAAAACGCTTGACCTCAGCAGAACAAGAAGATGGAAGCAATAATTATATTGGTGCAATCGACTCCAATAATGGTATAGCAAATCATATAGCTCAAGATCCAATACATAAAGGCAATACCATATCGCTTAGTTATAATGGCTCTGTGGGGGAAGCATTTTATCAAAAAGATCCCTACTGGGCAACAGATGATGTTAATGCATTATATTCGAAATACGAGGGATTTAATGAACTAATAGGTTTATTTATTGCTACTGTATTAAGACAAGAAAAGTATAAGTTTTCCTATGGGCGAAAGTGGACGCTTGATAATATGAACCTCACTATTATTAAGCTTCCTGCACAACACAATGAGGATGGAACAATTTATATAGATATTACAAAAAAGTATTCTGATGACGGATATGTACCAGATTGGCAATGGATGGAGGAATATATAAAATCACTTCATCATACCCCTCTAACAACAGAGAACGCCAATAATACGCTATTTGAATTAAACACTAATATGTGGGAATATTTTCTTCTTAAAGATATTTGCTCTATAACAATGGGAAATAAAATGGATTACTCAGCTATGAGTATGGAGGACCCAAGTGTTAATTTTGTAGGTCGTTCTGCCGATAATAATGGTGTGGCAGGCAAAGTTGATTTTGTAACCGACGACAACGGTAATATTGTTAAACCATATAAAGCCGGATGCATCACGGTGGCTCTTGGCGGTAGTTTGGGTTCTTCATATTTGCAAGTTGAAGACTTTTATACTTCCCAAAATGTGTCGGTTCTTGAATTTGATGAAAATGTTTCTGATTCAGCTAAATTATTTATAACAACCTGCATTATGAACGAGAGTAAGTACAAATATTTTCCTTTCGGCAGAGAATTAAATACCCATATTAGAACAGATTTTGGCTTTACGCTTCCAATACAACGAAACGCTAATGGAGAGCCTATAATTGATGATGCTCACAAGTATTCACCACAAGGTTATATACCTGATTGGAAGTGGATGGATCGTTACATTAAAACGCTGCCATATGGAGATAGGCTGTGACTGTTTCTTAGGTCTTAGGATATAATCCTAACGAGGTATTTGTATAGTGGCTATACAAATGTACTGCTTGCTAAGAATGCTCATTCGCGGGCAGTTTTACCGTTTGGATATCCAAATGGTCTGCTCGCTAAGATTGAGCAATGAAAAAAGGCGGGAGCGTTTTTGCTCCCGCCATCATCATTTTGCCCTCTCTTTTTTCATCGCAGGAAGTAGAAATGGTAGCTTGTATAAAACGATACCTGCATCCTATCTTGCAATGCCGGTTTCACTGTGTGCTTTGAATTGCATTCTTATGAGCACTCGGCATTTTCCTTGGTATTTTTTTGTGACAAGGGATTTGAAGCCGACCGTTAAGAAAATCGTCCTGCGGACGATTTTTAGGGAGGAGCGTTTATGACCTTTTAGCTCTGCCACACGTCCCGACAAGCGAGATGTCGGCTTTTCATAAAACTAACATACTTGTCCTCCGCAAAAAACCGAGGATTTTCCTTGGTTTTTTTATTTTTATTATGTTTTGAGGTTTTTTTAATTCTTGACAAAATATATATCATATTATAAAATAAACAAGATAAAAATATATGCTCCAATTACTGCCTTTCAAAACATAACTTTAACTAAAAAGTGATTTTATTGAAATTTTATAAAATTTAATACACGTCTTCGTAGCTCAGCAGGATAGAGCGTTCGCCTCCTAAGCGAAAGGCCGTGGGTTCGAATCCCGCCGAGGACGCCATTGAAAGCCGATTTTGATTTTTCATCATATCGGCTTTTTTATTTGAGATTTTTTATATCTAAATTTTAACACAATTACATATAAATGAGTAGATAACTTTATAGACAAACATTTTCGGTTATGATATAATTTCAGGTAGATTTAATTTAGGGAGCAGAGAATGAAATTAAAGGAAATGGCGGTCGGCGAACACGCAAAGATTGAGAGCGTAGGCGGAAAAGGCGCTTTACGACAGCATTTACTCGATATGGGAGTTATTCCTGGCAGTGAGGTAACGCTTATTAAATATGCACCTATGGGCGACCCTATGGAAATAAGGATACACGATTATGAACTGACACTGCGCCTCGAGGACGCGCAGAAAATTACTGTAAAGCATATTGATAAATTGGTTTCTGCAAATAAACCAGGTAAAGCGAAAAGAAAAACCGAGCATTTGGGATTGGGAGAGGAAGGAAGATTTCACCAAAAAGGTGACGGCAATCCCCTGCCCGACAGCACTGAATTAAGCTTTGCGTTAGTAGGCAATCAGAATAGCGGTAAAACAACTCTTTTTAATCAGCTTACAGGTTCAAATCAGAGAATAGGCAATTTCCCCGGCGTTACGGTTGACCGTAAGGACGGAGTTATAAAAGAATATCCGAACACGTTAGTTACGGATTTGCCCGGCATATACTCAATGTCGCCGTATTCAAGCGAGGAACTTGTATCGCGTAATTTTATCCTGGACGAAAAGCCAAAGGCGATAATCAACATAGTTGACGCTACCAATATTGAGCGCAACCTTTATCTTACAATGCAGCTTTTGGAGCTTGGCATTCCCGTTGTTGTCGCACTGAATATGATGGATGAGCTGACAGGCAACGGCGGTTACATAGACGTAAACCTTATGGAGGAGCTTCTCGGTGTCCCCACGGTTCCCATTTCTGCCGCAAAAAACGAGGGAATTGACGAGCTTGTAAAGCACGCGGTTCATATTGCGCACTACCAGGAAATCCCTCTGAAACAGGATTTTTGCGATAACAGCTACCACGGCGGAGCCGTACACCGATGTCTGCACGCAGTCTGCCACCTTATTGAGGACCACGCTGAAAAAGCGAATATCCCCGCGCGTTTTGCCACCACGAAAATAGTCGAGGGCGACAGTCTTATTCTTGAAAAGCTTAACCTTGATAACAATGAAAAGGAAATGCTTGAACATATTATTGTTCAGATGGAAAACGAACGCGGTCTTGACCGAAGCGCCGCGGTTGCCGATATGCGTTTTTCTTTTATTAAAAAGGTTACTGATGCCTGCGTTATAAAAGCTAAAAAAAGCAAAGAATATATAAGAAGTCAGAAAATCGACAAAATTCTCACGGGAAAATACACGGCTATTCCCACATTTATATTAATTATGGCGTCTGTATTCTATCTTACTTTTAATGTTATAGGCGCATTTCTTCAGGATTTGCTGTCGCTCGGAATTGACAGCGTAACAGGCTTGCTTGATAACGCGCTTACAAGCTGGAATGTAAATGAAGTCATACACGGACTTATAATAGAAGGAATATGCGAGGGCGTCGGGAGCGTGCTCAGCTTTCTTCCTGTTATAGTAACTCTGTTTTTCTTTTTATCAATTCTTGAAGACAGCGGTTATACCGCAAGAATTGCTTTTTTTATGGATAAGCTGATACGCAAAATCGGACTTTCGGGAAGAAGTATTGTTCCTATGCTGATAGGCTTCGGCTGTACCGTTCCCGCAGTTATGTCAACGAGGACTCTTCCCAGCGAACGCGACAGAAAAATGACCATATTTCTCACGCCGTTTATGAGTTGTACGGCAAAGCTTCCGATTTACGCTTTCTTTGTCAGCGCTTTCTTTCCCAAACACGGCGGACTTATAATGACAGGTTTATATCTGCTCGGGATAGCCGTGGGTATACTTGTAGCGTTACTATTCAGACATACACTTTTTAAAGGCGAGGCAGTTCCCTTTGTTATGGAGCTACCGAACTACCGTATGCCGAGGCCCCGCAATGTAGGACAGCTTTTATGGGAAAAAGCAAAGGATTTTCTACAGCGAGCTTTTACCATTATTTTAATAGCTACAATAGTAGTGTGGTTTTTACAAAGCTTTGACATACATTTCAATCTTGTATCAAATCCCGAAAACAGTATACTTGCACAAATTGCGGGATTATTAGCTCCGATTTTCGCTCCAATCGGACTTGGCGATTGGAGAATATGCACATCGCTCATCAGCGGATTTATGGCAAAGGAGAGCGTTGTTTCCGTGCTGAATGTGCTGTACGGCTCGGGCGGAGTAACTCAAATGATGAGCACCCTGTCAGCCGCGTGCCTGCTCGTTTTCAGCCTTTTATACACACCGTGCGTAGCGGCAATTGCCTCTATAAGGCGGGAACTCGGCAGAAAAATTGCACTCGGCGTTGTTGTATGGCAATGTTTTGTTGCCTGGTTTGTTGCATTATTTATGCACATCATCGGAATACTTATGGGGTTATAATATGAACTTTGCTGATATATTAATAATAATCGCAATCGCCATTGTCGTCTTTCTTGCAATAAGGAAAATAATTAAAAACCGCACAAACGGCAAAAACTGCTGCGGTGAGTGCTTTAACTGTCCAAAGAACTGCGAAAATACAAAAACAAACGATAAATCCTTATAATATTACAAATAATAATATACAAATAACAAAGCCGATAAGTTTTGTAAACGTCAAAACTTATCGGCCTTTTTTTAAATATTAGCACTTTTCTCTTTCTTTTTTTGCATATTGTTCGCAAATTTAAGCGAGGCGGGAATAAGAAGTCCTCCCACACCGTTGCCTATTATTACTATCAGCAAAAATACAAGAGATTCAAAAGAAAAGGCGCGCGCGTTTACTATGTAGAATGTATCGGCAATTGAATGTTCAAATCCGCAGAGTATAAACGCAGGGATACAGAAAATTATACCGAAGTATGTGTTTTTCCGTTTATAAATTTCTACACATATGTAAATCAGTATTCCGCAAAATACAGCGTCTGTAAATACATTAATCGGGTCTTTCTCAAGTTTTGCCAAAACGATTTTTTCCACTTCTCCTATAGGAGATTTGACAATTCCCGCGATAAAACAGCCTACGGCATTTCCCACAATAGAAAACAGCGTGTATAGGAAAAACTTCCTGTCATTATCAAAAACATATCCGATACGCCCTGTATAAAGGCTTAAACCGAAAGAAACAATCGCCATCAGTCCGACAGAAAATAACACGGCTCCGACGTATTTGTTTTCAACCGAAAGATATATTATTCCCCCGATTGAAATAGCGATACCCGCCAAAATTGATTTTATACTTTCTTCTACAAATTTCATCATTTTTCACCCCTGTTTTTTAATTGTAACATAAAAGAAACAGGAAGTAAAGAAAACGGCAGGGCTTTTAAGCCTTGCCGTTATATTTATTATATTGCATTAAGAGCGTTTTCTATGTCGGATATAATATCCTCAACGTCCTCTATCCCTACGCTTAAACGCATCATATCAGGCGCAACTCCGCCCGCTCTGAGTTCCTCATCGGTCATCTGGCGGTGGGTAGAGCTTGCGGGGTGGAGTATGCTTGTTCTCGCGTCCGCAACGTGAGTGACAATCGCGCAAAGTTTTAAATGTTTCATAAATTCTTCCGCGGCTTTTCTTCCGCCCTTTACTCCGAACGACAAAACTCCGCAGGAGCCGTTCGGAAGATATTTTTTACCAAGCTCATAGTATTTATCCCCCTCAAGTCCGCAATACTGAACCCACGCGACCTTTTCGTGAGAGTTTAAAAACTCGGCAACTTTCTGTGCGTTTGAACAATGCTTAGGCATACGGACGTGGAGAGATTCTATTCCTAAATTCAAAAGAAAAGAGTTAAATGGAGAAGGTATACTTCCGAAATCGCGCATAAGCTGGGCAACGCATTTGTTGATATAAGCGCCCTCTATACCGAATTTTTCGGCATAAACGATACCGTGATAGCTTTCATCGGGAGTTGTAAGCCCGGGGAATTTATCGGAATGTTCAAGCCAATTGAATTTACCGCTGTCTACAATCGCTCCGCCTACGGAGGTTGCGTGTCCGTCAAGATATTTTGTGGTTGAGTGAGTTACAATATCCGCTCCCCATTCTATCGGACGGCAGTTAACAGGAGTTGCAAAAGTATTATCAACAATAAGCGGTATTCCATTTTTGTGAGCTACTTTCGCGTACATCTCAATATCAAGCACATCAAGCGCGGGGTTTGCGATAGTTTCTCCGAAAATCGCCTTGGTATTCGGTCTTACGGCGTTCTCAAGCTCCTCTTCACTGCAATCTGGGCTTACAAACGTAAAATCAATTCCCATACGTTTCATTGTAACAGAGAACAGATTATACGTTCCTCCGTAAATCGCCGCGCTTGAAACGATATGGTCGCCGGCGGAGGCTATATTAAACACAGCGAAAAAGTTTGCCGCCTGTCCTGACGACAAAAGCATAGCAGCCGAGCCTTTCTCAAGCTCACAGATTTTCTTTGCAACGCAGTCTGAAGTCGGGTTAGAAAGACGCGTATAAAAATATCCGCTTTCTTCCAAATCGAAAAGCTTTCCCATAGCCTCGCTTGTATCGTATTTAAATGTTGTACTCTGAATAATAGGTAAAATCCTCGGCTCTCCCGTCTTTGGAGTATAGCCTGCCTGTACGCACTTTGTACCCTCTTTATAATTCATTTTAAAACTCCTTTCACTAAATGAAAATATTATATCACAAAACAAACTGAGGTACAATACAAATATCTGAAATATAAAATATTAACTTAAAACACTAAAGCGCAGGTGCGTTAAAACACCTGCGCCTTCAAGCATTTTAAAATTCACTTTATAAAGCAAATTTATTTTACCTTTACTTTAATCTTAAACGCTACTCCGTTTACTTTTAATGTGATTTTAGCCTTACCCTTTTTTATGCCCTTAATTTTAACGGTTTTTGCGGAAGCTTTTGAGGTTATTTTCGCAACCTTTTTGTTAGAGGTTTTATAAACATTATTAACGGAGGGAGCCTTTCCGCTGACTGTAATTTTAAGGCTTTTGTTTTTCTTAACGGAATACTGCTTAGACTTTGAAAACTTTTTGCCGTTAACTTTAATTTTCGGAGCGGATGTTACGGTTACCTTACAGCTTAATTTCTTTCCGTTTTCAAGCTTTGCGGTAACTGTTGTATTTCCTTTATTAAGCGCCGTGATTTTTCCTTTATTTACGGTTGCAACCGATTTTTTGGAACTGCTCCAATCGGTTACTGTTTCGCCTGTAACAGTAAGCTTTTTCACACCGCCCGCTTTAAGGGAAACCGATGTTGCCGACAGCTTTGGCGAAACGGGTTCGGGGTCGGGTACGGGCTGAGGTTCAACAGGCCGGTAATGAGAAACATTGTCGAGTTCAATCAAATATGTATTAACAGTTTGAGTTTCTTGTGAGGACGTATTATTGAAAAAACTATCGCTGTTAAACATATTGTATTCCTCGCTTGGCTCATCTGTCTTGATTTCAATTACATTAAATCCGACAAACGCGCCCGAAACTGTTGTACCGACAAGCATTGCGTCATCGAGGTTTTTCCTATAGCAGTACTCGCTCTCAATTATTTTATCGTTTTCGGCATCGTAAGTAAATGTATCTCCTAAACCTGAAACAAATGCGCCGTTGCAGAACACACCGTCCTTATCAATTCCGACATTTCCCTCAAAGACATTTACAGATTGGTCTGATAAAATTTTATGATTATAAAAATCAGTACTGTCAAGCTTTAATGAAGATGTTTTCCATTTGGAGCCGTCAAACACAATTGCCGGAGGCATTTCTCCGCTTTCTTCCGCCCCGTACATTCCAATAAGCTTATTATTGTACTGAATAAAGCTTGTATAGGCTCTATTCTGCGGAAGATTATATTCCGTTTTTTCAAAAGTATTATCGGTAAAATTAAATTTATAAACGCTGTCTGTAAAGGTCAGCTCCTTAACATCCAAACCTCCCATAAGATATAAATTATCATTTAACAAAGCTAAAGTTGAGCCCTCAAAACACTCGTCAGGTATTTCACAAAGCTTTTCCGTATGTTCTCTGTTAATGTCATAATATCCGAATACCGTATCATAACCGATAATAAATTTATTATTATATGATATATAATTTACCGCAGTAAAATAAATTTTGGATTTATAGTAAACAGCGCTCTGAATGACATAATTTTCAGAGTTAAAAATGGATTTTAAATCAATTTCATACATTTCATCTGTAAAGCTGTAGCTTTGTTTCGGAGAATTTGTATTTAAAACGCCGATTTTTCCATTAAACGTATCAACAAAATAAGCCTTGTTTCCTGCAGGTACCATCATAGCCGTACTTGTATCTTCGGGACTTCCGCTTACCTTTGTCGTTTTTTCCACGGGCTTTTTATTTACAAGTAAAACTTCCAACTCATCAATGCCGTAGGCGTTTTCAACCTTTATTTTAACATTATATGTACTGTATCCGTTATCTTTAATAACAAGCTTTTCGGAATTTTTACTTATAATATCAGCTTTTTTGCCGTCCACATAAACTGAACCGACATCATCAAACACACCTGTAATTTCAACATTGCCGTCAGTATTATATTCGGCATTGACAATCATCGGCGGAAGCTTGTCAATATTATCAAGCGATAAAGTTTTTCCGCTTTTAACTTTACCTTCGAGAGAGGTGATTGAACGCCCTGAATTTTTTATAATATTTATTACCTTTAAGATTGAGGCGTCGGGATAAGCGTTTTCAACAAGCGCTACCGCTCCCGTAACATAAGGACAGGCCATTGACGTACCTGAATAGAAATTATACTTGCCGAAATCGTCAGGAGATACATTCTGACTGCTTATTGCAAGGTCGTCAATAATAAAATCCTCTGAAGCGGAAATAACAAAAACAAGCTTTCTGTCCTTAGATTTATCATAAGAGCTAAACGAGGTATCAATTTCATAGGTTTCGTGCGACCAGTAATTTCCGCCCTGTAAATGAAAGCTGTTATATTCAAATTCGGGTATATTCACCTTGGTTGAAATGTCGCAGTCAGCAGGAACATCAAAAACAAATCCCTCCGTTTCACTCGGGCTTGAGCACATAAAGCTGATGTTGTAATCCTTATTTTCATCCTCAAGAGTAAAAGGAATTTCAAATGCGTAATTCGTTGATTCGTACTCATTTTGTTCTTCTGTACTGAAGCTAAGACCTTTTCCGGACAAGCCGAAAAATTTATCTGACTTCTCAAATTTCAGGGTTTGTGAAAGATCAGGCATTGCGTCTATATTTGTTAAAATATTCGGATATCCAAAATCGGATTCTTTAAACTCTCCGTCAAAATTCTGATAATAAGCGCAAAGTTTCTCTCTATCACTCAAAGAATAAACAGACGGATTAAAGCAGTTGTATGAAACGGTGGACAAAATATCCGCACCCGGAGCGGCGACGTCCACATATTTATCACCGTAATTTGAGAAATCCGCGCAATCGTCGTTTTCATTACTTGCGCCTACAGTTATACAATAAGGACTGTCACTGCATGCGGGAAGAATAATACCATTTTCCTGATAAAATCCCGAATCGGGGTCGTTTTGTTCATTTAAATCAGTACTCTCATTTCCCGCCGCGACACAGGTAATAACGCCCTTTGAGCCGAAATAATTAAACATCTCGTCCAAAAACGCTTTTGATTCTTCGTCGCCGTATCCGCCGAACGAACAGTTAATAGCGCTGATTTTTGTACCGAGTTCCAATGCTCTTTCAACATATTCAAAGCAAGCCATTTCCGAATCAAAAGGACCGTTACCGTCACAGTCAAGCATTTTTAGCGCCATAATTTTAACATTGCTTTTATTAATACCGCTGATACCTGTTTTATTATCGGATTTCCCCGCGATAATTCCCGCGACGTGCGAGCCGTGGCCGTTGTCGTCTAAGGGAGTTCCGTCCTCTATCATTCCGGTGAAATCCGCTCCGAATTTTCCGACAAGCTTGTTGCCGTAAGGATTTTTCCAAAGAACATCCTTAAATTCCTCGCTGTTATAATCAACGCCGGAATCTATAATCGCAACAACCTTTTCGTCCTTTGATTCTGACGCCTTTGTCCAAAGCGCATCCGCATTTACATCCATGCCCTTTGTTCCGTTTTGTTGTCCTTTATTATCGAGCGCCCACTGATAATCACTGTATTCATCGTCAGTTATTGAAGCGGCTTTCATAATAAAATTCGGAAAAGCATATTTAATTTTGCTGTCTTTTTTTAAAGAAGACACCATCTGCTTAGTCGAAAGAGTTGACGATTTAAGTACGGCTACTCTTATGTCACCCGACTTTTTATTAAAGGAATAGGTATCCTTAATCTTTACTCCCTTTCCGTAAACCAAGGCCGCTTTTTGTTGTTTAGTATAGTTAGAATTTGCGCTGTTCTTTAAAACAACGACAGCCTCTCCCTCAACATAACGGGCATTTGTATTAATATCTTCAACCGCTGTAACCATAGCGGGAACAACAGCCACGGACGCGGTTATGAGTCCTGATATTAAAAATGCCGTAAACTTTTTAAGTAACCTTTTCATCATTTATCCTCCCGAGAGTAATTTTCAGTTTCATTTTACCATTTTACCAAAATATTTTCAATCTAAATACCTTATAAATACAGAAAAAATTTGTTAATAGTAAAACAATTCAAAAAACAGCTAAAATTTGTCGTTTAATTTTCTTTTGTTTTACCCAAACGACATAGAGCCGATAAAGAAACAGACACATAACATTAGTATAAAACTAAAAGTTATATGTCTGATGCTTTTCATATGGTTATTTTTTACTGCACCTTACGGTAACTCTTGTCTGTCCGTCTACAGTACAGGTAAATAAAGTTAAATCCCAAATTCCGCTCTCCATCTCCTCAACCGCGGTTTTGGAAAGCAATTCTATATTCTTTACAGTATATTTAAATTCGTTTCCGTCAACGTCAGTAAATATTACCGAGTCGCCCTGTCTCAGATTTTGAAGTCTGCCTAAATGTGAAGCGTAATTATGCCCGCAGATAATCATATTATTAAGATATGCCGAACCCTTATATCTGCACGGCGCCGTCCGCATATTAGGATAACTCCATTCCTCCATTACAGGAAGTTTTATGTCTAATACAGGCAAATCTACAGTTCCTATATATCTGTGTCCGTCTATCACAATGACGGGCATATCCATTTTTGGATTAAGAACGTAATCGGGAATTGCGTTGTCAGAATTTTTTTTAGGATTTTCCGCCTTCTCTATTTGTTTGAGTACATTTCCCGCGGTTTCTCCCGCTCTGCTGTTGTCCCAGATGTTAAAGCACGTTAAAAATACAGCTGAACCGACAAGAAATATACCTGCTGTTATTACAAAAAAACTTATTAAACGCTTACCCATTTTCTTTTTTGCTTCGTTTGTGCAAAACTATACCGATAAAAATAAATACAACACCTGCGCCGAGCATTATGGGAACAGGCCACCAAAGCTGTCCTGTTTGAGGAAGTTTTTTATCCACTTTCACACTGTCCTTTTCGCCCGGCTCCGGACTATTCGGGTTATTCAACGCCTTATTTCCTGAAGTTTTTTTAGGCTTTGACGTAGTTTTTTCTGTTATCTTTTTAGGCGGGTCACCGATATATGTATTTGTTACGGTAAACGTCACTCCTTGCTGTTGTACGGCTACAACGTAATCCTTAACCGCGGTTTTTTCCGTAACAGTCCAATTATATGATGCGTCAAGATTATTCCATGTATAACGCCAATTACTCTTTTCATTTAATACAACTTCGTCAAAAACGGCACCGTTCTTTAAAAGCTGTACTATTACCTGCGAAGGACGTTTACTGGGGTTTTTATCGTCATCCCAGATTTTAAGCACACGGCGTTCAACGGGTTCAGCAGAATTTCTTAGCTCATATTTAGGCTCTATTGAAACGTCATAAACAGGATTTCCCTGCGAGTCTTTAGCAGGTATTGATACTAATACAGGCTGAGGAATATACACATCATTTCCCTCCGTAAAAGTATCCCCTGCAACCAAGTACAAGCCTGTATTTAAATCGCTGAATCTTAAACCGCCGTGCTCGTTAGTTTTATCCTGCTTTAAAGGAGAGATATTATCTCTCAAAGCGTACGAATACAGAGTATTTGCAAGTATCATCATATTGTCGTCGTCTAAACTATCAGGTGATGAAACAGGGTATTTTGCAAAATCATCAGAATATTTATATTTTCCTGTCTCGGTCTGCACAGCAACATAATAAATACTGAAATCCGCTCCGCTCAAAGATTTTTTCTCATTATGAAAATTAATACTTAACGAACCTTCTTGTGCGGAAAATGCCGTAACAGGCAAAAGAAATACTATTGCAAAACACAGCACACAAGCGAGCAATTTTGGTAGCTTATATTTCTTCATATTGGGTTCTCCTTCGCTCACAAGAAAGCGATGCGTAAATCTTCCTCGCTTTCTTAAATACCCATCGCATTTTACATTCAGCACATTTTGCGAGGGGAACTAAACGATTTTATATGATAAATTTTTCTCAAATTATTATACGGATTTTATTCGGTCATTTTTACTGTCTGTTTTTTCTACGACGAACAGCCAGTAATAATAAAATTGAAACAATAATTATTACCGCAATAGGAATAATTATATTTATATTCAAAAGTTTCCATAAATTTTGTTCTATATCAGACCCGTCAGGTGTCTTAATTCGGTGACCTCTGACAAGCAGTCTGTGGGTGTTTACACCGTATGGCGTACAGGTCATCAAAGTACAGTAGTCCTTTCCTTTTTCAATTCTTAAAGATTTTAAATCGTCAGGTTCTACCGTCAATATCCTATCGACCTCATAAGTCAGCTTTTCATTTAACACACAAACGGCAAATGTATCTCCGTATTTAAGGCGGTCAATATTTGAAAAAAGTTTTGATGAGGGAAGCCCTCTGTGCCCTGAAAAAACAGTATGCGTACTTTTACCGCCGACAGGTAGCGATGAACCCTCTATATGGCCTATACCGCTTTGCAGTACGGCATCGCTTACCCCGTGATATACAGGGAGAAGAATATCAATTGATTTAATTTCAATATAACACATAACTCCCGTTCCTGTTATATCAAGCTGACTTTCATATTCTTTTTTTTCTTCATCAGTCAGAACAGACAGCATCGAAAACTTTTTTGCGAGTTCTTTATTATACTCTCTTGCAGAATTAAGAATTTGTTTATATGTATCAGAGTCAATGTCATCGACTTTACTTTGATACTCTTCAATCGTCTTTCGATATCCGAGCGAATTAAAATAATCGCTGACGGTAGGATACAAAAGCAGGGAAAGTCCTGTAATAATTACAACTATCAATATAACTGTTGACAATCGCCTTTTATTCATACAGAGCTCTCCTTGCCGATGTACTCATAGAGAAAAGCTTTAACCCTTTCTTCCGAGTATAAAACTCACTTTATTTTTTTATTTCGCTTTCTTTTTTCTGCCTGTTGCAATAAGATATACACAAGCTCCCGCTAAAAGAACTCCGCCCAGTATGTAAATCGCAACTACACCCATACCGCCTGTAAACGGTAAATTTGAAGCACGCTGGTTTACAAGAGTGATAGGAATAATACCTGTGTCTATTATTCCGTCGTTTGATATACTTACGTTTGTACTATCTCCGTCAAGTACAGCTGAAAGTCCTTTTAATACTCCGTTTTCATCTATATTTGCTGTAATTGTAAATGTAACAGATTTCATTGTGTTGTAGCCTGTCGGAGTTTTGCTCTCGGTTAATGTATATGTTCCTGCCTCGATACCCTCAACATTGATTTTACCATCTGCGTCAGTTGCAAGACTTGTAGCCTGTTCCGAGGTCTCAACCCAGCCCTGAAGCTTTCTGTTCTCTCCGGCTTTTGATGCCTCTTTAAACTGAGCGTAATAGGTCTTTTCGCCCTCTGTTTTTGAGAGTATAAATTCTGCTCCCTGCAAAGGCTTATTTGTATCTGATGCAAGCTTTGTAAGCGCAAGACCAAACTCATATACATAGACTATTTTTTCTGTAGTCTGTCCTTTACTGCTGTTATTCGGATTGTTTGAATATTCGAGATAAACCTTATTTGGGTTTCCCAAAACGCCTGGAACAGCATTTTCATTTACTACAGCAGTATAATTAATGATAATGTTTGACGAAGAATCAACGGTAACTTTTTCTCCGCTTGTATCAACCAGATTATGAAGATCGCTAAATTCTACACCTAATTCTGTTTCTCCGCTTTCCTTTTTAGTAACGGTTACTTTGTATTGCTCTGAGGGAAGCTCTGTTTCAGTTTCACCGTTCTTTACAGTCGCTTTAAGAGATGTTTTTGTTTCATCTTTGTCGGGATTATACACGAGAGTGAGTCCCTTGCTGACTGTATCTGTAAACTTATATGAATAAGTCTTGTAGCTGTCAAAGTTCTTGGGAAGCAATCCTGTAAGTCTAAAATTAACTGTATCGTTTATGTTAAAGGTATTACCCTTAACAGCTTTCGAATCAACAACAATATCCTTTGTTACATCGGGGATATCCGCTTTAATATTTATACTTTGATTTCCGAGTACATCAAGAATAAAGCTTGATATAACCTTATTAGCATCTCCTGTACCCTGACCGTCGCTTCCAACGCCCGGGATTTTTTCTTCATTTTCTACAACAAGATAGTATCCCGCGTCGCTTACGTTTATAACAGAGTTTTTATCGGTATTAAGCTTTGAATTTACTCCCGCATCACTTTTTAAATTGGAGGATACAATCTTAGCGAATGCCTGGAGGAAAAATGAGTCATCCTTGTTCTTTACAAGAACATCGGAAACCTCTACTGCCTGATCGTTGTCGTTTATATCTCTAACGCCTTCAAATTGCGCTTTGAGAGTTGCGTCATTTTTTAAGGCGCTGACAAGATCAGCCGATTTTACGCCGTTACCCCAGCTTATATCGGCAAGCTGACGGTTATTAGGCTCATTAGCGTTTAACACACCTTTAAAGACTTGATACGCAGTAAACTGACCTTCTACCATTTCAGGTAAGTTTTCTTTGTTGTTAATTGTGATAGAGTAGTCGGTACTGCCCTCTGCCGCTAATGCCGGTACAGCAACTGAAAGTGCCAGCATAAAAACCAACATAAGCGAAATTAACTGCTTAGTGAAAAGAATTTTCTTTTTCATTTTCCATTATCTCCTTTTTTCAAAACTAATAAATATCATAGAAAACGTATTTAATTACGTTTCTTTCTAAACTTATAATAGATTACCGGTAACGACATCAGAAGTACAAGAACACCCGATATAATGAATATCAAAGTTCCTATACCGCCCATCTCGGGTAATACGGGAGCAGGGGAATTTACAAAAGATGCGCTCATTGTCTTATCCGCCTTAATAGAGTCCTCTGTTCCCTGCTTGCTTTTAAGGTTATAGCCGTTTCGACCGACTTCGGTTACGGTGTACTTTGTTCCCGCTTGAATACCGTTAATGGTAATTTTCTGTCCGTGCATAAGCTTAAATGTACTGCTGTAAACTCCGTCTTTTTCTGTAAATTCAAGAGTTCCGTCAGCAGGAGCCTGTACGCCGTCAATTGTACTGCTGCCTTTATAGGAATACTTTTTATCAAGCTTTATGCCGTCCGGGTGTGTAAATTCAACCTTAAAAGTAAATTCGGTTTTATCTGAACCGCTGATACCAACAACTGTTTTATCTACGGAAAGGTTGCCTAAACCTTCAAGCGGATTTTCAACAATCTCCGTGTACTGTTCGGGGTCGTTTGAAACCTTTACGCTCGCCTGATTTTCCACTAACTTTGAAACAGCGGCGGTTGAGTTTGTCTTTACTGTTAATGTTACTACCCCTTCTTTTCCCGCGGGTTGGTTTTCAAGCGTCCAAACAACGGTATGATTTTTGGAATCATATTTGCCGTCGTCGCTCGCATTTACAAAATCAACTCCCGTATCAAGAGGGTCGGTTATAACTACGGTTGCACTATCTGATTTGTAGTTTTTCCAGGTAATATTATAGGTTATCTCCTCGCCAACATCTACGAGCTTGCCGTCGCCCGGAGTTACTTCGGTTTTATGAGGCTCCCAGGTCGGGTTTTCCACAATATTAGTTTTTACTTCGGGATTATGACCAACCTGTACGGTAGCCTGATTTTCAACCTTGCTTTGTACTACCGCGTTCTCATTAACCTTTGCTTTAAACGATACCCAGCCCTCGGAACCTGAAGGTTTATCTTTAAGTTCCCAGATTACCGTACGGCTGTAATTATCATAGAATCCACCAAAGTTTGCGCTTTTATCTACATAATTAAGTCCCTTATCCAACGGGTCCTTAATTACTACCGTTGCAGCACCGCTTTCATTGTTTTTCCAATGAACACGATAGGTTATTATATCATTTAATTTTACAGCTTTTTTATCACCCGGGTCAACTTCTTCTTTTTCTTCGTGAGGAACGGGATTTTCAACTATATTAGTATCCTGCCACGGGTCGTTTGCAACCTTTACGCTTGCCTGATTTAAAACTTTTTCGTCATCTTTGAGAGCGTCGTTGTTAACCGTAACCTTAAATGTTACCTTACCCTCGCTGTCCGAGGCCCTGTTTTTAAGCTCCCATATGATTGTGTGTGAAGATTTATCGTAAGAAGCCGTGCACCCCTCTTTGAGAGAAGCGATTTTTGCTTCATCGGTAATTCTGTTTCCGCTTTCATCAAGGAAAATAAAATCTGCCGTATTATCAATATAATCAACGCCCGGGTCAAGTCGGTCCATTACTTCAACATCTGCGGTTTTATCCCTGTAATTTTTCCAGGAAACTTCATATGTAATTGTATCGCCGACCTGAACAATTTTTTTATCACCGGGGTCAACCTCTGTTTTCTCGGGAGACCAAATCGGGTTAACTATGGTATTAGTTACCCATTCGTTATCCCCCACAGCCACAACGGCACGGTTAAACACCTTATTGTCTTCGCCGTCTCCTAAAGTGTCTGGTGTATCATCGTAACTATCGTTATTATACTTCCACTCTTTAACGGCTTTCTCATTTACAACAACCTTAAATTTAATTTTACCCGTATCTCCCGAAGCGCGATTATTAAGTTTCCACAGGAGGGAGTGTGACTTTGCGTCATAATTTACTGTACAATTTGATAAGCTTGAAGTTTCAACTTCTTTTCCGCTTTCATCAATATAAACGTATTTTGCGCTGTTATCAACATAGTCAACGCCGGGGTCAAGTTTATCTTTAATAACAACATCTGCGGGTTTTAATTCGCTGTTTTTCCACGAGATTTCATATTCAATTTCACTGCCGAGTTTAACCGGCAAATCCGCACCGGGACTTGTTTCCTCTTTAAGGTTATTGGGAGCGGAATTTTCAAAATGTACAGCTTCCTCAACTATCGCAGTATCACCTAAAACAAGATAGCTGTTATTTTTCGTATCTTTTATAAATCCTGTACCTTTCGGGTCAGCAGGGTCACCATTATTCTCGCTCTTTTTGTTGTATGTATAGCTTGAACTTTGAGTCAGAACGTGCTTTACTCTTGTAAAATCGTATCCCTGCTCCAGTTCCTCGCCTGAAAGATTTTCCTGTACGGTATACCCTGTATTTAACTTTAGCCCGTTAAATAGAATACCTTCGCCGTCTTTAAGCTTAAAGGATGCCTTATTATTGCTGTCAAAGTTAAGAGTTTCAGTCAGATAATTTGTGATGATGTTGTAGTCAGACTTTACACCGCTTGCGCTTCCGAAACCTGACGGGTATAAAGTTGCAACCGCAAAATTATCAACTTTTTCATAACCGCTGATTATATCACTGTATTCAGGCACGCTCCAATCTGTATTGTCTGCCTCGCTTTTTGGGATAAGATAAACATCCTTAACGTAGAAAACGGTGTTTCCACTGCCGTCATCACTATTTCCTGCTCTTTCGGGAAAATCTTCACCTGTCTCCTTTGAGGTTTCGGGAGAGATATACAAACGGAATGTATACTGGTCGCCTATTTCTTTGGCGTTACTTCCTATATAAACATAATACTTACCGTCTTCATCCTGCTCACATCTGTCATTTACAGTCACTAAATTATGACTTGACGACTGTAAAAGCCCCTTATTGTCAGTAAGAATATCAATAGTTGAAATACGCCGCTGCCAATCTCCTGTAGTCGAGTTTCGTCCTATACGGATTACGTTATGACTTCCCGTAATACCTTTAACATAAGCTTCAAAATTAAATTCTTCATCAGGGCTTAAACTGCTGTCAAACATAGATTTCTGGACTTCTTTGGTAACAAGGAGCATAGTATTCGCAACAGCTAATCTGCCGTTATTTCCGAGATAACTGTTGATAATTATTCCGTCGCCTACCGTAGAATTACTGCTGACCGTAGGAAGATAATAATTACTCGACGTACCCGTGGCATTAGATTTTTTTGCATTTACACTACGCTCAAGGTTACCCATACGAAGGCCGCCCGGAGCCGCTGACAAAATCCATCTGCCTTTTTCCATAAGCTCATTATGCCTTTGTTTATTAAGCTCATTTTCTATGGGATTGCCGTTTTCATCGAAAGTATATCCGATATAATCTCTGCCTCGGCTTTTATCTCCTGTTGTAGCAGATGAGCGATACGGATAAACGTCCGAATAAATTTCGTTTACATCGTGCCAGCAAAGCATATCTTTACTACTGATTAAATCAGATGAAATCTCTTCACCGAATTCTCCGCCCCTGCGCGTAATGACACGTCTTACAAACTCACCCTTTCCGTCACTTGTCGGCATATAATATTCACTAATCATAAAGTAATAGTCTTTCGAGTTGAGTTGTATTGCGGATGAATCGCCTGCATTAATATTTTCAAGGGCGTCCTTGCTTAAAAATACAGCGTTTCCGGCTTTAACCTTTCCTTCGGCAAGAGCTTGCCTTACGGCGTTTTCATCTTTAAATTCACCGCCGTAAATTTCTCCGTCCCAAGTAACTCCTTCGGACCAATTTCCCTCTCCGTCTCCGTTATTCAAATCAATTCTCTTTATTGAGCCGTCCGCCTGCACCTCATATGCGTGCGCGTAAAGCGGTAAAGCTTTTTGGAATACATAGTAACGGTTGTTTCTTCCCGGAGAGAATGTAATTACAGGGTCTCCCCTTGTTTGGTCACTCAAGGCACTGTATCCGTCATAGTTTGTCGCGCTGTAGTAGTTTGAGTAGAAATATAAACTACCGTCTTTTGCGGTATTTTTATCAAGATATTCCTGGCTTATTTTTGTTAAATCTACATCGTCGCCTTTTTCGTTCATTATATAATCCGAAAGACCTACCGTGTAGAATACACGCAACGGAGTTGTCTGCATTTTATTATCAAGATTTGTTTCGTATGACTCTACATCTCCGTCGCTGTTCAAGGTTACGGTTGCCTTCTGAAGCGGTAAAGCATTTGCGGGAATATTTATATAAAGCGCCTGGTCAAATTCACTATCTATAACAAGCTCGCTGTCGTCTATATAATTTTGAGTATCCTCGGTCCATACAATTATATCGTCAAGAATGTAGGTTTCCTCAGAATCCTCACCGTAGCAAGGATTATAACGAGGTTTTTTTCTTTCTTTTTCGTCTAAATTAAAACGGTAAAGTGTGTAAACCGTATTAAGCTGTTTTTCACTTATTTCTTCGTTTCCAATAAGCGTCGGCACATACATCTTAGCCATTTCATCGCTTAAATAATAAGTATCTCCTTTATCAAAGCTTCCTGCTCCCTGGTCTGTTCCAAGGTAAGCTCCCCTTGAATTATACCAGCCCATCCTAAAAGTGCCTCCGGCCGGAGTATGAGCCTCGATAAAGCTGTGGTCATACACACTGCTCTTTACAACTCCATACAGTTCACCGAAAAGCGAAATATTCTTTACGTCCTTTACTTCCATATACTTTCCGATAGGGTCCATATATGTAAGCGAGTTATTTACACCTGCGTCGTTTGTTCCGCCTACAGGTATAAACGGAGGATTGGTAATGGTATCCATAATCTGGTCAAACACACTTTGGATAGAATGTGTAGCATCCTCGGAGGCGGAAGCATAATAAGCCAAATTTGCATAGTTAACATCAATATCTCTCTCCGAAATATGATACGGGTTATTAGAACTATTAAGGTGAGGTATTTTTACATCTAAAGTCTTTTCACCTGCAATCCAGAAATTAGAATGCGAAGGAGAACCTGTATAGTTTTTAATAACTTCTTTAGCCCCTACTTTTCCGTTAGGGCTGACAGCCTTGGAAAGATTTGTTCCTGATGTGAGGGATCTATAACAATTAATACGCTGAAGAACAGAGCCGTCACTTTTACCTTTCCATTCAGACCAAGCAGTGATGGCGTCAGCAATTGAGAGAACTGTTCTGGAGCCTACGCTGTCCTTTTCATAAAATGTTCCATCATCGTCATTTTTAATATATTTTGATAACCATTCGTTATTAAAGCAGACGTTCGGATTCATCATAGGGCCATTGCTGGTTATACCGCCGTTTGCGGATGAAGGTCCAAAATCTGAACCTGTCGGGTCAGGCATATCTACGGAAATCGTGTAAACACTACAGTCCTGATTATAAGCATTACTGACCGCTTTCTTCATATATCCAGCAGTCATAAGAGTCGTAAGTAAAAGATATGACTCCGAACTCTGGTAAGTTTCCGCTAACTCCTCTAACTTTTTCTTTCCCTCAGCAGTTGGAAAATTTTTGTTGTTGGGGTCTGGTAGTCCGCCAATCATATTATAAAGATAGTTTTTGTCATTAGGAATAATTTCAACAAACTGGTTCCAACTGTAAGCCAGGCTTCCGCTTGAATTTATATAGTCGCCGACAAATGAACTGTTTAAATCGCTGAAATTATTTAAAAAACCAAGCGCCTCAAGAGAATTATCTGTTAATTTAGGATTAGACCAATCTCCCACAAGGGCGTCTGTCGCCTGACCGTCAGTAAGAACAACTAAGGACGGCATACGTTCAACAGTAACATTACCGAGTACGGCTTTTTTATTATCAGCGTTAAGAAGTTCTTTCATTCCTTGATATATACCGGCCTGAATATTTGTTGTACCGTTTTTGTAGTTTGTAGTTCCCGATTTGCCAAATATAATATCATTATCTACTTTAACATATCCGCCGCTTTTATCATCTACCCACTCAGCCGTGAGATACGGTTTATGTCCTTCTCCGTCTTGATAAGCATAACGCCCCATAGGAATGATAGTCTTTGCGGTATCAGTTCCGCTTTCACCGCCATCTCCAAATAAAACGACAGATATTTCGTTATATGTATTCGCCTCCATAAAAGCGTCAATGGCACTGTTAACGGCTTCAACTGTTTTATAAATTCTTGTCTTTTTAAAATCGGTTTTATTATTGGTATACATAGAACCTGAGTTATCAATTACAATAACAAGATTCGTTGGTATCTGTCCCGCATATTGCTGAGTAGAACCCATTACTGAAAAGGCATGGAGAAAATCTTCGTTAAATTCTACTTTTCCCTTAACCCCGTCTGTATCAACATCCAAATTTAAAGAACCGTTTAACTGCTCATAGCTGAAAACAGACTTATCAGACCAAATACGGCCCGCATATCGCGTACCGTTTTTGTCGTCAAGCATTTGATATGAGTCCATCGTTTCGGGGTCAGATACTCTTGAAACTTCAGGCGTTCTGCCTTTTGCAGGTGTTGCCGCCTTTACAAAAACACTTCCGCCTACTATGCTTAAAAACAACATAAGGCATAACATCAATGAAAGCAATCGATTCCATTTTGTCATTTTCATATTCATTACCCTTTCCGTTAAAATCAATATTCAAAACTTCTTTGAAAATCCTAAATAAAATCACCATAGTTTTAGACTAATTTTTCTAAAATGTTTTTAAAACAGTCCTTAAAAAAAACAACTAACATCCAGCGGTATTCGCCGTTGTTAGTAATTAATTTTTATCCATTTTTCAAGTTCAAAATTTGGGTTTATTGTAACACAAATGACAATAATTATCAATAGTTTAGTACATATCCAAAATTAAAAAGAAATATTTTGTAGGAATATATATTTTTTTTTAAACATTTGAAAAGCTTTTATTTATTTTAAAGAAAAGACTTTTGTATTATTTTAACTTATATATAAAACAAAATACATTTAAGCCATGTTATTCAATTAATCACTCCTTTTATAAAAATAGTTGATATGAAAATTTGCTCCTGAAAACGTCAGGAGCAAATTTTTATACGCAGGGAGTGAACCTAATTGTTTTGGTCCATACTTTCACTATCTTATTTTTTGAAATAACCGTAACTTTAATTTTAGCGGTAATTATCTTTTTTGATTTTACTGCTCACTATTTTGTTACAGTAGCAACCTTTTTATTAGAAGAATAATTTTTTTCCTTTTTCCTCTCAAATTTCTGGTACTGAATTTTAATACTGCATTATTTCCTTTTTTATTTAATATGTCTTTTTTGTTACATCATTTTTCTTTATTTTTAATGTTACCTTTATTTTACGGCAGAACCCGGATAAGAATGCTGTTCCCGTAATCAAACTCCCTCACTGCGAGGCGAATTACGGATGTATCATCCAAATCAAAATCACTGTCTTTGCCGACAAGAAATACTACATACTTCTTCTCTTTAATAAGCCGTTTTGCGATTTCATACATTCTGAGTGGTTATATATGTATATGTGTCCGAAGAAACAGACTTTGTAAGTAACATTACACTCCTTTATGGGATCGTAAATTAAAATAGTATTAATTTGCACATAAATCTATGGAGGGTATGTTATGGACACAAAACAAACTGTTACCGTCAAAATTATCTAACTTTGCAAGGAACGAAATATCTCGGTAAACACACTGGTGAATACTTCAGGTGTTTGCCCTGTAACATCTACAGTATGCTCAACGAAAAAGAGTATGAATCCGATGTAATTTCAATCAGGAAAATCTGCAATGGTCTGGAAATCACCGTCCGCGATTTCTTTGACATCAACTTGTTCGACAGCAGAGAACAGGAAATTTTTATTATTGTGGATCGGTAGACCAAAGCCAAACCTTTAAATAAATCACTTCGTAAAGAAGTTGCATCCCTTTGGCTTTTGTAGAACAGTTTGAAATTTTTATTTGTATAATACAATTCTAAACAAACGGAGGTTTTTCAGGTAAGAAATACATAATACGTTTTTTCCTAACATACACACTTTAATTTAAATACTCTTTTCTAACAACTCTAAATTGGATATATAATTTTTTCGGTAGATTTTAGTTTTAACCAAAATCTACCGAATTTTTATAATTTATTTTACTTTTACTTTAATTTTAAGAACCTTTGTGTGGTTTACTGTAATTTTGAGTGTAGTCTTGCCCTTTTTCAGACCTACAATCTTAATTTTGGATGCTGTTACCTTACCCTTAATTTTAGCAATTTTTGTTCTGCTGTACTTATTATTAAGAGCGGACGCTTTACCCTTAATCTTTATGGTAAGGGTATTTCCCTTTTT
>CANQVS010000018.1 GCA_947627345.1 uncultured Clostridia bacterium
TACGTCAGACATTGCAGTCCCTTTCTGACAATTCATCTCCCCCAAACCTTTCTTACTCTGTCTTGTTTTGGATAGTAAGGAAAGGTTCTGCTGTAGACTTTTTAGAAATTTTTCTTATAAATCCGATTTGAAAAGAAATTAAATGGTTACCTTTAAATTTTTATATCTCTACGTCAGACATTGCAGTCCCTTTCTGACAATTCATCTCCCCCAAACCTTTCTTACTCTGTCTTGTTTTGGATAGTAGGGAAAGGTTCTGCTGTAGACTTTTTAGAAACTTTTCCTATAAACCCGATTTGAAAAGAAACTAAAAGGTTACCTTTACTTTATTAATTCTTAATTTCTAATTCTCTATACTAAAATCGGTTTCAATCAGCCTGTTACTGTTTTCGGGCGAATATGTAAATCGGTTTATATGAGAGTCCGTTATAAAATACTTAGGAGGCTTCGGGCTGTACTTATACGCAAAGGTATCAATAATAATAAGCTTAATTTTCATTTTCTTTGGGATTATGCTCTTTATATATACGCTTGCCTGCATACCCTCTTCAGCGTCGGGATAAGGCTCCGCAAGTCCCGCAAGATTCGGCGCAAGCTCTACAAACGAGCCGTAATTTTCCACGCTTCTGATTATTCCCGTTACGGTTTCTCCGGGTGAGAACATTTCGGCGTTCTGTTGCCACGTTCCCAAAAGCTCCTTATGGCTCAGGCTGATTCTTCCGTTTTCAATCGATTTTATTACAGCCTTAATATTCATTCCGACCGAAAATCTTTCGCGCGGGTGTACAATCCGCGATACCGAAATTGTATCTATCGGCATAAGAGCCGCTACTCCGCAGCCTATATCCGCAAAAACCCCGAACGTTTCAAGGTGGCTCACCTTAGCGTCAATAACATCTCCCGGAATAAGGGTATCTATATAGTTATCATAGCACATACGCTGTGCCTTTTCACGCGATAAAATCGCGAGCGGGTTTCCGTTTTCATCACTTGTAATATCTGTAACAACAAAGCACACTGGCCTGTTAACTCTCGAAATCACCGCTATATCCCGAACCGTACCCTCGCGTATTCCTATCGCGCCTTCCTCCCTCGGAATAACCGCGTTAACACCGCCGAGGCTCAAGTGAAGATTATGACCTCGGTCGCAAACGAGAACCTTTGCCTCAAGTATTTTCTGCTTTACCAGAGCTTCTCTTAATTTCTCGGGATTATTTATATAAAGCTGGTTTTCTTCTGTTGCCAAGAGATTCCCCTCGGGCAAGAATGTAGACATTGATATTCCTCCAATAAACAAATTCCTAAGAAAACATATGAAAAAAAACGTCATTTTATTACTCTTGCATTTTGCCCGTATTTATACTAAAATAAAATATATATTTCATATATTGAGAAAGGACGTATAAATATGAAATTCAAAAAAATTATTTCTTTGATATTATCTCTCACGCTTATAGGCGGTACCGCCATAGCTTTTTCAAGCTGCGGTGAAGAAAACAAGTCGGAAACGACCCAAGAAACAACTAAAGCCGAAACTAAGAAAACCTCCGCAAAAAGCCCTGCGTGTGAGGATTTAGAAAAACTGGGGATTGATGTTTCGGATTTCGGAATCGACCCGCAGATAAACTATCTGAATGATGAAAAATACGGCTTTCAGCTTGACAAACCCTCTAAGGGTGATAAAATTGCGATTATGCACACAAGCGAGGGCGATATTTCTATAAGACTTTTCGACAAGTACACTCCGAAAACCGTTGAAAACTTCATTAACCTCGCAAAAAACGGAAAGTACAACGGCAATATTTTCCACCGCGTCATAAAAGACTTTATGATTCAGGGCGGAGATTATGAAAACTCTGACGGAACAGGCGGACAAAGCTATGACGGAGGCAAATTCGAGGACGAATTTTGCGATAAGCTTATTAATCTCCGTGGTTCAATTTCTATGGCTAACAGCGGACGAGATACAAACGGAAGCCAGTTTTTCATCAATCAAAAGGATAAAGAATCGTTTAAGAATGACGGCGGATTTGACTCCTGCCTTTCAAACTGGGAACAGGTAAAAACTTATTTTACACAATATAAAAACGATACCGCACAGCTTGCGTCGCTTGTTTCACAAATCGGAACATCCGCATATGACGCCGATGTAGTTCCCAAGGAAATAAGAAAGCTGTACGATGCAAACGGAGGTAACCCGGCACTTGACGGAGCTTACAATCCTGTCGACGCAGGCCACACGGTATTCGGACAGGTCTACGATGGAATGGACGTTGTCGATAAAATTGCGTCCGCAAAAACCGACGCTCAAGACAAACCCGAAAAAGATATAACAATTAAAAGCATTGAAATCAAGGAGTATTGAGCTTGACAAATATAGGTAAACCTATTATAGCCATAATGTATGACTTCGATAAAACTCTCTGCACCAAGGATATGCAGAATTACCGTTTTATTCCGAGTCTCGGCATAAAGGTCAGCGAATTTTGGAACTATACAAATAAAGTACAGCAGGAAGAGCATATGGACTCGGTGCTCGCGTATATGTACGCCGCGATAAAAATTTCAAAGGAAAAAAATATTCCCCTTAAAAGGAGCCGTCTTGAAGAAAACGGCAAAGGAATTGACTTTTTCGAGGGAGTGACCGACTGGTTTTCAAGAATTAATAAGTTCGGCGAGGAAAACGGCGTCATTATTGAGCATTATGTTATATCCTCCGGTATGAAAGAAATTATAGACGGAACACAAATAAGCCGTGAATTTAAAAACATATTCGCCTGCGAATATCTTTACGATGAAAACGGCAATGCCGTCTGGCCCAAAACCGCGGTTAACTACACCAACAAAACGCAGTTTGTATACCGTATTAACAAGGGCGTGCTTGACGTTTCCAACGACGACGATTTAAACCGCAGTATGCCCGACGACAGCAAACGTATTCCGTTTCAGAATATGATTTACATAGGAGACGGGCTTTCGGACGTTCCGTGTATGAAAATGATGAAAAGCTACGGCGGAAAGGCGATTGCGGTATATCAACATCTTGACGAAAAGGTCAAAGAGCTTTTAAGAAAAGACAGAGTGGACTATATCTACCCTGCCGACTACTCTGAAAACAGCGGTCTTGATAAAACGATAAAGGATATAATACGCAATATGGCAATTTCCGATAAGCTTTACGAGGAATATTCAAGGCAGATAAAGAAAATTGAATAATAATTTATTATTACTTAAAAATCGGGAAGATAAGCTTAATTAAAAGCCTATCTTCCCGAAATTTATTTATTAATTATGAATTTTGATTAGCGCACCCACAGCCTGATGTTTCTATATTATCGGGGTCAATGTCAGCCAAATTGGGCGGGAAGAACTGCTCTACGGGGAAATCTACGCGTGAGAACATATCACACGGGTTATCTGTAGAGGTTACACATTCTTTATCAGGAACACAGAAGTCGTACGCAGGTATTAACATCTGTACTGTGCGTTTAAGCTGAACTATAGTGAACACACCGATAGTAGCCAAAACTGAACGTGACTGTGACGGAACTATCGCGCCTCCGAAATACGTTGTTACACATTCGGGAATCGCCGCGCTCGGCATACAGGGACTGCAACACTCCGTAAGGCAGGCTGTAAGAGCCATAGGCTGGGCAACCTGAACCTTAGCTATCGGCAGGCTCTGCTCGTCAGGGTCAACGCACGTGCTGTCCGGCTCGCTTGTAAATATCGCTACGTTTCCGCTTCCGCCGTAGAGAATAACCCTCTTTGCAAATACGGAAAGTCCGTTAACCGTGGTCGGCGTAGAACCGTCGCTTGAGAAAACATCAAGAACAATCTCGAAGTAGAACGTCATATCCACAGAATAGAAACCGCAATGGTAGGTTACCGGCTCAACGTTTACCACAGTGTTTATGATATTTGCTTCTCTTATCCTTACTGATACTGCGGTATTAATTACCGACTGGTTAGCCTCGGTAAAAAATACCCTCATTTCTGACAAACAATCCTTATCCCCGCACGAATCGTAAACGCGGTCAGCGTCAATGCAGAATGACTGCGCGGGGTTGCTGTTCTCGCCGTTTTCACAAGCGGGAGAATTTAAAGGAATATCCGGCATAAGTAATTACCTCCAAATAATTATTAAGCAAGTTATTGCTTGTTAACACTACATTTTATGGAGGCATTTTAAAAGTGTGAGAAGTTTTTTTGATGTTTTACCGTTATCGGATTTGATGATGCAAAAATGCAGACAGCGCTTTTTAATCCGCTGTCTGCATTATTATAATCTTATAATATTATTCTGTTACCAAAACCGTAAAATTTTGATTTACGCCTTCCTGAACAATCCCCATACTGACTAACGCTATTTTCACATTTACGGAAGTCTCGCCTGCGCTAACGCCTGTCAGCGTGAAATTTCTGGAGTTGGGATTATTTACCTTTACAATATTAGTATCGTTTGATGTAACTGTTACAATCACTTCGTCGTTATCATAATATGATATACTGTTTAAAACATCATCAAGCTGGTATATCACGTCTGTTTCACCCTTTTTAAGGGTTACGTCGTACACAGGCTCGGATGAAACCTTAACCTTTATTCTCTGGTTTGACGCCTCAATACCTGAATAGGTAACCTTGAAATCAATGTATGTTTCACCGGCTCCGATACCTTTAAGAGTTACCGTATAACCTGTTATATCGCTTCCCCTGACGTCTACCTTTACAACACTCTCATCTTCTGAATAAAGCTTAATTTCAGTAGTACCGGCAGACATAAGCTTCATCAGCGTATACATCTGCGAAAGCTCCGCATTGTCCTTTGAATCACCGACCTGAATAATTAAGTCGTAATTATTAAATAAAATACGTTTTTTGTTGCTGTTCTCTTTTTTGGAACTTAAACTTGAGTTATAGGCAGTTGCGTAATAGACATAAACATTACCGGCAGTCACGTCTTTATCCTCATAGGTAATCTCATAATCACCATATTCGTCCTTAGTCTTTTTAAAGGATTTTGAATCCTTTAAAACCGTGAATGTCTTTCCTTTATCCGCGCTTTTGTAAAGCTTATAGCCTGTTGCTCCTGTACAAACGGCCCAGCTAATCTTTATTCCGTCGTATGTACTGTTTATTTCCGCGCTTACATACGGGCTTTCCATATAACCTGCCTTTGAGGTTTCAGCACTGTAACCGCTTTTTGATGAACCATTAACAGCTCTTACCTTGTACTTATAATAACTGCCCGACTGATTGCTGTAGTCGTAATAGGTTGTTGAAGTCGCGTTTGAAACCTTTTTATACGCTCCTACGCTTTTTCCCGTAATTTTTGAACGGTAAACCTCGTACTTCTTAGCACCCGTTACTTTTTTCCATTTAACAACAGCCATATAATAGCTGTCCTCAAGGTCGTCATCGTCCCCAACCTCATTTACAATTTTAGCGCTTACGGACTTCGGGACGCTTAAATAAACAATGCTCTTTGCCTTTGAAGTTGCTTTTTTATTGCCCTTTACCGCCTTAACCTGATAGCTGTACTTTTTTCCTGATTTAACCTTTTTATCAATATACGAGCGAAGCTTTACGGTCTTTAACTTTTTATATTTCTTAGCTTTAGGCTCTTTGCGCATAACAACATATTTTTTAACGTTTTTAATTTTTTTCCAGCTTATTTTAACTCCCTTTGCAGTATTGCTTACGCTGATTTTCGGCTTGCCGACCGCCTTAGCTGACGCGGGAGCTGTCACGATACAACAGCACATAACCGTAACTGCTATAACGCAACTTAAAATCCTTGTAAATCTTTTCATAAAAAACCTCCTTGATTTTTATTGATTATACCATTATGACGTTTAAAAGTCAATGGGCAATATATATTATTAGATAAATTTTGTATCGTATTATATATCATTTGGTATATTTTGGTTAATGGATAAGTAACTTTTGCTGTAATACAATAGTATTAGGTGATGGATATGAATAATAATTACTACGAAAATTTTAAAAAAGTAGGACTTAATATCTCGTACTACCGAAAGGAACAAAATATTACACAAGAAGCATTGGCAGAAATTATCGGGATTTCAAGACTTCATCTTTCACGAATTGAAAATGCCTCTGTCAGCGCGTCTCTTTCGATAATTTTTGCGATAGCGGACGCCTTAAACATTCCCGTAAAAAACCTTTTCGATTTCCGCGCTTGATTTTTGTATCTCCACGTCAGACATTGCAGTCCCTCTCGGATAATTCATCTCCCCCAAACCTCTATGCCTATGTCTTGTTTTGGATAGGGAGGAAAGGTTCTGCTGTAGACTTTTTAGAAATTTTTCTTATAAATCCGATTTTTAAAAGGAATTAAAAGGTTACCTTTAAATTTTATATCTCCACATCAGACATTTCAGTCCCTTTCTGACAATTCATCTCCCCCAGACGTTTGAGCCTATGTCTTGTTTTGGATAGGGAGGATATGTTCTGCTATAGAATTTTTAGAAACTTTTCCTCTAAATCTAATTTGAATAGTAATTAAAAGGTTACCTTTAAAATTTTATGTCTCCACGTCAAATTTTTAGTTTTTCCACATTAAACATTTCAGCTCCTATCGGAAATTCATCTCCCCCAAACCTTTCTTACTCTATCTAAATTTGGATAGGAAGAACAGGTTCTGCTGTAGACTTTTTAGAAACTTTTCTTTTTAATCCGATTTTTAAAAGAAATTAAAAGGTTACCTTTAAATTTTTATATCTCTACGTCAGACATTGCAGTCCCTCTCGGATAATTCATCTCCCCCAAACCTCTATGCCTATGTCTTGTTTTGGATAGGGAGGAAAGGTTCTGCTGTAGACTTTTTAGAAATTTTTCTTATAAATCCGATTTTTAAAAGGAATTAAAAGGTTACCTTTAAATTTTATATCTCCACATCAGACATTTCAGTCCCTTTCTGACAATTCATCTCCCCCAGACGTTTGAGCCTATGTCTTGTTTTGGATAGGGAGGATATGTTCTGCTATAGAATTTTTAGAAACTTTTCCTCTAAATCTAATTTGAATAGTAATTAAAAGGTTACCTTTAAAATTTTATGTCTCCACGTCAAATTTTTAGTTTTTCCACATTAAACATTTCAGCTCCTATCGGAAATTCATCTCCCCCAAACCTTTCTTACTCTGTCTTGTTTTGGATAGTAAGGAAAGGTTCTGAGAAAAAATCTTATCAAACATTTCATCTCTATCCGTTTTTTAGACAGAGAGGAACGTATTCTGTAAAATTCTTAATTTTTAATTTTTAATTCTTCAAAGGCAAGGGCTAATCAAACAATGATTAGCCCCTTTTCGTTCTACCTATTTTTCATAAACCTCATAAACTTATTTAAGAATTTTTTATTCCTCTTTGGAGGCCTCGATAACCTTAGCGGCTACGTTAGCGGGGGCGTCCTCATAGCGGACAAACTCAAAGGTAAAGCTTCCCCTGCCTTGCGTACACTGGCGGATAAATGTCGCGAAATCGTCCATTTCAGCAACGGGAACCTCCGCCTCGACAATTTGCATACCCTTTTCGCCGGCAGGATTCATACCCGTTACGCGTCCGCGTCGTTTATTAACCTCACCCATAACGTCTCCCATATGGTCGTCAGGAACAGTGGCGGAAAGCGCGCCTATAGGTTCAAGCAGAGTGGGGCTTGCCTGCGGAAGACCGTTTTTATACGCAATCATCGCCGCCATTTTAAATGACATTTCTGAGCTGTCTACAGGGTGATATGAACCGTCGTATAGATTAGCTTTAAGACCGACAACGGGATAACCAGCTAAAGGACCTTTCTGAATAGCTTCTCTAAGTCCCTTCTCAACGGCAGGGAAAAATCCCTTCGGTACAGCACCGCCTACAATCGACTCGCTGAACTCTAAAGATTCGCTATCGCATGGCGAGAATTCAATCCAAACATCGCCGAACTGTCCGTGACCGCCAGACTGCTTTTTGTGACGGCCCTGAACCTTAACGGACTTACGGATAGTTTCTCTGTAGGCAACCTTAGGCGCGTCAAGAACCGCGTCTACATTATATTTGCTCTTTATCTTAGAAACAACAACGTCGAGGTGCTGTTCTCCAAGACCGTAAATAATCATTTGGTGCGTTTCGTGGTTATGGAAATACTTTATTGTCGGGTCTTCTTCCATAATCTTCTTAACAGCCTGAGCGACCTTATCTTCATCTCCCTTTGTCTTGGGCTTAATAGCCATTGAATAAGAAGACACAGGATAACTTATACCCTCTAAGGTTACTTTTCTAAGAGGTGAACAAAGAGTGTCGCCTGTTTTAACATCATTGAGTTTAGGAATAGCGCCGATATCTCCTGCGCTTATAGCCTGCGCGTCCTCCTGCTTTTTGCCCCTTACTGTAAGAACCTTTGTAATACGCACTGGCTCGCCTGTACGCATATTAATTACGGGAACGTCACATGAGATTTTTCCCGAAACAGCTTTTATATAAGAAAGCTTTCCGACAAACGGGTCGCTTACCGTCTTAAATACAATTCCCGCAGCCGCGCCGTCAGGAGTTACGGAAATTTCAATGGGTTCACCGTTCGGGTCAACTCCGATTTCATTGTGGGTATCAGCCTTAGGAGCAAGCCAAATCAACGCGTTCAAGAACATATCTATAGCGAATGTGTTATGCGCGTCACCGCAGAACACGGGACAAATAGAGCCGTCCTTTACGCCCTGTGAAACACCGACGGCGATTTCCTCGGGAGTAAACTCCTCGCCTTCCAAAAACTTGTCTAAAAGCTCCTCGCTTGTTTCGGCAACAGCCTCCTTGATAGCCTCTCTCAAGCCCTCTAATCTATCTCCGAGGTCGGGCATATCAGTCGGAACAGCAACTCCGTTTTCGTAGCGGTAAGCGCGGTACTCAAAAAGATTTATGTATATTTCAGCCTTGCCGTTCTCAATATAAGGAACAACAACCGGGCATACTGACGGTCCGAAAGTAGATTTTAAATCCTCAAAAACTCTATAGAAACGGGCGTTTTCATCACACACACCATTAACAAAGAAAATTTTAGCGATATTCTGTTTAATTGCCGCTTTTACCGCCTTTTCCGTGCCGACGCCGACGCCGTCCTTGCCTGAAACCACTATCAAAGCACTGTCGGCGGCACGCATACCCTCGCTTACTCCTCCCTCAAAGTCAAAAAGTCCGGGAGTATCAATAAGGTTAATTTTAGTATTTTTCCACTCTATAGGAGCTACTGCCGTCATAAGTGAAACGTGGCGTTTAATTTCCTCTGCATCATAATCAAGCACAGTATTTCCGTCGTTCACATTTCCGAGACGGTCGCTTGCCTTTGCAAGATAAAGCATAGACTCCGCAAGCGAAGTTTTTCCGCAGCCCGAGTGTCCCGCGAGCGCGATATTAAGAATGTTTTTAGCGTTATATTGTTTCAAAATAATACAACCCTTTCATTGTAGATTTTAGCAAATTCAATAAATTGCAAACATTTCACTTTAAAATTATATCATTTTTGTAGAATATGCACAATAGAAAATGTAAAAATATAAACTTAAAACCCGCACAAAATAAAAGTGCGGGTTTTGTGCATTATGCTATTTTTACTGTCATTTTGAACAAAAGTAAATTAAAATCCGTTTTAAAATGATTTTTAATTTATCTTTTAACTTATCTTTCGCCTAACTTTTTGTAATCCTTATGTGCGGAGATACTCATATATGCGGGTCGGATAATCTTATTGCCGTTAATAAGTTCCTCCATACGGTGAGCGCTCCAACCTGCAATTCTCGCAATGGCAAAAAGCGGAGTATAAAGCTCAGTCGGAAGATTCAGCATATTGTAGATAAACCCGCTGTAAAAATCGACATTGGCGGAAACGCCCTTATAAATCTTCTTTTTCTCCGCAATAACCTTGGGAGCAAGCTCCTCAACGCTCTTATATAGCCCGTATTCTTTTTCAAGTCCTTTAGCTATCGCTAATTTCTCCGTAAAGCTTTTGAGAATACACGCGCGGGGGTCGGAAATTGAGTAAACAGCGTGACCCATTCCGTAGATTAGACCGCTGCGGTCAAAGGCTTTTTTATCGAGAATATCCCCGAGATACTTTTCAACCTGTTCTTCATCAGTCCAATCCTTAACATTAATCTTTAAATCCTCAAACATCTTGCTTACCCTTACATTTGCGCCGCCGTGCTTAGGTCCTTTTAATGAACAAAGCGCCGCTGAAATTGCGGAGTATGTGTCAGTTCCCGAGGATGTTACAACGTGGGTAGTAAACGATGAATTATTTCCTCCGCCGTGTTCAGCGTGAAGAACAAGCGCCATATCTAAAACCTTTGCCTCCAAATCCGTGTACTTTTGGTCGGGGCGCAGGAGAGTTAAGACAACCTCCGCAGTTGACTTTTTCGGGTCCGCAACGTGGATAAACAAGCTCTGATTGCGAAGATAGTGATTATACGCCTGGTAACCGTAAACCGAAAGCAACGGGAACACCGAGATAAGCTGCATACATTGGCGCAACACATTTTCGATTGAAGTATCGTTGGGGTTAGAATCGTAACAATAAAGCGTTAAAACGGAGCGCGCGAGGGTATTCATCATATCTGCCGACGGGGCTTTCATAATTACATCGCGTACAAAATTCGTGGGCAATGTACGGTAAGCTCCGAGCATATCCGTAAATTCTGATAGCTCATTTTTGTCAGGCATTTCTCCGAAAAGCAGGAGATACACAACCTCCTCAAATCCAAAACGTCCGTCATCTACGAAACCTTTTACAATGTCATTTATATTATATCCGCGATAGAAAAGCTTACCGTCGCAAGGCACGACTTTTCCGTCAACGACCTTGTTCTGTACAATTTCGGAAATATCCGTAAGTCCCGTACGCACGCCTTTTCCGTCAATATCGCGAAGTCCTCTTTTAACGTCATATTTAGCGTAAAGCTCTTTGTCAATCACCGAATTTTTCATAAGCTTTTCTGTTAAAGAGCTTAGTTTTCGGTTAGTTTCATAATATGCTAAATCCTTAGGCAATATAAACCACTTCCTTTAAGCTGTATTGCACAAAGTAAACGCAAAAGGGGACGGTGCACCCATCCCCTTTTTATTAAACAAAATAAACTTTTATATGTTTTAATTATCAAATAATTAACATAACCTCGTTTTTCTTAATAGCTGGTTATTTGTGCGTAATTTTCTATGTTGGAAATATATTATAACATAGATTTTGGTAAAAAGCAAATTATTTTAAGTAGCTTCCGTTTGTTCCGATTTTACCACTTATTCCTTTAAATCCTCCTGCACAGCACACATAAACTCTCATATTTCCCCTTGAGAGGTTTCCGACAGTAAGAGTTCCGTTTGAAACGTTCTGAACATCGCCTGTTACAGCGTCCACATAACGTCCGTTGGGAAGATTATTAAAGGTTGCTCCTCCGCTGATTGCAACACATGCGAGTGAATCAACACCGTTTTCGGTATAACGGCGGGTAAATGCTATACCACCGTTGTTTACAGCGGAATACTGTCCCTTTTGGAGCGCGGGAATTTCTCTGCGGATACGGTTAAGCTGGCTCAAATGAACGGCTAACGGCTTGCTTAAAGTTGAAGCGACCGCACCGCTCGCGGTGTACTGACCGAAGTCGGACGCGGAAACATTGCCCTCAATGTTGTCTCCGAAATACGCGCGTCCTGTGGTTGAAAGCGGAGCGTTAGGTCCTACGTCTATTTGCTGTCCCTTTTGGAACTCAATCTCCGAACCGTAGTAAACGCAGGGAATACCGCGGAAAGTAAACATCAAGTCCATATTCTCAGCCCATGCGTCCGTACCGCCTACATAACGGGTTTTCTGGCAGAAGTCGGGGCTGTAGTCGTGCGAGTCAACGTAAACAACATTCCATGTAGAATCGTTAAAGTACTGGTCTTCCTCTTTAGCTTTCTGATAAGCATTGTTTGCGTTCTCAAACGCCCAGTGCATTCTGAAGTCGATTACACCTGTACCGTTGCTCTTGCTCTTATCAGGCGTATGATATGTGTTGTTGCTGTTCAAAAGAGCATTTGTACTTGTCTGTTTAATATCACGATTAGAATAATCGCCAAAATGCTTAATTGAATTCTGGTAGTTTGAATCCATATTAGTATTGCTCCAGTTATTAGTCCATGGAGAATCGGTTTCCTTCCAGGTGTAGAAGAACGGTGTATTGGAAAGTCCGCCCTCGTTTACAAGGTCGTGAGTTCTTGCGCATACTTCACCGTATATAAAGAAATTCTTGACTGCATTAAACGCAGGGAAATATGCGCTGTTGAGAGTCCAGCGGTTAATGTGCTTTTCTGTATCAAGACGGAATCCGTCAACACCCATATCAACATACTGCATATATGAATCCTTAATATAGTTTACTACCTCGGGATTTTCAGTATTAACATCAACACAGTCGCCGTCTATCTGCCCTGTCTGCTCAGTATATGAACCCCAGGACAGGTTTTTGTCATGATGATAGTAATTATTTACATCATGATTTTTACCGTCGGTATTTTTGAGAATCGCAAGTCTTGCCTGATACTGGGAATCACCGTCAAGACTGTCATAATTTGGATAGGATTTCATAAATTCAGAGCCCTTAACGGGAACCATACAGTCTATTGAACCAAGGTCCTTGATGGATTTATACTCCTTGGTAAAAAGCTGTCCCAGCTTTGTTTCGCCGAAGTTGCCCGTGTGATTCCATACAACGTCCTGTATAATTTTGATTCCCTTTTCGTGAGCGGCGTCTATTAAATCCTGATATGTACAGTCATTCGACTCATAACGCGGGTCAACCTTGCTGAAATCAAAGGCGTGATAGCCGTGGTAATCGTAACCCGAAGCGTTCTCTACAATAGGTGTAATCCAGATTGCGGAGAAACCGAGAGCCTTAATATAATCGAGCTTTTGGATAAGTCCCTTAAAATCTCCGCGCCACGGAGTATCGCTGTCCGGGTTATTTGCCTTACCGTCATCCCAGCAGTGGACGTTATTAGACTTATCTCCGTCGTAAAAACGGGTGGTAATTACAAAGTAAATACTGTCTTCACGCATATCGGTACGGTCAAAACTGCCACCCTCACCGGGATTTTTCGATGACCAGCGTTTATTCTTATACCACCATTCGCCTGTTTCACGGCTAAGCTCTGCCGACTGAACTCCGTTAGCAACAAAAAGCATATTAATTTTTGTCTTATCGGAGAAGCTGTAGCGATACCAGTTACCGCCCTCGCTTGTCATACTTTCGCCCGGATATGTGGTTGAAATATTGGTTGGCAGACTGTTCCAATAGTAAATTGTAGGCACTGCATTTTCGCAGTAATAGTGGACTGTTATCCCTGCCGCGGACGAGTCCGTTTTCTTTACTGTAGCGGCAGATGTGGAAACAATTGCAACGCTTGCAATTATTGCAACAGTTAAAACAGCCGCTATAATTTTCTTTACACGTTTCATTTCAATCCTCCTTAGTAGAGTAAACCTAATCAATTATAATTATAATATAAATCGGATACTTCAATTTTCGATTAAAGAATTTTGAAATATCCGAAACGTAAAATTTACTGTAAAAATTTTGTGCATTATGATAATAATATTTTCAACGCTTTTGCTATACCGTCACTGTCGCAGTCGTCGGTCACCATATTTGCCTTTGATTTAACACTATCGTCCGCATTTCCCATAGCAACGCCCATTCCCGCGGCCTCTAACATAGATATGTCGTTGTGATTATCGCCGAAAGCTATAACCTCGCTAAGCGATATTCCCATATCTTTTGCAATAATTTCAAGCCCTATCCCCTTGCTGACGGTTTTCGGCATAACCTCAAGATACCAAGGAGCGGAAAAATAAATATCAAGCTCTTTATAAAATCTTTCTTTTAAAATCTTTTTGAGTTTTCTGAGCTTTTCGTTTTCATCTACGATTACAATTTTATGCAGATTAAAATCAGCAAACCTCGCTATATCATCAACCTTTTCGGGTATTATTCCGTTGTTTGAGAGCGAGGGCATATTTGAAAACGCGTTTTGCTTTCTGTCACAATACATTTTTCCGTTCTTGTGAACGACCGTCATTGCGGAAGTCGGGCGGACAAGACTGTATACAGGCTCTATATATTTTTTATCGAGATACGTTTTTGAAACCGTCTCGCCCTCAGAGTTATAAATCGCACCGCCGTTAAAGCTCATACGATATCCTCCGTAGCGGTCAATCTCAAGCTCTTTAAAAAAAGGCATTACTCCTTTAGGGAATCTGCCCGACGCAATCGCAAGCTTTATTCCGAGTTTCTGCGCGTTTATGAGCGCTTCTTTTGTTTCAGGTGTAATAACCTTTTCTCTGTTAACAAGGGTATCGTCTATGTCGAGCGCAATAAGTTTATACTTCATAAATCATACCTTAATTTTTGATAAAACTTCCCCGACTTTTTCGTGGAAAACCAAATCCGCTCCGCCGTCCATAGGGGTCGGGTCACGGTTTATTAAAATCAAGGAACTTCCGCCGAAATAACTTACCATCCCCGCGGCAGGATAAACAGTAAGGCTCGTTCCCGCGATTATAAGCACATCTGCGCGGGAAATAGCGTTAACGGCTTTTCGCACGGTTATGTCGTCTAAACCCTCCTCGTAAAGAACTACATCGGGCTTTATAATACCTCCGCACTCGTCGCAGTAAGGAATAGTGACGGCGGACTTTACATATCGCGCGTCAAAGAATTTCGAGCAGTTTTGGCAATGATTTTTATGCACAGTACCGTGTAACTCATAAACGGCTTTACTTCCTGCTTTTTGGTGAAGTCCGTCGATATTCTGCGTTATGACCGCTTTTAATTTTCCGACTCTTTCAAGCTCCGCCAACTTTTTATGCGCAGGATTCGGCTCAATATCAAGCTCAAGCATTTTATCCTTATAATATCTGTAAAATTCCGCTGTATTTCTCATAAAAAACGTATGGCTCAAAATCTGTTCCGGCGGATAATCGTACTTTTGATTATAAAGTCCGTCCTTGCTCCTGAAATCGGGAATACCGCTTTCCGTACTTACTCCCGCACCTCCGAAAAAAACAATATTATCAGAGCCGTCAATTATTTTTTGAAGTTTTTCAATGTTATTCATAGCACTACTCCCAAAAAAGTTCGTCCAGCGTTTTTCCGAGAACACGGCAGATTGAAACGCACAGCCTGATTGTCGGGTTGTAGTCGCCCTTTTCTATCGCGTTTATCGTCTGTCTTGATACGCCGACCCTGTCGGCAAGATTCTGCTGGGACATATCAAGCGCCGCGCGCGCGCTTTTTAACCTTAGATTTTTCATTATTCGTCCTCTGTATGCTTTTTATTTACAGTATATTTTACCATAATCGCAACCGAAATAGCAAGAAAAACAACCGAAAGCAAAGCGGGGAAAATTCCCATACTCAATTCTCCGTTGTAAATTAAAATTTCACCGTTTTGAATACCCCTTATAAATTCACAGCCGTTTAAGACCGCTACGGCTAATAATATTAAGACGTACACAACATTCAACTTTCCCGAAACGCCGAAATAGGCGTCTTTTATAATACATATTACAGTGAGAACGACTACGGATAAAAGCAATCCGATGAGCATCTGAATGGAAGTCTGCGCCCATTTTATCTCACAAACATCTAAAACGGCGCAAAGTATAATATAGAACAGAAGTACAAAAAATGAATATTTATAAGCGTTGTTACGCGCTGAAAGTTGACGCTCGTCATATCTGCTTTCCGAATACCTGTTTTTCAAAATCACAAGAACCGCAAAAACGGCTAAAAATACCATTCCTATAATTACCGCGAAAAGATTATCTGAATTCATAATTTTCCTCCTTATAAGGTTTCCTTTTTATCCATTGAAAGTCTAACTGTAATTGCTGTAGCGAGTACCGCAAATACTATAGCGGCCGCAACAAGCAATGCTAAAAATGTCAACAACTCTCTATATACAAACGGGACGCCTGTAACAAAATGCAAAAATAAGCTTTCAAGAAATAAAAAACAGGACCCAAGGTAAAGCTCAATTATACTAATTTTATTCCACTTGACACTACTGTTAAAACCCATATTTGCTCCCGATACGATTGCGATAAATTCAAAAACAGCAAACGCAATAAGCAACCCAAAATATATCTGTATATCAAAATGCGCCCAGTAAAAGTTTAAATTACGGCATAACAGGCACACCATTAATATCCGACAAGCGTAACTAATGAAATCTTGTAAGCCTTACCTCTTTTTATCATTTGCCGTTCATCAAATTTTTCGAGCTTTTTTATAAGCCTTGAAATCAAGATGATAATTACGCTTAATATCAAACCTACAGCCAAACCGATAAAAATATCCAAACTGAATTTCGGGCTTAACCAACCATACATATTAACACTCTCCTTAAATTTGATATTCGGTAGTTATCCGTTGAGTTTAATATAATACATAAATTACATATTGTCAAGTATATTTTACAAAAAGTTTATAATATTTTAAAAGGGAGAATTGAAAAACTCTCCCTTTAATTTCATTATTTCAATATTTAATTGCGTACGGAAAATTTATCAATCGGCCTTTCTTACCGCGTCTTTCATACTTTTAACGTAGTCAAAAACATAACTAACACTTTCTTTGCCGTATTTTGCGATAATTTTCACAATCGCGGAGCCGACGATTACCCCATCCGACACTTTAGCCATTTTTTCCGCCTGCTCGGGCGTGGCTATTCCAAAGCCTACGGCGCAGGGAGTATCCGTTACTTCCTTTGCAAGGTCAATCATTTCTCCGACATTGGTTTTTATTTCACTGCGGACGCCCGTAACTCCGAGCGAGGATACGCAGTATAAAAATCCTTTCGCCCCTTTTGCAATAGTCTGAATCCGCTCCTTTGAGGTCGGCGCGATAAAGCTTACAAAATCAACACCGTATTTTTCACACACGGGCGCAAGCTCGTCCTGCTCCTCGAACGGAACGTCGGGAACTATAACGGCGCCGACGCCGATTTCAGCGCAACGCTTGATAAATTTCTCAACTCCGTAAACGTAAATTACGTTTATATATGTCATAAACGCGAGCGCGCAATTGAGCTTCGGCGAAACCTCAGCTACCATATCAAACACCTTGTCGGTAGTCGTTCCCGATGCCAAAGCGCGCATATCAGCGTCCTGTATTACAACGCCCTCGGCTACGGGGTCGGAAAAGGGTATCCCCACTTCTATTAAATCCGCTCCTGCCTCGTCAATTGCGGGAAGTAGCTTTGACGTTGTTTCCAAATCGGGGTCGCCCGCAGTCAGAAACGCGATAAACGCTTTTCCGTTTTTAAATGCGTCCAATGTTTTAATCATAAATCTGAACCCCCCTGTATCTTGCGATAGCCGCAACGTCTTTATCTCCGCGTCCCGAAAGGCAAACCACGATAATTTTATCCTTATCCATTGACGGGGCGATTTTCATACAATGTGCAATCGCGTGCGAGCTTTCTATCGCGGGTATAATGCCCTCGGTTTTTGAGAGATACTCAAACGCCTGAACCGCCTCCTCGTCGGTGACGGGAACATAGCTTGCGCGTCCCGTATCGTGAAGATTGGCGTGTTCGGGACCTACTCCCGGATAATCAAGCCCTGCTGAAATTGAATAAACTGGAGCAATCTGACCGTATTCGTCCTGAATAAAATAAGACTTCATACCGTGGAAAATTCCGAGTCCGCCGTTAGCAACCGTAGCGGCATTCTTCTCGTTGTCAACGCCTAAGCCTGCCGCCTCACAGCCGATAAGCTGAACGTCCCTGTCCTCTATAAAATCGTAGAAAAGTCCCATAGCGTTGCTTCCGCCTCCGACGCACGCCATACAAACGTCGGGAAGTCTTCCCTCTTTTTCGAGCATTTCCTTTTTGACTTCTTTTCCGATTACCGACTGAAAATCACGGACAATCGTCGGGAAAGGGTGCGGTCCCATAACGGAGCCTATTACATACAAAGTATCGTCAACTCTCGACGTCCATTCTCTCAAAGCCTCGTTAACAGCGTCCTTTAGGGTCTGCGTGCCCGAAGTAACGGCGTGAACCTTTGCGCCCAAAAGCTCCATACGGTAGCAGTTTAAAGCCTGCCTCTCCGTATCAAGCTTGCCCATATAAATTTCACATTCCATTCCCAAAAGCGCCGCCACAGTTGCGGTCGCAACTCCGTGTTGCCCCGCGCCTGTTTCGGCGATAACACGCTTTTTACCCATTTTTTTGGCGAGAAGAACCTGACCGAGACAGTTATTAATTTTGTGCGCGCCCGTGTGATTTAAGTCCTCACGCTTTAAATAGATTTTCGCGCCGCCTAAATCCTTTGTCATCTTCTCGGCGTAGTAAAGCAGGGACGGTCTTCCCGCGTACTCCTTTAAAAGCGTATTAAATTCAGAGATAAACTCGGGGTCGTTTTTATAATAGTCATATGCTTTTTCAAGCTCAATAACAGCGTTCATAAGCGTTTCGGGAATAAACTGACCGCCGTGAACGCCAAACTTTCCTTTTGACATCTGCCTCACAGCCTTTCTATACTAAACTTTTCTGACTTTTTCTATGACTTCCTCTACCTTTTTCCTGTCCTTAAATCCGTCGGTTTCAACCGAAGAACTCAAGTCTATACAGTAGGGATTTACCTTTTTTACAGCGAGGGGAATATTATCAGCATTCAAACCGCCTGCCAGAAAGAACGGTTTTTCAAGGTTCTTCGGGATAATTTCCCAGTTAAAATTCTTACCGCCCCCGCCCGCCATATCATCATAGGCGGTATCGAGGAGTAAATACTGACAGCAAAGCTTTTGCGCCTCATAAATCTGTTCGGTCGATTTAACGTGAACAGCTTTGATTATCGGCATTTTAACCCTTTCAGATAGATTTTGAATATAGCAGTTATCCTCTTTTCCGTGGAGCTGAACGAAATCCACAATACCCTCATTGCAGATTTTCTCGATAAATTCTATCGGCTCGTCAACAAAAACTCCGACCGCCTTAATCGTGGCTTTCAGCATAGAGCGCAGTTTTTTTGCTTTCAAAACAGAAATCTGACGGCGGAAACGTCCCTCGCTGACGCTGAAAATAAATCCGATAAAATCGGGGCTGAACTCGTTTACAATCTCTATATCCTCAACTCTCGTAATTCCGCAAATTTTAATCTTACTCATCTAAAATACCACCGTTTAATTCAACAAGAGCCTTTTTCTTATCCTCCGCGCGCATAAGAGTTTCCCCGATTAAAACGGCGTCAACCCCGGCTTTTTTAAGACGTGCAATATCATCGGAATTTTTTATACCGCTTTCGGCGACAAAAAGCCTGTCGCTCGGAACAAGCGGGCGCAGTTTGGTACAGGTGTTTAAATCTACGGTAAAATCTTTAAGGTTGCGGTTATTCACCCCGATTATCCTTGCTCCCGCGTTCAGCGCGGTTTTCACCTCGTCCTCCGTATGAGCCTCGACCAAAGCCGAAAGTCCGAGGCTGTCGCAAATTTTAATCCAGTTTTTTATTGTGTCCCCGTCTAAAATCGCGCAGATTAAAAGCACTGCTGACGCGCCTAAAAGCTTCGCCTCATAAATCTGATATTCGCAGACGGTAAAATCCTTTCGCAGAACGGGGATTTTTACTGCCTCGGAAATTTCTTTCAGATAGCTGTCGCTCCCTTTAAACCACTTTGGCTCGGTCAGAACGGAAATCGCGCCGGCTCCCGCCTGCTCGTATTCAAGGGCGATTTTTAAATACGGAAAATCCTCGGCGATAATTCCCTTTGAGGGTGAGGCTTTTTTTACCTCGCAGATATAAGAAATTCCGCTTTTTGAAAGCGCCTTTTCAAACGGAAATCCCGTATCGCAATTAAGCGACAGAGCCTGCGATTTGACCCTTTCTAAAGGCTTGTTTTTTTCTATTTCATTATAGCGTATTCTATTTGCCTTAGCAATAGTTTCAAGTATCATACTTCGCCTCTCCTGCTGATTTTAACCCTGCGACAGCTTAGCGAATTTCTCCATTTTCTCATAGGCTTTACCGCTGTCGATAATCTCCTGCGCAAGCTTTACGCCCTCCTTAACAGAGCTTGCCTTTCCAGCGACATACAGCCCCAAAGCGGAATTTAATAAAACAATATCACGCTTGGCGCCCTTTTCCTCACCTTTTAAAATTCTTCGCGTAATCTCAGCGTTTTCCGCGCCGTCGCCTCCGATAACGTCACTCATCGGATACGTTTTCAGTCCAACCTCATCGGGGGTAATCTCATAGGTTTTAAAACTGCCGTTATCAATCTCGCAGATTTTTGTCGCCGTGCTTACGGTCGCCTCGTCCATTCCGTCACCGCCGTAGAGAACAATTCCCCGCTTTACGCCGAGATTCGAGAAAACTCTCGCAATAGGCTCGACAATTTCAGCGGAATAAACTCCCGTCACCTGCATTGTAGCGCCCGCGGGATTTGTAAGAGGCCCCAAAACATTGAACACGTTGCGGATTCCGATTTGCTTTCTTACGGGTCCGACGTATTTCATTGAGGAGTGATAATTCTGCGCAAACATAAAGCAGATGCCCTCTTTATCTAAAATTTCCTTGGACTTTTCGGGCGGTATGCTTATGTTGATTCCGAGATTTTCCAGGCAGTCCGCCGAGCCTGATTTACTGCTCATAGAACGGTTTCCGTGCTTTGCGACAGGGACGCCCGCCGCGGATATTATAAATGCCGATGTTGTGGATATATTAAACGTACCCGTTCCGTCACCGCCTGTTCCGACAATATCAAGCACATCAGTTTGAGGATTAATACGCACAGCCTTGCTCCTCATAATCTCCGCGCAGGCGGTAATTTCGTCAACAGTTTCGCCCTTCATTCTAAGCGCCGTCAGAAACGACGCCATCTGCGCCTCTGTCGCCTCTCCGCTCATCATTTCGTCCATTACCTTTGCGGCAGTTTCGTAGGACAAGTCCTCATTTGCCACTAACTTCTTTATTGCTTCTGTAATCATATCAATGCACCTCTTTAATAAAATTTTCAATCATTTTTAAACCGTTTTTTGTAAGTATCGACTCGGGATGAAATTGCAGTCCGTATATCCTGTAATCCTTATGCTGAACCGCCATAACCTCGCCCATATCGTCAACCGCCGTAACCTTTAAACATTCGGGAATTGTGTCGCGTTTGGCGATAAGGCTGTGGTAACGCGCTCCCGTTACAACCTCGGGAAGTCCCTTAAAAATCTCGCACTCTCTGTCAACCTTTATATCGCTTGATTTTCCGTGCATAAGCTTTACAGCGTGGGTAATTTCTGCGCCGAAAACCTCGCATATAGCCTGGTGTCCCAGACAAACTCCCAAAATCGGATACTCCTCCTTAAGTTCTCTTATTACGCTTTCACAAATTCCCGCGTCCTTGGGGTAACCCGGTCCCGGCGATAAAATAATACGGCTCGGATTGAGCTTTCTTATATCACTAATACTTATCACGTCATTTCTGACGACCTTAATATCGGGCGTTACGCTTCCGCAGAACTGCAAGAGATTATAGGTAAAGCTGTCGTAATTATCAATAATCAGTATCATATATCCTCTACCTCCCCGCTTTTCTCAATTGCCCTTATAACGGCGAGCGCCTTGTTGTAGGTTTCAATATATTCATTCTTCGGCACCGAATCGGCGACAATACCCGCGCCTGCCTGAACGTAAACCTTGTCTTTGTGCTTCGACGCCATACGGATAGCTATACAGGCGTCAAGATTGCCGTTAAAGTCGATATATCCTATAGCGCCTCCGTAAACTCCTCTCGGAGTTTTTTCAAGCTCCTCAATAATTTCGCACGCCCTTATTTTCGGAGCGCCCGACAGCGTTCCGGCAGGCAAAAGCGCCTCTATAGCGTCAAACGCGTCTAATCCGTCACGTATAGCGCCCTCAACCTCGGAGCAGATATGCATAATTTTAGAGAATTTTAAAATCTTCTGATACTCCGTAACCTTAACGGAATTGAATTTAGAAATTTTTCCTATGTCGTTCCTGCCGAGGTCAACAAGCATATTATGCTCGGAAAGCTCCTTTTCGTCCTTAATAAGCTCCTGCTTGAGCGCGTTATCCTCCTCACGGGTTTTTCCTCTCGGACGGGAGCCTGCAATCGGGAAAGTGCTTAATGTGCCGTTTTGAAGTTTAACAAGCGTTTCGGGTGACGCGCATATTATTTCCTCGCCGTCGATATACATATACACCATATACGGCGACGGATTAGTCGTTCTTAAAACCCTGTAGGCGTTCAAAAGGCTCGGCTTATATTCCGCCTCAAATCTTCTCGAAACAACGCACTGAAAAATATCGCCGTCAAAAATATACTGCTTCGTTTTCTCGACCATCTCGCAAAACTCGTCCTCGCTGTAGGTCGACTTAAATTCAACGGGAGCTTCGGGCGCAGGTGAGAACACGGGTTTTTCCGTTTTGATTATATTTATAATTTTTTCAATATCGTCGCACGCCTGACGATACTGACGTTCAATATCATAGGTTTTCATATTGACGATTACGGTCATTTTCTCGCTTAAATGGTCGTAGGCTATGATTTTATCAAAAAGCATAAGGTCAAAATCATTTGCCTCTCCCCTTTTTATTTTTAAAACAGGCTCGCAAACGCCTATCATCGCATATCCGTAATATCCGACAAGCCCTCCCGTAAACGGCGGAATGCCCTTTATTTTCGGGGTTTTGTAATGGCTCATATATTCCCTTAAAAACTCATAGGGTTTATCGGTCTTTATCTCGGTTTCGCCCTCGCCCGTAACGCTTAAAATGCCGTTTTTATAGCTTAGCCTTGCTTTCGGATTAAAGCCGATAAAAGAATAGCGCGCCCATTTTTCTCCGCCCTCTATGCTCTCCAAAAGAAAGTATTTATCGTAAACCGAGGCAAGCTTTCTAAGCAGAGTTATCGGAGTTGCAACGTCGGCATAAAGTTCTTTATAAACAGGAATCACGTCGCAATCCTTTGCAAGTTTTTTTACCTCATCAAATGTCGGAAACATATTCTCCCTCTTTTCCAAAACAAGAAACAATCAACTGAAATTTTTTTTTAAGATTCTGCAAGATTCTATAAAAATAAAAAGCCTCTGTCCCCAATGGGACAAAAGCCTTGAAACTTCTGCGGTACCACCCAAATTGACGCGTTCGCGCCCACTTTACGCACACTAACATATGCTGTCGATATAACGGTCGGCTTCCGTCAGCTCCTACTTTCTCAAGATTTCGGACTGCCCTCATAGGTCCATTCAGAAAAACTTCCGCCACTGTCTTGCACCAAACGACAGCTCTCTTAGACTTCGGTAATTCCTACTACTCCCAATCATCGGTTTTGCGGTAATTTATTTAACTAAAGCTATTATACGCTCCTATTTCAATTTTGTCAATATTTTTTTATTTCTTCGTCAAACATTGCAGTCCCAAACTGAAAGGCATATCCCCCAGACGTTTCCTCCTCTATCTTGTTTTGGATAGGGAGGATAGGTTCTGCTGTAGACTTTTTTATTAAAGAAAACGTGTGATATATAAATTCTTAATTTTTTATATCTCCACGTTAGACATTGCAGTCCCGATCTGAAAAGCATACCCCCCAAATGTTTCCGCCTCTATCTCACTTTGGATAGAAAGGACAGGTTCAGCGAAAAATCCCTATCAAATTTTTCCTCTAAATCCGATTTGAAAAGGAATTAAAAGTTTATCTTCAAAATTCAATTCTTAATTTTTATATCTCCACGTCAGACATTGCAGTCCCTCTCTGACAATTCATCTCCCCCAAACGTTTGAGCCTCTGTCTTGTTTTGGATAGGGAGGACAGGTTCTGCGGTAGACTTTTTAGACCTTTTAAAAACTTTTTCTCTAAATCCGATTTGAGTAGGAATTAAACAGTCGCCTTTAAATTTTAATTCTTAATTCTTAAACATCCTTTCCGTTTTTAAGATTTTCTATAATCTGTCTTAGCATTTCCTCGTCATCCGACTTCTTCTCTTCCGCCTCATTTATACTTCCCGACACGCTGACAAAACCCGTTCCGCCGATTACGCAAAGTATCCACACGGTTATCGCAGGCACAAGGTTAAAACCGCCGTTGCCAAAGATAAATCCAAGAGCGGTTCCGAGCAATATTCCGACTATAATTATACAAATTCCGACAAAAAACAATATGTCTGAAAGCTTTTTATTCTTCATAATCAATACCTCAATCACATTTTACTATTTTAAAAAATCATTTGCAAACAAAAGCGCCAATTTCGTATAATCAGACAAAATTTATTCATAATATTTATGTATTTCAACGAAAAATCAGTTGAAAATACAATCAAGCTGTGGTAAAATAGTATTACTGACACCGAAATTAAATTGAGGTGAAAGGCTGTACTATAATACAAAGCTATAGCTACGCCTTTCGGCGTAGCTTTTTTCTTTACAGAAAACTTCCGTAGAGAATACATTTTTAAATAGAGGTGAATTTATGGAATCGAGAGTTGCTGTAATCAGCATTATTTTAGAAAACTCAAAGTCGGTCGAGGAAGTCAACAAGCTAATAAGCGACAACAGCGATTATATTGTCGGAAGAATGGGTATTCCATATAAAAAACGGGGAATTTCAGTAATCAGCATTGTTATAGACTCTCCTCAGGACATTATTTCAACGCTTTCGGGCAAGCTTGGAAAGCTCGACGGGGTCAGCTCAAAGACCGCATATTCAAAATATGTTTTCGATGAATAACCTTGTCCAAAAGCTTTATAGGGAGAAATCACTAAAAAAAGACGAATTCGTTGAACTTATAAACTGCGGTGAAGATACAGGGAAAGAATTGCAGGCGTTAGCCGAAAAGGTGCGGTTTGAAAATTACGGCAACGATATTTTTATACGCGGGCTTATAGAATTTACAAACTACTGCAGGCAAAACTGCTACTACTGCGGTATACGCAAGGAAAATTTGAACTGCAACCGCTACCGCCTAAGCCTTGACGAGATTATGAAATGTTGCAGGGACGGCTACAATCTCGGTTTTCGCACCTTTGTACTTCAGGGCGGAGAGGACCCGTATTTTTCGGACGACAAAATCTGTAAAATAACGGAAACGATAAAAAAGAATTATCCCGACTGCGCAGTTACGCTTTCGCTTGGAGAAAAGTCCAAAGAAAGCTATAAAAGGTTTTTCGACTGCGGAGCGGACCGCTATCTTCTCCGCCACGAAACGGCAAATAAGGCTCACTACGAAAAACTTCACCCTCCAAAACAGACCTTTGAAAACCGAATGAAATGTCTTGAATATTTAAAGGAAATCGGGTATCAGGTCGGTTGCGGATTTATGGTAGGCTCCCCCTATCAGACGGCTGAAAATCTTGCCGAGGATTTGCTTTTTATCAAAAAAATTAATCCTCAGATGGTCGGGATAGGCCCGTTCATTCATCACACGGACACCAAATTCAGAAATTCCCCCGACGGAACGCTTGATATGACGCTGAAAATGCTTTCAATAGTAAGGCTTATGATACCTAAGGTGCTTCTTCCGGCTACTACGGCTTTGGCCACAATCGACCCAAACGGCAGAGAAAAGGGTATAAAAGCGGGCGCGAATGTAGTAATGCCGAATCTTTCTCCCACAAGCGTAAGAAAAGATTATTCGCTTTATGACAACAAGGTTTGCACGGGCGAGGAGAGCGCTATGTGCAAAAGCTGCCTGGAAAGGCGGATTAACTCCATAGGCTGTAGAATTGTTACGGCGCGTGGGGACAGCAAAAATATGTAATAAATCACCGAAATATAAAGGAGTTAGTTATGTATAATCCAAAATCATTAAAGGCGGAGGAATTTATAAGTCACGAGGAAATTCTCGATACTTTAAAATACGCGGACGAAAACAAGGACAATCTTGAACTTGTAGACAGTCTTTTGGAAAAGGCTTCTCAGTTAAAAGGGTTAAATCACCGTGAGGCTTCCGTTCTTTTAGCGTGCGAGGACGAACAAAGGATACAAAAGATGTTCGATTTGGCTGAACAGATTAAAAAGGATTTTTACGGAAACAGAATCGTTATGTTCGCGCCGCTTTATCTGTCGAACTACTGCGTTAACGGATGCGTATATTGTCCGTATCACCTGAAAAACAAGCATATATGCCGAAAAAAGCTCACGCAGGACGAGATAAGACGCGAGGTTATTGCGCTCCAGGATATGGGACACAAACGCCTTGCGATTGAGGCGGGAGAGGACCCCGTTAACAATCCCATCGAATACATACTCGAATCGATAAAAACAATTTACAGCATTAAGCACAAAAACGGCGCGATAAGAAGAGTAAACGTCAATATTGCGGCGACTACCGTTGAAAATTACCGCAAGCTGAAAGAAGCAGGTATCGGAACATACATACTCTTTCAGGAAACCTATCATAAAGAAAGTTACGAAAAGCTCCACCCAACAGGCCCCAAGCACAATTACGCTTATCATACCGAGGCTATGGACAGGGCTATGCAGGGCGGTATTGACGACGTAGGGCTCGGAGTGCTTTTCGGCTTGGAGCTTTACAGATATGAATTTGCGGGACTTCTTATGCACGCCGAACATTTGGAGGCTGTTCACGGAGTAGGTCCTCACACAATCAGCGTTCCGAGAATTAAAAAAGCCGACGATATAGACCCCGATGTGTTTGACAACGGAATTTCCGATGAGATTTTCGGAAAAATCTGTGCGCTTATCAGAATTTGTGTTCCGTACACAGGTATGATAATTTCAACACGCGAAAGCGAACAGGTCAGAAACCGTGTAATCCGCTACGGCGTATCTCAAATCAGCGGAGCATCGAGAACCTCGGTCGGCGGATACGCGGACGAGGGCGAGGCGGAAAACAGCGAGCAGTTTGACGTCAGCGACCACAGAACTCTTGACGAGGTCGTAAACTGGCTTATGAGAAACGACTATATCCCCTCATTCTGCACGGCGTGCTACCGCGAGGGAAGAACAGGCGACAGATTTATGTCGCTTTGCAAAAACAGACAAATTCAAAACTGCTGTCACCCGAACGCTCTTATGACGCTCAAAGAATATCTTATGGACTACGCGAGCGAAGACACGAAAAAAATCGGCGAAAAAATGATAGAAAAAGAACTTGAAAATATCCCGAATGAAAAGGTGAGAAAAATCTGTAAAGAACATCTTAAAGACATAGAAAACAATAAACGTGACTTTAGATTTTAATGCAAGCTGAAATTTTACAATACAGGCGGTGAAATTATGACAACTTTAAACGAAACTCCAAACGCTAACAGACTTCATATCGGTTTCTACGGAAAACGCAATTCAGGTAAAAGCTCATTGATAAACGCTTTTACAGGTCAGCAGGTAAGCATCGTTTCCGATGTTGCGGGAACTACGACAGACCCCGTTAAAAAGGCTATGGAAATAAACGGGCTCGGAGCGTGCGTGCTTATTGATACAGCGGGCTTTGACGACATCGGCGAACTGGGAAAAATCAGAGTGGAAAAAACCGAAAAAACCGCTGAAAAGATTGACATCGCGGTCGTGCTTTTCTCGGGAGACGATATTACCCTTGAACGTGAATGGTATAACTTTTTTAAAGACAAAAAAATACCTGTTATTCCCGTAGTCAGCAAGGCTGATTTACTTGTTAACGGAAGCGCCTATGCGCTTAAAATCCGCAATCAAATCGGCGTGTCCCCCGTCCAGGTCAGCGCGATTGAAAACAGCGGTATAGATGAACTTAAAGAGGAACTTGTGCGCCTTATCCCCTCTGAATACGGCGCTCAGACTATTACGGGCGGACTTTGCTCGGAAAACGACCTTGTTTTGCTCGTTATGCCCCAGGATATTCAAGCGCCGAAGGGCAGGCTTATTCTCCCACAGGTTCAGACTATCCGCGAATTGCTCGACAAAAAATGTATTGTCACAAGCTGTACGACGGATAAATTCCTTGAGACTCTGAAAACTTTAAGCAAACCGCCCAAACTTATTATTACGGACTCGCAGGTCTTTTCGTTTGTGCATAAAAACAAACCAAGCGACAGTATGCTAACGAGTTTTTCCGTATTGTTTGCAGGATACAAAGGCGATTTGAAGTACTATATCGAGGGTGCAAAAGCGATTGACCGTCTGACTGAAAACAGCAGGGTTTTAATAGCGGAATGTTGCACTCACGCCCCGCTTTCCGAGGATATAGGGCGGGAGAAAATTCCGCGTCTTTTGAGAAAACGTGTGGGAGAAGGCTTAAAAATCGACATAGTTTCTGGAACTGATTTTCCCGAAAACCTCGATGAATACAACCTCATAATTCAATGCGGAGGTTGTATGTTCAACAGAAAATACATATTAAGCAGAACAGAAAAAGCAAAGCAAAAAAACGTCCCAATGACAAATTACGGCGTGACAATTGCCCATATTACAGGCATTTTGGACGATATCGCAATTCCATAATAAATTAAGAATTAAAAATTAAAAATTTTGCAGAATACGTTCCTCTCTGTCTGAAAGCAGATAGAGAGGAAATGTTTGATAGGAATTTTTCGCAGAACCTGTCCTCTATATCCAAAACAAAATAGAGGAGGAAACGTCTGGGGGATATGCTTTTTAGAGCGAGACTGCACGGTGTGATGTGGTAAATCTAAAAAGTCTACAGTAGAACCTTTCCTTTCTATCCAAAGTAAGATAGAGGAAGAAAGGTTTGGGGGATATGGTTTGTCCGAGAGGGACTGCAATGTATGACGCGGAGATTTAAAAAACGCAGAACCTATCCTCCCTATCCAAAACAAGACATAGGCAGAAACGTTTGGGGGATATGATTTGTCCGAGAGGGACCGCAATGTATGATGTGGAGATATAAAACAACTCCTGCCCTGATTTATGGGCAGGAGTTGTTTTTGGTTTACTTAACCTATAAGAAAGGAAGATTATTTAATTTTTATCGTAATCTTTTTCGTTACCGTTTTGGATTTATATTTCTTTGTTCCCTTTGCAGTAATTTTTATTTTGATTTTGTAGGTGCCTTTTTTCGTTCCCTTTTTTATCGTGATTTTTCCCTTTTTGTTTACGGTAAGCTTTTTAGAACCGCCCAGTTTTTTGTACTTTACTTCTCCTTTAGCCTTTTTTACGGTAAGAGCGTTAATCGTTACCTTTGACCTTTTAAGCTTTTTCGCTTTTACCGTCTTTGTTTTCACTGTAACCTTTATAGGGTTAGCCTTTTCCGCTTTCTTGAGGATAGTCGGTTCTGTTGCTTCTGTACTCTCTGAAGTCAGCCCTACAGGTTCTGTTGTCGGTTCAACCGTGGTAGGTTCAGACTTTTCGGATTCCGTTGGGGCGGTACTTGTCGATTCTGTAATTGGCAAGGTTGTAACTGATTCAGTCGGCTTATCTGTTGCAGATCCTGTCGTAGCAATTACTTCCGTAAAAGATTCTACCCTAATCAGTTTTGATCTTGCGTTAGTAAGATTATATAGAGCTTCTTTATATTGAGCTTCTGTAGCGTTATCATTGTAATAAAGAAGATCCATACCATCTCTGAAAGCAGCATAAAACTCATAATAATTTAAGTAGCAATCATTACGATATTCAACACCTTCTACAATCATACTTGCATCTGCGAGAGCAAAATTCAACTCAGTTTTAAAGTCAGCAAATTCTGCAAAAGCAGTAGTACTACAGTTAAGTAACAATAATGCAATCAAGGTAGCTACACATATTATTCTTTTAATAACAATCTCTCCTAACACTAAAAGAATGGTCTTCTATATACTTAACCTTGTCAATGAAGCTTTTGTGACATATCTTTTAATATTGATTTTTCATTACAATAAACACTAATAGACTAATACGAATAAACAACTTCAGTTAACCATTTGTTTCCAATCTTATTACCAGTTAATCTATATCAGATTTCTTTTTTTATCATAATTAATACTTATATCAACTGTTTGATTGTTATTACTTCCGTTGCTAAAAATTACGTTATCATATTCATCAGAGTGCTTTCTCCCGCGCCGTTCGGTCCGAGCAAGCCGTAAACACCCGGTGTGAGAGTAATGGAAAAGTCGCAGAGAGCTTTTACCTTTCCGTTTTTATAAGTTTTATTAAGGTTTTTTATTTCAAGCGTAAGCATATTTTCACTCTTTTAAAGTCCTGTTTGTAAATTTTCTTAATGATAAAAGCATTAAAATCACAGCGGTTAATATTGATACTAAAATTACAGTAAAGGAGCATAGCCTGTAATTTCCGCAGAAAATCGCTCCCGCTCTGATTAGCTGATTCGGGAATATCAGAATACACGGCATTACAAGAGTTATTGTAGAAATAACAAGGGTAAGCATATGATTTTTCAAAAATACCGAAAACATCACAATCGCCATAGCGGATAAAGCAACGACGGAAAAATAACATAACATATTAAGCAAAAACGCGTTTAATACGCTTATTTTTCCGACCGCGCATTTGAACACGTTTATACAAACTATAGGCGTTATCAGGCTGTTTGCGCCGAAGCTTTTTAAAAAGCTTATAAAATAGGGAGCATAAACGCAGATAAATTCCGTTATTACGGCGAAAAGAACTATAGAAAGCTTATCAAAATACAGCCTTGATTTTCCGTTGCGTGTCGGTTGAATTAAATTAATCATATTCCTTTTGTATTCTACAGTAAAAACAAACGGGACAGAAACAAGCATAAGCAAAATAATCAGAACTAAGCTTGCCCACTCTCTTTCGGAATTATTAATAAAATCAGCATATAATTTTTCATCAATAAATTTTGCCTCAATACCCTCTGTATTTAACGTTTTAAGCCTTTTATATTGATTATTTACGCGTTCAAATGCACTTCCCTCTGTTTCAAGTATTCGGTTTATCGTATTTATCAAAACCTCCTTTGTCTGAACGGACAGGCTTTCGTCGTTGTCTATATCCTCAACTCTCATATTAAGCTTTTTAAAATACTTATTCTCCCGTTCAATAAATTTTTCTTTATCCGCGGTTAAATCTCCCTCCAGCTTTTCCATATATGCTTTATACGGCACATCGTCGGCGTTTAAGTACGGATATTCTATCGTATTGAGCGAGGACAATACAGCCAATAAAACTATAACGGCAGAAAATATAAGCATTTTATTAACCCAAAAAAATTTATACCTTTCTCCGTTAAGAATATGCACGCTCCCTGTGAAATGAAAACAATCTTTTATTTTAACCAAAGGTCGGGGAAGTACGATTTTTGTTTTCTCATTTGCTTTCAGACAATAATATACGCAGGAAATAACCGTTGATAAAATAATTAAAACCGAAAAGACAAGAATATCCAAAGCGTAAACAGAAACAGGCTCGTTAAATATACTTATATTTATATATTTTCCTAAAAAACAGGAGCTGTTTAAAGCGTAAAAAATATTTATATATTTAAAGTAGTCAGAAAAGGTCGTATTCAAGGCGGAATTATACAGAAAATATTCGGAAGATATAAGCAGAGCTGAAATCAGATATACGAAAGAAGTGTTTGAAAAAATTATAAATAACATCGCAAAAATCGATGCCGACAAAAGCATTGAAATTGCCCTGCACAATAAGCTTAACACACAAAACTGTCCGATATTGAGGTTAAGATTACAGTTTTGAAAATCGGATACGGACTGTATCTGACGTGTTAAATCAAAATCACCGTACAAATAACCGCCTGCCGTAAAAATTCCCGCAGAAAAGATTACACAAACGACAAGCGTAATAATAAATAATGCAATAAATTTTGCTGAAATTGTTTCTATGCGCCCGTTTTTTGACGAACGGATAAGCCTGTCGGTTAAGCTTTCTTTATCCTGTAAAAAAAGGTAAACACAGGAAAGGAAAACTATGGCAATTAAAAAATAATCTCCGAACTTATAGCTTAAAGCGCTTGTTACGGGAATATCGTTTCCTATGCTGAGCTTAATTTGTTTTAAGCCTCTGAAATCCTCGGCGGTTTTAAAAAGATTTCTGTATGAAAAATTATCTTTAAAAACGGAAAATTCCGATTGACTAAACGCGCGTTTATCCATCTCACCGATAAATTTCGGATATGAATTTATATAATTAACCTGCCTTGACAGCTCATAAAAATACGTTTCTCTCTTTTTATCAAAACCGCTTTTATTCAGGCGTTTTGACACGGAATAAGACCTCGGATTTTCCTCTTTATACTTATTTAATACGTTGATATAATCCTGCAATTCTTCCTTTGTTTCGGCAAGGGCCGTTTCTCTCATAACCGAAAGTATTTCATAAGCCTTTGTTTCTTCTAAAATTTTTTGCTCTGCGGTTTTAAAGCTCATTTGAGAAAATCGGTTGATAATTGCCTTATATTCCTGATTATTGTATATACTGTTTTCAGAAGTCTGCTGTAAAAAACAAAAAAGACCTATATTAAGCAAAAAACACAAACATATCAATATTAAGATTATCTTTTTGCCCAATACCTTCATCAATTCATAATATACAAGCTTCATTTTAAAAGCTCCTGCTTTGCGATAATATTGCCGTTTTTATCAAATGAGATTTTAATTTTATATTTCTCCTTTGTTCCGTCTTTGTAATTTACTGTGATTTTTACCGTATCATTTTCAATATCAGAGTAATCGAAGGTGTTTTTAGTCCTTAGGGTTTTCTGCTGAGAATTATAAAAAAGCTTTTCATACCTGTACAAAAAGAAATCTTCATCAACGTTCGGACGCGCTTTTACCGTTTTGTTCTGAATAATAATATCGTCGTCATTTTGCGGTAATAATTTGTTGTTGGCGGTTGAGAGGAGAATATCGGTATAAATTACAGTATCCTTTGTATCGCCTTTAGCTTCAAGATAATATATATCGGATATCTCGCCTGATTTATATAAATTTGAATTAACCGTGCCTGTTTCCTTGTTTGAATCCTTTCGTTCTCTTGTAATATCAAACATACTCATTCCGTTAAAATAAACATTTTTTATGTCGTCAAACTGTCCGTTATCCCACCTCAACTCCATATCTCTGTACGGGTCGAAATCCTCCTTAACCATAGCCTTGTCGGGCTTGTAATAAAACGAAATATATTCAAGTCCTCTGCTAACCTTATTGTACCTCGTGTAATATACGGTTTTCTTATCACTCCCGACCTTTATATTTTTTATATTATTTCCCTTGTAGCATATATACAAATTATCATACGTTTTTCTGTCGTTAAGCTTAAAAACGAGCTTTGAATTTTCAATTTTCTCTTTCGTCTGTTTAATGAGCGTATCTTTGTTTTGTTTCAGTAAAACATTATCCTCCGCATTAGTTGACGTTCCTATATAAAGCTCTATTTCATTTTTTCCGCCACCCGACGCAGACAAGGCAAGTAAAATTATAAACGTCAGCAAAAAGACATTTTTACTCATACACAAATACTTTTTCATATTTTAACTCCCGTCCGTTTTTTAAAAGCTCCTTTTTATCTGCTGTGCAAACCGATGTTTTGCCGTTGTCTGAATTAATCTGAAACCATAAATAATTATCATAAAAATTAATATCCTCAATATAATCCTTTATCTCGTCGGGAACTTTTACCTTTGAAATGTTTTCTCCCTTTCTGTTATAAACCGCGATTGTTTTCTGATTATCACTTTGTGAATTTTCAAAAACCGAAAACTGGTTATAAACGTAAAAGTAAGTATCGTCGCAGTAAATTTTATTATCATTTTTAAAATCAAATACTGTCCTTGCGTTTTTACCGTTTAAATCCGACAGGCATACGTGTTTGATTTTTTTATTTTTATCAACATAATACCCCAAAAGCTTATTACCGTAAAAACCCGTAAACTCGTAGTCGTCATACGGCTCTATGACATCCGCCTTTCCGTCAGACAGTCTGTATCTTACAATTTTTCTGACGGACGCTTCACTGCCTTTTATCTCCTTTCCTTTGACAACCCTTTCATACACCTTTTTGTTGTTAAATCCGCTCAGCGTTACATACATATATCCGTCATATATATTTCTTAAGCTTCCCTCACCGCCGTATATTCCCATAGTTTCCGCGAAATCTATAAACTTGCTTTCTTCTTTTGAGTTTAAATTAATTTTATAGAAACATCCCGATTGAGTATATTCTTTGTTTAAAGATTCATCAAATTTTATATTAGTCTGATAATACAAATACCCGTCATATAAAAACCAATCAACTATATCCTTATTTTTAAAAGTAAAAACAATTTCCCGTTTTGAACCGTCGAGAGAAAGCCTTTTGAGATACAGATTATTTTGCTTGTCCTTATCTCCGCTTAAATCCGTTGCCATATAATAGATTTTTCCGTCATAAATCTGAAAATTATCCAAACAAAGATACATATCTGAAATTTTAGCGTTACAATCAGAATATTCGCCGTTATGAAGGCAGTTGCTTTTATCACATAGCGGTGTTGATTTCATCGTATCTTTATCCGTAAAAATTATATTTTTATCTACTAAATTATAATATCCGCCGTCTGATTTCTGCGTTAGGGTGTGTATTCCGTCAACCTTAAACATATATTGAAAATCAGGCATAGTTTTGCTCGAAAGCTCTGTATTTTCAGTCTTTTCCGCGCAGGACGAAAAAGTCAGGCACAATATTATAAGGCATATCATTGATAAAACATTTCTTTTCATAAAGATCCCCTCTGAATTTGAGATTCATTTGTACTTAATCCATTTGCTTTTTAACGGTAAGAGCGTTAACCGTTACCTTTGACCTTTTAAGCTTTTTCGCTCTTACCGTCTTTGTTCTCGCCGAAGTAAAACAAATATAAATCTTCAAGGTTAGCCCTCACCTTTGTTTTTCTTAATTCGTCAGGCAGGGAATCGGACACTACTCTCGCTATAACTTCATCGCCTCTTCTAAAGATGTTGCTGACATTGTACTTCTGCTCAAGCTGTTCAACCTCACCGCTCAAAACAGTAACTTCATAAACTATGTTGTCAATTTGACTTAGGAGGTTTTCGGTTGTGTCGCAGGTTATGAGAGAGCCTTCTTTGAGGAGAATAACCTCCTTCGCGATGAACTCAATGTCGGAAACAACGTGAGTTGCGAGTATAACGATTTTGTTTTCGGCTATTTCGCTGATAAAGTTTCGGATTCTTATTCTCTCTTTCGGGTCAAGTCCCGCCGTCGGCTCGTCAAGAATCAGAATTTCGGGATTGTTCAAAAGCGATTGCGCAATCAGCACACGCTGTTTCATTCCGCCCGAAAACGAGCCGAGCTTTTTATGCGCGGATTTTGTGAGATTAACGGTTTTGAGAAGCTCTGTTATTTTCTCCTTAGCCTCTTTTCTTTTTAAGCCTTTAAGAGCGGACATATACCATAAGAAACGATTGGCAGTAAAATCATCATATAATCCCTGCTGTTGAGGCATATATCCGAGTACACTTCGGAACTCCTTTCCGAGCTTTTTTACGTCCCTTTTGTTGTATAAAATTTTTCCGCTGTCTGCTTTGAGGTTATCGGTTATTATATTCATCAGCGTGCTTTTGCCCGCGCCGTTCGGTCCGAGCAAGCCGTAAACACCCGGTGTGAGAGTAATGGAAAAGTCGCAGAGAGCTTTTACCTTTCCGCCCTTATACGTCTTGTTTAAATTGACTATTTCGAGTTTCATTTTTAGTCCCTCCTGATTTTAGTCCCTGTAAAGAGCAATCCTGCGGATATGAGTAATATAATTATTAAAAACAGTTCTACAGCTACCATCAAAATAAAAATGAATACCCAATCCGACGTAAATATATTGCCTGCTCTGATTATGGAGTTTTCTTTCAGCAACAGACCCGGCACTAACAAAATGATTGACGACATAATAAACGACAGAAGAATATTTTTAAGAAGCACGGCAATTAAAATAATTATTGATGTCGTTAACAGCGCTAAAAATATGTAAGATATATTCTCTATAATAAAAGCAGTTACTACGGAAATATTTATTGAATTACTGAATTGTTCAATACCGCAAATTGGTTTCAATAAATTTCGTACCCCGTATGATGTGATAAACCTTATTAAATAAGGAATATAGACGCATACAAACATTATTAAAACAGAAACGAATATCAAAAAAATCTTATTCAGATAAATATGAAGTTTTCCGTTTTTTGTAGGTCTAATCAAATTTATAACGTTACTTTTATACTCTCCGGTAAACACTATCGGAACAGATATCATTATCAACAAACAGAGCAAAAAGAAACTATTCCATTCACGCTTTGAATCAGATATAAAATTTGAATAGATATTTTCGTCAATAAACTCAACATTAACGTTTTGTTTACTCAGTTGCCGAATTCTGTCTTTTTGGCTTTTCACTCGGTTTAGCGCCTCACTTTCGTCCTCAAGAATATTTGAAATTACATCAGCCATTTTCCCGTACTCATCAGACGAATATAATTTTTTCTCTATCTCTTTCAAATCTTTTTCCTTATCTGATATATACCGAAGCTTTGCCGGAGAAATTTTTCCGTTTAAGCGCTCCATATGTTCTCTGTATATAACATCAGAACGGCTTGAATAATTATATGGGATTGTTCCAAATGAGCTAAAAATACTAAGTGCGATTAAGATGAAAAAGAACAGAGCAAATTTATTTTGAATAAGATACTTATGCAATTCGTTTTTTAATAAATTGGTACTTCCGTTGGTTTTTAAAAATCTTATTTTAATCTTTTCATACAAATTACTTATACGACTTGATTTTCTTAACTGTTCCTTCTTCAAGAATACTATTGATGAAGCTGTGATACATATAAGCGTTATGCCTATTCCGATTGTTAACGCCACAGATAAAATATTAACAGGATAACCAAAAAGATTAATATTCAAATATTTTGAAAGAAAATCAGGACAGATAAAATAAAATACGTTTATATACTTTAACTGATTAACAGATACTTCCGCCGGTATAAAGGAATAAAGGATATACTCAACTGCAAGTGCTCCCCCGCAACATAAATACATTTCCCATGGAGTTGAAAGACATAAAAATACGAACGCAAAAAACATACCAATCATAAGCAGACTTACTGTCTTTGTCACTACAGATAAAAAGTAATATTGCAAAACGCTGATATTTAAAATGCAGTTTCTGAATTCGGGGATTGACTGAATATTTCTGTCAAGCGTATCCATTCCATACAGCAGAGAATTGATTGAGTATTCCGAGAAAATAAACGCCGCCGATACAATAACCGAAAGCAAAGAAAACGCGCACAGCTTTGCAAGAATTGTTGAAAGTCTGCCCTTTTCGGTTGATTTAACAAGATTATACAGTCCCTTGTCCTTTTCTGTGTTAAACATATAAATACATATTAAAAAAAGAACGGCTAAAACGAAATAATCTCCAATGTTGTAGCTTGAGGTTTCAATTAAAACTGAACTTTTACCTATTTTTAAGGATAAATTCTTCAGGCTTTTATAGTCCTCTGCAGTTTTGAATAAATTTCTATATGAAAATGATTCGGCATCGTTAAAAATAGACGCTTTCGACTGCCTTTGCGCGCGACTGCTCATCTGCTCTTTAAAAGCGGGATAAGAGGCCAAATATTTCAGCTGAAAATTAATATCTTCGAGAAAAAGCTTGGAGCGCATATCTTCATCAGCGTATTTACTTAGTCTTTCTGCCTCTGAATAAGCGTTTGGATATTTATTTTTATAATCATTAATTTCGTTTGCTAAATCCTGAGCATATTCGGCGTCCGATGAAGATGAGAACTCTTTAAATTTAGATAGAATTTCATAAGCCAGCATTTTTTCTTCGACAGTTTTAACAGCCTTATCAAAGGAATACCCGGAGTATTCGTCAATCATTTCGTCATAATCCGAGGAATACATCAGTTTATAATTATCGGGCTTTGTTATTTGACTGTTATAGAGAATAACCCCGTTTACGGTCAAAGTTAAAAACAAAACCAGTATAAATACTCTTTGGCTTAGTACCTTTCTTATTTCATAAATAATCAGTTTCATTTTATTTCTTTAACCTTTACCACTGCATTTCCCTTGTTGTTAAATCTAAAATCAGCCTCATACCTTTCACTTGAAGAGTCGTTGTAATTAATTACAATTACCGCTTTGTCCTGAATATTTTTGTATTCGAGATTCTTTTCTTCATATGCGTTACAAAACAATTTCTCATACTGCCAGCGAACGCAGTTATTGTCCTCCTTAAAATCAAAATCCGTGTTCTTTCCATAAACAAGTATTTCGGTAACTCCTCTTTCGTTCCTTTTTTGTTCGTATGAGTTAAAATAAACGGAAAAAGAACAGAAAGGCTCTGCGACTTTATAACTCCTGTTCATATAATGCGCGGTTTTAGGTGTTATCTCCTTAATTTTATAGCCTGTATCAGCGTCATACGAAAAGTTCATTTGAAATTCGTCAAATAGATTTCCCTCCCCGAATGAAACAGCATAATCATTTGATTTATTCTTTCTCACTCTTGTTAAGTTAAAATAATCCTGACCGTTTGCAAATGAAAGACGCACATCATCGAACTTTCCTTTGTCCCAACAGCTTTCACCTAACTTTCTTGTATCCAAGGTATATGTGCCGTCACCCTGCGGATAGAGATAATTTTTTAATATTTTTTCATCAACCTTTGTAAAGAAGCTTAAAAAGTCTATTCCCATTACAAGCTTATCGTTGTCATTAAAAATCATTGTTTCGTTGCCGTCGTTAATTTCTATGTTTCTAATGTTACTGCCTGAAAAATATAAATTAATATTTTTATATTCATTTTCCTGATGTTTATAAAAATTAATTTCGTTATCATTAATTCTAATCTTATTCTGTTCAATTTCGGTTTCACCGTCAAGCTTTAAGCTTACCGAATCGTCTTTACTGACACCCATATTAATTTTAACGGAATTACCTTTGCAGGAAGTGAAATTAGCAACCGAAAGCAACGTTAATAAAAACAACTCCAAAACAATTATTTTTTTCACGGTTCTCACCTACTCAAACTTATATATCAACCTGCTTTTAAGCCCGCTTTTGGAAGCAATTTCGGTTTTATTGATAACATAAAGCTTATTTTCTTTTGTTGAATCTGAAATTTTAGGGTTCCAAATAACATAATTTGAATCAAACGGAATTTGGGTAACCATCTCAAACGGCATTTTTACCGTGTTTACCTTTTTACCCTTTAAATCATATACTAAGTATACCGATTTATGATTTGTATCGTTAACATTTCGGTTTTGATTTTCAAAATAAAAATATTTTCCGTCTGTAAATTTGGTATATGCTTTCAGTTTTTTATCGTAAGCAAACAGCTTTTCACGATTATTTCCATTTAAATTGCAGGCATAAACATTGCAATTATTTTTATTAAAGCTTCCAAAAAGAATTTTGTTATTATAAAACCCATAATAAGAGATTTTTTCTTCTCCCAGCCTGTCGTTCAGGCAAAGCTGTTTTTCGGATTTTATATTAAAACAATACCGCTTTCCAATGTCATCAGTCATATCAAAATCAGAAATATCTGTCTTCTTATTGACGGTGACAGCGTTATAATAAACGAAATTACCGTATGCGTGCATATTATAGGCTTGAAGAACAGACAAACCGTTTTTCCCAAAATCATACAGCTTTTCTGAATCCTCCTCTGATTTACCTAGCGCAACCCTGCATACACTGCCTGTGTCTTCAACGTACTCTTTTTCCACGCTGTCAGTGTTATAAACCAATGAATTTGCGTAATAAAAATAACCTCTGTGAATAATCCAGTCATCAATTACTGTTTTAAATGTAAAAATTGTATCTACCGATTGCGTACCTATATTAAATTTTTTAAGGTAAACAACATCATAACTCTCTGTTCCGTCGCCTGAGCTAACGTAATAAATATTACCGTCATAATATTGTATTTTCTCAACAACCGCGGTATTATCAATTCGCGCGTTACAATAGCCAGCCTTTTCTGAAATAGTTTCTTTATCGTGCAGACAGTCGGTTTTGTTGCAAATCGGAAAAACCGAAAAATCATTTTCATCAATATAATACAAATAATGATTATGCAAATAATAGTATCCGCCGTCACCATGTTGTACGTTCGAGATGCCTCCGCCGTTTTGATACATATATTGATTATCCTGATTTTCAATATACTTGTTTTCGTATCTGATATTACCTGTTTGGTTGTTATTTTCGCAACCGGCGATCAAGAATAATAATGAAAGTACAAGACCGAAACAAATAGCTCTTTTCATAATAATTTCTCCTTGTCATTTATTGCTTCTACTTTATATACGATTTAAGTACATAAAAAGTTCGCTTTTTTATAAATTTTATATAAGTTATTATAAAAAATATATTATTTTAAAATTATTTTTATTTAAAAATTATGTTGAATAATAAAAATTCTCCGTAAAAAAATGTGCGTATAACTTGCGTGTACTGCGGGGGATTTTTAAATTAATAATTTAGAGTTAAGAATTAAGAATTAAAAATTTAAAGGTAACCGTTTAATTTTTATTCAGATTGGATTTAAAGGCAAAATTTAAAAAAGGTCTATAGTAACAGAAAAATTAATCTCCCTATCTAAAGTTAGATAGGGAGAAATTTTATATATAGAGATTTTTTGCAGAACCTGTCCCCCCCTATCAAAAACAAAATAGAGTAGAAACTTTTGGGGGATATGATTTGTCCGAGAGGGACTGCAATGTATGACGTGGAAATATAAAAAAATAATAATTTAAAGATAAACTCTTAATTTATTTTCATATCGGATTCAGAGGAAAAGTTTCTAAAAAGCCTATAGCAGAACCTATCCTTACTATTCAAAGTAAGACAGGGACAAAAACATCTGGGAAATATGCCATTCCGAGAGGGACTGCAATGTCTGACGTGGAGATATAAAAAAATAATAATTTAAAGATAAACTTTTAATTTATTTTCATATCGGATTCAGAGGAAAAGTTTCTAAAAAGCCTATAGTAACAGAAAAATTAATCTCCCTATCCAAAGTAATATAGAGGCAGAAAGGTCTGGGGGATTGGCTTTTCCGAGAGGGACTGCAATGTCTGATGTGGAAATACAAAAAATGACTGCACAGACTGATATAGAGATAAAAATAATGTGGATATAAAAAAACCGACCGATAGTTCGGTCGGTTTTTACTCATACTCTATTAGTATATTCTTTATTTTACTTTTACAACGCAGGTTATTGTTTTACCGTCTACTTTTGCGGTAATCGTCGCCTTTCCTGATTTAACCGCAGTAATCTTTCCTGAGGAAACCTTTGCAATTGATTTAGCCGAAGTTTTCCAAACAGGCGTCGCTCCCGTAGAACGGCTTACAGTTAACTGCTTGCTTTGTCCAGCTTTAAGAGTAATCTTAGATGCGGAAAGTTTTGGGTCCAATACCTTTACAACACATTTCATCGTAACGCCGTTTCTTGTGGCGGTGATTGTAGCCTCGCCATACTTTTTGGCAGTAATTTTACCGGATGAATTAACGGTTGCGACTTTTGTATTAAGACTTTTCCAGTTAACTGTACCGTCACCGCCTGTTACGGAGAGTGCCTTTGTATTTCCCTTTAAAATATTTAAAGAGTTTTTTGAAATTACGGGATTATTAACCTTGATTTTACATTTGAGTATAAATGAACTTACAGTTGCAGTAACATAGGTTGTACCCTTTTTCTGACCTGTAACTACACCCTTTTTACTTATTTTTGCTATTTTGTTATTTTGGCTTGCATATGTAATAGAACCAGTAGCGGATTTAAGCTCAAGAGTATATTTATTTTTAAGGTAAACCTTTTTTGATGTTGTTGAAAGGTATGGCTTTACCTTGTATACAGTTCCGTCAAATGAACCGTTCTTATATTTACAGTCATTAAGAGATACCCATCCCGTTTTACCGCTGTACTTGGTCTTACCCCATGTCAACGTGCTTGTGTATTCAACCTTGGTAATTTTGAGAGACGCCGACTTAGGAACCGTGGTAAGATTTTTCTTTGTGCCTGTGTATTTATTTTTTAAATTTATTTTCTTCTTCGTCGTAAAGTTTTCGTAATCTTTGGGGTATTTATAAACCTTAACCTTACTTGTAAATGTAAATGAGCCTGCTGTAGCTGTGATTGTAACCGTACCATCAGAAACGCCCTTAACCTTTCCCGCAGAACTTACTGTCGCAATCTTCTTGTCCGAACTGCTCCATTTAACAGTTTCAGTCGCTCCGACAACCTTTAAGGTTACAGTGTCACCGATACAGGTTTGAACTGAAGTTTTATCAATATAAGGATTTTCAACCGTCACCTTACAACTTGCGCTTCCTGTCTTTGTTTTGCAGGTAATTTTTGCACTGCCTTCTTTAAGGGCCGTAATTTTTCCTTTTTTAGAAACCTTAGCTACATCGGAATCAGAACTTTTATAGGTTGCTCCGAGTCCGTTTTGAATGCTTAGTTTCTTTTTAGCGTCAACATAAAGCGTCGCTTTATCAGGAGAAACCTTCGGCGGAAGTTGATAATATTCTTCACCTATACTTCCGTTTATGTAATCGCAGTAATTAAGAGCACACCAGCCGGTTTTTCCGCTGTAAGCAGTGTAGCCCCAGAGGTATCCTCCGGCAAGAGTAAATTTAGTGACCTCAATCATTTCACCGAACGAAAGCGTTGCAACCTTTTTAGAGCTTGTACTGCTTTTGGCTCTAAGAGTAAGGGCGTCAACGTTTACCTGCCAATTCTCATAGGTGTCGGGCTCTTTTTCAGGTTCTTCTGCTTGTCCGTATTTAGGGTTGCCGTATCCTATAACGTATTTATTGGTGAGCGTACGAGATGAATTTGTAGTGTAATGGGTAACGCTTTCGTTAGTTGCATTACCTTCAATAACATCAAGATAATTTCCGTTTAATCCCGCCAATATACCCGTATGAGTTGATACGGATGAACTTCCGCCGTCACGATAGAATACTACGTCACCCTTTTTCGGCGTATAATTGCCACCATAATATTTACTGTCGTGCCATCTTCCTATTGACTTAAACCAGTTAACCTCGGTACTGCACGAGGCATATTTTTTAATTGCGGTCTGCGGAACTTTAGCTTGATCTGCACACCAGCTTACAAACATTGCGCACCAAGGCTGATTTACAAAACTCTTGTTGTACCAGTATCCGTATTTGGTACCCGCCGAATTTTCCTTATAGCCGACCTGCGTTCTTGCTACACCGATAATATCGTTTATATAATTTCCTGTGTTTTTATATGTATTGGGATAACCGGTCGGATAAGAGGCCGACTGCACTTCATTATTCTTAATTTCAAAACCTGCAAATATTGTAAATATTAAAGTTACAATCAGTAAAAACGAAGTTGATTTTTTTAATGCCTTGTTCATAACTATTCCTCTAAATCAAAATTATATCATCTTATCTTTCGTAATAAAATTTGTTTATTTAATTAATATTTACTAATTTAATGCATTAGTATTATATTATATCCGTTAAGGACATAATTTGACAGTTATTTTTTATTATTGTAACATAGATTTACTCCTCGGTCAACCAATAAATATTCCTTTCAGGAATTTTCGTAAATGTGTACATAAAAAGAGTGCGGATAGCATTATGCTATCCGCACCTTGTATAATTTAGGTAAACTTATTAAACTTTATCTAAATTAAGGGTTACAATTGAATTTTGATTATTTAACCTTAATCTTAAC
>CANQVS010000019.1 GCA_947627345.1 uncultured Clostridia bacterium
CGACAACACCCTCTGAATCGACTAATCCGACTGAAAGTGTTACATCGACAGAGCCTTATGAAAGCTCATCATCAACTGCCCCGAGCGAAAGCACGACTGTAACAGGGCCGTCGGCTACAACCGAGTCTACAGAAAACACCACCGCGACCGAGCCGTCCGCTACAACAAATCCGACTGAAAACACCACCGCGACCGAGCCGTCTGAAATTACTCCTAAGCCCGCGAAAACAACAGTTACTCTCAAAAAATCCTCCGATACTGTTTATGTAAAGGGTACAGCGCAAATCAAAGCGACAGTTAAAAACGGCAAAGGAAAAACAACCTATAAAACAAGCAACAAAAAGGTTGCAAAGGTAAATTCAAGCGGAAAGGTAACGGGCGTTAAGAAAGGCACGGCTACAATTACCGTAACCAACAACGGCGTGTCAAAGAAGTTTAAAATAACCGTAAAAAATCCTAAGCTTAACAAAACCAAAAAGTCATTGAAAAAAGGAAAATCCTTTAAGTTAAGTATTAAAGGAAAGGTAGGAAATGCAAAGTTTACCTCAAGCAACAAAAAGGTTGCGACCGTCAGCAAAAAGGGTAACATTAAAGCCAAGAAGAAAGGCAAAGCCACAATTACCGTAAAGACAAACGGTATGAAACTTAAATGCAAAATTAAGGTTAAATAAAATCAAAATGGATTATGAAAACCGCCCTGAATGTCAGACATTCAGGGCGGTTCCTTGTTAAGCTTAATTTAAGTAATTATGATGTTGTCAATACTCGCGTAAAATTGTTTATTAAATTTGAAGTGCATTATCAAGCGGAAAAATTATGCGATAGAGCAGATTACAAAAACGTCCTTATAATCCTTTGCGTTTCTGTACTTTTCAGGAATGCTTTCAAAATCCGATTTGCAAATTTCACTGAATTTTCCGATTGTTGTATCAAGCTTTATATCTTGCGACTGTTTTGTACCGTCCTTAAATTTTATTGTACAGTGAATTACTTCGTTTTTGAGCAATTTATCAATACATAACTTTTGCGCTTTGAGAAATTCATCCTTACCGTTGAGATTAAAAAGCTGATTTTTATGTTCCTTTAAATATTTTTGTTCAGCCTCGTTAAGACGTGTGCTGTTGCCGACAATAGAGATAGATGAACCCTCAGGAAGCTGATTGTCATAATCTAAAGTAATTGAGGAGTAGTGTTTGCAGTTGTAATTTTGAGAGGGGTCGTATTTGATTTCGGCTTTTTTATTTTCATTGTCAATGTATTTTTTATCCTTGGCAGTATAGGATATGCTCTCGGGCGTGTTGTTTACCTTATTGTTTTTTTTGCCGTATATTACGGGATTATTATTTTTATAATAGCTTACTGACAAAGCTCCGCTGTCTACCGAGTAGGAAACAGTGTCTATATTCTGACCTTTGCATAAAACAGGAAGGTCAAGACAATAGCTGATTTCGTCATTATCACCTTCGCCGTAGCTAAACCCGTTTTCTCCGCTTGTGCTTATTTTAGCGGAATTATCTTTAGTGATTTCCGCAGCGTTAACAGTCATCACAAAAGAGTTTTTTGGTGATAAGGTGTTATAGCCGATTACCCCTCCTATTGCTAAAACAGCAGTGAGCGAGGCGGCAATTACGCCCTTGAATTTGAATTTTTTCATATTAATAATTTTCTCCTTTTTGTCAAATCTCCTGGCGGTATCGAGCATTTTATTCACCGCTCTGTCAGGAGCCTTTATGCTGTCAACCGCGTCTGTGTAAATGTTTTTACTCATTATTATATCCTCCTTCGACAAGTATGTTTTTTAATTTTATGCGTGCGCGTCTGAGCGTCGAGCTGACGGTATTGGTTTTTTTATTAAGTATCCGCGCAATTTCAGCTATTGTATAGGATTCATAGTAATAAAGGTAAATTATATTTCTGTCAGTTTTAGGCAGCTGCCATATTTCTTCCATAACACTCCTGTGTTGTGGCGCCTCAAGGTGCAGGTAATCATCAAGGCTTTCACGTCGGCTTTGCCAAACAAGACGGCGAAAGCTGTTGCATTTATTTATTGTAACTCTGATAAGCCAGAATTTTATATAACTGCTATCCTTTTCGTGAGGACATTTTGTTAAAAGTTCAATGCAGACCTCCTGCATTATATCCTCGGCGTCTGCCGTGTTTTTCAGATTATGTACTGCTATGCGGTAAATCATATCTGAATACTCTCTTATTAATTGTTCAGCTTTTTCGGTACCGATTTTCATTTTGATTACCTCCTTTCACCTATAACTCGTTTTAGGGGTGTGATTTTCGTGCAAAAATTTGGAATTTTTTTAAATTCAGGGTACAAGATTCAAAAAATACCATATAAACAGTTTTCATAAAACTATTGTAACTACGGTTTCAGAATATAAGAAAAACGGTCGGATAAAAAGCTTTATGCCCCTTAAAACGGGGCATAAGCGTTTTTGTATCCAACCTGTTCTGAATACTGATATAATTTTATGTTATTTCTCTGAATTAAAATAATCCTCAACGCTTTTTACAGCGTTTGCGCCGTCGGCTACGGCTGTGCATATCTGGCGCAACCGTTTTGTTCGTATATCTCCCGCGACAAAAATTCCGTCGCAAGAGGTTTTACAGCTCTCGTCCGCTTTGATAAATCCGTTTTCCGTTTCGACAATTCCGCCGAGTAATGCGGAATTTGCTTCGTTTCCGACAGCTATAAAAACTCCGTCAGCCTTGAGTTCCTTTCCGTCCTTGAATTTAAGCTTTTCTACCTTGTTCTCTCCGATAATCTCATCAACTTCCGTGTTGTAAAGGATATTGATTTTCTCGTTTTTTACGACTCTTTCCTGAAGATATTTCGCTCCGCGGAATTTATCACGCCTGTGAATCAGGTTAACCTCACTGCAAATATTCGCAAGATACAGAGCGTCTTCAAGCGCGACGTCGCCTCCGCCGACAACCGCGACAGGCTTGTTTCTGAAAAAGTTTCCGTCGCAGGTCGCGCAGTAGCTTACACCTTTTCCGATGAGCTTTTCCTCGCCCTTAACGCCGAGCTTGCGCGGGGTTGAACCTGTCGCAAAAATGATTGTTTTAGTATCAAAACTGCCCTTTTTACATTCAAGCGTGAAACCGCCGTCAAATTTTTTTATTGAGATAATTTCATCGTTAATAAATTCGGCTCCCGATTTTTCCGCGTGTTTTCTGAATGTCTGACCGAGAGTGAAACCGTCCGCACTTTCAAAGCCGAGATAGTTGTTTATATCATAGCTGTTTAAAACCTGTCCGCCCGACATAGGAAGTTTTTCAATTACCGCAAAATCAAGTTTTGAGTTTGACGCGTAAACGGCCGCCGAAAGTCCCGCGGGACCGCTTCCCGCTATAATTAAATCCCTCATTATAACGCTTTCTCAACTAACTCTTTGATGTCGTCCTCTGAAATTACTCCGACAGACTGCTCGACGATTTCTCCGCCTTTAAAAACAATGAGTGTGGGAATACTCATAATTCCGTATTCTCTCGCAAGCTCGCTTTCCTCGTCTACGTTAACCTTATAAAAATCAACGTCCACAACCTGTTCGCTTACGCTGTCAACAGCAGGAGAAAGCATTTTGCAGGGACCGCACCATTCCGCCCAAAAGTCAACAAGTACCGGCTTGGAGCTGTCGATAACCTTTTCATCAAATTCCTGCGTTGTAATATCTTTTACCATTTTTTACACCTCTGTGAAAATTTATTTTAAACTGTTTTGCATTCACTTTTATGTGCGCCCGCTTTCTTGTATTCTATCATATTATTTGCTCTTGTCAAGAATTAATGCGCGAGGATTAAGCTTAATTTATAATGATGTAGAACATAGATATATAAGAATTGTTAAAAAATAAAAAAGGGCAAAGCAAAACCTTTTAATGGCGTTACTTTACCTTTGATACACATTTTATCATGCGTCTTGTGTGACTATCTTTCGTAAGGATAGATATATTTATTTATAAACAAGATTTAAGAAAAAAATAAATACATTTCTATTATTTTTGGTTATGTTTTTTCAACAAAAAAGAAGTGTAATAAATTACACTTCTTTTTTTATTGCAAAAGCTTTAAAAATATAAAAATACCAAATAGTGTTACAAGTATAAGCGATTGGGCATTTTTAAAAAGAGGATAAGTAGTATTTTCCTACAAAACTAAAGGAATGTGTTTATCTAATATTTATAAGGAGTAAAAAAACATTAGAATTAACTGCATCTATATATTACATTATGAAAAAGTCAATAGATTTTCCATTGTGCAACCTGTATAAATTTAGATATAAAAAATAGTTATATAGCACAAGACTATATAACTATTATAAAAAAACAACCCCGCTCTTTAAAAAGCGAGGTTGAATGCAGGTTGTTGATAATTATTTTATTTTACAGTCTGTCTTATAACATTTCCGATATTTTTCTCGGTAAGTCCGAATTTTTCCAAAAGTTCCCACGCGGGACCGCTGTAGCCGAATCTGTCATTAACGCCTATCCTTGTTACCTTAACGGGACACTCACTGCTTGTAACCTCGCAAACCGCGTCCGCAAGTCCGCCGATAATATTATGCTCCTCAACGGTAATAATCTGTTTACATTCTTTAGCCGCTTTAATGACAATTTCTCTGTCGATAGGCTTAATTGTGTGAATGTTTATAAGACGCGCTTTAATTCCCTCGCTTTCAAGCGCGAGCACAGCTTTTCTTGCCTCGTTAACCACAAGCCCAGACGCGATAACCGCAACATCGTTACCCTCGTGCAGAGTGATTCCTTTTCCGAGTTCAAATTTATAGGTTTCGGGGTCGTTAAAGCTGTCTATAGCAAGACGTCCCAGACGTATGTAAACAGGTCCTATATGATTAACCGCCGCCTTGGTCGCCTCCATCATCTCAAAGTGGTCGGCAGGATTTAAAACGGTCATTCCCGGAAGTGTGCGCATAAGCGCAATATCTTCAAGGCATTGGTGAGTTGCGCCGTCCTCGCCCGTAGAAATGCCGGCGTGCGAACCTGCGATTTTTACGTTGAGATTAGGATACGCAACGGAGTTTCTGATTTGCTCGTATGCACGTCCTGTTGAAAACATTGCAAATGACGCCGCTACAGGGATTTTACCGGCAGTTGCCAAGCCCGCGGCAACGCCAATCATATTTGCCTCCGAGATACCGCAGTCAAAAAAGCGTTGCGGAAATTCCTTTTGGAAGATTGAAGTCTTTGTCGCCGCCGCGAGGTCCGCGTCAAGAACGACAATGTCGTTATTCGTTTTTGCCATTTCGCAAAGAGCCATACCGAAGCTTTCGCGTGTTGCCTTACAAACTGCATTCGCCATTATACTTCAGCCTCCAATCCTGCGATTTCATCTTCAAGCTCTTTAACAGCTATCTTGAACTCCTCATCGTTGCAGGCCTTTCCGTGCCAGCCCAACTGATTTTCCATAAAGCTTACGCCCTTGCCCTTAACTGTTTTCATAAGAATAGCGAAGGGCTTGCCCTTTGTATTTTTTGCTTTATTAAGAGCGTCGGCGATTTCGTCAAAGCTGTGACCGTCAATTTTTGCTACCTCAAAACCGAACGATTCAAATTTTCTGTCGAGAGGTTCAATTCCCGCGACCTCCTCAACGGTACCGTCGATTTGAAGTCCGTTTTGGTCAACTATTACAACAAGGTTGTCAAGGTTGTTATGAGAAGCAAACATCAAAGCCTCCCAAACCTGACCTTCCTCGCACTCTCCGTCGCCGAGGACGGTATATACGCGATAGTCCTTTTTATCGAGTTTAGCCGCGAGCGCCATTCCGCACGCCGCCGAAATTCCCTGGCCGAGAGAACCTGAGCTCATATCAATACCCGGAGTTCCCTTCATATCGGGGTGACCCTGAAGCATTGCTCCAACGTGACGCAGAGATTTAAGCTCGTCCCAGTCAAAATAACCTTTAAGAGCCAAGACCGCGTAAAGGCTCGGACAACAATGACCCTTAGAAAGTACAAAACGGTCTCTGTCGTCCATATCGGGATTTTTAGGATCTACGTTCATTTCCCTGAAATACAGATAGGTAAAAATATCCGCTGCGGAAAGTGAACCGCCCGGATGTCCTGACTTAGCGTGATAAGTACCTATTATTGCACCGAGTCTTGCCTTGGCGGCAAGAATTTTTAACTGTGCGTTACCATCCATAAAATGATCCTCCTAAGCGTATTTTGCATACGAATTAATCATAACATACAAAAATTAAGATATTTTTCATTAAAAGAAAAATTTTAAGATTAAGTGTTGAAAGTTTAATTATTATGTATTATACTATAATATGGATAGTTTTAAGAATATGGATAGTTTTGAGGTGAGAATGATGTTACTTTGTACCGACGTCGGAAATACAAATATAAAATTTGCCCTTTATGAAAAGGACAGACAGGTTGTAAAGCTGAGGTTTGCGACTGATTCCAAAAAGACCGACGATGAATTTGCAGTTGAGCTTTTTACTATTTTTCATATAAACAGCGTTGACGTAAAAAAAATAGACGGCTCAATAATTTCGAGCGTTGTTCCCAAGGTTACCGACTCGCTCGTTAAGGCGATAAAAACCGTTACGAAACAGGACTCAATCGTTCTCGGACCCGGCGTTAAATCAGGACTTGACATCAGAATTGACAATCCCTCAACCTTAGGCTCCGATATTGTTGCTATGTGCGTTGCGGTTAAGGAGATGTATAAATGTCCCGCTGTTATTATCGGTTTGGGTACGGCTACTACAATCGTTTACCTTAACGAAAATAAGTGCTATTGCGGAGGAGCAATCAGCCCGGGAGTGGGAATATCACTCGACGCTTTGACGAGCAGCGGCGCCCTGCTTCCGAGTACAGATTTAAAATCTCCCAAAAAGGTTATAAATACTAATACCGAGGACTGTATCAGGAGCGGAATAATTTTCGGCACGGCGAGTATGATTGACGGTATGATAGACCGCTATAGGGATGAAACGGGGAGTGTTTCAACCGTAGTCGCGACAGGGGGGCTTGCCTATGCAATTGTAAATAATTGCAGGCACGATATTATCATTGACGACGACCTGATACTTGAGGGTCTTAAAATAATTTACAACAAAAACAAAAAATAAATTCGACATTAATAAGAGTACAAACGAGCGAAAGCTCTTTGTAAATAAATATTGCGCTGTACTTCTATTTGACGGGAGGCGGCAGCAGGAGGTTTTTATTATGTCAAAATCAAACAAAACTTACCGTATGGCAGGACTTGGGATACTGACGGCAATTATAATTGTCCTTCAGATTCTTACAACCTACTTTCCGGTAAAACCGTTCGCCATCACACTCGCGCTTATTCCGATTGTTATCGGCGCGGCTCTTTACGGAGCTAAAGCAGGTGCCTATTTGGGCGCGGTTTTCAGCGTAGTCGTAATTGTAATGTGCGTTTTCGGCGTTGATGCAGGCGGAGCTATGGTATGGAACGCAAATCCGTTTCTTTGCGTACTCGTATGTATGTTAAAGGGTACGGGAGCAGGATTTGTTTCGGGCTTGGTTTACAATCTTTTGTCAAAGAAAAATGTGATTGTCGGTTCGGCTTGCGCGGCGGTGCTTTCTCCGATTGTAAACACGGGAATTTTTGTGCTCGGACTGATTTTACTTTTCAAGCCCGTTCTTGAAGCGTGGGCAGGAGGAAGCGACATTATTTATTATGTTGTAACGGGACTTGTAGGAGTTAATTTCCTCGTTGAACTCGGAGTAAACATTATCCTTGTTCCAGTTGTAGTACAGGTTATAAAGGCTGTAGAAAAATCAAGAGCATAATTAATTACATAGCGTCAGATTAGTCTGGTTGCTTTCACGAAACAAACAGAGAGTGATTAAAATGCAGGGAAAAATCGTAAAACTTTTATATAACGCGCAGGACTATGTTTCGGGTCAGCAGATGTCCGAGAGTCTCGGCGTATCGCGTCAGGCTGTAAATAAAGCGGTAAAGTCGCTTAAGGATAAAGGATTTAAGATTAAATCTGTAACCCGAAAGGGCTACCTGCTTGAAAAATTTCCGACTTATCTGTGCGAGGAGGCTGTCAAATGTCACCTCAATACAAAGCTTATCGGAAAAAACATAAAGGTTTTACAGACCGTAGGTTCAACAAACGATTATCTTAAAAAGCTTGGGAGCGAGGGCGCGCCCGCGGGCACGGTAGTTATCGCCCGTGAGCAGACCGCAGGCAAGGGCAGACTCGGCAGAGTTTGGCAGAGCAAAAAGGACGAAAATGTTTCGTTTTCCCTGCTTTTGCGCCCCGACCTTCCAGTGAGTGAAATTGGTTCGATAACTCCGCTTTCTGGGCTTGCGATGTGCAGGGCGATTAACGATTTTTGTATGCTTGACAGCCGTATAAAGTGGCCCAACGATATTATTGTCGGCAAAAAGAAGCTTGTCGGAATATTAACTGAAATTTCAGCGGAATTTGACAGGGTTGACTATACGGTTACAGGTATAGGGATAAACGTGGCAAATACCGTTTTCCCCGAAGAAATTGCCCATAAGGCGACCTCAATTCTTTTGGAAACAGGCAGACATATCGACATAAATAAATTTATAGCCACCATACTCAATTATCTTGAACAGGAGCTTGTTATAAACCACTACAGCTTAGGCGGTCAGGCGGTTGCGGACTATCAAAAGCTTTGCGCTACCATCGGCCGTCAGGTTACCTTCAGCAGGGGCAACCGCAATATCAGCGGTATGGCTGTTTCCGTAAACAATTCAGGCGAGCTTGACGTAATGCTTTCAAACGGAACTATCGCCACGGTTAACTCGGGCGAGGTTACCGTTCAGGGAATTTATTAAATAACTCAAAAAAAGACTGCGCGGTATTTGAAATACCGCGCAGTTTAATATGTATAATAATATATCTGCGGTTTTATTATAGAATGTGTAATGTTGTAAATGCGCTTATAGCGTACTTCATTACAAAAAGAAGCACGATAATATACATAAGCGGATGAATTTCTTTAATCTTTCCTTTCGCAAGCTTAATAATTACATATGCGATAAAACCGAACGCAAGGCCGTCCGTGATTGAATAGAAGAAAGGCATACCCGCAACGGTAAGAAAACAGGGAATCGCAACCTCAATGTTTTCCCAGTCAATGTCTTTAAGCGAACTGCACATCATAACGCCGACAATAATAAGCAACGGCGCTGTAGCGGCAGTCGGCACAAGACCTACAATCGGAGAAAGGAAGATTGCAAGCGCAAAGCAAATTCCCGTTACCGTAGATGTAAGGCCTGTTCTTCCGCCTACAGCGATACCTGAAACAGACTCTGAAAATGTTGTAACTGTTGATGTTCCTACAACAGCGCCGGCTGATGTTGCGACAGCGTCGGCAAGCATAGCTTTTTCAATTTTAGGAAGGTTACCGTTTTCGTCAAGATAACCCGCCTTGTCCGCAGCGCCGATAAGAGTTCCGATAGTGTCAAACATATCGACGAGCGCAAGAGTAATCATCGTAGCGAGAAGTGAGGCGACAGGCGCTGAAAACAGGTCTTTGAAGCCTTCAAAGCAAGCCCCGAAATATGAGAAATCAAGATACGGAACCCAACTTGTCGGAGCGGTAACGCCGACATCAATTCCAAAAGCAAACTGTAGAATACAGCCGATTACAGCTGTTAAAACCATACCCGTAAACAGCGCGGCGGGAACTTTAGTTACAACGAATACAATTGTAATAATAAGTCCAGAAATAGCGAGTAATACGGCAGGGTCGGAAAAGTTTCCAAGACCGATGGTGGTAGATGAGCCTGTTTTTTCGCCGATAACAATACCTGAGTGAACAAAACCGATAATTGCTATAAATAAACCTATACCCGCTGAAATAGCCTTTTTCAGATTCAGCGGAATAGCCTTAACAATAGCCGTGCGCGCTCCGGTAACTGTGAGTAAAATAAAGAGAATACCTGTGATGAATACGGCGGCGAGCGCGGCGCCCGCCGATAATTTAAAAGTACCGCAAAGCGTGTAGGCAAATACTGCGTTAAGTCCGAGCCCCGGCGCCTGCGCCATCGGGTAGTTTGAGAGCCAGCCGATAAGCCACGTTCCGATAGCGGCGGCGATACAGGTAGCTGTTATCACGGCTGTGTCTGCCATTTTGGTCGGTGAATCCTGACCGATAATAACAGGATTAAGAAAGATGATATATGCCATTGTAAAGAAAGTAGTTAAGCCCGCAATAATCTCTGTTCTTATGTTTGTTCCGTGTTCTTTAAGCTTGAACAGTTTTTCCAAGAGATTTACCCCCTCTGTAAATTTTACTTGTCGGCAATTTATACAAACGTAAATTTCCAATAAAATTATATACAACTTTTATCAACAATTCAACAAAAAAATATTAAAAAAGACATAAATTACAAAATTGAGATTTTTGAATATAAATATTAATTCATTAATAAACTGTCTATATAACTGTTCAGCGTATTTGCAAAACAGAGGCATAAGTTCACGCTTTACGTTTTGACGCAAAATCCGATTGGATTTCTTTGCCGATAAGTAAGGGATTAAAAAAGAAAGGCTTTCGGGAATTTCCGAAAGCCTGTTTTACTTTTTATTTATTACTGCTCGTTTCGCGCGAAATGCGCGCCTATTTCCTTAATGTCGCCGAGTTCTTTTCCGTTTTCAATTACTCTTGCGCACGCAGTTTTACTGCATACATACGCATCCGAAAATTCCTCAAGCGTTGACATCAGATAAAGAGACAGAGGCATGGTGTTTATTATGAGATAATATTTTCCGCCGTTTAAATAAACTTTACTTTTCGGCAGAATAAACTTTTTAAGCGCAATGCTCGCGTTTATCATCGCCTCAACATCCGCGAAAATACAGCAGTAGCTTTTGTCGCTCTTTTTAATCTTGTAAACTCGCCTCGAGCTTTTATCGGTTAAGGTCAGAAGTATAAGACATCCGCTCTTGTGGGGCAGGGCTTCGACATACATTTTCTTGTTATTTACGCTTATTCCTGTTTTTGTACAGGCAAGCTTTAAAAGCCTGCTTAAAATTCTCCTTGAATGAGGGTCGGAAAATCCGAGAGTGCTGTATTCAAGAGAAAAATCTTTCATATCTTTACAACCGAGGAGAATCATAACCTTGCTCGAGTCAATCTGTTCTATCGTCATAGCAACCACCTAATAACATAATATGAGATAGCGTTAATTTTTGCAAGTGATTATTATTGGAAACCATTTTTTTCCTGTATATTCTATTGCATAATGTGTTAAAGTTATGTTAAAATTGAATTATAGAATTATATAGGAGTTGGTATTATGCCAAAATGGTTAAATGACGCAATATTTTATCAAATCTATCCGCAAAGCTTTTACGACAGTAACGGGGACGGTATCGGAGATATTCGCGGAATTATTGAAAAGTTAGACTATGTAAAACAGCTCGGCTGTAACGCTGTCTGGCTTAATCCGATTTATGATTCTCCCTTTAAAGACGCTGGATACGACGTCAGAAATTATAAAAAAGTTGCGCCGCGCTACGGAACTAACGAGGACTTACTCGAGCTTATAAAAACCGTACATAAAAAGAAGATGCGGATTATACTCGACCTTGTTCCCGGCCATACGAGCGATACCCACCCTTGGTTTAAACAGGCTAAACAGGCTAAGGAAAATAAATTTTCAAACCGATATATATTTACCAAGTCAGTATGGGACGCTCCGCCCGAGTATAGAATGATGTGCGGACTTTGCGAGCGTGACGGAAACTATATGGTGAATTATTTCAGCAGTCAGCCCGCTTTAAATTACGGCTTTGCCGAAATTACACACCCCGAGTGGCAGCTCCCTATGGACCACCCCGACTGTCAGGCGACAATTGGGGCGTTGAAAGAGATTATGAGGTTCTGGCTTGACCAGGGCGCCGACGGGTTTAGGGTCGATATGGCGGACTCGCTCGTTAAAAATGACGATACAAAGGAGCCGACCGCGACAATCTGGGCCGATATAAGAAAAATGATGGATAAAGAATATCCCGACGCGGTTCTCGTTTCCGAATGGTGCAATCCTCCCGTCGCGATTAACAAGGGCGGATTTCATTGTGACTTTTATCTTGACCATATCGGTAACGGATACAATAATCTTTTCCGCGCGGGAGATTGGGGAGATAAAGCGTTTTTTAACAAAAACGGACAGGGAAATATCCGCGCGTTTACCGATGAGTTTGTACCCGCGTATTTAAAGTCAAAGGACAGCGGATTTATCAGCTTTTTTACCTGTAATCACGATACTCCTCGTATGACAGCTTATCTTGACGAGCAGGCGATAAAAATTGCATATGCGACAATTTTTACATTGCCCGGAGTTCCGTTCCTTTATTACGGAGACGAGATAGGTATGCGGTATCTAAAGGGACTTACGAGCGTTGAGGGAGGCTACAGCCGTACAGGTTCTCGTTCACCGATGCAATGGCGCAAGGGCAAAAACTTCGGCTTTTCCGAAAGTGATACGACCTATATTCCCGTTGATAAAGATGAAAAAGCCCCGACTGTTGAAAACCAACGCCGTAAAAAGGACAGTATCTATAAGGTTGTAAAGGACGTTTTGAAATTAAGGAAGAAGTATCAGGAGTTTAGTGCAAGCGGAGATTTTGAGGTTGTTTATGCCGAGGAAAATTCATTCCCGTTCGTTTATAAGCGCGGAAAATATGTTGTTTTTGTAAATCCGCTCGACCGCCTTACAGACGTAAAATTCGAGCACGAAATAAAGTCCGAAATTTACAGAATAGGGGAGTACGTTCAGTCGTGGGAGAAAATGACATTAAGTCCGCAGAGCTTTGCAATTGTTGAAATTTAAAATACCTTAATATGAAAAAATAAAAATCGCGCGCATAATTATGCGCGCAATTTTTATGTCTGATGTTATACACAAAGCTTACTTGTAATTGGCAAATATTTACTTTAGTTAAAATGATTTTACCATTTTCGCAATGTACATCTGAATCAACGTAGCGTCCCTGATGTTGACCTTACCGTCCGCGTTTGTGTCTGCAATTTTCTCCTGAATACTGTTAAATTCAAGAGCCTTGACAATTTTTTTCTGAATTATAGTCACATCTGCAACATTTACGGTTTTATCAAGACTAACATCGCCGACTATAGGATTGTCTCCGTACACGTCGGAGAATACATCGTAAATATATTTTTTGCCTTCAATTATAAAGCTGTCCGGATTAATTGTTATAACTTTTGTACCGTCTGCATCAATATTTTGAGTTTGCAGGCCGTTGTCGCCGTTGTTAAAGATAATGTACTCATATTTGCTGTCAAAGACCGCTTTGTAAACGGGATATCCGTCAGCGTTTTTACCGATTAATTCTGCCTCTTCTCCGGGCCATCGGCTATTGCTGTTATTGCCCTTCCACGTATAGAAGTTGACCGTATCCCAGCCGAGTTTGTTTACAAAGTAAATATCCTTTTGTCCGCTTGGCGTTGTCGGGTCCGTAGAAGATGTATCGGAGGTTGCGGAAGTCGGATTAGTAGCCGGGGACTCATAAACACTTTCGCTTACATTGTAAATCTCTTTTTTTGCCGAGTTAAGTTTGCCTGTAGAAGTTGTGGCGGTATACATATTAAACGCATCGCTTAGGTTAATATCTACCGTTTGTTCACCGTCATAACCCTCGTTGAAAATAATGAAGTTAAATTCGGGGTCGATTGAGGCTTTGTAAATTCCGACGCCGTTTTCGTCAGTACCGATAAGCTCGGCGGGCTTTCCGGGCCATACCATAGTTTCTTTATCAACTGTCCAAACTCCGCCCGTCCACGCGAAGTAATTTACGTCTTTCCAGCCGAGAGTGTTTTTAAAATAAACCGTTTTAAGAGCGGGGTCAGGGTCGGGGCTGGTAGACGGTGAGGTAGAGGGGTCAATGGGTTTATCTCCGGTAAGCTGGGAGGTCATCCAGTCCGCCCTTGCGCGTGTCCAGTCCTTGAGATAGTTGAGCTCGCCGTCATAGTCGCGCGAATAGCTTTTGTTAAGACCCGAGTTATATCTTGAGCAATACCACATAAAATCCCACATTATGTAGTTGTTATATTGCGCTTGTGAAATTGAGTTTGCATAGCTGTCAATGCTTTTTAATTTTCCGTCCGATGGAGCGTTACCGAGTAAAATATTAATTTTGGGAATGAATTTCTCTTTCCAGATCTCCGAGCATATCTGCTCAAAGGTTTTTCCGTCGGAGGAGGTGCCCTTTACATAAAACGCCTGGCCGTAGGGGTTAACGGTAGTATTGCGGTTCGATGAATAGATTGCGTTTCTTGTAGTCCAACCCTTGTAGTAACATGTTGACTCTGAACAGCCGTCCCTCATACAGTCAACCGCGCCCAGACATGAGTCGCAGTCCCAGATAGGAGACGCGTAGAATTTACCCTCGTCCGCGTTGTAGGTAAAGTATGTGCTCGTGTAACCGCCGTCACAGTTTTTGCCTAAATCCTGCAGCAGATATTGAGTTGCAAGGCTGTTTAAGTCGCATATTTTTTCAATATCCGAAAGTGTACCGCCGTAAAGAGCTTGTTCAAGCTTCGCATAGGTGCTTTCAATGTAGTCGTATTTCGCTTTCATACTCGGGTCGCTTTCGTCATAACCGTCAAGGTCGGGGGTTTTGAGTACAACGTGATAACCGTTATCGGTAACAAAGTAAACGTCGCTTGCGTAGTTCCATACGTCAACCTCTACTAAAAAGCTGAAGTCGGTATCCTGCGTATCCGAATTATCTTTCAGACTTACAAGCGCGCTTTTCCCGAGATCAACTTTCTGACAAGCGATATAACAACCTCTGTAAACTCCGTTTACAAAAAAGTCGATAAAGCTTTGGTCGGGAGCGTACGGCGAGCCGACATCGCTTGCGAGGTCGTACATAATCGTGTTTCTTAAAAGTGTGGAGTCCTTTGCGTTCGATACAAGCGAGAATTTTTTATCCGTTGTGTGACCGATTGTAACCGCACTGTTAAAATTAATGTTAAAGGGCTTTTTGTCTGTATCTCTCCAGTTTGTATTTCCGCGTCCTTTAATTTTCTTCAGGGTAGTTTCCAAAACAGTATTGTTCCCCGCAATTGCGCAGTCGCTTCCCTTTACGGAATTTTCTTTGTTTTGAATAAGGAAAGAGTATAAATCTGTGTTTTGTACCCTGCCGTCCGCGTCTATGTAAGAATTGGTCGTATCGTTGACATAAACGGAGGCCTCGCTGTCGCTTTTGTAAACAACGAGTTTGTAGCTTTTTGTCGAAACTTTAATGCTTATTTCTTTTCCCTTTGTGTAATTTACGACGGCGCTTGTGTACGGAGCTATATTTACAGTTCCTACTGTCGCCTGTTCACCGTAGTTGTTGTAAATTTCAACTCTGCCGTCATCTGCGGTGTTCGGCAAAAAGAAATACCTTACTCCGCTTTGAGCGTTTATTCCGCTGTATCCGCTGCTCCATTTCTGCCACGCCTGCGCGCTGTTTCCGCCTAAGGTGGCATGTGCGTAAAGAGCGCCCTGGCTCTTGTCGGCAAATTTCGGGTAAGCCTCGGGATTCAGGGTTACTCCGTCGTCAACGGCAAAAGCTACAACAGCTGTGCTTACAGTTAAAATCAGCACAAGTATCAGTGATATTATTTTTTTGGATAATCTAAAATTTTTCACGTTAATCATCCTTTCTAAATCTCTATTTTTATTATACTTATAACTAAAAGAAAATCAATCATAAAATGAATTTTTTGCAAAAAAAGGCGGTTGTTTCCAACCGCCGAAAAATCAAAGCATTTTTTTTCTTTTTAAAATAAACAACGTTACTATGCAGATTATAAGTGTTGCAAGACATACTATAGCAAATCCGTGTATCGTATTTGCAAAGGGAAGCCATTTAAGATTCATTCCGTAAATACCCGATATAACTGTCGGTATAGCCATTACAAGCGTAATTGAGGTTAAGTATTTCATCACGTTATTTAATCGGTTGTTCGTAACCGCCGAGATAAGCTCCCTGGTCGAGTCGATAATGTTTCTGTAAATTGTAGCCATTTCGATAGCCTGATTGTTCTCGATTATTGTATCCTCAATAAGCTCCTCGTCCTCGGGGAATTCATTGCTCCTTTTAAGGCGTGTAATTACCATATTATTAGCCCTGAGCGAGGTTGCAAAGTATACGAGGGAAGCCTCAAGTTCGTGGAGCGAAACGATATCTGTGTCCTTGGTTTCCTTGCCCGCACGTTCTTCAATTTCCGTACGCGCCTTATCAATATTTCTAAGGTCATAAAGATAAAGACGGGATATGCTGTAGAGAATATGATATACAAATCTCATACGCTTGCGCGTGCTGAAGTTACGCATTTTAAAACGCAGGTTTTTTTCAAAAATATCAACCTCTTCACGGCAGACGGTTATAACCGCGTCGCAGGTTACAATAATACCGAGAGGAATTGTGGTATAGTATGGCTGTTCATTTCTGACTTCGGTAATAGGAATATCTACGAGAATCAGAGTGTAGTTATCCTCAAACTCAATACGCGAGCTTTCCTCATCATCAAGCGCGGCTACCAAATCGCTGTAGTCGATATCATAGTGGTCAACAATCTGCTGGTTTTCTTCCGCATCGGGGGTAGTAAGCTTAACCCAAACGTTGGATTGAAGCTCCTTAACCTCGTTAAGAACACCTTTTTCAGTAGTATATATATTCAGCATTTTAACCACCTCATTCCGATTTATGTAGTCCTTATAGTATTCTACATCATTTTTATTATATAATCTATAGTCAAATTTGTTAAAGATACGTGTCTTTACCTCGTATTTTTATTAATTTGTGTTGATAAGCGCGAACTTTAGCGAATTTAAAAACATAAAGTTAAATTTGTTAAAGGTCGTTTAAATGGTTTATAAAATTCAAGAATTTTTAATTATAATTGAGTTTAAAGATAAACTTTTAGATATAGTTTTAATTAAAATATTTATTTAACTTTAACAAAATTTCCATAATGTTTCAGCATATAAAACAATAATTTATTTTAAAAATATTGACTTTTCTATGCTTTTTACTTATAATTATGTGGTAAAATCGATTTACTACGGACTGTTATTTCTAGAGGGGTTTGGCGTATGGGAAAATTTACAAGACGAAAGGTTGTCTTGGCTCTCGCCGATGTGTTTTTTATCATTGTCGGCACACTGATAACAAATTATATATTCAGCCAGTTTCTCCCAAACTACTCAATCGGCTACAGAGGTATAATATATATATCCGTAATTGACGCTATACTGTGCTTTTTGGTGCAGTATTCTATCGGCTCATATTCTAAGATGTGGCGGTATTTTGAGGTTAAGGATTACTTTTTCTGCGCCTTGGGAATGTTTGCCGGACAGTTCTTATCCCTTATGATTTTTTATGTCCTTAATAAGGATGTTTCAAAGCTTTTCTTCCTGATAAATTATATAATTATAACAATTGCCGTGCTTGCGTTCAGGTTGGTTTTTAAAAGAACATTTTTAGTCCTCACAAACGCGGGCAAATATTCTGAAAACCAAAGAACTCTTATTGTCGGCGCAGGTAACGCGGCGGCAATGATACTTACTGAGATTGAAAGCGCGAAATTTGACCCCGAAAATCCCTCAAGAAATATAGAGCCTGTTGCTCTTGTTGATGATGACCCGGGTAAAATTCACACAAAAGTCCACGGAGTGCGAGTGTTCGGTTCAACGAACGATATTCCCGCTCTTGCCCAATCATTAAAAATAGACCAGATTATATTCGCGATTCCGTCCTGCGATGAGAGTGACCGCCACCGCATTTTGGATATATGCTCTAAAACTAAATGCAAAATCAAGGTTATACCGTATCTCGGAAATCTTCTATTTGATGATGAGCATACTCAGCTTATTTCGCAGGCGGCGGATATTAAAATTGAGGATTTGCTCGGAAGAGAGCCTATAGCTTTTGATAAAAGCGAGATAAAAAAATATATCAAAGGAAAGGTATGTATGGTTACAGGCGGAGGCGGTTCAATCGGCTCCGAGCTTGTGCGTCAAATTGCGAAATACAGTCCAAAACAGATTATTATAATTGATATATACGAGAATAACGCCTACGATGTTCAGCAGGAAATGCTTATGGAGTATGGCGATTCCATAAATTTTGTAACTCTTATTTCATCGGTTCGCGACTACGATAAAATGGAGAAAATTTTTAAACAGTACCGTCCGAATCTTGTTTTCCACGCAGCGGCTCATAAGCACGTTCCTCTTATGGAGGTAGTTCCAGAGGAGGCAGTAAAGAACAACATCTTCGGTACGTTTAACGTTGCGACGCTCGCGGAATTTTACAAGGCGGACAAGTTTGTTATGATTTCGACCGATAAGGCTGTAAATCCGACAAATGTTATGGGATGTACGAAAAGAATTTGCGAGATGATTATTCAGTATAAGGCTCAGCACAGTACCCACACCGAGTTTGTCACAACACGATTCGGAAATGTTCTCGGCTCGAACGGCTCGGTTATTCCGCTGTTTAGACGTCAGATTGAAAGCGGAAAGCCCGTAACGGTAACCCACCCCGATATTATCAGATATTTTATGACAATTCCCGAAGCGGTGTCTTTAGTTTTAGAGGCGGGCGCTATGGCGTCAGGCGGAGAAATTTTTGTGCTTGATATGGGTGCTCCCGTTAGAATTGTTACCCTTGCGGAAAACTTAATCCGTATGTACGGTAAGGTTCCCTATGAGGATGTTGAAATTAAATTCACGGGACTTCGTCCCGGAGAAAAGCTTTTTGAGGAGCTTTTAATGGACGAAGAAGGTCTGAAAAAGACGTCGAATAAAAAAATATTTATCGGAAATCAAATTGAAATTGATTCGGAAAAACTTCTTTCCCAACTCGACGAAATTGAAAGATATGCGGACAAAAACGACAGCGATAAGGTTGTCGAAAAGCTTGCGGAAATTGTTCCGACATTTCATCATAAAGTTTGAGTATAATAATCATAAAAACGCAGATTAGTTTAATATAATATATTGAAGGTGAAAGGTATGTGTGGAATAGTTGGATATGCAGGACCGCGCGACTGCAGCGAGGTGCTTGTAAGTACACTTACAAATCTTGAATACAGAGGATATGACTCCGCGGGAATTGCAGTGTTTGATGAAAAAAATATTATTGAAACAGTAAAATCCGAAGGAAAGCTTGCTAACCTTAAAAATAAACTTGAAACACTCGGAAAACCCGAAGGTCATATCGGAATAGGTCATACGCGGTGGGCTACTCACGGAGAGCCTTCAGATGTTAACTCACATCCCCACAGCGCTCCAAGAGTAACAATTGTGCATAACGGTATTATCGAAAATTATCAGGAGCTTAAGGAGTTTTTAACAGGCAAGGGAAAAACCTTTATTTCAGAGACAGATACCGAGGTTGTGGCGCAGTTGCTCGATTATTACTATGACGGCGACCCTATCACAACTATAGATAAAGTAATGGGCGAGGTTACCGGCTCGTTTGCGCTCGGCATAATGTTTGCGGAATTTCCCGACAGAATTTACGCGGTAAGACGTGAAAGCCCGCTTATTGTCGGAGTTGCTGACGGAGAAAGCTTTATCGCGTCCGACGTTACAGCGATTTTGCAGTACACAAAGAACTACTATCTTCTTGAACACGATGAGATAGCGACCCTGACGTGCGACAGCGTAAGCTTTGTTGACAAATACCTTAACCCGATTAAAAAGGAATTAAAGGTTGCGGACTGGGACCGCGAGGCGGCTCAAAAGGCAGGGTATCCGCACTTTATGATAAAGGAAATCAACGAACAGCCTACGGCTATAAGTACAACCGTTACCCCGAGAGTTAAGAGAGGGCTTCCGAATTTTGACGAATGCGGTTTAACTCTTGATATTTTAAAGGATTTGAAGTCTATAACCGTTGTTGCCTGCGGAACCGCAATGCATGCGGGAATGGTCGGCAAATATGTAATAGAGGATATAGCGAGAGTTCCAGTAAACGTAGATATTGCGTCCGAGTTCCGCTACAGAAATCCGATTATCGGCGAGGGTGACCTCGTAATTATAATTTCTCAGTCTGGAGAAACCGCAGATTCTTTAGCGGCGCTCAGGCTTTCAAAACAGCGCGGGGCAAAGGTTCTCGCGATTGTTAACGCAAAGGGCAGCTCCATAGCGCGCGAGGCAGATATGGTAATTTACACACTTGCCGGACCTGAAATTGCCGTAGCTTCGACAAAAGCGTATATAACTCAAATTTCGGTTATGTACTTGTTTGCTTTTGAGCTTGCTTTGGCAAAGGGTACTGTAAGTACCGCGGAATGTAAGCGCTTGACTTCGGCTCTGCAGAGGATGCCCGAGGCAGTTAAGTACGTTATTGAAAGCGTAGACGAAATCTGTCAGTATGTAGGCTCAAAGCTTATTACAGCTGACAGCCTACTGTATATCGGACGCGGGCTTGACTATGCGCTTTCAATGGAAGGCTCTTTAAAGCTGAAAGAGGTTTCATATATTCATTCAGAGTCCTACGCGGCAGGCGAACTTAAACACGGAACAATATCTCTTATTGACGATGAAATGCCTGTAATTGCAGTTGCGACGCAGTCGGATTTGATTGAAAAGACAATTTCTAATGTTGTTGAGGTTAAGTCAAGAGGCGCAAAGGTGATTTTGGTATGCACTGATTCGTGCGCAAATAAAATTAAAGACGGTATAGCTGATTATAAGATTATAATTCCGCATATTGACGAGCTTCTTATGCCTATTACAGCCGTTGTTCCGCTACAGATACTTGCGTACTATACCTCAGTAAACCGAGGTAATAACCCCGACCAGCCGAGAAATTTGGCTAAGTCGGTAACCGTGGAATAAAAAATGTAATAAAGGTCGGACAGACAAATCGTCTGTCCGACCCTTTTTATATCTATAATATGTTAAAGTGTTAAAACTCCTTGTAAAGAATTTCCTGTATAATAAATTTAGGTCTGTGCTTACTCTCCAGGTAGATTTTTCCGATGTATTCTCCGACAATTCCGAGCATAAGCAGCTGCATTCCTCCTATTCCCCAAAGCGATACGCTTAGACTTGCCCAGCCGCTCACGGTATTTCCGAGGAAGAACTGAACTATACAGTAAATCAAGATTATAATGGCGACAATAAATGCGATAATGCCTAAAAACAGCGAGATTCTTAACGGCTTTACAGAAAAGGACGTTATTCCGTCTAAAGCGAACGCAAGCATTTTTTTAAGCGGATATTTAGACTCTCCCGCCAATCTTTCGTTGCGCTTGTATTCCACTATAGCGCTCGGATATCCTATTTGCGGAATGATACCGCGCAGGAACACATTGACCTCGCCGAACTCTAAAAGTCCCTCAATTGCCCGCTTGCTCATAAGTCTGTAGTCGGCGTGATTGTCAACGATGTCCACTCCGAGCGCTCTCATAAATTTATAGAAACCCTGCGCCGTGTTCCTCTTAAATCCCGTGTCTGTGTCGCGGTTGTTTCTTACTCCGTAAACAATGTCGTTGCCCTCGTAATATTTGTCCACAAATTCGGGGATTTTATCAACATCGTCCTGTAAATCGGCGTCAAGCGTAATAACCATATCCGCATAATCCTTAGCAACCGTAAGTCCCGCTAAGAGCGCGTTTTGGTGTCCTTTGTTTCTCGATAAATTTATACCTACAAACATATCAATACTTGCGTGATATTTTTCAATCAGTTTCCAAGTACTGTCTTTACTTCCGTCGTTTACAAAAGCGATTTTGCTTTCAGGCGCAATTTTTTTGTTTATAATCATATCCGCCATAATTTTATAAAGGCGTTTTGAGGTTTCGGGGAGGACTTCTTGCTCATTGTAGCAGGGTATAACAAGCCAAAGATTATCCATATTTACACCTTCCTTTATCTAATCTTCTTTTGAAATTGATTACCGCATTTCGGACAGCGTATAGTGTGTTTGCCCTTTATATTTTTTACTCTAAGCTGTGCCTTGCAATTCGGGCACTTATAGTAACGGTGGGTTCTGCCGTCCTTAAACCGTCTGTAGGTAAGTTTAAAGAAACCGACGGTATTGGTGAAAATAGGTTTAAATACTTCATTTTCACGATTCCTCTGGTAGCAGTTTCTCGACAACATTCTGAAAATAAAGATAATAATCAACGCAAAAGAAATAAGTCTAAAAATCATTCTTGCTGTAAAGTTAAAAATAAATCTGCCAACGATATTTATAATCAGCGCAATAACGAGTATGCTCATATTAAGCTCGTCAAAACCGTATCGTCCGCGCATAAACGCCTGAATTTTATATATAAAATTACGCATACTATCATCTCCTCGCTTATTTTAACATCAGTATATGAGGTTTACAATATACAAAACCCTTATTCTGAAGGAAAAGCGTCAAGTCTTTCCATTGTCAAAATGCCGAACCTTTCCTGAATATGCCTGTCGTCAAATTCTCCGTGATATATATTGTAGCTTGAAGTTTTTACATCTGTTTCCTTGCTTATTGAAACCATTGTTAACCCGATAAGCTGTATCAATACCGCAACGAGGACAAGTGAAATTTTTGCGGGAATACGCAGTTTTTGAAACGGGAAAATTTTATGCCCTATTAAAAGGTTAAATATAAACGGTATTATAATTGCAATCAGATAAAATTTTCTGTCGATTATTGCGTTTGTTATCTGTTGCACGGTCAAAGCTGAAGTATGTGAAAAGCTGAAAAATCGCTTAAATACACTAAAATAAATAAGCTCGTAAGCATAGAAAACGGTTAAAGTAAATGTGAAAATATTGCAAAGAACGAGATTAAACTTTCTGCCCGTAAACGTGCATATCAGCGTAAGGGCAAAGGCTATCGGAAGTGAAAAGCAAACGAGGTATAAGATACCGATTGGCTCAAACGTCTCTTGACATCCGAGCCTTAAAGAAATTTCCAGCCAGAGAATCAAGACGGGGAAGAAAAAAACCGTCCAAAAATTACCGCCCGAATTTCTTTTAATCCTAACGGGCTTGTCCGCTTTGCCGAAACCGTCGCCGTAATCCGTATTTGAACGCGGTTCAGGCTCTTTGGGTTTTACGCTTTTTTTTGCTTTTGCTCGATTTGCAGGAGCGGTTTTTCCCGAAAAAACGTCATAGTCGGGAAATTGTTCAAACAAATCGTTAATATCGGGCATAAACTCATCTCGCAAGTCATATAAATACAATTATAATTCTAATACACAATTATATTATAATCAAGTTTAGTTACATATTTGTATTATTTGTTTAGAAAACATTAAAGTATACACGCTCTGATGATGTAACCGCGCAAAAATATCGGGAAGACTTGCGCCTTCCCGAATTTTTTAAGATAATTCTCCGTCCGTGGCTGATTCTTCACTTGAATTTTCGGTAGAAACGGTTTGTTCCTCTTCGCTTTTAAACAAACTCCAGTTGTAGGGAATATCACTTGTCCCTTGAACCGCGTCAAAAACCTGTTGCATATCAATTATCTGACTGTTTAAAGCCTCGTCAAGCGTGAGAATTTTACTGTCGCAAACTACATAAAGTCCAAGCTCATAGGGTTGCTGAACCATATTTACATAAAATGTGTAGTTATCAATTGATTTTTCATATTGCTTGTTTGAATAGGTTGACGGGATGTTAAAGTAAAGCTCATAATTATCTGTAGATTTAAGCCTTGCCATTGAAAGAATATCCTGACCTCCGAAATAATCGCGGAAATTTTCGGAGGTTGGGTTTTTATCCATAACATCAATTCCGATATCTCTTTCGCCGTATTCTCCTATAATCGAAGCAACGGCTGAAAAGTTATCAAAAATTCCTGCCTCATAGGCGTCCGAAAGCGTGTAACTTTCCTTTTTACCGCAAACATAAATTCCGAGTCCGTAAGGATACTGCCCGCTTGCGGCAGAGAATGTGTAATCGCCGATTATATAATCGCAACTGTAATCGGACGAGTTTTTATTACCCGCGTAGCAGATATTGTATCCCTCGGCCTTACCGAGAATATAAAGCCATTCTACCGGGATGCCGCTTTCTTTGAGGCTTTTGATATTATTTTTTATTTTTTGAGCTTTACTTTGACGCTTTGGCTGTTCAGTCTTTTTGTTGTCTGCGCTTGAAGAGTGATGCTTAACCTTGGGAGAGGTGCTTTCGGTTTGAGTAACAGGAGGAGTAATTGTTTCTTCCTGCTTTGGAGAGAAAAGTCCGCCGTTCTGGTTTGCGACCGCAGCAATTGTACCTATCACGGCAAAGGCAAGAATAACAGCTACCGAAATAAGCTTTGTCGGTTTCAGGGTAATGATTTTCGATTTTTGTTTTTGTGAAGTATGATTGAGTATATCTTCTCTGATTTTATCAAAATCAGGCATTTGCCGGTCGGTTGCCGATTTAATCAACTTGTCTTCTCTCATATCACTTCACCCCTTGCTCTGTAGATTTCTCTTATTTCCTGTATTGTTCGATAAAGCTTGTTTTTTATGTATGATTCTTTAACCTGCATAAGATTTGCAATATCCGTTATAGACAGCTCAAGTGAAAACCTGAGAAAGAAAATTTTACGGATTTCCTGCGATTTGTCCGCGATTATATCCTCAATTTCATTTACAAGCTCATTTGTGCATATACTGTCCTCAACATAAGTTTCTTCGGGTTGCAGGTCAAGCGATATTTCGCCGTTATCATTAGTTAAAAAAGACAACGACAAATCCGCCTTTACTCTTTGTAAAACGGTATAATGCTTATATATTTTACTTTTTGCAATGTTAATTACGAATGCCTTGTCGTTTTCGATATAGTCTTCTCCTTTGTTAAGAAGCGTAGTATATAACTCCATATATGTTTCCTGAAGAATATCGTTAACATCTTCCATATTACCGCATTTAGCCACGATAAAAGCGAGAACTTTCTTATTTGTAGAGTTATAAATTCTATCGAAAACAGACGTGACATTACTGTCACTGTTACCCATCTTCATCTCTCCTCACTATAGTAGTGTCAAAAAACAGAGAAAAAGTTTCAAAAATTATAAATTTTTATTTTGACTGAAAATGTCAATAATGAGGTAATTGTATTAATGTATATAGTATAAGGCTTTTTATAAACAGCAAAAAAGTTAATTTTCCGCCTTTCAAGTCCGCTCACAACTTTTGTCAAAAAGACAGCCGTCTTGAATTTACAGCGATTTATGTATAGGCAGGGGGGTGACCTGCGTTCATAATTTAGGAAGTAAAAAATATCGCATATAAAATCGGATTACGGGAGAAAACGGACTAAAACCAACGGCGGGAAAATGCTCCGCAGGAGCATTTTCTATTTCCGCCTTTCAAGTCCGCTCACAACTTTTGTCAAAAAGACAGCCGTCTTGAATTTACAGCGATTTATGTATAGGCAGGGGGTGACCTGCGTTCATAATTTAGGAAGTAAAAAATATCGCATATAAAATCGGATTACGGGAAAAAGCGGACTAAACCCAACGGCGGGAAAATGCTCCGCAGGAGCATTTTCTATTTCCGCCTTTCAAGTCCGCTCAGGGCTTTTTATCAAAAAGACAGCCGTCTTGAATTTACAGCGATTTATGTATAGGCAGGGGATGACCTGCGTTCATAATTTAGGGAGTAAAAAATATCGCATATAAAATCGGATTACGGGAGAAAACGGACTAAACCCAACGGCGGGAAAATGCTCCGCAGGAGCATTTTCTATTTCCGCCTTTCAAGTCCGCTCACAACTTTTGTCAAAAAGACAGCCGTCCTGAATGGACGGCTGTCTTTTTGGTATGGTGCTGGTGACCGGACTTGAACCGGTACGGATTATTAGTCCGAGGGATTTTAAGTCCCTTGTGTCTGCCTATTCCACCACACCAGCAGTTTATGGTGACCCGGACGGGATTTGAACCCGTGTTACCGCCGTGAAAGGGCGGTGTCTTGACCACTTGACCACCGGGCCGTATGGTAGCGGAAATAGGACTTGAACCTACGACACTTCGGGTATGAACCGAATGCTCTAGCCAGCTGAGCTATTCCGCCGTATATACCGACATAAAAAGTCAGCGACAATTATTTTATAATAAAACCCTTTATTTGTCAATACCTTTTCAAAAATTTGTAGGACAAGACTTTTATAATTTAAATATAAAAATCCTTTTATTTTAAATGTGTTAAAAGTTTAGTGTTAAATAAAGGATAGTTAAGGAGAAGTTTTATTTTATAAAAACTTCCCCCTAATTATACATATTATTTATCCGTAAAAATTTTTTATACATTCAGGTATGCGTGTGCTATGAAAATTAATTACAGACACGCAGCCCCTATTATGCCCGCGTCATTACCGAGAGTGGCGGTGCATATTACCGTCTGCTTATCGTTATGCTTAGTAATTCTCTCCTGCTCTACGATAGCTCTTACGGGAGCGAGAAGATTTTCTCCCTGTTTACTGACTCCTCCGCCGATACAAAGCACATCGGGCTGGAAAATATTAATAACATTTACAATTCCCGTCGCAAGATAGCTTATGTAGTTGTTGATTACTTCCTTGCCTGTAAAGTCGCCCGCAAGCATAGCGTCCCACGCAGTTTTTCCCGTTACGTTATTCAAATCACCGTCAACCGCGTCAAGCATAAACGAAAATTCCGCTTTTTCGTTTACGATAGCGTCCTTAGTCATATTTATAAGCGCTGTTGCAGAAGCATATGCCTCCCAACATCCTCTGCGTCCGCAACCGCATTTTTTGCCGTCCTTTACGATTACCATATGACCAAGCTCCGCTCCAGCATAATTTGAACCGCTGTAAATCTTACCGTCAATTATGATACCTCCGCCCACGCCTGTTCCAAGCGTAACTGCAACGGCATTCCTGCAGTCTTTAGCGGAGCCTGCCAGAAACTCGCCGAGAGCCGCGGCATTGGCGTCATTCTCAATTTTAACGTATTTATTAAGGCGCTCCTCCATCATTTTGCTTATTTCCCAGTTTTTAAAGAAAAGGTTAGGTGAGGTTTCGACGATTCTTGTTTCGGGGTTGACCGCTCCCGGAACTCCGATACCGACATATGCTATATCATCCATAGTCAACTTTGCTTTTCTGACTGCCTTTTTTACAACATCTGCCATAGAATCACACACGTCAGCCTCGGGACGGGGAATAGCCGTTTTACATTCCGCCTTTGCTATTATTTCATATTCATGTTTTTTAGAGTCGTGACGAACAACTCCCGCAACAATATTTGTACCGCCTAAATCTATTCCGACTCTGTATTCAACCATTTGAAAGAGCCTCCTTTACTTTATTTATTAATTGTCTTAATTATATCAGCGTACAGAGAAAAAGTCCAGCTGTAAAGTGTATTTAATAAACAAAAAAACAAAATTTGCGAAAGAGAAAAACAGAGTAAAACAGAGAAAACAAGCAATTTTAGGAGATTGAGTTTTGTAAATTAAAAAAATTCAAAAAAAGTATTGACATTAAGCTTTTTGGTTGTTATAATAATCAAGCGTTAAAAAATGAAAGAAGATTAGGAGGATACGCTATGTCAACTTATATGGCAAAGAAAGGCGAAATCGACCGCAAGTGGTATGTAATTGACGCGTCAGGCAAGCCCTTAGGACGTGTTGCTGCTGAGGCGGCTGTACTTCTCAGAGGTAAGCATAAGCCCATTTTTACTCCCCACGTTGACTGCGGAGATCATGTTATTATTATTAATTGTAAGGACGCCGTTTTAACAGGTAACAAGCTGACTCAGAAGAAGTGGCAGCGCCACACAGGTTATATCGGTCATCTTAAAGAAACACGTTACGATACACTTATGGCAACTCGTCCGACAAAGGCAATGGAGCTTGCTGTAAAGGGTATGCTTCCGTCAAATACAATCGGCAGAAACGCTCTTTTAAGACTTCGTCTGTTTGAGGGCGCAGAACACAACCATCAGGCACAGAAGCCTGAGGCTGTAGAAGCTTAAAAAGGAGGCAAAGAATTATGTACGATAAGACACCTTATTTTTACGGTACGGGAAGAAGAAAATCTTCCGTAGCCCGCGTAAGACTTTATCAGGGCACAGGCAAGGTTACAATTAACGACAGAGATATTGACGATTATTTCGGCCTTGAAACCTTAAAACTCATTGTTCGCCAGCCTCTTAATTTAACGGAAACTGCTGAAAAATTTGACGTAGTTTGCCGTGTAAGCGGCGGCGGAGTTACAGGTCAGGCAGGAGCAATCCGCCACGGTATTTCCCGTGCGCTTCTCCAGTATGACAGCGAGGCTCTCCGTCCTGCGCTCAAGAAGGCAGGCTTCCTCACTCGTGACCCGAGAATGAAGGAAAGAAAGAAATACGGTCTCAAAAGCGCTCGCCGCGCACCGCAGTTCTCAAAGAGATAACAATTTCATTTGTTTATTTAACAAGGCTTTCCGTACAGAGAGCCTTGTTTTTTTGTAAAATTTCAGTTTGACTTTGTATTTTAGCTTTTATTTTTTATAGGTAAAGAAAATTGAGGAGCTTAACATTAACCGCTAAGCTCCTCAAAAATATTTTCAAACGCATCATCCCAGCCGTCTATTGCAAAGCTTCCTCCTCCGTTTGTTGAGCGGAGTTTTGAGTCGTTCATATCCATTCCGTAGGAGAAAAGTTCTCCTAAGTAAATCTCGTAGCCGTGCTTTTGGCAAACATCGCAAAAATTTTTCATAGGGTCGGGACTTTTTCTTGTCTTTAAAAGTTCGGCTTTTAGGTTTTCGTTTTCTTTTGCGTCTTTTAAAAGCCGTCTTATTTCATATTCAATCATAGTATCACCACTTAAAATTTTATCATAAAAGTTTAAAACCGTAAAGATGTAAGTTTATTTCCGTAATTTAGCAATTTTTCTTGCTTTTACAGCCAAAAAATAGTATAATAAACGGTATATAAGTAGTTTTTTGCGGAGGTAGATAACTATGAAAAAATTTGCCCGAATTTTTTCTGTTTTTGTTACCCTTGTAATCGCTTTCGGAAGTGTATGTCTGACTGCGTTTGCAGAGAACACATCTTACGAGATTGACGAGCTTAATATGAGCATACCTATTCCAAACGATATGCTTGCGTTTACGCGCAACAGCGAAAAGACCGACCCGTTTTTATCAAAATTCGGTCTTAAATATAAAGAAACGATTGAGAATTTTGAAGACGGCAACATCTATCTTCAGGCAATGAAAGAGGACGGCTCGCTTACATTAACCGTTACTATGACGCAGGATAAAAACAGCGAACAAATCAATAACTACGAAAGCCTTTCCGATGATGAACTTATGGGAGTTATGAATAAATATCTTAACGACAACGCGTATAAATCGGGTTCGGTAGTTGAGTTTAATAACATAAAGTATATTTACCTTACAATGAGCACAAAATCGGGCAAAAAAATTATTCAGGCTCAACAGTACTCCACCGTTATTAACGGTATGAATATAATAATTACACTTGACGCTCCCGCAGGAGAGAAGATAAGTACCGATGATGAAGAAATATTTACATCTATAATTAAAAAGACTAAAATTTTGGAGGAAAACTTTTTTGCTCAGCATCAGGAGTACATTATATACGGAGTCGCTACTCTTATCGGGCTTATAATTGTTGCCGTAGTCTTTGTGATACTTATAAGGCATTTTAAAAATCCCGACCGAAAGCACAAAAATATTGTTCACGAGCTTGCGCACAAGCATAGAATTTCCGAAACAACAAAAATCCCGCGTAAAGGCATTTTTAATATAACAAAGCCAACTATGAGCTTTATGAAAAATTATGAGCCGATTGAGGAAATCGGGGAGGAGAATAAAAAGGATAAAAAACGCACCGAAAACAGAGATTATGAACCGCAGGGGAAGAATACTCAAGCCGAGGAACTTTTGAGCGAAAAGGCAAAGAAAACTAAAAAAGAAGTTCCGATTGAACAGAAAATTGTCGCAAACAACGCCCGCAGAGTAAGCGGGCAGGAGGAAGAAATTCCGATTGCAAAGCCTATGGAATTTAAGGAAGAAGAACCTGAAAAAAATCCTGTATATGAAGAAAAGAACAATGAAGACGGGTTTGTTCAAAATTCGGCGGGTGAAAGCTTTGACCGGGCGGACGATTATTTTGACGAGGTACCCGAAGAAGAAGATATGTACTCTTACTCGGATGTTGAAACCGCGGTTGACGAGTACAGTTTGGCAAAAGAGGAGTCGCGCAGAATACGCGAGGAACGGCACGAATCCGCTGAAACCGCGAAGCGCGTTCTTATGACTATAGGCAGGGGGATTTTGTCAGTACTGCAGAGTATATTTATGATAATTGTATATATCGTAATTCACTGCAAGTATTTCTGCATAAATCTTTACCGAATGATAAAGAAAAACCGCGTGCGGAAAAAGCGTATGAAAATAGAGGAAAAACGCCGTAAGGAGGCGTCCGAACGCCGAAGGGCGCAGCGTGAGGCACAACGTGCGCGTCAGCGTGAGAATGCTAACCGAGGGGAAAACGACCTCGTTAAGGTTCGTTCGTCTGAGGAGAGCAGACCTGTCCGCAGAACGGCTTATCCTCGCGGTTCACGTCCTCAGCAGAGAACGGTATATCCCTCAAACCGCAGACCCCAGCCGAAAGACAGAAGATATTAAGGTGATTTTTTGAGTTTACTTATAAAAAATGCGAGGGTAATTGACCCTTCGCAGAATTTGGATAAAGTTTCCGACATATATATTGAGGACGGAAAAATTGCTGAAATCGGTACTTTTGATACGGCGGACGATGTGATTGACGCAAGCGGTCTTATCGTCGCTCCCGGACTTGTCGATATGCACGTTCATCTTCGTGACCCCGGTCAGATTTACAAGGAGGATATTATTTCGGGCTGTAAAGCCGCCGCCGCGGGCGGAGTTACGAGTTTGCTTTGTATGCCTAATACGAATCCGACTGTAGATAACGCGGAAACGGTAAGATATATTCTCGATAAGGCTAAAAACGCTGACGCGAAGGTATATGTTGCTGCGAGCATTACAAAGGGTCTTATGAGTAAGGAGGCTACCGATTTAGAAGAAGTTAAAAATGCGGGAGCCGTTGCTCTTTCGGACGACGGAAGACCTGTTGAAAATACAAAAATGCTAATTAACGCTATGAAGAAAGCTCCAAGGCTCGGTATGAAAATTACCGCGCACTGCGAGAGCCTCCCGATAGCGGACGGCGGAATAATTAACGAGGGAGAAGTTTCAAAAAAGCTTAATGTTAAAGGTATTCCCGCCTCTGCCGAGGATTGCGGAGCGCAGAGAGAAATTGCGTATGCCGATGCATTTGAAGTACCTGTGCACATCTGCCACGTCAGTACAAAAAATTCCGTAGCTCTGATTCGCAACGCAAAATCGCGGGGCGTTTCAGTGACCTGCGAAACCGCTCCCCACTATTTTTCTTTTACAGAACAGGAACTTTTAAGCCGTGACGCTGATTTTAGAATGAATCCGCCCCTTAGGACGGAGCAGGATAGAAAAGCGATTATCGAGGGACTTTCGGACGGCACGATTGACGCTATCGCGACAGACCACGCTCCGCATGCTGTGGAGGAAAAGGCTGATTTTGAAAAAGCGTTAAACGGCTCAATCGGAATGGAAACCTCGCTTTCCGCGGGCATTACAAATCTTGTGAAAACGGGATATTTGACCGTAAACGAGCTTATTAAAAAAATGAGTACCAATCCGGCAAAAATTCTGAATATCCACGCAGGCACATTAAAGGTTGGCGCCGACGCGGATATTGTGATTTTTGATATAAATGAGAGCTATACAGCGGACGTTGAAAAGCTTCACGGAAAAAGCAAAAACTGTCCGTTTAAAAACAGGAAGCTTTTCGGAAAGGTTAAGTATACTTTGCTTAACGGAAAAATAGTCTATAAAGACTGAAAATTGGTAATTTAGGAGATAATCATTATGTCAAAAGGTAATTTACTGTCCGTGCGGGGCGATGTACGCGTTGTTGACGCAACGTTGCGCGACGGAGGACTTTGTAACGACTTTTTCTTTACAGATGAATTTGTAAAGGACTTGTATCACGCCAACATTAAGGCGGGCGTCGACTATATGGAGTTTGGTTACAGAGCGTCAAAAGAAATGTTTGACCCCGAAAAATTCGGAAAATGGAAATTTTGCAACGACGAGGATATACGCGCGGTTGTGGGCGAAAACAATTCCCCGATGAAAATTTCAATTATGGCTGACGTAGGGCGATGCGACTACAAAAACGATATTCGTCCCAAAAACGAGAGCCCCGTTGATTTAATACGCGTCGCTACTTATGTAAATACGATTCCCGTTGCTTGCGATATGATTGAACAGTTCCACAAGCTCGGCTATGAAACATCAATCAACATTATGGCTATTTCAAAGGAAAAGACGGAGGATATTCACGAGGCGCTTGAAATTTTCGGAAAAACTCCGGTCGATACATTTTACATCGTGGACAGCTACGGCGCTTATTATCCCGAGCAAATTCGCCGTACATCGCAGATGTACTTGGAATATGCCGATAAATACAACAAAAACGTGGGAATTCACGCCCACGATAATCAGAGCCTTGCGTTTGCGAATACGATTGACGCTTTGCAGGAGGGCGTAAGCTACCTTGATTCAACCGTTATGGGAATGGGCAGAGGCGCGGGAAACTGCCGAAGCGAGCTTCTAATCGGATTCCTTAAAAACCCGAAATACAGAACCGAGCCGATACTCGACCATATTGAAAAGCATATGATAGCTTTAAAGGAGCAGGGTGTTCAGTGGGGATTTGATATTCCCTATATTATTACAGGTCAGAGAAACAGCCACCCTCGTACGGCTATCGCGTTCCAGAAGGCGCACCGCAAGGATTATAAAAACTTCAGACTTGAGCTTCTTGATTTAGACTAAGGGAGGACAATATGGCGCTTGACAGATTAATAGAGAAAATTGTGCAAATGCAGAACCCGACCGTTGCGGGACTTGACCCTAAGCTTGACTATGTTCCCGATTTTATAAAAAGGGAATGTTTTGAAAAGTACGGAAGAAACCTCGAAGGCGCGGCAAATTCGCTTTTAATGTTTAATAAGGCCCTTATTGACGCGCTTTATGATATTGTCCCCGCTGTAAAACCGCAGGCGGCATATTACGAGATGTACGGCTGGCAGGGGGTAAAGGCGCTTTGTGAAACTATAAAGTACGCAAAGGATAAGGGTATGTATGTTATTACAGACGCAAAACGTAATGATATAGGCACAACAATGCAGGCGTACGCTACTGCTCATCTCGGAGCAACCGACGTGGACGGCGAGAAAATCGAGGCATTCTCGACGGACGCGCTTACTGTCAACGGCTACCTCGGCTCTGACGGAATTAATCCGCTTTTAAAGGTATGTGATGAAAGAGATAAGGGTATCTTTGTGCTTGTAAAAACCTCGAACCCGAGCTCGGGAGAACTTCAGGATAAAAAAATTGACGGTAAAACCGTTTACGAAAATATGGGCGAGATGTGCGAAAGCTGGGGAGAGGCTGTAAAGGGAAAATACGGCTACAGCGGTGTCGGCGCGGTTGTCGGCGCAACATATCCCGAAATGCTCAGAGAACTCCGCTCAAAGCTTGAGCATACATTTTTCCTCGTTCCGGGTTACGGAGCACAGGGAGGCGGAGCTGACGACGTTAAATTTGCGTTTGATAAAAACGGAATCGGAGCAGTAATCAACTCGAGCAGAGGTATTATGTGCGCGTGGACAAAAAAGGACGGAGCGGTTGAAAAAGACTTCGCAGATGAAGCAAGAGAAGAAGCGGTTCGTATGCGTGACGATATTAGAAATGCAGTTGGAGAAATGAAACTGTAAAATGAGAAGGTTTCTTCGTTAAAATATTGACAATATTATTTTGTTAAGGTATAATTTTACATATATGTTATGCAAATTAAAATAATTTTAAAAGGAGTAATTAAAAATGGCAAGAGTTTATAACTTTTCCGCGGGTCCGGCAGTAATTCCGGAGTCTGTTCTGAAAGAAGCCGCTGATGAAATGCTTGATTACAAGGGCAGCGGTATGTCAGTTATGGAAATGAGCCACCGTTCAAAATGGTTCGATGATATTATCAAAGAGGCTGAAAAGGATCTCCGCGAGCTTATGAATATTCCTGATAATTATAAGGTTTTATTCGTTCAGGGCGGTGCGAGCTTACAGTTTGCGGCTATTCCTATGAACCTTATGAAAAATAAGGTTGCGGATTATATAGTTACAGGCCAGTGGGCAAAAAAGGCTTTCAATGAAGCTAAAATTTACGGCCAGGCTAATAAAATCGCTACATCAGAGGATAAGACATTCTCCTATATTCCCGATTGCTCCGACCTACCGATAAGCGAGGATGCCGACTATGTTTATATCTGCGAGAACAACACTATTTACGGTACGAAGTTCCACGAACTTCCCAATACAAAGGGTAAACCCCTTGTTGCCGATGTAAGCTCCTGTTTCCTGTCGGAGCCTGTTGATGTTGAAAAGTACGGAGTAATATACGCGGGAGTTCAGAAGAACGCGGGTCCCGCAGGTCTGCAGGTTGTAATTATCCGCGAGGACCTTATCTCTGACGACGTTCTTCCGGGAACGCCCACTATGATGAAGTATAAAACTCAGGCTGACGCAGGTTCTCTTTACAATACTCCTCCCTGCTATGATATTTATATCTGCGGTAAAATCTTTAAATGGGTTAAGAATATGGGCGGACTTGAAGAGATGAAGAAGTTCAACGAAAAGAAAGCCGCTATTCTTTACGATTATCTTGACCAAAGCAAAATGTTCAAAGGCACGGTTGTTAAAAAGGACCGTTCTCTTATGAACGTTCCGTTTGTAACGGGCGACGCTGACCTCGATGCTAAGTTTGTTAAGGAGGCTACCGAGGCAGGCTTTGTTAACCTTAAAGGACACCGTACAGTCGGCGGTATGAGAGCGTCAATTTACAACGCTATGCCGATTGAAGGCGTAGAAAAGCTCGTTGAGTTTATGAAGAAATTTGAAGAAGAAAATTCATAAAGAGGTACATAACTATGTATAATGTTCTTACACTTAATAAAATTTCGCCTAACGGAACAAGCCGTCTCGGCGATAACTATAATGTAGGGGATGCTGTTGAAAATCCGACCGCTGTACTGGTTAGAAGCGCGTCTATGCACGATATGGAAATGCCCGAGAGCCTTTTAGCCATCGCTCGCTGCGGCGCAGGTACTAACAATATTCCTAAGGACGTATGCGCTGATAAGGGTATTGTGGTTTTCAATACACCCGGCGCTAACGCAAACGCTGTTAAAGAACTCGTTATTGCGGGATTGCTTTTAAGCTCCCGTAAGGTTGTCGAGGGAATCGAGTGGGCAAAAACACTCAAAGGCAACGGGGACGCTGTCGGAAAAATGGCTGAAAAAGGCAAGGGTCAGTTTGTAGGTCCCGAGATTTTAGGGAAAACTCTCGGCGTTGTAGGACTCGGCGCAATTGGTATTCTTGTTGCGAATGCAGCAACAGCCCTCGGAATGAAAGTTATCGGATACGACCCGTTCCTTTCTGTTAATAACGCTTTAAAGCTCGACCCGTCAATCAAGGTATATCCGAATTTTGACGATGTTATCTCAGCGAGTGATTATATTTCGGTTCACGTTCCGCTTACCCCCGATACAAAGGATTTAATTGACGCGGATGCAATCGCTAAGATGAAAGACGGCGTTCGTATTCTTAACTACAGCCGTGACGGTCTTGTAAATTCAAAGGCTGTTTTAGACGCTGTTAAGAGCGGTAAGGTTTCTAAGTATGTTACTGATTTCTCAACCGATGATGTGCTTGCGGAGGAAAATGTAATTTGTATGCCTCACCTCGGTGCGTCCACTCCAGAAAGCGAGGATAACTGCGCTGTTATGGCGGCTGACCAGGTTAAGGAATACCTTGAAAACGGTAATATCGTAAATTCTGTAAACTATCCTAACGTTACAATGGCTAAATCGGGTTCGGTTCGTTACTGTGTACTCTTTAAAGGCGACGACGATGCGGTCAAGAGTATAACTTCCGCTGTTGAGGGTATTAAGGCTATCGAGGCTAAGACCCGCGGAGTTTACGGCTATGCTATTGTTGACGCTGACGATGACAATTCCGTTTCAAAGCTCGAAGCTCTCTCACATGTAATTAAGGTAAGAGTTATTAAGTGATTATTAAAATTTATTAAATTTAGGGCAACGCTTATTTGCGTTGCCCTTTTTGTATGTTGTGCTTTTAATATAAAAATCGGGCGGTTTTCTGCCCGATTTTTACTGTGAAATAAGTTTAATTTACACTCCGTACATTTGCTCAAACATTTTAATTCCCGATTCCGTACGGAAAATTTTATCCTTAACATTTTTGGCAAGTTCCATACTTATATGGTCCTCATAAATATTAACAAGAAAATCCGCCTCTACTAAAATTCTGTAGGGTGCGTTGTCTATACCCTTGTAGGTGTGGTGATTAGCAATCAGGTAACAAACCTTGTCAATAAACTCCTCATCAAATCCGAGCCTGTCAAGCAGTTTTTCAGCCTCCGCAGGTCCTTCCTGTTCCTGAAGTTCTCCGCTTGCCGAGCCGTACTTTTCTTCGCTGACTTTAATACCTATATCGTGGGTAATCGCGGCAATTTCGAGTAGAAACTGAACGTCGTCGGGGAGATTTTCATTTAACCCGATTGTTTTAGCGACGGTATAAACCTTCATAAAATGCTGAATACGCTTTACATCTCCGCGAAAATATTCAGTCATAGCGTTAATTGTATCATTCACCTTTGACATTAGATTTTCTCCTTATTTTTCTTATATATTTAAAAGTTTCTTTTTCGCCTTTTTCCTCAAGCATACGAAGAAGAAATTCAATCTCCTCTGAGGTTTCTGGGTGCATAATCTGGCGGTGTCCCTTGCCTTTTAAAAAATATTCGAGGGGCTTGGAGTTTGTGTATTTGTCTTTATTGTAGATTTTACTTGCGGCAACTCTGTCGCAGAACATTTCTATAAGAAATTTTTTCGGCATTTTAACTCCGCTGAATTTCTTTGTCACTGGGTCGTAGTCTGTCCAGTATTCAAAATGGTGGCGGTTTCTGCCCTTATGATGAATCCATGCTTTAGAGTAGCCGTATTCCTCTCTCTCGCCCTCGTTTGGCGAACGGTTTCCCTGAAAATACCTTGCTCCGGGAATAAATTCAGTCGGTGTGTATTTTGAGAGGTCGTGTAAAAGTCCGCGCAGAGGTATTCCCGCGCGCAGGCAGTTAAACATCACCTTGTGACGGTGGTTTGTAATGGTTAAAAAATGTTTTAGAGGATGTCCCATATCAGCTGAAATCCTCCGGGCGCATAACTTTCAGCATTTTTTCAAGTACATCGAGCGCCGTATCGCCCTGCATATTTATTTCGTCATATGAGATTATCGAGGTGTTTTTTGTGAGCGCGGAAAGTTTTCTAAGCTTTTTACTCGACTTTAAATATTTTACAACGTCGCTGTCGGCGCAGAAAATATAATCGGGATTTGAAAGCATAAGATTTTCGGGAACGACTACGTCCGTGTCGGAATTTTCAAAAACATTTATACCGCCCGTGAAATCGAGCATATTTGCACCCCAAGTTCCCTTATTAAATGTTTTAAGCACGCCGTTTTCCGTGTAAAGGTAGCATACGGTTTTTACAACGTCCATCGTCTGAGCAGCAGCTTTTACGTCTTTAAGTTCCTCAAACAGCATTTTACACGCCTCTTTGCCCTTGGCTTTTCCCGTGATATTTCCGCCGAGCAGAGCGCCGATCTGCTTGTAGATGTTTTTAACTTGTTTCGGTGTGTTTGCATTTTCTAAAATAACAACGGTAATCCCCTTTTTCTTCAGCTCGTCCGCAACAGATTTGTCAAGGCTGTTGTCGGCAAAAACTACGTTTGCGTCAAGCTCGTCGATTGACGCGGGGGAGGCGTTTGCAGTTAAGCCTACGCTCGGAACAACGCCCATTCCTTTCTGGTTAACCTCATCGCTTCTTCCGACCATTTTAACGTCATATCCGATACAGGAAATAATATCGGCAAGATTTTTATTAAGTATAACAATATTTTTCGGTTCGGATTTAAGAGTAATATTTCCGATAGTAACGGGATACTCGCTTTCGGTGTTACAGGAAGTGGAGAAAATTGCGGTAAGTATTAAAAGTACGGCCGTAGCCACCGTCAACATTTTTCTGTGCATAATTGGCCTCCCAAAGTTAAGAATTAAGCGATTCAATAAACTGCTTTGCGCATCTCGGCGAACGTCCTCCGCGTCCTAACGCAAAGCGTTCAGCTAAGATTGAAAGCTCATTTTTATCCATTTCAATTCCCGATTTTTCAGCGAGAGCAAAGACAATTTCCAAATATTCGTTTTTGTCGGGATTGCTAAAGCAAACCGAAAGACCGAATCGGTCTGAAAGGGAAAGGGTTTCCTGCATATTATCCCTGCGGTTTACGTCATCGGTATCTCTGTCCTGCCAGCTTTCCTTTATCAGATGCCTGCGGTTGGAGGTCGCGTAAATAAGCGCGTTATCCGGTCTTGCGGCTAAACCGCCCTCCAGCACCGCTTTAAGCGAGGTGTAGTTTTTATCTTGGCTTTGAAACGATAAATCGTCTATAAAGATAATGAATTTCATAGGCAGTGACGCGATTTTGTCAACAAGAATCGGAAAATCCATAAGTCTTTCCTTGGGCATTTCCACGATTCTTAGCCCGTCTTTTCTGAATTCGTTTCCTATAGCCTTAACGGTTGAGCTTTTTCCCGTACCCATATCGCCGTAGAGCAGACAGTTATTGCAGGCTTTTCCATTTATAAACGCCTTTGTGTTTTCAATTACCTGATTTCTCTGCCTTTCATATCCGATAAATGATTTTATTTCAATCCTATCAGGGTGGCATACGGGTTTAATATCGCCATCTCTCCATATAAACGCCTTGTAACGCGCGAACATTCCGCAGCCGTTTTGGCGGTAAAAATTGCTTAGTATTTTAAGGTCAACTCCGTTTGCGAATTCCTCTACGGGTTTGCCTCGGTTCCACCTCGGTAAAGCGTCTGCAATTTCAGCAATATCGGATTTGTATTTGTAATCGTTAATTATATCGTCGGCGGACAGATTTGAAAGCGTCAAAATGATTTCGCAGTCGCGTTTTACCGCGCTAAGCACGTTTTCGCCAAGCTCTGGAGTTTTACCTGCCGCCGCAGAAAGGGTAAAGCTGTTTTCGTCAAAAAGTGCCGCCTGTGTAATATAATAGGAGAGATTTTCGGTCATATTTCTCTCTGATAAAAGGTTGTAAAATTCACCGTAAGCGAATAAAAAATCTTCGCAGGGTTTAGAAAGACTCTCCAAAAGCTTTTTGTAGCCCGAAATAACGCTTCTGTTTAAAATTTTTCTGAAAATTGAAAGCGAGTTTAAAAGCAGTAAGGCTTTATATGTACCATTCATAAAATCATTCCAATCATAAACTGACTGTATAACCTTGTCGCGGATTTTTCCGTATCTGCGGACGGCGGTAACAGTCGCAGCCTTTCAGCGGGAGATAGTCTGCCGATGAAAGACTGAGGAGCAAAGCTACACGCGACGGTTGTATTCATCGCAGACTTATTAAGATTATCAGGTTCTTGCTCCGATTTAAATTTTACTCCTTTTTGGGTGTTTCGTCAATATCAATATTATGTTATTAAAAAAACAAAAAAATTTAAAAAAAGACTTGCTTTTTTAAATTAATAATGATATAATAATCAAGTCGTCAAAAGATGACAAGTTGGTGTCGATGACGCTGAGGGTCCACCTGTTCCCATACCGAACACAGAAGTTAAGCTCAGTGGTGCCGAAGATAGTTGGCTGGCGACGGCCTGTGAAAATAGGGAGATGCCAACACATAAAGTGTCCACCCAATAGGGTGGGCGTTTTTCTTTATTCAATAATTTACAGCAATTAATAATAAATATTTGTTTTACATTTGAAAAGCAAGTTATGATAAGCGAGTGAAATGTCATATGAAGGTTTTAAGTGAGTGACCGTTATGAATTTTATAGAAAATCTGACATCTGTTTGGGACTTTTTTAAAACAACGGATAAACCGATAATTTTATACGGAATGGGTGACGGCGCGGATAAGGTGCTCGCGCGGTTTGAAAAGCTCGGAATTTCCCCTTACGGAGTTATGGCGAGCGATGATTTTGTCAGGGGGCAGAAGTTCCGAGGATTTACCGTTAAAAAGCTGAGTGATTTTGAAAATGAACTCGGTGATTTTGCTGTAGCCCTCTGCTTTGCGAGCAATATTAAAGAGATTATGGAGCATATAAAATCGGTAGCTCAAAGACATACACTGCTTGTTCCGTCCGTTCCCGTATTCGGAGAAAATATTTTTAACGAGAAGTTTTACATAGAAAACGCAAATCTTTTTAACAAGGCATACGGACTGCTCAAAGACGAGCTTAGCCGAAAGGTTTTTAGAGATATAATCGCGTTTCAGTACAGCGGAGATATAAAAATTCTTGAAGGCTGTACAACCGATAAAAAAGAGGCGTTTGAAATTTTAAAACTCGGAGATAGCGAGGCTTATCTTGACCTCGGCGCCTACAACGGCGATACAATCGAGGAGTTTTTAAATTACTCAAGGGGAAGTTACAAGAGTATTACTGCCTTTGAACCGAATAAAAAAAGCTTTGCTAAGCTTAAAAATTATTGCGCGAATTTAAAAAATGTAAGCCTTTGGAATTTAGGCTCATACAATAAAAACACTTTAATTAGTTTTAACTCTAAATCGGGCAGAAACTGCGCCATTGATGAAAATGGAACGCCTGTGCAGGTCGCGAGAGTTGATACTATCCTCTGCGGAAAACGAATTACCTACGCTAAGCTTGACGTTGAGGGTGCGGAAAAGGAAACATTTGAGGGTATGGAAAACACGCTTAAACTGTTTAAGCCGAAACTGAACGTTGCTCTCTATCACAGGAGCGAGGATATTTTTGCTCTTATTTTACAGCTGAATGAGATAAATCCCGAATACAAATTTTATATACGACATCATCCCTATATTCCTCATTGGGACACAAATCTGTACTGTCTGTAATTTGACAAATTTTGCAATTTATGTTATTATTTTAACAATAAATTTAATATTGCAACGACACATGTAGTACTTTTGTATGTAAATCTGATTACGGTAACGCATTAAAAGGTACTATGTGTATTTTTTTGCAAAAAAACAGGAGGAAATTATGCCGAGAAATCAATTTCAAAGAATGATATTCGCTCTTATTACCGTTATAATAACAGTCCACGCTTATGTTTTTTACAGTCTTTATGTTATAAACAGGGAAGCGCTTGTCGCAAATAACGGGATAGACAGCGTTATAGGCTCGATTAACAATCAGGGCGGAGTTTATATGTTCGGTTCATTTATGCCGATTTGGTCTGTTGTATTAGTCGAGTTCGCTTTCGCTTATACGCTTGAAATTCTTGTGGGAAGTCCTTTATCGTTTAAGCTTGCGTCAAAGATTTTCAATCCTAAGGATACCCACCCCGTTATATTTGAGACAGCGATAATCTGCGCTACGGTTGGAATAATGTGTCCTGCTATGAGTTTTATCGCCGCGTGGCTCTACTTTCCGTACTATTCCGGTTTTAATGTTTTCAGCCTGTTGATTAATTGGGCTAAGCTTGTATGCTTTAACTTTCCTTTCGCGTTTTTCAGTCAATTGTTCTTTATTCAGCCCTTTGTGCGTAAGACTTTTAAGCTTATTTTCAGAAAGGATATAAAGGCGAGAGAAAGTTAAAATTTATAAAAAGTTTGTAATTTTAAGGCTTAGTTGACATTATCCGACAAAGATGTTAAATTTTACTTAGAAGTTTTAATCGGAGGTGCGGATATGTCAAAACGGGATTTTCATTTTAATGCGGAGAATAACGCTCCGATAAAATCCAATCAGATAAATAAAACCAAACCGAAAAATCCTGCTCCGCCGATAAACGCAAAGCGGAATCCGTCTGTTAACACGCAGGAGTATTCGGTTTATGACGATATTGCAGAGCGCCGAAAAAGCAAAAGTCCGCAGACAGTGGATTTAAGTTGTTGTGAATACATTAACCCTGACAAACACGATAAGGTTCATAGGAAAAATAAATTAGATAAACAGAAAAACAATATTGATAAAGAAATTCACAGGGACAACGAATATATAGATAATGACAGCAATATTAACAACGGTGGAGCTGATTTTAAAGAATGGATTATACTTATTATTTTTCTTTTTGTACTCTGCCTTGGAGTTTTAGCTGTTTACATTCATTTTATTTTTTAGGTATCAAATTAAATATCAAATGCAAATAAGTTCATACAGATGTATGAACTTATTTGCATTTATACTTCCTCATATTTTTCAACTTTCAAACTAAGTTTGTACTTTTTTCTTAACTCTGCTATTTCTTTCATCATTTCTGATTTATGATGTAAGTCAAGTGCCTTTTGATTTTTCCATTTATCTATTAGCAGTACAGTTTCAAAATCATTCATTGGAAAAAAGTATTCATAACCTTCGTTTCCCTCTTCATTTAGAACCCTGTCTACTATTCCTTTTGAAACCATTTCTTCTGCAAATTTTCTTGCGTTTCCGTTTTTTCCTGTGTAATATATATTTATTGTTAAACTCATATTTTAGCATCCTTTATTTTCGTATTAAATAATAACCTGTTGCGTTATTTATACTATGTTAATCTAAGATATTATAATGAATGTATTGTGTAATAATATGTAAATAAAATAAAAAATACAAGAAGTTTTATTGAAACGGGGCAGTTCATTTGAACTGCCCCTACGCTGTTATTTAAGCTGTTATATTATTTTTTTACGGTAACTTTTGCT
>CANQVS010000020.1 GCA_947627345.1 uncultured Clostridia bacterium
GGAGATATAAAAATTAAGAATTAAAATTTAAAGGTAAACTTTTAAATACTTTTCATATCGGATTTAGAGGAAAAGTTCCTAAAAAGTCTACAGCAGATCCTTTCCTCCCTATCCAAAACAAGACAGAGGCGAAAAGGTTTGGGGGATTGACTTTTCTGAGAGGGACTGCAATGTCTGACGTGGAGATATAAAAATTAAGAATTAAAAATTTAAAGGTAAACTTTTAAATACTTTTCAAATCCGATTTAAAGGAAAAGTTTTTAAAAAGTCTACATCAGAACCTGTCCTCCCTATCCAAAACAAGACAGAGGCGAAAAGGTTTGGGGGATATGAATTATCCGAGAGGGACTGCAATGTCTGACGCGGAGATATAAAAATATTGAAAAAAATGTCGTAATATGGTATATTTTAGGGGATAGAAATTTTTAGGGGTGCGTTATGAAATATTTTTCTCCTGCGGATATACTTATTCCGAAAAAGGATTTTGACAAATGGGCGGTTGTAGCCTGCGACCAATATACATCCGAAGTCCATTATTGGATGGATGTTGAGAGGATAGTCGAGGGCTATCCGTCTGCTCTTAATATTATTCTGCCCGAGGTATATCTGAAAAAGGATAATAAAAAACGCATTGATAAAATTAACAAAACGATGAGAGAGTATCTTGAAGATGAAGTTTTCGAGGAATATAAAAACTCTATGATTTATGTTGAGCGCGAGTCAAATCATACCGTTCGCAGGGGACTGGTCGGAGTTATTGACCTTGAGGACTACGAGTACACAAGCAAAAGCAACGCACTCATCAGAGCGACCGAGGCCACTGTACTCGACCGTATTCCGCCGAGAATTGAAATAAGAAAAAACGCAACTCTCGAAATGCCTCACGTTATACTTTTGGTAGACGACCCCGAACTTTCGGTTATAGAGCCGTTAAAAGATAAGAAAGAGAATTTTAAGCCCGTGTATAATTTCAATCTTATGAAAGGCGGAGGACATATTGACGGACGGCTTTTAGATGAAAAATCGGTACGCGAGGTGCAAAACGCTCTCGATAAGCTTATGGAGAAGAATACTGACGGAATGCTTTTTGCCGTAGGCGACGGCAATCATTCGCTTGCAACAGCTAAGGAATGTTATAATCTTTCCAAAAATCCGCTTCAAAGATACGCGTTAGTCGAGATTGTAAATATTCACGATAAAAGTATAGAGTTCGAGCCGATTTACAGAGTGCTTTTTAATGTCGACGAAAAGGATTTCCTCGACAATTTTAAAATTTATACCGACCATATGGGCGGTCAAAATACGCAATGGTTTGAATATGTATCTACTAAAAAAAGCGGTTTTATGGAGGTTAAGACAACATCAAAGCTTCCGATTGGAACGTTGCAGGGATTTATTGACCGCTATATTCAAAGACATCAGGACGTAAAGGTCGATTACATACACGGAAGCGAGGTTGTAAGAAAGCTTTGTCAAACTCCGAACACATTAGGATTTCTTTTTGACGGTATGAAAAAATCGGAGCTTTTCCCCGCAATATCCGCTGACGGTTCTCTCCCGAGAAAAACATTTTCTATGGGACACGCAATTGACAAAAGATTTTATATTGAGGCAAGAAAAATCAGGTAAAGGCTGTCATCCGACAGCCTTTTTATTTTAGAGAAAACTGCGCTTTCTTTAAAAATCATTTAGATTGCCGAGAAAAATTTTTAAAATTATCCTATAAATTTTCTCTTTTGCGTCGTCTTAATATACAGAAGGGAAACAAAATAGTATGAGAAACAGTAAATACGAAAAATTCGAGCAGATTTACCGTGAATACAAGGACATAGTTTTCAGAATCTCGTTTCTTTATCTTAAAGATTACCAACTCGCGGAGGACGCTTCGCAGGAAACATTCATAAAGGTGCTTAAAAAAATCAGGTCGCTCAAAGATATGTCAAAAATAAAACCGTGGATTTCCGCAATTGCGGTAAATGTCTGCAAAGATAAACTTAAAAGCAGGTCGCGTTTTGAAATTTTGAACGGAAATTCCCTAATTAACGAACCTGCCGATAATGAGAATTCTGATGACAGACTGACCGTAGTTGAGGCAGTCAAAAAGCTTGATTTGCCGTTTAGAGAGGTTGTTATACTTTACTACTATCAGGAACTTACTCAAAAGGAAATTGCCCGCGTGCTTAATTTAACGCCCGCAAATGTCGCTTACAGACTAAGAGAGGCTAAATCCAAATTGAGAAAATACATTAAGGAGGATTAAAATGGATAAAATCCGCACCCAAATCGACAAAGAATTAAACGAACTTGAACTCCGTTTTTCCGCCGACGATATAAAATCCAAATACAAAAAACAACGCAATAAAAAAATTACTGCCGTAACAACAGGTATTTGCAGTTTCGTATTAGCATTTGTTATTCTTCTAATTCCGATTATGCCCGAAAACAACTCTATTTTTAAAATGATTATGTCCAAAAATTTTCTAAGCGGAGAAAATAATGCACAAGGCGCTAAAACCTACACTTCCTGCACAAGCAAAACTGCACAAACTTCTACCGCTAAAAAACACAAGAAAAATAAAAAACATAAAAATCATAAACGCCATAAACAGGAGCCGACTGAAAATCAGAATAAAACTATAACTGCTCCGACAAAGCACGAACCCGTTAAAAAACCCTCGCCTGCAACTAAGAAAACAGAAACAACCAAACCTAAGGCGACGAAGCCCGCATCCAAGCTTACAAAAAAGGAACTTTTTATCGGTCAGTATCAATACAGCGTTCATTCAGACGGCACGGCTGAAATTACGGGCTTTGAGGGCGTAAGTATGACCTTAAAAATTCCGTCTGAAATTGACGGATATAAGGTAACAAAAATCGGCAACAGCGCGTTTTCGAGAGCTACAAACGCATACAGGGTCATAATACCCGAAGGCGTAACTGATATTGAGGACTTCGCATTTGATGGAGCTTACAGTATCGAAAGCGTAATACTTCCAAACAGCCTTGAGAGCATCGGTGCGTACGCATTCAGAACGTGTCCGATTAAGAGCATTACCATTCCCGATAATGTTAAATCTATCGGATATTTCGCTTTCGGTGCCTTTAAAACCCTGACAAATGTCAAGCTCGGAAAGGGAATTGAAAAACTCGGTGTCAACGCATTTTATAAAACCGACGAGCTTGTAATCAGCGGTTATATTGATACAATTGCATTCAACTACGCAAAGAAAAACGACATTAAATTTATAAATCTCGGTTATGCACACTAAGGGGGACAGTATGAAAAAATTACTTTCAATTTTTATAATAACATTATTAATAATATCAACATTTACAGTCGGTGTTAATTCCGTTGAGGGCAAAATCGGGGATAATGTCGTACTTAAAATTGATAAAGGAATTTACGCAGTTGATACGGTATATGAACCCGACAGACTTGGAAATTCGGTATTTGAAATTTCGCTTTCGGCAAATCCATGGGAATACAATATTGATGAAACAAGCATTAGCGTTAACGGTGAAAAAATAAGTCGTTACACACTTTATACAGAACGTATTTTTCAACCGTCTTATCCCCATATTTCCTATAACTATATCTTCGTTGCAAAACCCGATGATGAAATTATGGTAAAATCTCACGCTTCTCCGATAACAGAAAGCACAAAAAACGACTGCGTGAATTTTTATCTTGACGAGGGATTACGCGCCGAGGTCAAGGAAGAAGTAAATACTGAGAAAAATTTTTCAAATTACGAAGTAACAATAGGATACAGATACAGCGACTATGAGTTAAGCGATTCTTCAATTGTATTAGGTAACGGCACGATACCCGAATTTAAAAAGAGCGAAAGCGTTAAATCAAGCTATAAAAACTACACCTACTCTTTCAGCGGAAAAATAGATACGGTTACCGTAACGGGCGCAAGCATAAAAAAGGAAATTTCTTCTGACTATCCGTTTAGAGATATTGACGCGCCGAAGAAAATAGACGGAGATTATATTTATGTTATTGATGATGAAAATAACGCCGACCTTGTTAAATACATAGGAAATGATAAATCTCCGAAAATTCCAAAGGAAATTGACGGCCATAAGGTTAAATATCTTTACAACACTTTCTCCAATACAAACATAACTGAAATTACTGTCCCGAATTCTGTTGAGGTCATAGGCTCAAAAGCGTTTTATGACTGCATACACCTTAAAAATGTCACAATAAACGAAGGTGTTAAGCTAATAAAAGAAAGCGCGTTTGGAAACACGGCTATAACCTCTGTAGAACTTCCGGACAGCGTGGAGGAACTCGGTGCAAGTATTTTTGAGGGACTCAAACTTGAAAAGCTAAAACTCGGAAAAAATATTAAATCCGTAGATTACAGGGCGTTTGATAACTCGGTTGTAAAAACAGTTTGCGGTTATGCGGATACTGTCGCGGTAATGCTCGCAGAGAACAACAATGCGGGACATTTTGAAAGCTTGGGTGTTACTTATACACGAAATGACGCAAAAAAACTTCCGAGCGAAAAGCTTTGCGAGGCTGTTAAAAATGAAATTAAAAGACTTGGGTATACAGTTTTCTCAGAATTTATTACGCCCGAATACCTCGCAAACTCAAAACTTTTTACTTTCTACAGAGACGATTTACTTCATATTCAGGGCAGTTATTTTAAGAACGAATGCGATGACATAGGAACATACAGATTTACGACCGAACACCCTTTATATGCGGGAAATGACAATCAATGCGGTTATTACATTTTTAAGGACGGAGAACTTAAAAGCATTATGTACGCGTATTATCATAACATCATAGATATAAATGAAATTGCCTCACTTATTCCCGATACTGAAACAATTGACACCCCCAAAGTTCCCGAAAACCCTTTCCCCACCGAATCTACAGCCCCCGCAACGGTTTCGTCAACAAAAAAAGCTTTCATATCCCATAATAAAATAAACCTTAAAGCCGGAAAAACCGCCTCGCTAAAGGTTATCGGGGGCAAGGCTGTAAGCTGGAAAAGCTCTAATAAAAAAATTGTTTCAATTAAAAAAGGCAAGGTAACTGCTCTTAAAAAAGGTACGGCTACAGTTACAGCCCGCCTGAAAAACGGTCAAAAGCTTAAATCGAAAATAAACGTCCTTAACAATCCTAAGCTTTCTAAAAGCAAAGTTAAGGTTAAAAAGAACAAAACCGTCAGCATAAAAATTTCAGGCAAGGCAAGCTCTGTAAACAACAAATACACTAAAACAAAGTTCGCTGAAGTTACCTCTAAAAAATCCGCAAATAAAATTAAAATACGCGGACTTAAAAAGGGACATACAAAACTCATAATTACCGTAAACGGAAAAGCCCTTGCCATTAAAGTCAAAGTTATTTAACTATTTCTCCTAATCCATTTCCAATAAATGTTAAAGCAAAAGGACATCTCAAATTGAGATGTCCTTTTGCTTTAATTTTATTTGTTTTATCTTAGTATTCCCCACGATAAAAACTCAGGAAATACAATTCTCCACCAAGCCTCGTTATGTTCGCCGTTTTCTTCGATTGAAAGCTTTATTTTATCCGGGCTGTAACCGCCTGATATAAGCCGTTTATTCATTGAAATAACGTCGGGATAAAGCTCGTTTTCAAGCCCTACATTGCCGTTATAGATGTAAAGCTTCGGAATATCTTCCGCAGTAAAATCAAATTTTGCGAGATAGGAATTCCAGACATTTGAATCAAAGAGTAAAAACGCGGGAGAAAGCGCTCCTATTGAGCCGAATTTATCCTTGTTTTCAAGTCCTATATAAAATGCCTCCAGTCCGCCCGAGCTTGAACCAACTATACTGTTGTCAACTCTCGCGGGAGAGGAATTGTAATTCTTCTGCACATAAGGCATAACGGTATTTACAACAAATTCGGAGAACTGCTTACCCGTACGGCTTGAAAATTCATTCGCATATTGCGGAATAACTTTACCTAAATCAGGGGTCAGCTCGCTGTCACGTTTACTGTTTCCGTTGTCGATGCCGACAATGATAACTCCTCTTGCGCCGTTTGACATCATAGATTCAACCGCGTCGGTAACCTCCCAACCGCCGTAGCCGTCGCTGTGGTCTTCATCAAAGAGGTTTTGACCGTCCATTAGATAGACTGTTTTAAATTTATCGGCAGATGAAGCCTGATAATCGGCGGGCGTCCAAATCCAGATTTTCTTATTATAACCCGATGGGTATTTTAAATAGGTCTTTGTAATTTTACCGCCGTCTGCACCCGTGTTCGCGTATGTTCCGACAAGCATACCCTTAGAGTTTGAGCTGTCAGAAATGAAAAATCCCGAGCTTGCTTTGTTAACGGGGATATTTACAGTCTGCTGGTTTGAACCGTTGTTAAAAATTATTCTGTCGTATTTATCAACGTCAACGGTTGAAAAATAAGTTTTCTCGCTGTAATCGTTGGTCGTATACTTAGTAATCTGAGTGCCGGGCCACGCCTTTTCACCGTCGCCCGTTTGTGAATTATAGAGGAAAAAGTGCACCTTTGACCAGTTCTTGTTATTTGTAAAGTATATGTCGATTTTACTCTTTACCGCAGGATTCGGAGCTGTCGCCTCGGTTGGTGTTGTCGCGGTTTCCGTTGCAGTCGAAAGCGTCTGTGTTTCCGTGGGTAAGGTTGTCGGCTCCTGTGTATCTGTCTGTGTTTCTGTGGGTAAAGTTGTCGGCTCCTGCGTAGTTGTCTGCGGTTCAGTTATGGTCTGCGTTTCGGTCGCCGTAGGAGTAGTTGGCTGTGTAGTTTCCTCTATCGGCATTTCCTCTATCTGTGCCACAACCTTCTGAATTTTTGTAACATCCATAATATTTACCATTCCGTCTAAATTTGTATCGGCAAGCTGTGCCTGTTCGCCTGTAAGGGTTACCAGATGTACGATATGCCTTTGGATAAGCGTAGCGTCCTTAATGGTTAGATTTTTATCCATATTTACATCGCCGTTTTTGTACTCGTTGTACGACCTTGCAAAAACCTGCATTCCGCCAAATATCAAAAATAGCGAAAGTAAAATTGCAGTAACACGTTTCATTTCAATTCACCTCTTGTTTTAATTATAGTCTTTTAAAATCTAAAATGCAATAGATTTACAACCTTTCTATGTAAGTTTAAACCTTTTAAGGTGAATTTCATAGACAACCGCTATCTCCGACGAGTATATAAAATTAAGAATTAAGAATCAATAAAGTAAAGGTAACCTTTTAATTCCTATTCAGATTGGATTTAGCGTAAAGGTTTGATAGAGATTTTTCGCAGAATCTGTCCCCCATATCCAAAGTGAAATAGAGGCAGAAAAGTTTGGGGGAGATGAATTTCAGAGAGGGACTGCACAGACTGATGTGGAGATATAAAAGTTAAGAATTAATAAAGTAATGGTAACCTTTTAATTTCTATTCAGATTGGATTTAGCGTAAAGGTTTGATAGGGATTTTTCGCAGAATCTGTCCCCCATATCCAAAGTGAAATAGAGGCAGAAAAGTTTGGGGGAGATGAATTTCAGAGAGGGACTGCAATGTCTGACGAGGATATATAAAATTATTTGGTGTTTTCGACTGTGAGGCGAACCGCCGCCTTTAGTCTGTCGAGGTGGGAAGTGTTCGGAGGAAAAGTTCTTATTTCGAGGCGTTTAGGCTTTATGTTGCTTGCTCCCGGGAGAGTGTGCATACGCATATTGATGTCCTGTTCCTTAACAAGCTTAAAGAGGTCGGCAATGGTTTTACTTTTATCGATTGCAGAGAGTATTTCTCTTTTTGTCATTTTCTTTGCCAAAACCGCACCTCCTGTTAATTTTTTATTATCTTAACATTATACTTGATAATTCACATTTTAGCAACGGTAAAATTGAGATAATTTTATTTACTTATTCAAAAAATTATGGTAACATTCAAGGTGGGTGAGATAATATGAAAAAGGTTTTTGTTTTTATATTAATTGTAATTACTGCGGTTTTTGCAGTTTCCTGCGAAGAAACAAAGACTTCCGCACAAGCTGAAAATATAACTAAAACTGAATCAGACGCGGTAACTCAAACAAAAACAAAGTCCGGTCCTAAAAAAATTTCGGGAATTGACGTAAGCTCCTACAGCGGAGAGATTGACTGGAAAAGAGTTAAAAATGATAATATTGAATTTGCGGTAATACGAATCGGTGGCCGCGGATACGGCGATTCGGGAGTTTTATACGAGGACAAGCTTGCGATTAAAAACATTGACAGCGCACAAAAAAATAAAATAAAGGCAGGCGCGTATTTTTACAGTCAGGCGACAAGCGAAAAGGAAGCCAAAGAGGAGGCGAGGTTTGCCGTAAATCTTTTAAACGGAAGAAAGCTTGAGCTTCCTATAGCGTATGATGTCGAACACGTTAAGGGCGACACTGCAAGAGTTGACAGCGTGCCGTATATCGACAGCGTTAAATTCGCTAAAGTTTTTATGGAAGAAATTAAAAAATCGGGATATGAACCTATGGTATATATCGGAGAGGAAAGTTTTCTGAAGGCGGAGGATTTTAAGGATTACAAAATCTGGTATGCCGATTACAAACAACCGTATGAACAAGAATTTGAAATTCTGCAATATTCAAAAAACGGAAAAGTCGATGGTATTAACACAAATGTCGACCTCGATATTATGTACGAATAAGGAGAAATTATGGAAAAGATAACAAGCTTTACAGTTGACCACAACAAACTGAACGAGGGAATTTACATAAGCCGAATTGACGGGGATATTACTACATTTGATATACGGTTTATAAAGCCTAATACTCCCCCGTTTCTTTCAAATTCCGTTATGCACACGATAGAGCACCTTTTTGCGACGTATTCAAGAAATTCCGAGTTTAGGGAACAGGTAATTTATTTCGGTCCTATGGGTTGCAGAACAGGCTTTTATTTTCTCGTGCGAAATATGGATAATGAAACCGCCCTCGAACTTATTAAGGATACCGTAAAAAAATGCAAGGAGCATAAGGGTGATATCCCGGGGTGTACGAAAATTGAGTGCGGTAACTACCTTGAACACGACGCCGAGGGCGCAAAAAAGGCGCTTGAGGATTTCTACAGAAAAATAAAAGATTATAAAACAGAGCAACTTGACTATAATTATTGTAAGTAATTACCAAAAAAAGTAAATAAATAACCTTGCTGATTATGTAAAACGACTAATTTATTACAAAAGGTTGCAATTTTGTAACTTTATGTTATAATTAGTTACAGTATTTGTTACAAAAATGTAATGTTTTACATTTCAGGAAGGTTTTACTTATGATAAGAGAAACGAAATTCATCAGTCTTGACGGTTTTGGAAAAATCGAAACCGTAAAAACAACAAGAAAAATTAAAAACCACCGCCGGTCACCCGCGCTCAAAGCAGTTAAGAAATTTTTAAGGGTAAGTGGCAATATTTTAAGCGAATGCGCAATGGCTAATAAAAACGAGCGCAAGCACAAAAAGTCCTCTAAGCCGACGCTTTTGGAACAGCACTACGCAAACCAGCGCAAGCAGGGAGCGCAGAAGCTTTCCACCGCAACAATTGCGAAAAGCAGGGCTTACCGCGCTAAGAGCAAGGCCGTACGCAGTATTAATACAGGCAAAAAAGCATACGTTAAGCTCTCAAAGAGCAAAGCGGTTTTAGGAATAGCTACATCGTTTATTGCAGTTATGCTTTGCGTTTTAACCGCGACAAACTCTCTTTCATTCAGTGCATTTGCGACCAAATCTGATACTTCATCACAGACGGCCGAAGTTAAGGACGTACCTTCCGACAGCAATATGCTGTCAAAGAAAATCTACTCTAAAATGGCGAATAATGAAGAAATTTTAAACGACGGGTTCGGACTTTATATTGACGGCACACTCGTCGGAGTGTCGCTTGATAAAGAGGCTTTAGAAAAGGCGCTGAAGAAAAACCTTGACGACTACAAGGCTAAATACGATGACGAAACCACAGACGAATTTGCAAACGACGTAAAGATAGTTTTCGGCTCATACAAAAGTAGTTTAGTTGATAACAGCGAAAATATTGTAAACAAAAATAAAGATAAATTCAGCTATTCACTCTCAACCGATATTGAGAGCGTTGAAACTATAGATTACGATACGGAAGTAGAGTATGACGATGATGAATACACTGACTACAGCGAGGTAGTTCAAAAAGGTATAGAGGGAAAAGTTAAGCACACCTACCGCGTTACATTTATTGACGGCGAGCAAAGCGACTCAAAGCTCACTAAAACCGAAACCCTTAAAAAGGTTCAAAATAAAATTGTAGTTGAGGGAACGAAAGAAAAATCTGTTTCTTCAGGCGGTTCGTCATCAGACGATTCTTCATCAGGCGGTTCTTCGTCAGGCAATTTTATATGGCCTCTGCCCTATACTCAAAACATTACTTCAGGCTACGGCGGCCGTTGGGGAAGAATGCACAGCGGAATTGATATTTCCGCAGGAGGAGTATACGGACAGGATATTGTCGCTTCCGACGGCGGTACCGTTGAGTGGGCAGGATACGACAGCTCGGGTTACGGAAACTATGTAATAATAGACCATAACAACGGCTATAAAACCCTTTACGGACACTGCAGCACGTTGTATGTAAGCGCAGGTCAGAGTGTCAGCCAGGGACAGTCGATTGCGGCTGTAGGCTCGACAGGAGATTCAACAGGACCTCACCTCCATTTTGAAGTGAGAACAAGCTCGGGCGACAGACTCGACCCTCTCGGATTTGTTTAAAAAAAAGTAAATAATTTTAATTAGGACTGTTGCTGAAAATTCTGTACCGGTCCTTTTTATATTTTAATAATTAGGGTTAACATACATAACGCGGCTTAAATCCCTTCTCTATTATCTCAACACGATTCCCTTTGAAAAATTCTGTATTGTATTCGGAATCGTATAGACATAAATACAATCCCCATAATGAAAGTGACTCGCGTGGATACTAAGAACATATGTATTGCATAAATTTCTCTAAGATTCACCTCTATATCTCAGCAAATATTATTAAGTTTCATATAAGAATTTTTTTCTATTTTTTGTATCACCGTAATTATTATCTACATTTGCATTATTACAACCAGCAATAATTACATCTCCGCACTTTTCTTCAAATTTAATAATGCATTGTTATAAATTACCCATATTTATTTCACCGAAATCATTATATATTATTAAAAAATTTCGCTCCTGAATAATTTAAGAAAAAATATATTTTATAATCAAAAAAAACAATAAAAATCGGCTGTCGCAATAACCTACTTTTACGACAACCGATTTTTCTGTTAGTTATTAACCCTTATACTTCCGCAATTGTTTAAGATAGAAAGCTCTATGTCAGATTTATAGTAATTCTTGTTAATTTTAACATCCCCTAAATCAGTTTTTGCATTTATAAAAATTTCGTTTGTATAACCGATAGAAATATCACCTAACGAATCTGTTATTATTGAATCTTTAGTTAAATTCACCTCGTTAACCTCTATATCGCCACAATTGTTATTAAGTTTCATATAGGAGCTTATTTTTTCTATTTTTATATCACCGTAATTATTGTCTACATTTACATCATTACAACCAGCAATATTTACATCTCCGCATTTTTCATTTATATCAACGCTTGCTTTCAGAAATTTTTCCAATTTAATATCACCGTAGTTATCGTTTATTTTCAGCATTCCGTCATAACCTTCGGGAATATAAAATTCAATTCTGGAGCTTTTTTGCGAAAAAAACATAAAGTTACTTTCTTCATCCACTTTAAGCGTCAGCTTATCTCCGTTTTGTTCAACTGAAGCTTTGTTTTTTTGGGAAAAAACTTTAACTTTTATTCCTTTTCCTTTTGTGGAGTATATGTAAACATCTCCCTGCCCTGCATAAATATCAAGTTCAGAGAATGGCCCCTTAAAATTTCTATTAACTGTAAGCGTATCGCTTTGGGTATAAATAATATTACTTGTGCAAATAACAAAAACCATAAAGCCGATTAAAGCAATTGAAATAGCAGAAAGGAGAACTATTAATGTAATAATTGAGCTTTTACTCCTCTTCAACTTCAACACCCCTTAACGAAAAAATAAGTCTTATAATTTGTACGACAAGAGCGTATACTATCCACATAATCCATGTTATATGCCATGCCATTGTTAAAAAGCTTACAGCAAGATAAATTGCCAAAACTATGAGAGCTATAATTCTTGTTATTTGCTTAAACATTCTATTCTTTGGTAAGCTTTTTGCCTTTTTTTCTTCTGTTTTGAAAAGCATTACAGAAAAAACTATAACAAATGTTGCAACTCCGCAGATTAACATAAAAATTCCCGAACTCAATACCGGGTCAGTCCCGTAAAATGGAATTGAAATTATTATCCACGCTACTGCTACAAAATACAACAGTACTCCGATTGATATTCCCGTAGCCTTTTTTGTGCGGTTCTTATTGCTCAAAATTGATTGCTTATGAATTTCCTCAAACTCATTATGTAACTCTGCATTAGTTTCCCGTGCTTTTCCGCGTAAAAGCTCATCCGCTGAAATTCCGTAAATTTCGCACAACGGAATAATTTTACCAAAATCAGGCGTAGACTGTCCTGTTTCCCATTTTGAAACTGTCTGGCGGGTTACTCCAAGCTTTTGTGCAAGCTCCTCTTGAGATAGGTTTTTTGATTTCCTTAATTCATATAATCTTTCTTCAATATTCATATTTTCCTCCTGAATTATTGTACATTAAATATATCACAATTATCGGTTGCAAGCTACCATTTAGGAATTGAAATTTGTCAACCAAATTTAACATTTGTGATTTTTGTTAAGAGTCATTCACTTTTTAACAAAAAAGCCGGTTGAAACAGAAGAAACTTCAAACTGCTACCGACTTTTTAATTGGCTGTTTTTTTTACTATCTGAACAAATACTGAGCTGTATCAATAAGCTGTCCTACGGTGTTGATTGCCCTGTTTGCCTTTTTCTTCATCTTGGGTTTATTATCGAGCATAGTTTTGCTCACCATTCCGACCGCAATTCCGGCAAGCATTCCGCCTGCAACGCCTTTCACAATATTTGTCGTCTGACCTTTTGTCATAATTACACCTCCGAAATTTTTTCGCAAATAACTTGCAAAATTATTATTTACAGTTAAAATATATTTAGAGGTGATAAGTTTTGGCAACGTTAAATATAGTTTTGGTAGAGCCTGAAATTCCTGCAAATACGGGAAATGTCGCGCGCACCTGCGCCGCTACGGGAACACGGCTTCATCTTGTTAAACCGCTCGGATTTTCTGTTGACGACAAACATCTCAAACGAGCAGGACTTGATTACTGGAATTTGCTTGACATTACATATTATCAAAATTTAGATGACTTTTTTGAAAAAACAAAGGGTGGAAAATATTTCTATTTTTCAACAAAAGCCTTAAACCGACATACGGACGCAAAGTATGAAGATAACTGTTATCTTGTTTTCGGAAAAGAAACACGCGGACTTCCCGAAAGTCTGCTTTTAAGAAATAAGGAAACCACGCTTAGAATACCGATGATAGAGGATGCGCGAAGTCTGAATCTTTCAAATTCGGTCGCGATTGCTGCATATGAAGTATTAAGACAATGGGATTATCCCGAGCTTTTAACTCACGGACAACTCCACAGGCACAAGTGGAGCGATGAATAAAAGCCGAAAAGGCAGGAAATTTTGAAACCTGTCTTTTCGGCTTTTTTACTTTTTATTATTTTTCCATTTTATAGCTCAATGCGTTTTCCCTAATAGAATATCCTTTCGCCGCCATTTCGTTCATAATAGCCTGTGTATTCCATTTTGTATTCTTCGGAAGGTAAATATATTTCGGCTCTTTATCCGGATTAACGGAGAAATATTCATTCAAACGAGCCATAATTGAACTCTCTCCCACAATGTTTTCATCACCTATCCACGAAGAATATGTGGCATAATGATAATTATTAAGCGCAAGATATATCCACGTTTTTCCGGAGAAAACAAGCATATTATCAGGCGATTTGGTTTTGTATTCCGCAAGGTCTTTGTATATATCGGTATATTCCTTCTGCTTATCGGCGGAAGTATAGATACCCCTTGCAGGTCCGTCTGTAATTTGCGTATTCAAAGTGGTAATATCAGGGCTTTCCCAGAAGCAGTGGTGCGCCTTAATGTCAATTTGAAACCAGCCTTGAAGAACAATCATAATTGTCACAAGAACAAAGGACGAATACTTTAAAAGAGGCGCATAATCAAGGTTATCCTCGCTTTCTCTCATTTCCTTTATAAGCCTTGCAAGGAAAACAAAGCTTGCGACATTTGACGTACACATCGCCATAGAAATTACATAAAACAGCTGATTAGACGAGAAGTAAACCGCGAACGAATATAAAATTCCAAGACAGAAAAGACTTATAAACAGCTCTCTCGGCTTTTTGTCGCAAAGCACATACGAGGTTATTCCGATAAACAGCATCGGATACATAACGTAATTGTACGATACTGTCGTAAGCGTCGGGAAAATAAGCGCGTAGGTGAACATTACGACAGCCGTTGTGATAATGAGGTAAAGACTGCGGTGAAGCTTTCTCTTTTTATCGAATATCATCACAATAGCCATAGCAACATAGCTGAATACTCCAATCGCGAACTGCGGATGGAACGTTAACGTACTTTGGAAATACATTCTGAATTTCTGAATAAATGAAACCTGCGGATGTTCGGGGTCAGACAGGAGTCTCGGCAATATACCGAAAACCTCGTTAAGCCCCGCTCTGCTCAATACTATTATCAGGAATACAACAGCAAGAGCGACAACTCCCACAGTAAACCATATAAATGTTCTGATTGAGAACAATTCGCTTGACAAAGCAATTTTGTAATCCTTTTTCTTTATAAAGATGTGTACAATTACACATACAATATAAATAGCATAGCCTATTGCAATATAAGGACTGCACAAAACTGCCCCCGCAAAGCAAAGTCCGCCTAAGATAAGCGGTATTTTATGCTTGTAATTTGCAGTACCCATAAGCACGCCTGTCAGCACAACGAAATCAATCGTCATTGTATTATAGCTGTACGCCATAATGTCGTACGGAGTATATATGAAGAAGAAAAGTGTTGCAAATACCGTAATATATCCGTACCTTCTTAGCCTTGAATACGCAAAAACCGCAACCGCCGCGTGCAAAACAACATAGAAAATTCTTGCCGCTAAAATAATTCCGTCAAACGAGCCTGCAACAGCGTGGTATATCGCTGTAAACGGCAGCAGGAAAACAGACGACATTTGAGACAGGTTCCATTCCTGCGTAAACAGGGAATCACCGAGAATATATCTCTGCGGAATTGTAAGATAGAAAGCCTCGTCATTTCCCGCAAAACCGAAAAAGCATTTCCAAATTGCAAACGCAATAGCTCCCGCTAAAAGTCCGATAAAAATGAAATCACGCCATTTGTCCTTATCTTCTCTCATTCTCTGACTTTTTACGAAACTTACAATTGCCTCATAAGCCTTAACAACATATGAAGCGACAACATTCATAAGTCCCGACGCAATCGCCGATAGCACAAAAACTATCGGTACGACGACAAAGTAGTACGGAAGCTTTTCATTTAACGTCAAGATGTATTTATTTAGATAATTGTAATAGATAATGTGGTCGAATATATAGGAAATAAGGTAAATTCCTAAGGCTAAATCGGAAACTTTCCACAAACACCATTTCACTTTAGCGTTCATATTCACGGTCGGGATTCTGGTCAAAAGCACAAACAGTCCGCAGGTGAGCACATAAGTTTCAAAGCAACCCCAGTTGATAAGATTTCCATACTTAAAGGTGGAACCATAATTGCGGTAGAAATTATAGGTGCTGAACACAACAAGAGTTATGAGAAAACCTATCAGGAGCGTTCGGGTTTTTATCTTCATTCCGAACTCCCTTAAATAAGCTCCCACAAAATAATAGGCCACAGGATATGTCATACCCCACCAGCTTGGCATCAGCTTATTGTAATCCTCGCTTATTGTAGGATTTGCCCACCATTGAGGGTTTGTAAAAATATGAATATTAAAAATAGTAGGAAGTATCGTTACCGCAAAGAAAGTAAACACCAAAATTTGCTTTTGACGTTGAGTTTTAAGATTGTTGTATATTAGATTTAAAAACGGGGCAATAAGGAAAAGCCCGATATACATCTCAATATACCACGAGTAGGTCGCGCCCTTAAAGCTTAGGAAATCTAAAACTACCTTTCCGAGCGTAAACTCCTCGCCCAAAGCAAAGGTTTTGTAAAGCATACACGCAAGCGTCGCTATACCGTAAATTATGAGCGTTTTGCGTATTCCTTTATAATATCCCTTGTTCAGAGTTTTTCTGCACATAAGATAACCCGTCAGTATCATAAACAACGGTACGCAGGTAGTAAAAAATGTACGCATTATACTCATAATATACATTGGTATGCCCTGAACGGTTTCACTGTAAAAGCCGTTATACAGGAAGAAATGAACCGAGTTTACGAGAAATACCGCAACAATTCTAACTATATCAAGCGAGGCGTTACGGCTTTCGAGCCTTTTTTCATCCATATTTTCACTTTCCTTTAAATAAGATTATACAGATAATATACAAAGTAATTTTAACATATCTGTATTATAAATACAACATATTATTTTTTTTAATTGATTAATATCAGAAAGTATTGTCCTATTAACTATAACCTAAAAAAATAAAAAATGTGACGCATATATAATTATTTTTTAAATTTTTTTTAAAGCTTTCGTTTAACTATTGCTAAATATTTACTTTTGTTATATAATTAACAATGATTACGGGCGTATAATACGCTTTCCAAATTCAGAAAGGAAGTACCAATTATGAAACTTAACAAGGTTACTATTGACGACATCAATGTAAAGGGCAAAAAAGTTCTCGTAAGAGTTGACTTTAACGTTCCTCTAAAGGACGGAGTTATTACTAACGATAACAGAATTACCGCCGCCTTACCTACAATTAAAAAGCTTATCGCTGACGGCGGACAGCTAATCCTTTGCTCGCACTTAGGAAAGCCGAAGAACGGTCCCGAGGAGAAATTCTCGCTTGCTCCCGTCGCTGTAAGACTTTCCGAGCTTTTAGGAAAAGAGGTTGTTTTTGCAAACGACGATGAGGTTGTAGGTGAAAACGCTAAAAAGGCGGTTGCTGATATGAAAGACGGCGATGTTGTGCTTTTGCAGAACACGCGTTTCAGAAAAGAAGAAACCAAAAACTTAGAGCCGTTCTCAGAAGAATTGGCTTCATTGGCGGAAGTTTTTGTAATGGACGCTTTCGGTTCGGCTCACAGAGCTCACTGCTCTACAGCAGGCGTAACAAACCACATTAAAAATACGGCTGTAGGCTATCTTATGCAGAAAGAAATTGACTATCTCGGAAACGCTGTTGAGAATCCCGTCAGACCTTTCGTTGCCATTCTCGGCGGAGCTAAGGTTGCGGATAAGCTCAACGTAATTTCAAATCTTCTTGAAAAGTGCGACACACTTATCATCGGCGGAGGTATGGCTTATACTTTCCTTAAAGCCAAGGGCTACGAGATTGGTAAGTCGCTTGTTGACGATACAAAGCTTGACTACTGCAAGGAAATGATGGATAAGGCTGAAAAGCTCGGCAAAAAACTTCTTCTGCCCATAGACACAACCGTAGCAAAGAGTTTCCCCGACCCTATCGATGGACCTATTGATGTTGAAATTGTCGACGCTGATAAAATCCCCGCGGATATGGAGGGACTTGACATAGGAGATAAAACTCAAAAGCTTTTCGCGGACGCTGTTAAGTCTGCTAAAACTGTTGTATGGAACGGACCTATGGGCGTATTTGAAAACCCAACGCTTGCAAAGGGTACAATCGCTGTAGCGCAGGCACTTGCCGATACCGACGCTACCACTATTATCGGCGGAGGCGACAGCGCGGCCGCTGTAATTCAACTCGGCTACTCCGATAAAATGAGCCATATTTCAACAGGCGGAGGAGCTTCTCTCGAGTATCTTGAGGGTAAAGTTCTTCCCGGAATCGATGTTATTGCTGATAAATAAAAACTAACTCGGCAAAGGGTAACAATTAATAATTTTAATTACACTTTAAGCCTTTGTCTGATTGGGCGGGTCCGTGTGCCCGCCCGCTCGTTTAATAATGATAATCATTTTGTATGAATAATTTAGAAAGGTAGATTGATTATGAATAAGGCTAAAAGAAAGGCTGTTATCGCAGGAAACTGGAAAATGAATAAAACTCCGAGTGAAGCGAAAACGCTCCTTGAAGAGATTATCCCCGTGGCAAAGGGCGCTGACTGCGAGGTTATCGCGTGCGTTCCGTACGTTGACCTTTCAACGGCAATTGAAACCGTTAAAGGTACCAATGTTAAAATCGGCGCGGAAAACTGCCATTGGGCAGAAAGCGGTGCGTTTACCGGTGAAATCTCAACGGGTATGCTCAAAGAAATGGGCGTTGAGTATGTTGTTATCGGCCACAGCGAACGCCGTCAGTACTTCGGCGAAACAGATGAAACAGTAAACAAGAGAACAAAGGCGGCTTTATCGGCAGGTCTAAAGCCTATTGTTTGCGTAGGCGAACTTCTTTGGGAGCGCGAGTGCGATATTACAGAGGAAGTTATTGCCCGTCAGATTAAGCTTGACCTTTACGATGTATCCGCAGAGGACGCTAAGAAAACTATAATCGCCTATGAGCCTGTCTGGGCTATCGGCACAGGCAAAACCGCTACAGCGGAGCAGGCGGAGGAGGTTTGCGCATTTATCCGCGCAGAGCTCGCTAAAAAGTATGATGAGGAAACCGCTCAGGCTGTTACAATTCAATACGGCGGTTCTATGAACGACGGCAACGCTTCCGAGCTTCTCTCAAAGGAAAATGTTGACGGCGGTCTTATCGGCGGTGCCTCTCTCGTTGCCACTAAATTCGGCGCAATTATTGACGCAGCTACAAAAGGTTAATAGGAGTTATTTATGAAAAAACCTTTAATTCTTATGATTTTAGACGGTTTTGGTATTGCTCCCCCCGAGGGAAATGCCATTGCGGCGGCAAATAAGCCTAATCTCGACAGATTGTTTTCAAACAATCCGATTACTCAAATCGGCGCGTCGGGACTTGATGTAGGTCTGCCTGACGGACAGATGGGCAACAGCGAGGTCGGACATACGAACATCGGTGCAGGACGTATAGTTTATCAGGAGCTTACAAGAATTACAAAGACAATCAAAGAGGGTAAGCTTAAAGATAATGAGGCTATCGTTAATGCTATGGACAACGCGCTTGAAAAAGGCACAAGCCTGCACCTTATGGGACTTATGTCCCCTGGCGGAGTTCACAGCCATATGGAACATCTTTACGGTATTTTAGAGCTTGCAAAGGCTAAGGGACTTAAAAAGGTTTATGTTCACGCATTTCTTGACGGACGTGACGTTCCGCCGTCGTCAGCTAAAGAGTATGTCGCGCAGGCTGTCGAAAAGATGAAAGAAATAGGCGTGGGTAAAATCGCCACGGTCAGCGGACGTTACTACGCTATGGACAGAGATAACCGCTGGGAGCGCGTAGAGAAAGCTTACAGCGCTCTCGTTTACGGAAAGGGCGTTGAGGCAGACTGCCCCGTTGATGCCATTCAAAACAGTTACGACAACGAGGTTACGGACGAATTCGTTGTTCCGATAGTCGTTAAAGGCGGAGATACAATCAAAAAAGACGACAGCGTAATATTCTTTAACTTCCGTCCCGACAGGGCGCGTGAAATCACCCGTACTCTCGTTGACCCGGAGTTTAAGGGTTTTGAGAGAAAAAAAGGATTTTTCCCGCTCACATATGTATGTATGACGCAGTACGATGCAACTATGCCCAATGTTGAAGTCGCGTTCAAACCGCAAAGCTTAGACAACACCCTCGGCGAGTATATCTCCGATAAGGGTATGAAACAGCTTAGAATTGCCGAAACCGAGAAATACGCCCACGTAACATTTTTCTTTAACGGCGGTGTTGAAAAGCAGTACGACAACGAGGACAGAATACTCGTTAAATCTCCCGCGGTCGCTACCTATGATTTACAGCCTGAAATGAGCGCTTTCGAGGTAACGGATAAACTCGTTGAAGCAATAAAAACAGGCAAATACGACGTGATTATCTTAAACTTCGCAAACTGCGATATGGTAGGGCACACGGGCGTGTTTGAGGCAGCGGTTGAGGCGGTTCAGGCGGTCGATAAATGCGTGGGAGAAGTTGTTGACGCTGTTTTACAAATGGACGGCACAGCGATTATAACGGCTGACCACGGCAACGCGGACAAAATGATTGACGAGGACGGCAAGCCGTTTACGGCTCACACAACAAATCCCGTTCCGTTTTGCGTTATAGGCTATGACTGCAAACTGCGCGAGGGCGGTGTTCTTGCGGATATTGCTCCCACAATGCTTAAAATTCTCGGGCTTGAACAGCCCAAAGAAATGACGGGTAAAAGCCTTATCGTTTAATTTGTTATAAATATTTAGTTTAGGGAGAACATCTGATATTTTATCACACTGTTCTCCCTTTTTTATGAATTTGAAAATGTATTCAACTGCAAATTAAAAAACTGTTGCCATACAATAACAAAATATGCTAAAATACAGCTATAAAATATAATGAAAGAAAGGCTGATAAATATGATTAAAAGATTACTTTGTACCGTTTTAATCTGCGCGTGTACGGCGTTGCTCGCAAGTTGCGGTTGTTCAAATACAGTTGAAACACGTCCGCCTGAATCAATCGAAATTACCCCCGAAATTCAAATCGGTCAGTACGCAAGTTACGTTACACAGTACAAGTGGATTAACGAAAAGACAGGCGACGTTATCGACTTTAACGACAACGGCACATTTACGGGAAAAATCGCCTCAAAAAGCTACAGCGGTAAATTTACGTTAAGAGTAGACAAGGAAAAGCTCGGTAAAATTATCTCGGGCGTTACACTTGACGGAACCGACAAAGAAGTTGAGTACACAATTCAATTTAAGGATTCCGCTCATATTAAGGTTACTACCGATAAAAAAGTAAGCGAGGATTATACCGCCGATTGGGCAGTTGAAAAAAGCGAGTAATACAACATTAAAAATACAACAAAACGGTCAGTTCAAAATTGAGCTGACCGTTTTAGCTTTAGAATAATTAAATTATTATTTCAAAAGTATGTTTAATTTGTAAATTCTACATCTTGCTTTAATCTCAAAGCCTAATCAACAGATTTTATCTCTGTCAAGATTTCTTATATCAGTTCTTTTTATTTTACCGCTTATCGTCTTTGGCATTTCATCGACAAACTCAAGCAACTGAATATGCTTGTATGAAGATACCCTTTTGTTTACAAAATGTTTAATTTCCTTTTCAAGATTTTTGCTTTTTTCATATCCGTCGGCAAGATGAACGGTCGCCTTAATTGCCTGTCCCCTTGCCTTATCAGGTACGCCGACTACCGCGCACTCCATTACTGCCGGATGTTCCATAAGAACATTCTCAATTTCAAAAGGGCCAACCCTAAATCCTCTCGTTTTTATAAGGTCGTCAATTCGACCCACATACCAATAGTAACCGTCCTCGTCCTTATACGCCGTATCGCCTGTATGATAAACGCCGTTTCGCCATACGCTATTGTAGAGGCTTTCATCACCGCAGTAGCCCATAAAAATACCAAATTGCTTTTCCTGAGGTACTACTACAATTTCTCCGACCTCATTTGCAGGGAGTTCCGCCCCGTTTTCATCAACAATCATAGTGTTGTAAAGCGGAGTGGGCTTTCCAAGAGAACCTGTCTTTGAAACGGCTCCCGCTAAATTACCAAGCATTAGGACAGACTCTGTCTGGCCAAAGCCTTCCATAAGCTTAAGACCTGTTTGTTTATATACCTGTTCAAACACTTCGGGGTTAAGCGCCTCGCCTGCAGTAGTAATATGATTTAGTGAAGAAAGGTCATATTTACTCATATCTCTCTTAATGAAGTATCTGTAAACTGTCGGAGGCGCGCAGAAAGAAGTGACTTTATATTTTTCCATTACCCTTAAAAGCTTGTGAGGTGAAAAACTGTCAAAGTCGTAAACCATTACACCGCACCCGCACAACCATTGACCGTAGATTTTACCCCAGCTTGCCTTTCCCCAGCCTGTTTCGGCAACTGTAAGATGAAGTCCGTTTTCCTTTACATTCTGCCAGTATTTTGCCGTAATAATATGCGCTAACGTGTAGGTGTGATTGTGCATAACAGCCTTTGGATAGCCTGTAGTACCCGATGTGAAATAGATAAGCATAGCATCCTCCGCTTTTGTATCTATACGGCTGAATTTACAGTCTGCTTTTTCTATCTCCTCTGTCAGGTTAACCGTACCCTCCAAATCCTTGCGAACAACAAAAATCTTCTCAAGCTGTGGTTTCCTGGTCTGCGCTTCCAGCATATCGGTTGCCGTTGTACCGTCAGGCGTACATATTGCATACTTTATATCCGCTGTTTCTATCCTGTAGGTTATATCGTCAACTGTAAGCATATTTGTCGCAGGAATTACTATCGCTCCTAACTTGTGAAGCGCAGGCACAATATACCAGTATTCGTAGTTTCTTTTTAAAATAACAAGTACCTTGTCTCCCTTTTTTATTCCCTGCGCAGAAAGTGCGTTGGCTGTTTTGTTGCTAAGGTATCCAATGTCGCCGAACGTAAAAGTTCTTTCCTCTTTTTCGGGATTGGTGTAAACCATAGCAATATCATTTGGAGCAAGCTCCGCCATTTTATCAACTACATCATACCCAAAATTGTAATTCTTGGGAAATGTTAATTCAAATGTTTCCAATACGCCGTTTTCATCAAGTTGAGCTTTACAAAAGCTTCTAAATAACTGCATAATTATTCCCCTTTTCTAAGAACAATTATGACAAACAATATTAAATTTTATGCCATAATTATAAATTTCACTTATATTATGACTGTACAGTGCATATTTGACCGATCGTCATCGGCTTAACCATATTATAGTTTTTTTTCTTTATGCTTGCAATATGCTGTTCAATGCAATTTATTCTGTCAACGCATTAATTTATGCAGATATTGCATAAGCAAATTTAATTATAATTTGAACAATTAAATTCAGTATTCTGCGTTGTGAAAATTTTATATGTTTTATTCAAGGCTAAATCGGGGATAGCATTTTGTAAGGATATTAACCATATGAAAGACTTCACGAATCGACTTGGAAATATAAAAGGTCAACCCAAATCGAGTTGACCTTACTGATTTTTATAATTATTTACTGTTAAACGAAATAAACCGTATATCCGTTATAGGGGACTTCTATTCGTTTCAGCGTATTGTCCCCGTTTCGTATAAGCTGAAATTTCTCCTTTTCTCCGCCGTCAAAAGTTGCGTTTATGACCTGCTTTTCTCTGTCGTAGGTATAGGAGCCTCGGTGCGTTCCGTCGTCCGCCGAACCGCTCGTCAGCCAAAGCTCAAAGGTTCCGTCGCCTTTAAGCGTAAGCGAGCCTTGATAGGAATCGTAACGGACATTATAAATATCCTCCATATCAACCTCGTCACCGCTTGCGTCAAGCGCGCTTACGCTTTTAAAATCTCTGCCGACAAAATCGGCCGCTTCAAGCGAGGTATTAAGGTATATAACATATGAAACGATGATTAAAACAGCGCACAAAACTACTACGGCGCACGCGATTATTAACGGTTTAAAATTCTTCTTTTTTTTCTTCGGGTATGGATTTTTACGTTTTTTTGACTTCTTTTTTTTACTCATCAGAACTCTCCTGTTTTTTCTTCATCTCAATAAGAACACGACGGCGTATCATCTTGCCGTTAAAATAAAGATATTCCTCCCCGTCCTTATTCTCGTCAAGGTCAAGCATAGAAAAATCAAGCTTTTCATCTTCGTTAAGCTGTGACTGCTTAGCCTCAATCTTTTTTCTAAGCTCCTCGGACTTAATTTCACCGTTCGATATAACGCTCTCCATATCCTTATAAACATAAAAATTCATAATATACGAAGCTGTAGACGGTACTATAAGCACGCCCAGAACGAGCATAATTATTACAAGTATTACTGCATTTGGCGCGGTAAAAAATATCGTTGCGCAAAAAATGAACAGTAAAAAAAGTCCCAAAGTAGCAAAGAAATTATTCTTAAATTCACCGAGCGCCATAAGCGCCGAATTTTTATAGATGTTTTTAAGCGATAAATCAAACGTGACAGTCATTACGGGAACATTATAGAAAATAAAAAGCATCGCCACCGCGATAACTACCGCTATTCCAAACGCAAAATAGAAAATTCCGTTATTTTCGTTTGCGAGCTTCCAGTAAAGCGTAATGGATGAGTAGCATAAAAAAATTGCGAGATAAAGCACAATTCCGTGTATAAAAAAATACAGACAATTTTCCTTAAGGCCCTTGAAAAAAAGCTTAACGGTATTAATATCATCCTGCTGTGTAACTATATTTCGTGTTATAAGGGTAAGCCCCGAAAAAAACGGAAAGACAAAAATTATCGGCGCAAACGTGATAAACGCGAGATTAAGGCCTGTAAGGGTATTTATAAAATAAAACAGTACGGAAAATATAACAAGCGGTACGGAAAAAAGCAGATTTGCCAAAATAATTCTATGAAAATTTTTAAAATACCCCGAAAAAAATCGCGTTATACCCAGTTTTGTATTTTCCATTTTACCCTATTCTCCTAAAATTTAAACAGTCCCGCAAAAACGCACCACAAAAGCGCGTCCGCAAATGACGCAATTAGCGCCCATATAAGAAACCTCAGGCTTTTCTTAAAAAATATCCCGAGAGCCTCTTTAAAAGGATAATTTCTCCCCTTTATAAGGTTTAAAAACATTTTTTTAAATATGTAGTAACACGCTGAAAGCTGGTGAACAAGCACCATACTGAATACGAAAACGCCCGGAAGAATTATTAAAAAATAAAACAACGCTCCCTTTATCCCGTAATTTGAAACGAGATATGCAGCGCTCACTCCTATTCCAAATCCTTTGAAAAACGCTATAAACGGCAACGCGACGGCACCCCAAAGGCTTAACGCGCAAATCACGGCTAAAAACAAAAATATAAAATCGGAGGCAAAACTCGCGCAGAACGCGCCTGCTAAGCCGTTTTTAAGCCTTTCGGGGAGATTGGTAGTAAAAAGTAAATCGAGCGTTTTTAAAGTCTTTTGGCTAAAACTCCCGACCGAGGCGGACCCGAAAAACAATCCCAAAAGCATTGACATTACAAAGAATATAATCGTACCCCTCCGCCTTAAAACCGACCTGACATCCGCTATGCTAGGAAGGCTGACGGCAGGAAGTCCGCGCCTGTTTCTTCTTTTTTTAAGAGTAAAAATTACACCCTTCATAATATCCCTCTTTCAGTTAACTTGTCCTACTGAAAAATATGCAAAGGGATATGATTTTATACTAATCTCTTATTAAATGAAAAACATATTTTGAGATTGATTTCAGTGAATATTAAAGGTGAAAGTCAGAATTATTGGGACATTTAAAGGAAATTCCGTACTCGTTTTGTTTGCCGTTGTTTTCATATTCATTAAAGAAAAATATTTCCAGCTCATCGGCACGTCTGTATAAAAGTCCCTTGTAACAGATACCGCTTGCGTGATGATATTTTAAAAAGTTTTTCGCGTAGGTTTTAACAGAGACATTCTTCAGATTACGCGTAGAGGTATCGCTTGAACGGCGGGTAAGTTTATTCTTTTGAATATAGCCCTTTGTGCCGTTTGTAAGCTTTACTTTATACCACGATGAATTATAAACATTTGTACTTACTAAACTGACTATCTCTCCCGCCTTAACTGTTTTAAGCTTTGTTGACGAGTTGTCAGCCTTTTTCCTAACCGCTGCAGACGTCGCATTTATATATCCTGTATTTTTATACGACGCTTTTCCGTAGCTTGAAGTGAGCGTATTGATAAGCTCGCTGTGATTGGTAATGGCATACGCGCCTAAGTTATACGAAAAGTCAACGAGCGCGTCAAAATGATTTTGGTTAAATTTTATCTTTTTATCGCTTAAAACCGAATTAATACGTGTGGTATAAGCCGACGCATTAATCGTTTTCACAAGATAAGCAAACGCTTCCTTTTCGGTCATCTTATTGTAGAAAGTAGTTCCCGAATAAACTACGCGACCGTAACCGACAGTCGGAGAATTTGCAACAAGGTTGTCCTCCTCGACTTCGGGACGAAAACCCTCATAATTGGCAATATGCTTTATTACCTTTGTGGTCACAAGGCGGTCGCCCTTTGCGCAGGCGGTACGGCTGTCGCTTTTATTGACAAAAACCTGTCCCGAACCGCTTTCGCAGGTTTTATATTCCGCGTTTGACGCTGTACGCGAATACGCCTCAAAATTGTAAAATCCCGATTTTGAAAGCTTTTTGCTTGAGGTCCACACATAGCGTGAGCTGTCATTTGATTTTGCCGAATTAGTAAGCCAGCTCACCTTTTTATCGGGGTCTGTAATTTTAAACTTTACGTTTGATATGCTGTTGTCGGTAATAGCGTAAAACTTTATGTTCTGCCCGAGCAAAGCGGAATTTTCAGAGGTGTATGAGAAACGCACGGGGTTCGCTGATTTAACCTTTACGACGCATTCCTTAGCGCCCTTTGAGGTGTAAGCCGAAATTACCGCCGTACCTTTCTTCTTTCCTAAAACGTAGCCGTTTGTTACGGTTGCGATTGATTTATCGTATGACTTCCACTTCACACCGCTTGTAGACGATTTTAAAACAAGCGTCATACCCTTTTTTAAATTTGCGTTAGTCATTGAAATATGTACGGACTTGCCCTTTTTAACCTTAATTGTTTTTGAGGCGGACGCGTCTCCGTATTTAGCGGTTATCTTTGCTTTGCCCGCTTTCTTACCTGTAATAAGCCCCGTGCTGTCTACAGTCGCTATCTTTGTGTTTGAGCTTGTATAGCTGTAGTCTGTACCGCCCTTTGCTGTTATTCTTGCGTGGCAGTCAACATAAACAGCTGTCTTTGACAGCGATACGGAAACAACGCGCTTTTTCACATTGACGGTACAACTTGAACTTTTTCCCGACTTGCTCGTTGCGGTAATTTTTACCGAACCTGCGGTTTTCGGAGTTACAATTCCCGAAGATGAAACCGTTGCGATTGAACTGTCGGAGCTTTTGTAGCTTACGGATTTTTTACACTCCGCCTTAATATTAATCGTACTGTCGGTATAAACTTCATAAGAGCTTTTTGGAAATTTAACCTCCGCACTTTTTACAGTTATACTGCACGAGGATTTCTTAGAACCTGCTTTGGCTGTAATAACGGTCTTACCGTTTTTAAGGCAGGTAATTACCCCTTTGGAATCAATCTTCGCAACCGACTTATCGGAGCTTGTCCACTTAACGGCTTTCTTGGTTGTATTAATATAATTTTTAACCGTTACCGTATAACCTTTGTATCCTGTTGCACTCTCGGGAATAAGGAGCTGATTTTTCTTGAATTTTATGTAACTCTTATCGACGTATCCCTTTTTCCCCGATTTAATCTGTACTTTATACCAGCTTTTATTATAAGTTCTGGAATTCAAAACTGTCAGCTTTGTTTTCTTTTTTAAAGTTTTTAAGACGCCAAAGTTTTTTCCTGCTCCTTTTCGCACATTGAGCGAATCAGTATTAACGTATGCCGAAATGCCCGATACGGCCCCGGCATAAATTACCGAGCCTGCGGACAAAATTATTATCATTAAAATAAACACAGATATTTTCTTAAACAATTTCATATCTTCACTCACCCGTCATTATAATTTCAATATCCAACACCAATTTATTTTATCATAAAAGAATTAAAATTTCAAATTAAACCCTTGTAACTAATTAATGGGCGGATTTTTAAAAATCCTGTTTCTGATTGTATTTATGTAACGCACAAGCAGAATCGTAACGCACCTGTCGTACACAATGAAAAACACTTCGGCAACCGCCAAAAATGCCCAGGGAACATAAAATCCGAAAACGGTAAATTCCTCATCGGGGATTGCGAGAACAAACTTGCAGACGCTGAACGCAGATACCATACATACTGTAAAAACCGCGTATTTTATAATATACTGTACTGCCCTCGACTTTAATCTTTCTATCGCGCTTTTTGCTATCGGGTAGAATCCGAAAAAAGCGACAAAGTAAGCCACAGCCTCTTTATCTCCCGCTAAAAAAATTGACAGAACAGACACGGCGACATACGCGCCCACAGCCCACTTTTCTCCAAACTCAATTACAATTGCCGAAAGCAAAATGCCCGAAAAGCAAGGGAAAGCGTAAGTCGCGACAGGGATTATTCCCGTTGAAATCATCAGCACGACCGATAAAGCGCATATAAGTCCGCAAAATGCTACACGAAACGAATTTTTCATCAGTAGCCACCGCAGCAGCCTCTGCAAAGGCAGTTAAGGCACATAGTTCCCGCGCATATGTCGCACACTCCGCACTCACTTCCCGTAGTACCGACCGTATCGTATCCTCCGAAACCGTAACTCTGCTGACGGCTCATATTGTTAAGCGCCTGACGGTATTCCATATTATTCGGCTCCATCTGGCAGGCACGCTGAAAATGCTGAACTGCCTGCTGCATCCAACCGCGTCTGAAATAGCACATTCCTCTAAGGAAATACCACTCCGCGCTGTGCTCATAAGATGTTTCGGAATCAAGTATCCGCTCTGCCTCGTCCAAGCGGTTCTGCTGAATAAGCGAGCGCACATTTGCGTACCTCGATGATGAATTTGAATACGTTCCCGAATAGGAAGAACCTGTTGTGCTTTGTCCTTTTCGTGTATTCATTATATAGTCGTATGCCTCGTTGACTTCTTTCATCTTCTCTTCGGCAACATCCGCAAGCGGACTGTCCGTGTAATTATCGGGATGATACTTTTTCGCAAGATTGCGGTAAGCCGCCTTTATTTCATTTTCACTTGCGCTCGGCGATACGCCCAGCACTTCATACGGGTCCTTCATATTCTACCTCAAATTTTTTAATTATTTCGGACTGAACAGCCGGCAGTCCCTTTAAAATAACATTATCTATTATACCCTTAAAATCCACCAAGTCGAGCAGATTATACGCCTCAAAGGTCATTGCCAATGAATGCGAAAGGTTATTTTTCATAACGTCAAGTCTGTTTTCCTCATACATATTAAACGGGTTGAAGTTACCCGATTTGCTGTCCTTATTAAAATCGTCTACAGCATCGGCAAGATATATAAAACGCCCTAAGCCGTAACCGATTTGGCGGTAAATACGGCTTTCTTTTCCGCTGCCCTCAATCTCTAAAACCGAAGCGAGAAACTCAGCCGTGGGGTCAGCCGCCATATCAAGACCGCACTCGGGATTTTCTTCGGCTTTTCTCTGACTGTTAAGCATATTTTCAGCCAGTCTGTCAAGCTTGGGATAACGTTTCATCGCTTTCTTCCGCCAATGAGACAGCAAAGGCTTTACCGTCTTTAATAAAAAACGCTTAAAAAATCGGCCATCATCAATATCGTCGAGGATTTTATAGTAGGAAAGAATAATATTTACCGCCGACGCCTTACTTAAAGCGTCGTCCTCACATTTACAAAATCCACAGCCTTTAAGCGGATTAAAACGGCATCTTCCCTTTTCAAATCCTTTACAACTGCGTTTAAGCGACATTAAAAACAACGCGTAAAAGGTACAGTCGTAGCTTAGAAGAAATCGCGACAAAAAGGAATATTCCTTACCCATTTGTCTGCAAAGTCCGCAGTAGACGGATTTATACGCCTCGTACTCGCGCACGAGTAAATCACCTTTGTAAATTTTAATATATCCGAACACCGCAAAATCTCCTAATAAAAGCCTATTCATTTTTATTTTACTATAAATCTTATTATTTAACAAGGGATTTATAGCGGAAAATGTTTACTTATATGTTTTTAATTTGTTTGTTTAATAAACTTAATTTTATATAAAAAACTGTCACAAAATTTATTCTTTCAGGGTTGCAGTGATAAAGGAGGTTTTTTATAAATAAAACATTTTAGGTTATTATCCGTCTTTATGGCATTTTTGATAGCGTTCTCCGCGCTTTCGACTGCCTCGGTTTACGCGAATGAAGTTGAAGTCAGCAGTACGGAAGATACCTCAACAAATGAGAATGAGGAAATTAAAAAATTTGAGGAAAATCTTCATTCCTGCGGTTACAATCCCGATTTTTGCGTAAAATTCGGAAAGGTTAACGATGTTTATGTATACAAAGCAGGCGCTGGGATGTTTACTTATAAGATGATTTGGACTATAATGTAACATATAAATGTGACAGTTGGTTGATGAAAATGAATGTTTATGATTTTGACAACACGATTTACGATGGCGATTCGACAGCGGACTTTTATCTTTTTTGCCTAAAAAAACACCCCTCAATTATAAAATTTTTACCCTCGCTTTTAAAAGCCGTGATAAAATTTTATATACTTAAAAGGGGCAGTAAAACGGATATGAAACAGACGATGTACCGATTTTTGAACAAAATAAATCCAGATGAAGATATTTCGGATTTTTGGAAAAGTCACCAAAAAAAAATAAAAAGCTGGTATTTAAAACAGCAAAAGGAGGATGATGTTATTATTTCCGCATCCGCTGAATTTCTTTTAAAACCGATTTGCGACAGTCTTAATATAAAACACCTTATCGCTTCTAATGTGGACAAAAATACGGGAAAATATACGGGCGTCAACTGCCACGGCAGGGAAAAGGTACGGCTTTTCAGAGAAAAATACAACGGCGAAATAGATGAATTTTACTCCGACAGCAAAAGCGACGCTCCGCTTGCAGAAATCAGCAAAAAATCATTTATAATTAATGGTAAAAAAATAACAAACTGGAAGTAGCGTATTCCACAAAAACTTTTTAGTAAATATTACTAATTGATGTATATGTTTTTTAGGCACATCATCAATTTATAAAATATTAAACCTTTGATAAAATATACTATACAAAGAGGAGGAGAAAAAATGAAAAGAATAATCTCACTTGTTTTATCTATCGTAATTATATTGTGCGTTTTTTCCGCACTTGAAATCACTCCGAACGCAGCAAGTTCAAAAGCATCATCATCGGAGAGTTTTAGCTGGAACGTAAATAACGGTACTCTTAACATCAGCGGAAACGGCGAAATAGAGGACTACAATTTTTACACCAGCACTCCATGGTACAAATCTTCTAATGAGATAACTAAAATTATTATATCAGAAGGTATAACAAAAATAGGTAATAATGCATTTAAAAATTGTAAAAGCCTTGAGAGCGTACATATACCGGGTAGCGTCAAATCAATTGGTGATAATTCATTCCAGCGGTGTGAGGCGCTTAAAGAGCTTAATATCGGTAACGGTGTTGAATCAATTGGTATACTCGCATTTCAATATTGTGAAAATCTTGAGAACGTAACAGTTCCTGATAGTGTAAAACGTATCTCCGACTATGCCTTTGAGGGTTGTTATAAATTATCCGATGTAAAATTGGGGAGCGGACTTATTATACTTGGCAACAATCCGTTCGCAGACTGTCGTGCCTTATCTACCATAACTTTAAACGAAAACAACAATAATATTAAGGTTATTGATAATGTATTATTTGACTCGGACGACGGATTAGTATGCTATCCAATATCCAAAGGAGGAGAAGAATATACTATTCCTGATGGAACAACATTGATTTATGGTAAGGCGTTTCAAGGATGTAAAAATCTATACAGAATAACTATGCCTGATACCGTTACATCAATAAAAGAAGACGCCTTTCGTGACTGTCAACTAACTAAAATCAGCCTTAGTAAAAACTTAAAAGAAATTTCAAAAAATGCATTTCGGGAATGCAATATAATTGATATTGAGATCCCGGATACCGTAACCTGCATAGGTGAGGACGCCTTTAGATTAAACAATTTTTCCGGCAATGTTTTTATTCCAAAAAATGTAAAAAGTATTGGTGAAGGAGCATTTAGCAAATGCAAACATCTAAGTTCGATAACCGTAGATTCTGATAATCAATATTATAAATCCGTTGACGGAATACTTTTCGACAAAAGCGGTCAAACTCTTTTGCAGTATCCGTGCAATAAACTTGACTCTGAATATACAATTCCCGATACGGTAACAAGAATCGGTAATGATGCCTTTTGCGAAAATAATAACATAACTTCAGTAAAATTCCCAGAAAAATTAAAAGAGATAGGAATAAATGCATTTCAATTCTGTGAAAACTTGACAGGAAATCTTGTTATTCCTGACGCAACAACCACTATTGACTCCGGTGTTTTTGAATATAATAAAAATCTTAATTCAGTCACTTTAGGAAAAAACCTAAACTCCATAAGTCTTTTTGCATTCGCACATTGTGATAACTTAAAAGAAGTATATTTTAAGGGTAATCATCCCGGTTTTTGGTATAGCCCGTTCGACGGTAATACTATGACAATATATTATCCAAACGGCGATGAAACGTGGGATAATTACAGTCCGGGCGAAACATATAACGGTATAACCTGGCAAACCTGGAACACTCCTGTAGTTTTAAATACCAATATTCCTATTACAGAGTGCAGCTTTTCCCTTTCAGAATCACAATTTACCTATAACGGGAAAGCTATAAGACCTGTTGTAACAGTAACCCGAAGAGGCGAAACTTTGGAAAACGGAGTGGATTATGAAGTCCTTTACTCTAATAATATAGTTCCGGGTAATGCGAGCGTTACTGTTAACGGAATTGGAAGATATAAAGATTCTAAGGAAATAAGTTTTGAAATTTATAAGGCAAAGCATACTCTTAACGCAAGCCTCGAATCTCCCTCAATTACAGTTGGCTCAACAACTCAAATAATTACAAAAGGATTAGGAAAAATCTCCTATGGTACAAGCAACCCGAATATTGCTACAGTTGACCAAAATGGAGTAGTTACTGCCAAAAATGCGGGTACAACTGATATTTATGTTACCGACGAAGGAGATGATTGCTATTATTCAGACGTTCAAAGTCTGACAATTGAGATAACGGAAAAACCAAAAGCGCTGGAGCTCAATGATATTTCATACAGTTTTTCAAACAGCACAAGCGGATTTCATTATCCGAGTCCCTATAAAATACCTCTGAACATTTACAAAATCCTGTTTGATGATACTATGGCCGGTTATCTTTACAATAATCACGGTAATTGGTGTGGCAACTGCTATGGAATGTCAACATCTTCAATGATGTTTAACGTTAAGGATAGTTCACTGCAATTAAACTCCTTTAACAGTTCTGCAAAAAAAGTGGGTGATTTAAAATATAATGACAAAAGTTCTTCTCTTGACCTTACTGTAACTCAGTTAAACGAAACTATGTTGAATTTACAGAATGTTAGCAGTGTTGCAACAGCTGAGTATAATAACAGGGAAGATTTTGCCGGACTCATAAGCGAAGTAAAAAAATGCAGCAATGGTGCTCCTGCTGTTCCTATAGGCTTTATAGGAGAATATGGTCATGAGGTTTTAGGATATAAGTACGAGAAACAAAGTAACACTAATGAACGTATTTACATCTACGACTGCAATTACCCGTTTGAAAATAAATACATAACATTTACGAAAAACAGCAACGGTAAATATATAGATTGGAATTATGGTATTTACGGTTACGACTCTCATCAAATGGACTACTGCACATTTGATGTAATTGATGCAGCCTGGCAAAATAGAAGATCCCACAAAGATTCTGACCTTAGCACGATGTTAGTTAAAAATTCTGATACATTTGATATACTGGATAACACAGGTAAAACATTGGCAACGATGAAAAACGGAACATTCACAAGCTATGATAAAAAAATATTTAATTCAGATTCTTGTGAAATACAAACACAGGGATATACAATTTATCTCCCAAATAATATGTACACTGTTGTAAACAAGGAAGATTCAAACAAAAAATTGGATGTTACTATGAATGACAATGACCAGAGCGTTTCAGTATCTACAGAATCTGACTCAGTTAAAGTATTTGTCGATGACACTCAGGCGGCAAACATCGCAAATGTAGATGGTGAATGTGGCGAAAAATACAAGGTTCAGCTTAATTCCAAACTTGATTATTCAAACGGTGCTGAAAAAATTGTGTACTCTGGTAAATATTCTTCCGATGAAATCTCCGTGGGAACATCTTACGGTGATATAGTAGCCTCTAATTATACAGACAATGGCATTGATGTTAATGATGATACTATTAATATACTTCACGAAAGTGATACGGATATAAGCGGTTTTGACGCCAAACTTTCTGACACTAACTTTGTTTATAATGGAAATGATATTTGCCCTAACGTTACCATTACCAACGATAAAGGATACAGACTTGCGTATGGTACAGACTACACCGTGGTTTATGCAGGTAACAACACCTCGGGTACCGCTACGGCTATTGTTTACGGAATTAACAAATATAAGGGCTGTATTGAATTAAATTATACAATTAAGCCTTTGGATTTATCTTCATATTCGGCAACACTTTCTCAAACCTCATATCAGTATGATGGTTTCGCCAAAAAGCCTCTCGTTGTTGTTAACTCCGGCTCTAAATATTTAACTGAAAATGTTGATTACAGCATTGAATATTTAAATAACATTAACGCAGGTAAAGCAACTGTTAAGATAAGCGGTCTCGGCGGATACACAGGAACTTTATCTAAAACATTTACAATTTCAGACGATTCTGCTCCATCTACACAACCTTCAACTCCCGCTGCGACAAACACCCCTGCAAACAAACCCACAACAACTTCTCCTAATTCAGACGATCCTGCTCCATCTACACAACCTTCAATTCCCGCTGCGACAAACACCCCTGCAAATAAACCCACAACATCTTCTCCTAAAACGAAAGTTAGTTTCTACGAATCATCAGATACAATCTATCGTAAAAACAAAGATATTTATTATGTATATCTTTCAAACAGCAAGGGTAAAACTACTTTCCGCTCATCCAACTCCAAAGTAGCATCAGTAAAAAAACAAAACAATGAATTAGTAACAGTTTATGCAAAGAAAGCGGGAACTGCTAAAATATATGCTAAAAACAATGGAGTTCAAGATTATATCAAAATTAAGGTTAAGAACCCCTATCTAAATGTTAAAAAGAAAAACATTAAAATAGGTAAAACTTATAAACTTAAAATTACAGGTAAAGTCGGTAAAGCAAAATTTAAATCGTCTAATAAAAAGGTTGCTACTGTATCCAAACTCGGTAAAATTAAAGCTAAGAAAAAAGGTAAAGCAACTATTACTGTTACCACAAACGGCATTAAACTAAAATGTAAAGTTACTGTAAAAAAGTAGTGTAACTAAATGCAAGAAGGCACTCTCAAAAGAGAGTGCCTTCTTAAATTTTAAAATAAGAATTTACTTTTCAAATACAGCGCCTGTTGAACCCGATGTCACAAGCTTTGCGTAGCGCTTTAAGTATCCCGAGAGATTTTGCTCGGGCGCTTTATAATTCTTACGGCGCTCCTTAATAACATCGTCGCTGACGTGAAGCTCAAGCTTACGTCCCGCAATATCAACAGTTACGGTATCTCCCTCCTCGATAAGGCCGATAAGTCCGCCTGAGGCGGCCTCAGGGCTGACGTGGCCTACGGCTGCGCCTCTTGTCGCTCCGCTGAAACGTCCGTCTGTAATGAGTGATACGGAGCTGTCAAGCCCCATACCCGCAAGCGCGGAGGTCGGAGCAAGCATTTCGCGCATTCCGGGACCGCCCTTAGGTCCTTCATAGCGGATAACAACAACGTCGCCCGTAGCGTCAATATAAGCTATCTTGGGCTCGT
>CANQVS010000021.1 GCA_947627345.1 uncultured Clostridia bacterium
TACGAACACCCCGACCCGAGGCGGGGAGAACATCCCGATTGGGGAACATTTATATTTAACTATGAGAGAAACGAGGTCAGAAACTTCCTTATCGCAAGCGGACTTTACTGGCTTAATAAATTCCACATCGACGGCCTGAGAGTAGACGCGGTTGCGTCTATGCTCTACTTAGACTACGGCAAAAGCGATGGCCAGTGGCTTCCGAATATTTACGGAGGCAGGGAAAATTTAGACGCCGTTGAATTCTTTAAACACCTCAACTCTATGGTTGAGCAGTACGCTCCCGGCACTCTTGTAATTGCAGAGGAGAGTACGGCGTGGGCAGGCGTTACAAAGGACGTTGAGCAGGACGGTCTTGGATTTGCGCTAAAATGGAATATGGGCTGGATGAACGACTTTTTGGAGTATATCTCAAAAGACCCCGTTTACCGTCAGTATGAACACGGCAAACTGACTTTCTCTATGATTTACGCTTATACGGAAAAATTTATTCAGGTTCTTTCCCACGACGAGGTCGTTTACGGAAAATGCTCGATGATTAATAAGATGCCGGGCGACGACTGGCAGAAGTTTGCGAATCTGCGTACGGCTTACGGATTTATGTACGCCCACCCCGGTAAAAAGCTCCTCTTTATGGGACAGGATTTCGCGCAATATGACGAGTGGAACTCACAAGTCGGACTGCAGTGGTTTTTAATTGACGACAACGAAAACAATGCCAATATGCAGAAATACTTCCGCGCGCTCCAGCATTTCTACCTTTCGCACAGCGCGATGTATGAGCTCGACTTTGACCCATCGGGATTTGAGTGGATGAGCTGTGATGACGCGCAAAGCTCAATTGTAAGCCTTGTACGTAAAACGAAGAACGGAAAGAAATCGGTACTCTTTATCTGCAACTTTACTCCCGTTCCGCGCGAGGGCTACCGCGTAGGCGTTCCAAACCTCGGAAACTATAAGGCGGTATTCAACAGCGATGACGAGCAGTTCGGCGGTACGGGCGACTATGTTCAGACCGACAAAAAGGCACAAAGAGTTGCGTGGAACTACAAGAAGCAGAGTATCGAGGTTGACGTTCCTCCGCTTTCGATGATTGCTTTTGAATATAATCACACTATGCCTAAGCCCGAGGGAGAAACTAAGAAAAAGACGGTAAAGAAAACGACAGCAAAAAAGCCTGCCTCCAAAAAGACAGCTAAGGCTAATAAAAAAAGCAGTGCTGAAAAAATTTCGGAAAAACCCGACTCAAAAGCAGCGGTAAAGAAAGAAACCGCTGAAAAAGCCGATGAGAAAAAGGCTTCTGCTGAAAAATCAGAGCCTAAGGAAAAGTAATTAAAAAGTAATATAACCCCCTCCCGAATTTTTCGGGAGGGGGTTATTGATATATTTTGTTTATTCAATTTGCAATTTTGCAGTTAAGGTGAGAGGTCGTTATTTTTCGTCTAAATATTTTTCGACTATTGCACCAAAGCCGTAGAGTTTAAAGGAGGAAATAACAGATAATAATGTGCCTGCTATTATAATTCCAAATCCGCAACCTATGTAAATTTCCGATAAAGCATCACCCATAATAGGCAGATGAGAGTTTTGTGTTTCTATTGCATTTCTAAAAATAACAATACCGAAAATTAAACTCGCTGATATTCCGACTATTAAAATTATTATTGCAAGTCTTTTGAGTTTTTTCCCGATGTTACTGAATATTTCATCAAATACATCTTTTTTTTGAGACATAATAGTCTCCTTATCATATTTACTCATTTGCGGCAGCCACTTTCATCTTAAAAAATATTAAAAACAGTTTTATTAGATACTTCATCAAGGAATTCTGCTCGACCTGTAGACGGGTTTACATAAATTGAACCCACAAGAACATTAGGTTCTTTACGAGCGGTCGTTCTAACAATATAACAGTATTTGTTGGATGTACTTTCATAATCACAGTATTCGCTTGCGTTCAAATATTTACATTTTTTATGTTTTGAAAAATACTTGTTAATCTTATTCCTTAACGAGGCAATTGTATGTTTTTTTACTGTTATTTTAAACTTATAAACGGACTTCCCTTTTTTAGCAGTAATAATTACTTTTCCTGTTTTCTTTGTATGTATTTTTCCGTTTTTAACAGTTGCAATTTTTTTGTTTTTAGATTTCCATTTTAAGTTTTTCTTTTTTACTTTAAGCTTTAGTGTGTTTCCGACATATATTTTTTTACTTATTTTCATTGTTTTTGCCTCTGAAACTATTGTAAAAATACTGAACATAGAGATTACAATGATTAATACAAAAAACCTTTTTATTACCTTTGCTTGTAACTTAAACATTTTTTGTAATTCTTTTTTTATTAACTGTTAATTTGTTATGTATTGCAAATTAGAATGAATTGAATACCCTGTGCTTCCGGATGTCATTGATGTTACTTTACGATTAAAAGCAGTTTTTGATGCAGAATCAATTATTAAAAAATTCTTTTCAGACAGAGAGTTTACATTTTTTACATCCTGATATCCAGATACACAGACATAATGTCCAGTAGAGCCGTTACCTTTAACACGGACTACTGCCGGCTTTCCGCTGTTAATGCTATTATAAAGAGCTTTTAATACAGCCTGTTTATTCGAAGCATTATGAGATTTATATCCTGCCTTGCTCCAACACGCAGTATAGCTGTATCTTCCTTTTGATTTTAAATAGCCCTCACTATATTCTGTCCACTTGTGAGATTTTCCGTCAATAATATCTCTACAATATGCTAAAGCATAACATCCGCAGGGACCGCTGTTAGACTGATAACCGGTTTTCTTAATTATATTCCAATCAACATTGAGTTTCTTTGATGAGCTTGATGTATTTGAAGATTGTTTTTTTGGAGTATATCCTTTGTCTTTTAAAACTTTTATCATTTTTTTGCGGGTATCCGGACCAAATGAACCATCTTTTTCTAATTTATATTTTTTCTGGAATGACTTTGTCGCCGACTTTGAGGCGGGTCCAAAAGAACCATCGACATCAAGTTTAGCATTGATAGTAGTATTAAGAGCCGTCTGCACCCATTTAACATCTTTTCCGGTCATTACCGGGCTTTTATAATAAATGGCTCTTGTGGGCTCAGTGCCAACGTCCCACGGATTTTTACTACTCTTTGCAGAAGTGGAAAACGTTACTGCGCCTAATACAGAAAATACGCTGATGATTGATAATAGTAAAGATACTATTTTTTTGAATTTTGTCATTTTAAGACTTCCTTTCTGTGCTTTGCACAATTATTTTATTTACAGCATTTCTTAATAAAATGTGCTGTTTTTAAGATAATACATTATAAATTGCAAATTTATTATGTTTTGATGTTATTTGCAACTTAACTTATAAGTTTTTAATTTGCTCCCTTTATAGCTAACAAATAAATATCCGGCGGAAACCCAACAGTCAGTACCGGCAGAAATAGATTTTTTACCATTAATTTTGCAGGAAACAAGTTTATTTCCTTTAAGTTTTTTTACCGTTATTTTTTTAATGTCTTTTATAAAATATAAAGATTTTGTATGCTTCATATCCGCTTTAACTTGATGATAACCAATACTTGATAATTTGTATTTCTTACCTGTTTTTAACATAAATTTATATAAATTTGTGTTTTTTTCAAATATTGCGTATTTTCCTTTTGAATCTACAATTTCCACAAGAGCCTTATCCGGTAATTGTTTAGATTTAACCTTTTTGTTATTAGTTCCTATGGTGTATATATAGTTTTTGGTACGCATATAACCGTCTCTTTGAGATTTTTCATCATATTTCCATAATGATATTTTATTTGGAGAGGGATTGAAATCAGTTGCATTTGTTTTAGATAAAACTTTACTTATTTTATTATTCCTAAGATTAATTCGCCATGTGTTTTGCGTTGAGCGTTCGCCCAGAGCGCCGGAATCATTAGAGAAATAAATATATCCATTATGATAAGTGGCATTATTAGCAGAATGTTTTTTTGATATACACTTCATTCTGCCATTAGAAATAGTTATCTGATAAATTTTTCCGTCCATCATATTAAGAAAATATGCTTTTCCATGATATAAAGTAATAAAATATTCAAACTGGTTGTCACTCATATTGGGTAAACAACACTTCCGTTTATATCCTTTTTTCAAATTTGTTTTCATCAACCAATAATTCTCCGGGCCGTAAGCAATAAAATAGGCTTTTTTACCATCAGAAACAACAGAAGTTTTTAATACATCTAACCATTTTCTACCAACAACTTTTTTTAATTTAGCTGTGCATGATTTCTTAACATAGATTCCTTTTAACGTCGAAAAAATATATTTTCCGCCTACATACAGTAACTCATCACCATACAAAGAGCCTGTGGAAACCTTGTAATTATTTTTTACTGGTTTTGCCGAAACTGAAACTATTGATAATGATGTGATTGTTATAATAACACATAGCGCCAAAGATATTATTTTTTTCACAATCAAACAGCTCCTTTACATTTTCTATACTTAATACTTGTGGCTACGAATTTATAAGAGGATTTCTTATTTTTCTTTGCTTTTAATGTAATTTTACACTGTTTTTTTATTGTTTTGTCGTAACTGTATTTAATTTTTCCCGTTACCTTAACAGTATAAATCTTTCCTTTTTTTGTTACTTTGTTAATTGAGTATATCGGAAATATATTGCCTAAATCCCCGCCCGTATATATATAATCTTCATCATAATAATCATATTTATTTTTACCTAAAAATCCGTAGCACTCAATTTTCTTAACCTTCTTACCAAATAAATTAAATACTGTATTTTTGAGTTCTTTCTTTGTATAGGAATAATCATCATTAAAACCATATCGTACATAAGCCGCAACAGATAATCTTGTTTTATTATTATTTTTTACGGTTATAGTTTTCTTGCTAACGCCCAACGAAGAACCAATGCAATATGTAGATAACCTTTTAACTAACTTTTTGAAATTTCTATTTTTGGTCATACTGCTCGTCACTTTATTAATATGTTTCTTTTGCGTTGTAGAATTTGCAGTAGTTGACATACTTATTGCAGAAACAACCAAAATTATTGCTATAAGCAACGAAACTAATTTTTTAAATTTTTTCATTTTAACACTTCATTTCTGTGCTTTGCACAATTATTTTATTTACAGCATTCTTAATAAAATGTGTTATTTTAAGATAATTCCTTATAAATTACAAATAAGTAAGTTCTAATGTTATTTGTAACTTAACTTATAAGTTTTTAACTTACCGTTTTTGTCTACAATAAGATGTTTATCGGCAATCCAAAAATTTTTAATATTTTTATTTGATATATGGGATTTACCGTTTATTTTACAGGGTTTGCTTTTTGTACCGGTTAATATATTAATACTTAATTTTGGACTTTTATTCTTAGAAAAATATACTCTGTTGTTCGTATTTACATCGGTGAGTACTTCACAGGTATTATCATCTGATGTTATATATGTGCTTTTTCCGCTTTTTAAATTAAATTTAAAATAAGCGCCGTTATGTTCTCCTGAACCATTGGACAAAATGGCATACTTCTTTTTAGCGTTTACATAGTCTATTTTCTCTATATTAACTTTTAATTTTTTAGATTTAAAAAACTTCCTGCCGTTAGTTGATGTGTATATGTTTTTAAGTTTAGTTTTAGTTGCAAATTTATTACAAGAATATGAAACTAATACCAATCCATTTTCAGTATTACCGTTATTAAAATCGTACGAAATACCAATGTTATTTGAATGAAGATACGCAGATTTCAATATTGTTTTTTTCTTTCCGGTTTTTAAATCAAAAGAGTACAAGGGATATTCATCCACATCCGAATGTGCCCTTTGAGAGAATATTTTACCGCAAAAATATTTTCCGTACTGGCAACAAAAAGCGAAGTATTTGACTGATTTTGTTGATGTTTTCAGCTGATATATTGAACCTCCAGAATTCATTCCTGAGAAAAAATACAAACATCCGTTTTTAGCGGTTATAAAATCCTGAAAATAAGAAACAGTTTTAACTTTTTTTAATTTTTTATTGCTTATTTTTAGACAATAAATACTGTCCTTTGAGCTTGATCTATTAACGGCAAAATAAATCTTTTTTCCGTTAGAAACATAATTACCCTTTATTTTTTTTGACGTAAGTTTTTTGGGCTTGCTCTTTATTGAATTTTTAATAAAAATACCCTTTGATGTTGAAATTATATATTTTTTCCCAATATGAAGTATGTTATGTGAGGATGTTTTATACCCAACGCTTTTTTTTGCGCCTGCGTTTATTGAAGTTAGTGTAATAGAACAGGCAATAATTAAAACTGTTAATAAATAACTTATCCACTTTTTAAATTTTGGCATAATGTAATCCCCCTAATTATTTAACAATAACTTTACATTTAATTTTTACCCCGCGGTTTTTAACTGTAACGGTAACTTTCCCTCTCTTTTTCGCGGTAATTTTACCATTTTTATCTACCTTTACAACCTTTTTATTGCTTGACGTAAAGCTTGCTTTTCCCTTTTTATTTTTTATTTTCAGCTTAAAGGTTTTTCCTTTTTTTAGTGTAACTGTCTTGCGGTTAAGTTTGGGTATTTTCTTGTATGAAAACGCTTCATAGGATTTTGACAGTTCCGATTTAATCTTACTGATAGAGTAGCTGTCCCATCCGTAAGTTTCTAATAATTTTATTTTTGTTTTTGCATTGATAAGGTTTTTTGTTTTTGATTTGTTAAGTTTCTTATATGCTGATTTTGTTATTTTTTTATTTGAATCAAAAAGACTTCCTTTGTAATATGTAGTAACATACTTTGAGGTGGTGCTGTCAACAAGTTCGGATTGTCTTGATGAATACATATTGCTTGTTACTTTACCTTTATTCTTACTGAATGTGTTTATAATATTTCCTGCCTCGTAGCTGTAGATTCCGCTTCTTAAAAGCCTTGCGTCTTTATTAAGCCACAGATATTTCTGATTCTTGGTATCATAATATCCTTTACTCGGGCCATAAAATATTCCGCTTGCCTTTACAAGTTTTGAATTTTTCATATAATATACGGTGCATTGAGATAATTGCAAATTCTCTACCGTAATAAATTCCATTTTACCGTCGAAGTCTAAATCAGCAAAATAACAACAATTACGAATATATGATTTAATTATATTATTTTCTATAATTAAATTTATCAGTTTGGATTTGTAACTTGAGGCGTTGGTTGGAACAGTAACAAAGATACACATAACAAATATCATTACAGTTGATAAAAAATTGAAATTATTTTTCGCATTTCCTTAACCCTCAATCAATATTTACTTATATAATTTTATATTTGCAAGAACAATCGTAGAATATGATGACCTATCAGACGATAAAATTTCTAATTTGCTAGCGTTTTGAATATTTATTTTTATACTTTTAGGTAAAGAATTTGCCTTAATATCTACAGTACTTACACAATAATCATCCGATAAAAAACTAACTGATGAATTATCCCCATTTCTACTATCATCTAATCCATATGTGAATGATAAGTATTTATATTTACCTTTCAAATTATAAATGGCATTACATCCCAGTCCGTAAATAGTTATACCATTATAATACTTATCACCTGCCATGGACCTTGATTCACCATTTTTAAATACTTCATAATTATCCCCCGCATAAGGACTGTAAAGATTAACAAGATAATTATTACATTTTAATGACCTTGTATTTGAATATTTGCTGTACTTTTTCTTGCCTCTAACTTTTTTATATGCCTTTAATTTATAAAAGTATTTGTTTCCGACAGTAAGTCTTTTATGGATATAAGAAGTGGTTTTTTTGCCAAAGGTTTTTAATTTCTTAAATTTACTTCCGCTCTTTTTGCAGTAAAGAACATAGCCTTTTGCTCCCTTTACCTTAGACCATTTAATTTTGAGTGTAGTAGTATCAATTGCAGTTATTGAACGTATCTTAGGCGACGGTACCTTTACTGATTTTGCACTTGCATTAAAGCTAATTCCGGACACCATAATAATAGCTGATAAAAAAATTGAAATTATTTTTTTCATTTTAGTAACCCCCATAGATATTATTTTATTGAATATTATTATACCTTAAAGGTATAATTTTGTCAACAAAAAGTAATAATATTATTCCTGTAAAGTATATTTAGGAATGGTTTTATGAATAGGATTACATTGCTTAGAAAAGAGAAGGGAATAAGTCAGGTTTCGCTTGCTATGAAACTGAATTTTTCTCAAAAAATGATAAGTGCATATGAAAACGGCAAAAGTGAGCCAAGCATTTCCACGTTAAAACGTCTTGCGGAGATATTCGATACGTCGGTGGATTATTTAATAAACTACACAGATATAAGAAATCCTATTGATAAAATTGCCCAAAGCGGACTTAGCGAGGAAGAATGTGAATTGCTTAATATTTACCGCTCGTTATCCGACAGAGGACAGCACATTGCTTTGGGAATGGTATTAGGACTTCAAAACGCGGAAAATTAAGGACTGTTTTCTTTTATCAAGATACAGTCCTTAATTATTTTATATAAAGCGGTGGCTCGTATAAAAAGAAACGCTTAATTTTTTTGGCTTACTTAGATTCCGTGCGAGAGTTTACGCTTAAAAAGTGGTCGAAAAAAGTCACCTGCTGAAAAATCAGAGCCTAAGAAAAAGTAATTAAAAAGTAATATAACCCCCTCCAGAAAAATTCGGGAGGGGATTATTGATATATTTTGTTTATTCAATTTGCAATTTTGCAATTAAGGGGAGAGGTCGTTATTTTTCATCTAAATATTTCTCAACTATTGCACCAAAGCCGTAAAGTTTAAAAGAGGAAATAACAGATAATAATGTGCCTGCTGTTATAATTCCAAAACCTATACTTATATATTTATAAAAACACCAAAACAACAGCGAGGTTTTATTTCCCCTTGCAATAATGCAAATTATTTATGTCTGAATTTATCTGAATCAGAGTTTAATTTTTATTTGCGTAGGGCCGTCTGCATAACCCGCCAATAAATAGCTATCAAAGTATACATAAAGGTATTTAGTCTTTAACCAGCAATTGAGCTTATTTATGCTAAGTGATTTGACAGTTTGTAAAGCGTTATCATAATATTTATTTGGGTTTCTGTTTATTTCCGCCTTAACCTTATTTACGATTTTCTTTTTTAATGTTTTGTTGCTGTATTTTGTCAGCTTGGAATTTGGTATTTTTTTACCTGTTTGTTTGCTGAAATTATATCCCGTTAATATGGTTGAACCGTGAGCACCGCCGGTGTATTCATAATACTTGCTTTTAAAAGAATATTTATTATTTTTGTTATATGTTAGCTTAATATCTCCTTTACATTCAAAATTATAGCTATATCCAAATTTTTTCATACCGTTATCTTCGTACTCACTTTTTGCGATTTTTTTCAAGTTACGAATATTCTTTTTGATTTGATTTACAAAGAATTTATTAATCTTTTTCGCTGCTTTTGACTTTGACTTCAGTTGAGGATATTTTTCTTTTACCTTCAAAATCAATGTTCCGTTTTTCTTAATATTCTTGTTAAGGGTTTTATATGTAACATATTTTTTGCCCGTTTTGGAGGCAGCGCTCGCTGTAGCGGGAACAGATAAAATCGCAGTTACGCTGAAAAGTATTGAAATGGATAAAATTATCGATAATATTTTTTTCATTGGTTTTTCCTTTCTAACTTATCTTATTATGTTTTTATTATTGATATTTTAAATTGCATATTTATTTTCCGACATTCAAATATCAGAAGAATATAAAGGAAGTTTAGATTGATTATTTGCCGAATATCGGATTTTTACTGATTTTAGTTTATTTCTTACTAATCTTTTTAAAGTTCATTTTATTTGGAATTTTTATTTTACCCTCCGTTACTTTATATAATAATTGAATTTTTATTTTAGTACCCTCCTTTTAGTCCTGATAGAATATAATTATATCTTAAAGATATATTTAAGTAAATAATATTAATGTCAAAAAATTATAATATTTTTTGCATTTGAGTATATTTAAGGGTGATTTTATGAACAGGGTTATCTTTCTTAAAAAAGAAAAGGGAAACCGAGCCGTGTACTTTTTTATATTAAAAACCTGTCACAAAACCTCATTTAAAAGGTTATAGTTAATAAAGATACGTTTAAGGAGGAAATAATAATGAAAAGACTTTTATCAATGTTTTTAATGTGCGTATTATTAATTTCGAGCTGTTCGATTTTCAGTGTTTCCGCCTTAGCTGAAATTGATGATACTGTTGATTATTTAAAAATAATTTCAAATGAGGATTATGATGTAGATTTTGCCGTTGAGCTCGGGGTCATCAATACAGGAATCAAAGACGAAAAGAGGGTGCTTGTTTACGCCGCAAAAGACTTAGCGCAGGAATGTCCCAAAATCAAGTCAATTGAAAACTACAATTTTAAAACTTATGTAAATTCAGGCGCTGAGCTCGGACTTTTCGATGTGAGCATTAATGAGAATAAAAATTCGGTAAACGTACAAACGCTTGAAAGTGGAATAGAAAATTATCACTACCATATGAATCAGATAATTCCGCTTATCCGCAAAGCAGAAAAAAACGGAGTTAAATTTGACTTTACAGTCGAACATAAAGACGGCGCGGTTGCAGAGGAGTGTATATACGCAGTAGCAAACGCTTATGAAATTCCCGAGTGGCTTGAAGTAAAGGGGAAAGTCGGAAAGTGGACGTTATGTACAGCAGGCAGTTATTTTGTTACCGAAATGGCAGTTGAAATTAGAATAGGGGAGTATACTTTCTATTCATTCGGTCAATATAAGCCCGATTATCTTGGAATCTTCGTAGTAAACGGCTCAAAAGCTTATACACTAAAGGACGCTTACGATAAATCCGAAATAAACGATGACGATTTGGATAAGGTGATAGGTATACTCGGAGCAAAGTCGGATAATTGGAGAGCGGTAAAAGATAATCAGGAGGAAACAACCGACGCTCGGACTGAGGCGCTCCATAAGCTGTCCGATAAAATCTATGAGGCTCAAAATTCGGTTCCCGACGGCAGTAATTATACACACGAATCGCGCCAGAGAGTTTGGGACGCAATTAATTATGCCAACGAACTTTTAAACAGCGAATCGGCAACGACCGAAGAAATATTAGCGCAGATTGAGGTTTTACAGCAGGCTGTAGACGCTCTTGAAGCGCCCGATATTAATGCGGACGAATTATGGAAAGTAATTGAGAGGGCGGACTATTTTTTTGAAAGAGAAGAAAGGTATACAGAGATTAGTTATGCGGAATTTAAAGACGCTATTATGAACGCCAAAGTCGCTTACTACTACGGTCAAACCCAAAAGCAGGTTGACAAGGCGAAAGAGAAGCTCGAAACAGCGCTTAATAATCTTGAAAAAATCTACAAGGGTAAAATTGGCGATGTAAATAAGGACGATACGGTTAATATCATTGACGTGACGATAATTCAGAAATATTTAGCAGGCGCTGACAGTTTTGATAAAATGCAGAAAATAAGCGCGGATTATAATGATGATATGGTTGTAAATATCAGAGATGCAACGAAAATCCAGATTGATTTAGCTTATAAAAAAATATAAGAGTTTCATTACTCCTCAATGAAATATAAAACAGCAACCCTGCTCGTTTTTGAGCGGGGCTGCTGTTTTATATTACGGTTTTTCCTTTGTCAGATACTCAATATTTCTTTCAAGCACGTCTCTGCTTTCCCCAAAGTCCTTGCCTTTGTTTCGGTAGTCGAACATCGAGCAGAAATATGAGGTGTCGTCTTTAAGCTTTAAAAGATAATTTTTTGTAAGATTATAGGTGTCCTCATTAAACTGTTTCATAAATTTTGAGCCTACACCGTGCTTTCCCATAGCGTCATTCATTATGTACGCGTAGTGATTGAGGCAGATAAACGGCTGTTCCCTGTAGAGCGTTCTGAATTCGTCCGATTTCTGATATTCAGCGAAAACAGTCGCGAGGAGGTGGTGTATATCGCGGTCGATTCTGTCGCACACATAGCACGACTTAGAAAGCTCCGCTATCTTTTCAAGCGACTTTTTGTCGGGCTTTGTTCCCGCCTTTTTCGGCAGAACGCTGTCTATAACGGACTTCAGATGCGACTCCATAATCAGCGCGTTTGGAAGCTTTTGCCCCGCTGAAAACATTTTTGAAAAATGCCTGTGGCAAAATCCCTGTTTATTTGTTTCAATCCTTATATTCGGCTCCATCATCGCGTCGCCGATGACAAAATCGACATATGTTTCCTCAAGCATTTTTTCCATCCTGCAAATCGGACAGCCGTTTTTCGGTTTAAATAAATCGTTAATCGGAATTGTACAGATGTTTTCTTTCATAATTTACCTCGAAGTTTTAATATATTAATTGTACCATACCGCGCCGAAATATGATATACTTATTTTAAAGTTTTTAAGGAGTAAGGAAATGGAATGTTTAAAAACAGAAAACGGTGTTAAAATTACGGGAGTGAGCGACCTCGATTTGGCGCAGACGCTCGACTGCGGTCAGAGCTTTCGCTGGGTTGAAAATTGCGGTAAATTCAGCGGTGTTGCTTTCAGAAGAAAGGTGAGTATTTATTCAGACGGCGAAAATCTTTATATTGACAATACGACTATAGAAGATTTTGAAAATATTTGGAAAAATTATCTCGACCTGGAGCTTGATTACGGAAAAATCCGCGGACAGATAAGTAAAATCCATCCGATTTTAAAGGAGGCGTGCGCCTACGCCCCGGGAATAAGAATATTACGCCAGGAACCGTGGGAGGCGCTTTGCAGTTTTATAATTTCGCAGAACAACAACATAAAGCGTATTAAGGGTATTATAGAGAGGCTTTGCGAAAATTTTGGGGAGAAAATTGATGATTTTTATGCTTTCCCGACGGCAGAAACGCTCGCGCTGTTATCCCCCGAAGATTTATCCCCGATTCGCGCGGGCTTTCGTCACAAATACATAATAGACGGAGCGAGAAAGGTCGCAAGCGGTGAGGTCGATTTGGAGAAATGCCGAAATATCGGGTACGACGAGGCGCGCGCGGAGCTTATGAAAATTAAAGGCGTTGGAGTTAAGGTTGCGGACTGCGCCCTGCTTTTCGGACTTCACAGGATTGAGGCGTTCCCCGTTGATGTTTGGATGCGCCGTGCGCTCGAAAAGCTGTTTCCGAATATGACGGAAAACGACTTCGGCGACTACGCGGGGATTGCCCAGCAATATATTTTTCATTACAGCCGTATGCACCCGGAAATTTTTATATAAAAATATTGCAAAAAATTTTTTAATATAGTATAATATTTTTGTAGACTATGTAGAATTAGTTAAGGAGGAGTCCTTATGAAATTGCGATTAAGAAGTTTAACCTCCGTATTTTTAACGGTGTTAATAATTATATCGGCAGTTTTGTGCGTTACCACTACCGCGGTTGCGGTTGACGGGGACACGATAACCTACAAATATGTTGTAACTTGTGATGACCCGATTGCGGCCTTTGAAGGGGAGCTTAGCTATCCCGAAACTTTAAGCGCAGAGTCAGTAGTTGTTTATGACGATGGAAGCCATAGTTGCTATACCAATACGGGAAGTAAAATTGTTTTTAACGCAACCGATGTCAGTTCTCCCTTTGTGTTTACGGACGGCGCCCCAATGATTACCGTTAAATTCAGAGTAAACGGAGATTATGATAAAAAGGCTCTTGAAACTGTGCTCAGCGAGTTTTTCTCAATCGAGTTGATTGACGGAGGGAATATTTCATACCGTTATGCTAACGTTATTGACGGAGAAGTCATAACAAGCGGTATTGTGGATATTGATAATCCCGAAAACAATTCAACCGACCCGACTACGGAAAGTACGGAGCCGACAACCGAGAGTGAGACGACAGAACCTACCACGGTAAGCGAAAGTACGGAGCCGACAACCGAGAGCGAGACGACAGAGCCTACCACGGTGAGCGAAAGCACGAAGCCGACAACCGAGAGTGAGACGACAGAGCCGGTTACTGAAACTACGACCGAAACCGACCCGACAGATCCCAAACCAAAGGAGATTACTTATACAGTAACGTATAACTACAATAACGGTACAGAGGATACTTTTTTAACCCGTATATATAAAACCGAGGAAAAAATTTCCGCCGAGGAGCTTGCGGTTGCCTGTTATCCGAGTATTAAGAATCCCTACAATGATTACTCTGTCGGCGACGTAAAGTTTACAGGAGATACGACAGTTGAGGTAAACCTTAAAGCTGTTCCGAAAGAATATACAATAACCCTGAACGGCGAGGAGTATTCCGTAAAGCATTATATGGATGTTGAAACGATTACAACTGATACGGAATCGGGCTTTTTGATTGACTCGAAGGTTGTCGCGGTGGGAAAAACGTTTAAGTTCTTTGTAACGGGCGATATTGACATCGTGACGCAGGAAACCGAGAAAACAGCCGATGAGTTTGCTTCAATTATATTTAACTCTCTTTCGGTCAGCGGGCAGAAAGTTCTAATCCAGCTTGTCGCTACGGCAAAGGTTGACGATTATTCCAGAATGGGAGTTGCGTTTACGACTGCCGAAAGCGCGGAGGACTTAGTAAAAGAAGCCGTAACCGAGGTTAAATCGGGTACTAAAAAGGCAGAAAACGGAATTGTAGTACATAACTCCGATGTAGGACTTGCAAACGAGTCGGGGCAGTATCAATTTATTTACGCTCCGTATATTGATGTCGGCAAGGTTGAAGAAACAACAAAGATTTATTTCTACGCGTATGTCGTCAAACCTGACGGAACGGTTATTGTCAGTCCCGCGGCGCAGGTTAATCCCTACGACGCGATAGCATAAAGATATAAAGAAAGGAAGATTCCGATGAAAAACTATATTACACCTGAAATGGAACTGATAAAGTATGAGGTATCCGATACGCTTTTAACAAGTGGTGAGGATAGCGGTATCGCTAAGGACGTTAACGATATTGATGAGGACATAATAGGAGATCAGGACTAAGAAACCGATGTCGGGAAGATATGTTGGATTTATCAGCATTATCTTCCCGATATTTTTAAGTTAAAGCCGAAAGTAAAAGAGTAGTTTTTCGGTCTTAAAGGGACAATTTATGCAAATAAAAATCAGAAGCTATAACGAAAATGATATAGAAGAAATGATGAAAATTTGGAACGAGGTCGTTACAGAGGGAATGGCATTTCCGCAGATTGAACCGCTTGATTTTGAGAAAGCGGTAAAGTTTTTTGAGGGGCAAAGCTGCTGCGGAGTTTGTGAGGATACAGACAGCAAAAAGCTTTTGGGGCTTTATATTCTTCACCCTAACAACGTAGGGCGCTGCGGACATATAAGCAACGCAAGCTATGCGGTGAAATCTGAATTCCGCGGACTTCATATCGGTGAAAAATTAGTCCGTGACAGCATAGAGCGCGCGGGAGAAAACGGATTTAAAATTTTGCAGTTTAACGCTGTTGTAAAGAGCAATGTTTCTGCACATAAGCTGTATAAAAAACTCGGATTTAAGGAATTGGGAGTAATTCCTAAAGGGTTTTTAAACAGAAAAAATGAGTATGAGGATATTGTCGTCTACTATTATGAGATAGAAAACGGCAAATAAAAAAAGCGCGGACTGAACCGCGCTTTTTGAATTAAGAGTTAAGAATTAAGAATTAATAAAGTAAAGGTAAAAATTTAATATCATTTCAAATTGGATTTAGAGAAAAAGTTTTAAAAAGTCTAAAAAGTCTACAGCAGAACCTATCCCCCATATCCAAAATAAGACATAGGCTCAAACATTTGGGGGAGATAAATTTCAGAGAGGAGTTAAAATGTATGGTGTGGAGATATAAAAAATTAAGAATTAAGAATTAGATTTATAGATAACCTTTTATTTCCTTTTCAAAACAGATAGAAAGGAAAAGTTTGTAAAAAGTCTATAGCAGAACCTGTCCCCCCTATCCAAAGTGAGATAGAGGAAGAAACGTCTGGGGGATATGAATTTTCCGAGAGGAACTGCACAGACTGATGTGGAAAATCTAAAAAGAACCTGTCCTCCATATCCAAAACAAGACATAGGCTCAAACATTTGGGGGAGATGAATTTTTAAAAAGGAGCTGAAATGTCTGACTCGGACATATAAACATTATTTCCCTCGCAGTCTATCGCGACTATGCAGGGAAAATCCTCGACATAATATCTTCTGACAGATTCCGTACCCAAATCCTCGTAGCAAATGGGTTCGGTTTTTTTAATGCTCTTTGCTATAAGCGCGGCGGCTCCGCCTATCGCACAAAAGTAGACCGCGTGATTGCGGACAATCGCGTCAATAACCTCATCGTTTCGCCTGCCTTTTCCGACCATACCCTTTAAACCCATATCAAGCAGGGCGGGAGTATATTTATCCATTCTGTAGCTTGATGTCGGACCTGCGGGACCTACCGCGTAACCGGGCTTTGCGGGAGCGGGGCCTACATAGTAAATCGTTTCGTCTTTTATATCAACGGGGAGTTTTTCTCCGTTTTGTATTAACTCAAAAAGCCTTTTATGGGCGGCGTCCCTGCCTGTTATCATTGTACCCGAAAGCAAAACGCTGTCGCCTGCTTTGAGCGTGCTTATCTGTTCGTCTGTCAGCGGAAGTGTAATTCTTTTCATATTTTACCTCTATGTATTTTTGTTTTAAAATAATATTGATAATCTTGCTGTTTTATGTAAATTAAATAACAGCGGTTTTATGTCTTGCGGCGTGACAGCATATGTTAACCGCGACGGGCATTCCTGCAATATGCGTAGGGCTTACTTCAATGTTTACGCCGAGCGCTGTTGTCTTCCCACCCAAGCCTGCGGGACCAAAACCCATTTTGTTTATTTTTTCTAAAAGCTCTCTTTCCATTTCAGCGTAGCGCGGGTCGGGATTTTCCGTATCAATACTTCTGAACGTCGCCTTTTTCGCAAGCTGTGCCGAGCGTTCAAATGTACCGCCGATTCCCACTCCGACAACAATCGGGGGACAGGGATTCGGACCTGCGTTTTTAACCGTTTCAAGAATAAAATTCTTAACTCCCTCCGCTCCGTAGGACGGGGTGACCATTTTTACAGCCGACATATTCTCGCTTCCAAAGCCCTTTCCGCCTGCCGTGATTTTTATTTTATCGCCCGAAACAATTTTTGTGTGAATAATCGCGGGGGTGTTGTCCTTTGTGTTAATTCTGTCGAAAACAGGGTCAGAAACAACGCTCTTTCTCAAATATCCCTCGTCGTACGCTCTGCGCACGCCCTCCTCAACGGCGCTTTCAAAATCGCCGTCAATACACACCTTGTCGCCGTATTCAACAAAAAGCACTGCCATACCCGTGTCCTGACACATCGGGATTTGTTCATTGGAGGCAATCTCATCGTTTTCAATAATCTGCGAGAGAACGCTTTTCGCCGTGTCGTTATCCTCTTTATCACGCGCGTTTTTAAGCGCATTCATAATATCGTCGCCGATAAAATAATTGCAGTCCTTAAAAAGCCTTTTAACCGTTTCTGTTATCTCGCTTGACTTAATAACTCGTGTTTCCATAGTAACCCCTTAATTTTAAAATCTTTTGATAAGTATTATAAAACAAAAAAGCGGTTAAATCAATTAATTATTTGAAAAACACGTGGTTTATGGTATATTTATATCATAAGAAATTTTGTTTTTCGACATACAGTTTTCACATTGTGATATTAAAATATTTTTATAATTGCAGGAAATTGCAGGAGGGATAAAAATGAGCAGGCTTTTGGTAGTGGACGATGAGTTCAGAATACGACAGCTTATAAAAAAGTACGCGGAGTTTGAGGGGCATACCGTTGAGGAGGCGGTTGACGGAATGCAGGCGATTGAAATCTGCAGAAAGAATAAGTACGACCTTATTATAATGGACGTAATGATGCCTGAGCTTGACGGCTTTTCCGCATGCAGGGAAATCAAAAAATTTTCAAACACTCCCGTTATTATGCTTTCCGCGCGGGGCGAGGAATATGATAAAATCCACGGCTTTGAACTCGGAAGTGACGACTATGTTGTAAAGCCGTTTTCTCCGAGGGAGCTGATGATGCGCATAAACGCGGTAATTAAGCGCTGTTCAAACAATTCGGAGCAGGCTGTAAAGGATATTTTTAAATATGAGGGGCTTACGGTTGATTTTTCCGCAAGAATTGTCACAATCGACGGTGAACGTGTGCAGATGACGCCCAAGGAATACGAGTTGTTTTTCTATATGGTTAAGAACAAGGGGCTTGCACTTACGAGAGAAAAACTTATTTCAGAGGTGTGGGGATATGACTTTTTCGGTGACGAGAGAACCTTGGATACTCATATAAAGCTTTTAAGAAAATCGCTCGGTCCGTACAGCAAATGTATCGTCACACTTCGAGGGGTAGGGTATCGTTTTGAAACAAACTAAAATTTCACGGTGGAAAAGCCTTCCGCTAAGGTACAAGCTTAGTATTTATTTTATAGCTTTTTCAGTCACTATGCTTGTGTTTTTATGGATTTTTCAGATTGCCTTTCTCGAAACCTGCTACAAGCTTATCCGCCAGTCGCAGGTGAAAAGCTATGCATCCGAGATTACAAGAAGTATAGAGAGCGGGGACGACACGGCAACAAAAATTTTTAACATATCCCGCGAAAACGAAATGAGCGTTTATGTTTATAACTCCACGGACGCGATTATGACAAAGGAATATGACAGCGAGTACAACAACCCTTCGGGACTTCGCGATATAAATATGCACGTTGTGTATTCGTACTATCGGCTTGCGCGCGAGGCGGGGGGGAAATATATTTCCACATCGTCCGCTGAAGAAAACGGAGTAAGTTTTTCGTTTGAGGGAGCAGATGCGTCCGCCGATGAATTTGCGGGAGTACCGGGGTGGAGAATCAGAGGACACAGTGGAAACCGCGTTGAAAATCTTGTATACGCTCAAATTTTAAAGCTTAACGAAGCCGAAGAATGTTTTGTGCTTATTACAGCGATGATTACTCCCGTTGATTCGGTTGTAAATACAATCAGAATACAGCTTACTGTCGTGAGCATAGTTTTTATAGTTTTTGCGATTATACTCGCCTTTATAGTATCAAAAAGGCTCTCGCGTCCGCTTGTTGAAATTAATACAACAATCAAAAAGCTTGCACGCGGAAACTACGGCGTTGAGTTTGACAGCACGGGTTATCTCGAAGTAAACGAGCTTAGCGACACGCTTAACATAACCCGAAGAGAGCTTCAGAAAACGGACAATCTGAGGCAGGAGCTTATCGCGAATATTTCCCACGACCTGCGCACTCCGCTCACAATGATTACGGGCTACGGCGAGGTTATGCGTGATTTGCCCGGCGAGAACACGCCCGAAAATGTTCAGGTGATTATAGACGAGGCAAACAGGCTCTCATCGCTTGTAAACGATATGCTCGACCTCTCAAAACTCCAGTCGGGAGCTATTGAAATTGACAGAGAGCAGTTTAGCCTTACTGACGAGATTAACGAAATTTTCAAACGTTACACAAAGCTCAGAGAACAAGAGGGCTATAACATAAGCTTTAAATACGACAGAAACGCGTATGTATATGCCGACAAAGTGAAATTAGGGCAGGTTATATATAACTTTATCAACAACGCGATTAATCACTGCGGTGACGATAAGATTGTAATTGTAACCCAAAAGGTCAGCAACAAGCGCGTTAGGATTGAAGTAACCGACCACGGAAACGGTATCCCCTCCGATAAACTCGAATATATCTGGGACAGATATTATAAGGTTGACAAGGAACACAAGCGGGGAGTTATCGGTACGGGTCTGGGGCTTTCAATTGTTAAAAATATTCTTGACCTGCACGGCGCGCGCTACGGAGTTAAGAGCAAGGTCGGTTTCGGCTCGACCTTCTGGTTTGAACTCAACGAACTTTGATTTTTATATCTCCACGTCAAACAATTCAGCTCCTATTTGACAATTTATATCCCCCAAACCTTTGTACCCCTATCTCACTTTGGATAGTTAGGACAGGTTCTGCGAAAAATCCCTATTAGACTTTTTCTCCAAATCCAATTTGAAAAGAAATTAAGAGTTTACCCTTAAATTTTTATATATCCACGTTATACACTCCAGTCCCTCTTGGACAATTCATCTCCCCCAAACCTTTCTGCCTCTATCTCACTTTGGATAGTAAGGAAAGGTTCAGCTATAGACATTTTAGAAACTTTTCCTCTAAATTCAATTTGAATAATAATTAAACGTTTATCTTCAAAATTTAATTCTTAATTTTTATATCTCCTCGCCAGACATTGCAGTCCCTCTCTGACAATTCATCTCCCCCAAACGTTTCCGCCTCTGTCTTGTTTTTGATAGGGAGGGTTCTGCGCAAAATTTAGTCAAACAATTCAGCTCCTATTTGACAATTTATATCCCCCAAATGTTTCTGCCTTTATCTTATTTTGGATAAGTCAGATACGTTTGGGGGATAGCTTTTTAAACTGGAGTTTAATTGTTTGATTTAAAATTATTTTAAATCCTGTAAATCCGCGTCGGGAATATCATTTTCAAGATTATCCCTCGCGAGGTCGTTATCGAGTACAGCGTAAACCGATGGAATGGGCCTTTCCTTTTTATATGGCTTTGTGTGGTAGACCTTCTGGGGAGTGTACTCGGTTCCCGCGATTATCGGGCGGGCTTTTTCCTTGGTGTGTTTCGCGTTTCCCTGAATTTCGGGTACGGGAGGGAGCTCATTTCTTTCCTGATTATGGGTTCTCTGCGGACGTTTCATTCCTTTTTTTGACATACAATCACCTCAATTTTATTTTGCTCATTTGCTTTATCGTAAATTCTTTGTTGAAACAGGAAAACAATGGCATAACCTTTGTAATTGATTTTATTCGCCTTTATACAGGGTGAGTTTGTTGTTGCTGTCGCAAACTCCGAGAAAAACTTCCTTAGCGTTTTTATAGCCCTGCTTTTCAAGCTGTTTATTAAGCCATATTTTGTCAAGTCCCATTCGTTTTAAATTTTCGTCCAAAATTCTTCCGTCCATAATTACCTCCGTGCTTATATATTCAGGCTCGGGTTTAAGGCATATATCCTCGGGATTGAGCGGACGCTTTGAGCTTGTCGGAAGAATTGTCAGCTCTCCGTTGCACTCAAAAACCGCGGTTTGAATGTCCTCAAGATTAAAATAGCCGTCCTTTCTGCACATAAGCATAAATTCGCTTAAATCAAGCTTTGCTTTTTTCATATTTTTTCTGTAGAGCTTTTGGTTGTTCATTATTATTGTCGGCGTTCCGTTGATAAATTTTCTCGTTTTTGGGAATTTGCTTGTAATTGTACTTAGAAAGATTGAAACCGCTCCGTAGACAATCATAGAAATTATCGGTTTCCACCACGGCTTTTCGAGCGTTGTGGCAATCTCGGCGGCGATTGAGCCGATTGTAATTCCCGTAATGTAGTCAAAAAAATTGAGCTGTGAAATCTGCTTGTGCCCGATAAATTTTGCTACAACAAATAACAGCGCCGCGGAAAAAAACGATGCGAGTATAACTTTTAAAATGTCCATATTCTGCCTCCGATAATATAGTATCCGCGGATAAAGCTTTATTAAACGGGGAAAAGACAGAAATTTTAAATATTATTTTGTTTGACTTTTAATTATGCGCGTGTTATACTAATTTGCGAAATATTCGCAAATTCGAGGGTGGCCGTAATGTCAAAGTATATTACAAAACAGAGAAAAATTCTTACAGAATATCTTTCAAAACACGTTGACGAAAGCATTTCCGCTAACCAAATTGCGCTTGCGCTTGCTGATAAAATCAGCAAAAGCGCTGTGTACCGAAACCTTGCCGATATGGAATCGGAGGGAAAAATCAGGCGCGCCTCAAACAGCAGTCAACGAGAGGCGGTCTATCGGTACCTTGACGATGAGAGGTGCAGGGAATGTCTGCATTTAAGCTGTAAAAAATGCGGGAAAACTTATCATATGCAGACCTCGGTTGCAAACTCGCTCATAACCAGCGTAGCGGAAAATGAAAATTTTTCGATTGACAAGGGCGAAACCGTGCTTTACGGTGTGTGCGCGAAGTGTCAAAACAGCAGTAAATCCGAAAACGGCGGTCGTGAGTAACGCTTGTAAAGATAAATTTTATTACAAGACTTTATTGAGGTTAAATATATGAAAAAAATCACGGCGTTTTGTATATCAATTTTGTTGTTAATCTGCGTTATGAGCGGATGCGCAAACGCGGAAAAGGGTAATGACAACGGAAAAATAAATATAGTCGCCTCGATTTTTCCCGTCTACGATTGGGTAAGGGAAATTGCGGGAGACAGCGCGGAGGTTACAATGCTTATCGACAACGGCGTCGACCCCCACAGCTTTCAGCCCTCAGCAGAGGATATTGTAAAAATTTCAAACTGCGATATGTTTATCTATATAGGTGGTGAGTCCGACGAGTGGATGGAGGACGCGCTTAAAGAGGCGGTAAACAAAAATATGACCGTTGTAAATCTTCTCGACGTTTTAAGCGATGACGTAAAACAGGAGGAAATTGTCGAGGGTATGCAGGGAGAAAAGAGCGGAGAAGCCGAAAACGACGAGCACGTCTGGCTGTCGCTTAAAAATGCCGAGCTTTTTTGCAGTTATATAAGCGGAAAACTCGGTGAAATTAATGCGGAGCATAAAGACGAATACGCTTTAAATACAAAAAAGTATATCAAAAGGCTCAGCGCGGTTGACAGAGATTACAAAACCGCTGTTGAGAACGCGCGGATAAAGACGCTTGTTTTCGCGGACCGTTTTCCGTTTCGGTATATGTTTGACGACTACGGACTTTCCTACTACGCCGCGTTTCCGGGCTGTGAGGCTGACGCCGAGGCAAGCTTTGAAACAATTACTTTTCTCGCGAAAAAAATTGACGAGCTTAAATTAAACTCGATTTTTCAGATAGACGGCTCCAACGGTTCATTGCCTCGGACGGTCAAAAACTGCACAAGGTCGAAAAATCAGGAAATACTGACGTTAAACTCTATGCAGTCCGTAACATTAGAGCAGTCAGAGGATAAAACAACGTATCTTTCAGTTATGAAAAACAATCTTAAAATTTTAAAGCGCGCGCTAAAATAAGGAGAAACAAAATGGCTCAACTTACCTGCAAAAACCTCTGCTTAGGCTATGACGGTTATGAGGTTATTCACAATTTGAATTTTGAGGTTAACAAGGGAGATTATCTTTGTATAGTCGGTGAAAACGGCTCGGGCAAAACTACGCTTATGAAAGCGATGCTCGGACTTATTACGCCTGTAAAGGGCAGGATTCTGACAGACGGCGGACTTAAACACGGCGGTATCGGCTATCTGCCCCAGCAGACGGCAGTACAGCGTGATTTTCCCGCGTCAGTCTGGGAGGTTACGCTGTCGGGCTGTCAGAGCCGTTGCGGACTCCGCCCGTTTTATAATAAGGCTGAAAAACAACTTGCGGAAAAAAACCTTGAAAAAATGGGGCTTGAAAAGCTGAAAAAACGCTGTTACCGCGAGCTTTCGGGCGGACAACAGCAGAGAGTTCTTTTAGCGAGGGCGCTTTGCGCCACGCAGGATATTCTTTTACTCGACGAACCCGTGGCGGGACTTGACCCGAAGGTTACGGCGGATATGTATAAGCTCATAGAAGAGCTCAATAAAAAATGCGGCATTACAATTATTATGATTACTCACGATATACAAGCGGTAAAATATGCCGATAAAATTCTTCATATCGGGGATAAAAAATTTTTCGGCACAAAAAGCGAATATCTTCAAAGCGACATTTCCAAAGGCTTTGCGAAAGGAGAATACAATGGCTGATATAATAGATAAGATTGTTTTGTATCTTCAGTATCCTTTCGTGCGGTACGCCGTGATTGTCGGTGTTTTAATCGCGCTTTGCTCCTCGCTTTTGGGCGTGACTCTCGTATTAAAGCGTTTTTCATTTATCGGCGACGGGCTTTCCCACGTCGCTTTCGGCGCGATTGCGATTACCTCGGTTTTAAAGCTTACCAACGATATGCCGTTCGTATTAGTTGTAACGGTAATTTGCGCCGTGCTTTTGCTCCGTACCGGGCAGAACACACGCATAAAGGGTGACGCGTCAATCGCTATGATTTCCGTTGGAGCGCTCGCCGTCGGCTACCTTATTATGAATATCTTTTCCACATCGAGTAACCTTTCGGGAGATGTGTGCTCAACCCTTTTCGGCTCGACCTCAATCCTTACTTTAACGTCTGACGAGGTTATAATGAGCGTGATTCTCTGCGCGGTTGTCGTGGCGGTATTCATTATGTTCTACAATAAAATTTTCAGCGTCACTTTCGATGAAAATTTCGCGCAGGCGACGGGAACACGCGCAAAGCTTTATAATCTTCTTATCGCCGTAATAATTGCCGTGATAATCGTGCTTGCGATGAACCTTGTCGGTTCGCTTTTAATATCGGCGCTCGTGATTTTCCCCGCGCTGTCGGCAATGAGGGTGTTTAAAAGCTTTAAGTCGGTTACAGTCTGCTCGGCTGTGCTTTCGGTATTTTGCGCGTTGCTCGGAATTTTAATTTCCGTAGTGTTCTCAACCCCTGTCGGTTCAACGATTGTAGCGGTTGATATTGTTGTGTTCGTTATTTTCTCTGTTGCGGGAAAACTTTCCGTCAAATTTATGTAATAAATTGTTAGCTTAATATTAAAGAGAATGAATGAAAGTTTTAATTTCAGTCATTTTTTAGTGAGCGGAGAAAAATTATTGAAAATATCAGGTAGTTATGATAAGATAACGTAAAATACATACGAAAAGGTTTAATAATATGAATATTACAATAAAACCTCTGACAAAGGAACGTATCGGCGATTACCTTGACTTCTTTGACAACAGGGCTTTTTCCGACGGAAACCCGAATGCTCCCTGCTATTGCACTTCTGCTAATCAGAGCGAAGAAGAAATTCAGAAAATGGTCAGTGAGTTTAAGATAAACGGGGTAAAAGAAACTGTTCGCAAATACGCCGTTGATATGCTTAAAAAAGGCAAGATTCACGGATACCTTGCATATGACGGAAATGTTTCAATAGGCTGGTGTAACGCCTGTGATATAGAAAGTTATGCGGGATTTGTCCCCGAATTTGCAAGGAAAGCCGTGTGCGGGAAAACCGTATCAATTGTCTGTTTTGAAATAGCGCCTGAGTACAGAAAAAAGGGAATAGCCTCCGCGCTGATTAAGCGTGTATGTGACGATGCAAAGGAAAACGGATATTTGGCTGTAGAGGGTTATGCGAAAATAAGTGAAGATTTTGACCTGTTTGATTATCACGGACCGTACAGGCTATTTGAGAAAAACGGCTTTGTCGAGGCATTGCGGTGTGACGGACAGGCGATAATGAGAAAAAGGTGGGGATAAAATGAAAAATTCCGTTAAATTTAAAAGCGTTGTTTTGTGTTTTTTAACAGCTCTGCTGATAGTTTCGTGTGACTTTTCCGCGTCGGCAAAGGCAAGGCTTAATCATAAATCAAAAACTATTTACACGGGAAAAAGCTTCACCCTTAAACTTAACGGCGGTAAGGCAAAATCCTTTAAATCTTCTAAAAAATCGGTTGCTACGGTAAACTCAAAGGGCATTGTAAAGGGCAGGAAAGCAGGCAAAACGGTAATTACCGTCAAGGCAAAAAACGGTAAAAAATATAAATGCAAGGTTACGGTAAAGAGCAAAAGCCTCCCTAAAATGTACGTCACCGTTAAGGGGAAGAAATTTACCGCGCGCCTTTACAATAACAACTCGGCGAAGAAATTGAAAAAGCTTTTGCCGATGACCTTGAATATGAGCGAGCTTAACGGCAACGAAAAGTATTATTATTTTGACAAATCCCTGCCCGCAAATGAAAAGGCGGTTTCAAAAATAAAGTGCGGTGATATTATGCTCTACGGGGACGATTGCCTCGTGCTTTTCTATAAAACATTTAAAACCTCCTACAATTACACAAAGCTCGGGTATATAGAAAACCCGTCATCTCTTACAAAAACAGTCGGAAATTCAAAAGTTAGCATAAAGTTTAGTCTGAAATAATTTTCGAATTAAAAGCGGACATATTACAAACAACTAAAAAATTATACAGTAAAAGGCTGTCGCAATATACTTTTTGCGACAGCTTTTTTGCATATTAATTTATTTTAAACTTATTTTTTAATTTTTTGAAATTCTAAAAAGCTTACATAATCTTTAATATTTGCAATATCATTATCATCAAAATTTTGTGGAACAGAAATTGTCATCCGGTTTCTGTTATACGATAAAGGTTCGTCAATCAATCCTATTAAATAATCAACAGAAACATCAAAAAGCTTGGCAATCAGAATCTTGGCATTGTCGTCAGGGTCGCTTCTATTACATTCATATGAAGAAACCGTATAATGAGAAACACCTAAAATTTTTGCAAATTCAGCCTGAGATATTCCCTTGTCTTTTCTTAGCTCCTGTAATCTTTCGCCAATCATAATTATTTCACATCTTTTCAAAGTGTATTAACAGTATTATAGAAATTATGCGAATATATTTAATGAATTATGAGAAATCTTAGAATTTTTGTTGACAATTGTGAAAATATGCGTTATCATATAATAAAATTATGAGAATTTAACGATTTAGAATAATTTGAAAAGTGAGAAATTAAGGGGAGTGGATGTGTAATGTATGCACGAACAATTTTTTATAGGGCTTATTCGATATTGATGTTAATTGCGGGTATCTTTGGTTTTATTTCCTCAATAATTTTTGCATTTACAGACTTAGAATATAGCGGTATATTTTCATCTATGCAACTATTTTTTATTGCATTAAAAATAGCCTTGGTAATTCTTTCTTTTATTTCGATTTTTTTCTGTTATATGGAGTTTTCCTCTATGTATGTTTTTGCCGATATGATTCAGTATGAAAAAAGCGGAACAAATTTACCCATGATAAAGAAATCTTTTATTTTTTCTCCGAAGGTTTACAACCTTTTTGGTACGGTTATTTTTACAATTTTTACAATAAATATGGTTTGCGCGGCAATTACGTGCCTGATAATTATAATCAGCCAATCAATAGCAACAAACAGCTTTAATTGTCTGCCTGTTATCCCGTTAGCCTTAATAATTGGTTTAAATGTTATATGCTATATAAATTATTATGTAAGGTATAAATCAATCAGCGTTTTAATGAAAATTACAACATCCAAAGAGATTACAGAACCGCTAAAGCAAAGCCTTGCCGAGTTAAATTCTAAATGGTTAAGAGGATATTGCGTATTTTTATTTGTAGTTTGTGTTGTTTTGTCTGTACTTTTTTTAGTTTTACTCTTTGTTGTATTTGGAAGTATTTCTGCATTATTTGGTTTATATTTTGCTATAGCAATAACAGTAGCAGGTGTATTGGTTTTTTCGGTTTATATTATTTGTATCGGGATTTTCGGATGCTATGTAGATAATATTGCAAAAATGGTTGAACATTATCAGATTAAATTCGGCTTAATTTCAAATAGGAGATAAAAAATAAAAGGGGAGATAGTTATGAGTAGTAAATCTTTAAGAGTAATTGCCGCAATTATAGGAATTTTTGGAGTTATATTCGGTATCATATTGGGAGCAACTGCAGAAATTAACATCAGCGAAGAATGGTATTCAACGAAATATGTTTTCAATACAGGATTAATGTTTGAAACATGGATTGTTTTTGATTTGATTGTGCTGTTTTTCAACTGGTGTGCAGCAATATTAAGTAAACTGGAAAATATTGAAAAAAATATTTGTGGTGATAATGTCGAAAGTAGTGAATCAAAAAATAAGAGCATCTTTTCATCCGCTACAGAGAAGATGAAAACGATGGCTAACATAAATTCAAACAGCGGTGTGGGTGTAACAGGCATTTCATCAATGACAAATTCAGAACCCTTACATATTTCTAATAATGAGTGGAAATGTCCCAATTGCGGGAAAGTTAATCAGAGCTACACCGGAACTTGCGGTTGCGGAGAGGAAAAGCCGAAATAATGCAGAAATACTGCAAATCAGGTCATAATTAGCAATTGAATTTAACAATAAGGCGAGCGCACACGGTGCGCTCGCTTTTATAGTGTCATTTAAGTGCAAATTGCAGTGTTAAACGGTGAATTTATATCTGATTAATGCTCATAACCTTTATCAGTTGCTTTACGGCGGATTTCTGCTCTGCGTTGAGGTTAACCCAAAAGTCAAAAAGTTCTTTCAAATCAGGTGTCATTTCGACCATATCGCCCTCCGCAAAAAACTGAGACAGTGTTATTCCAAAGCCTTTACAAATTGCCTCAAGGGTGCTGATTGACGGAACAGTATTTCGTTTAAATACATTGGCTAAGGTTGTATGAGACAGACCTGACAACTCGGACATTTTATATGTTGTAAGTCCGCGTTCCTTTAGTAACTGTCGTAAACGCTCATTAGTATCCATAAATATATCACCATCCTTGGTTATATTTTACTAAATATTTAGGTAATATAATATGAAATAATTGTATAAAAAATATATCCATTATTGGTTATATTATGTTATAATATAGTTGATAATCGAGGTGATTTTATGGTTTATACAAAGACGAAAAATAAAACCTGTTTTTTTACAGGTCATAGAAAAATACCCGAGGAAAAAGAAGAAATGATAAGAAGAAAATTAAAAAATGAGATAAAATGTTCAATAGAAAATGGATATAGGTACTTTGGAGCAGGCGGAGCGCGCGGATTTGACACTATTGCCGCCCAAATTGTTTTGCAGTTAAAAAGAAAACATTCTGACATACGGTTGATACTCGTTCTTCCCTGCTTGAATCAAACAATAAATTGGAGCAAAGAGGACATATTGGAATTTGAACGAATAAAATCGAATGCAGATAAAGTTGTTTATACTTCAACAAAATATACGGTAGATTGTATGTTCAAAAGAAATCGTCACCTTGTAAAGTTTAGCAGTTTATGCATATGCTATTTGACTGAATGCTCGGGAGGAACGGCATACACGGTAAATCAGGCGCTTGGCAGAGGACTCAATATAATAAACATAGCTAAATTAATTTAGTTTGTTTTAAAAAAAGCCGAAATAATGCAGAAATACTGCAAAATCAGGTCATAATTAGCAATTGAATTTAACAATAAGGCAAGCGCACACGGTGCGCTCGCCTTTATAGTTTCCTTTAAGTGCAAATTGAGGTATTAAATTATTCTTATATATGGTATAATACAAAATATAAATATTATATTTTTTAAATTAGTTTGAGTAAATAAAATTATAAGGAGGATATATGAAAAAAGTTAAAAGTTCGGATTCACAAAAAAACAATATTGTTGCTGGAAAGGTATTAAGTAGTGCGGTTAATACAGAGATGAACGTAAATGAGGCGCATAGAACTAATACAGAGTTTTGGGATACGATAGGCAGTGAATTTTTAGGGTCAACCTCTCTGCCTTCTTGGGGAGGTTTTTTGCCGTCCGAGGACAAGCTGAATTTGCTCGGTGATTTAAATAATAAGAGTGTTCTTGAAATTGGTTGCGGAAACGGACGCTCGTTGGAATATGTCAATAAGCGGGGAGCAAATGATTTGTGGGGACTTGATATTTCCCCTAATCAGATTAAAAGAACGAAAGAACATTTAAAGTCGACGGGTGTCAACGCAAATCTTGTATGTTCGCCAATGGAGGACGAATGCGGTCTGCCGAAAGAATATTTTGATTTGGTATATTCGGTTTACGGCATTGGCTGGACAACCGATTTAGATAAAACTTTTAATCGCATTTATTCATACCTTAAAAAAGGCGGTTTATTTGTTTTCGGTTGGTCGCATCCAATACACAAATGCGTGTCTGTTGAAAACGATAAGTTTATATTCAGCAATTCTTACTTTGATGAAGAATGGTATCTTGCAGATATGAGCGATAAGGAAATTATGCTTTCAAACCGTATGTTAAGTACATATATTAACGCTTTGGCTGATAACGGCTTTGTAATTGAGAGGCTATTTGAAGAAACTGACAGAGAGAAAGCCAAAATCGCAAACACGGATTTTAGCAAAAAAGCGCTTATGCTCCCAACAGCATTTGTTATTAAGGCAAGAAAAATTTAATATTAATATATTTTTTTGCAAAATAATATATTTAAAAAATGAAAAAACACAAGTTTATAATTAAACCTGTGTTTTTCACTAATTATGTTATAAGAATTATTTTTACATAATATAAAATTTTTATAACAATACAATTTGAAAAGATTTTCCGGCTATTTGTTTGAAATAGCCGCGTCACCTCTTATAACAAAATAATAGTCTGACTGATTGTTACCCCAATCACAAACAAGGTGGTATCCCTTTATCGTTGCCCCGGGATTAAAATCATTGCCATTTGAGCTTAATGACGTAGCTAAATTGGGTTCAACTTTAAAAGAAGTTTTATTTTTATCCAATTTCGTTTTAATTATTTTTCCTGTTTTTTCAGAGGCAAACTTAGGTGTTCCATTTTTATTTAAAATGTGTTCAGTTAATTGTATGTTTTTTGGGCTTTTTTCATTAAATTTAATCAACACTCGTTCTTTATTTTTGATGTAAACCAACTCTTCTAAGCTTAGAGATTTCATTATTGTTTTAAAGTCTTCTCCGTTAGAGAAAACAGGTATAGTTTTATTCCCTGAACTTGCCGTTATTTCTTTTACATTATCTTTTAAAGAATTACAACCAACAAATAGACTTAACATTGCTATCAAAATTACCCATGAAATAATTAATGTTTTTTTATTCAGAATAATTACACACCCCTTTAAAAATATTTAAACATCAAATTAACATTAGGGGACAGACTCTATGCCGTTTATGGCAAATGGTCGGATACTAACCAAGGCAGTGTGTTTTGAAAAAATAAAAGTTAAGTTATAGTTATGTTATGTTATAGTTATGATAAGTTATGTTATAGTTATGATAAGTTATGTTATGTTATAGTTATGTTGCCTTGGTTGTATTTAACCGCTTTGCCAAAACGGCACAGAGGCCGTCCCCTAAATTTGCTGTTTAGCTTCGCAGGAGTATGGTAAGGTCTGTTTTTTCAGAGATTTTAACGCTTTTTCGGCTAATAAGTATAAGAATCAGCACAAATACTGCTATAAAGCCGAGAGAGGGAATTAAGGTGACGTTCACGCTCATTTCCATTAACGAATTGCCTACAAGGCTGTAAACGTATCCGTTGATAATAAAGGTGCAGAGAAGTTGTGTTATTATTAATCCCGCTATAATGGAAATCAGCCCGAAAATCAAGTGTTCCGTAAAAAGAACATAAAAAATGTTTTTTGATTTGTATCCGAAAGAACGATACAGAGCAATTTCATCAATACGGGAACTGATATTGTTTTTCAGAAACATATAAATGCCTAAAATTACCATTACGGTAAACAGCACGGAAATTGCAAGCAAAATCATCATCGCAACGCTGTATGATGAAGCGTCCACAACCGGATTCGCTTTACTGACATAGGTTATTTCAGACGCCTCGTTCAACACGCGTTCAACATTTTTCGCGTCGTCAACTAAAATTTTATATTCCTTTTCCTCTGATACAGACGATGGAATATCGGAGTTATTTTTAACGCGGTTGTTATAATCTATAAGGGCGGTTCGGGGAATTATAATTTCGTCACCGCTGAAAAGGGGGTCAACCGTTCTGTATGCTCCTATAACTTTGACCTTAATTTTGTTTTGATTTTCATCAGAAAATTTTAGCGTTTTACCGATAAGGCTTTTTCCGTCAATTTCATTAATTTGATTTTCACTTTCGTTAAAATCTTTCATTATCTGCGGGACGAGCGCAACCTTATCGTCGCCTTTTTTAAAATTTCTCCCTGCGGTTATTGTCGGTTCATATCCGTTATGAAAGCAGTCAAGCATATGTTGAGAAAAATAAACTCCCGAAGTTTCGCTGACAGTTAAACTGTACGGCATAAGGTAAATATCCTCTACATGGTCGAGCTTTTTTATTTTCTTAATATCGTTTTTAATAGTCTGCTCATCTGTTTTACCGCGGTAGGTATCATATATTTCCCTGTTTGTAATGTGGTTAATAATTTTAGTTTGTATGTTGTCGGAAAGAGGTATAATGATATTTACCGACAACATAATAAGTACGGTTGAAAGCATTACAAAAAAGCAAAAAAAGCAGGATAAAATTTTATTGGATACAATAGAAGCCCTTACAAGCATATTAAGATTGCTGTTTTTCATCGTTCTTTTCCTCTAATACGCCGTCTTTCATAATATAAACCTTATCCGCAAAGTCAAGCACGGCGTCGTTGTGGCATACGACAAGTAATCCCTTGCCTGATTTTGAAAGCTTTTTAAGCTCCTCAAAAATCATTAACTCGTTTTTGCTGTCCAAATTTCCTGTAGGCTCGTCTGCAAGAATGAAATCGGGGTCGTTAGCGAGCGCTCTTGCAATTGCTACTCTTTGTTGTTCTCCTCCCGAAAGCTCGCTCGGATAGTGAGAAACTCTGTGCGTTAATCCTACTTTCTCAATAAGCTCCATAGCCTTTTTCTGCATATCCGATTTCTTTTTATACTTTTCGTTTATGAGCATAGGAACCATAACATTTTCGTAAAGTCTGAGGTGAGAGTTAAGGTGAAATGCCTGAAACACAAACCCCAGGCTGTTTTTGCGCACTTCGGCGAGCTGATTTTTGTCAAGCTTTGAAACGTCCCTGCCGTTAATCAGAACTGTTCCCGAGGTGCTTTTGTCGAGCAGTCCCGCTATTTGAAGCAAGGTGCTCTTACCGCTTCCCGACTGACCCATAACAACGATAAACTCACCTGAATTTACGGTAAGCGATACATTATCAAGAGCCGTTACCCTGTGGTTATAAATTTTTGTAATGTTTTTTAATTCAATAGCCTTGTTCATAATGACCTCCTTAGCTTAAAATTAATGTAAAAGAAACGGCCATTAAACAAACTAAAGTTAGAATGACGTTGCTTTTTCTGTTGCCATTAATATTGGCTTTTGCTATAAAATGCACACTCTTAATTTTCACAATTGTGTTCTCCTATAATAAATTTTGCCAATTATTATTAAATAATTAAACCGCATTTCTTTAAAACTCCGCACGGTTAACAGACAACAATTTTTTTGGACAAATGTTGCTTGACAAATGTATTATATCATAAATAATATTTAATATCAATAATATTTTTAAAAAATAATATTATATTTAAGATGAAACACGTTAAATAATTGATAAGAAGTTATGATGCAAAGGGTTTATAAAGAGTATATCTCAGGCGTAAAAAAATTTTCTTTGTAAAAGGAAGGGTAGACTGCCGTTTAGTTCATAGCGTCTCTCGGCTGGATTTTTGTAAGCTTAAACAGTCCTATTAACTCACAAATCAAGGGGACAATAATTGCAATAGCAAGCGAGATAAAAAGGAAGATGAAAAAGTCCGTCCAGCTTACGATATA
>CANQVS010000022.1 GCA_947627345.1 uncultured Clostridia bacterium
GCAAGTGTCGCTTGCTCCGATTTTTTGTGCTTTGCAAAAAATCAGTCGCCCGCTCGACTGCTCATCCTCTTTCGCAAAAGGTCACGCTTGGCTCCCCTGCTCGGTTGTAAGCGTTCTCGCAACGGCTCGCTGACGCTAACAACCTTTTGCGATTGCGCCTTTGGCGCTTTGAAAATACCATAGTTACAACTTTTCACGAAATACTATAAAACAAAAGCACTACATCAATATAATAGGGAGTATCTTTTGATACTTCCTAATATACTATCAAAAGACTAAGAGGCGACAGGATTTGAAGCCGAGCGTTAAGAAAAGCGTCCTGCGGACGGTTTTTAGCGAGGAGCGTTTATGAAATTTTTAGCTATGTTACACGCCCCAACAGGCGAGGAATAAGTTTTATAAAATATTAGGTATGTCGCCTCGACCACGTCGGAGCAAGTGTCGCTTGCTCCGATTTTTTGTGCTTTGCAAAAAATCAGTCGCCCGCTCAACTGCTCCTCCTTTTTCGCAAAAGGTCACGTTTGGCTCGCCTGCTCGGTTGTAAACGCCCTCGCTACGGCTCACTGTCGCTAACAACCTTTTGTGATTGCGCCTTTGGCGCTTTGAAAATACCATAGTTACAACTTTTTCACGAAATACTATAAAACAAAAGCACTATACCAATGAATTGGGGAGCATCAAAAGATACTCCCTGATTTATTACCCAAATACGGAGAGGTGACAGAACTTTAAGCCGAGCACAAAAAAGCACTTTTTCAAAAAAACGTGACACGGATGTGACACGTCATTTTTTTATTCATCTTTAATCGTTTAAAAAACGGCTGTTAAAATAAAACTGCCGTGTTTTTACTTTTTCATAAGCCTTACATCTCTGCCGAAGAAGTCTAAGCGTTCAGCCTCTCCTATTATTCTTGAAACAAAGCGCTCCGTGTAGATTTTTTCAAGCTTATCTAAAGTGAGATTTGTATTTACTATTACGGGTTTTCCAAGTAAAAGGCGTGAATTGAAAATATTGTAGATTGCTTTTGAAGAAAACTGGGTTGTGAATTCTGTACCGAGGTCGTCAACTATCAGTAAATCACATTCGGCGAGAGCGTCCTCTGTCGTGCTGTTTTCCTTATTTTTTGAAAAATATTCTTTTTCAAGCTTTGATAAAAGTATCGGCGCGGACACATAAATTACGCCGTATCCCTTTTTTATAACTTCGTTTGCTATTGCAAGACTTAAATGAGTTTTGCCGAGACCTGTCATTCCGTTCATAAATATACTTTTTGAATGTTTTGAAAAGGTTTCGGCGTATTTTTTACAGAAATCAAAAATTCTTTTCATCTGCTCATATGACGAACGCGGATAATCCGAATCTAAATCTTTGCTGTAATAATCCAAATTAAAATCATCGAAGGTACAAAGGCTCAACGGAGAACGGCGGTTAAGTTCCTCGCAGGCAAATTCAACCATAGCTTTTTTAAGGCAGGAACACATAACGGTTTTATGATCAAGTTCAATATATCCCGTGTCATTACATTTCTCACAAAAATATTTCGGCTCTGTGTCCTTTATGCTGTAGCCCTTTGAATTTAAAAGGGTTTCATATTCTGCCTGCAGTTTTAAACTCTCGTTTTTAAGCTTTTCAAGTTCTTGTTTAACATCTCCGCCTGATAAAACGGCGCGCCCCGCTTTAATTCCACAGGAGGCGATTTTTTGCTCATATTCTTTGGCGTCCGCAAGTTCGGAAAAAATTTTATCCCGCCTTAAATCCGCCTCACGCTCTGCCGATAACTTTCTTTCCCTTATTTTATTTATGGCGTTGTTTTTTACTTCTATACTGTATCCCATAGGAGTACCTCTTACTGAATTTTCATAAGCTCGTCCAAATCATATGATGATTTTTTTGAGTTCGTTTTCTTTTTTGATTTATCATTTTTTTCAATATCTTCAATCGTGAAAATTCCCGCGTCATACCAGCGTTTAAGAATTTTATTTATATACGGAAGTGACATTTTCCCCGTGCTGTCCACATTCAACTCATATGCAGTACGGAGCATTTCGTCTGAAAAATGCCACTGACCTACCCATCTGTCTGCAAATTTGAGCTGTTTTGAGGTCGGAGAACCCGCGCTTGTCAGGCCGAAAACGTATTTTACCCTGTTCCAATTCTCATTTGAACGCTTATTCTCGGCAATTCTGTTCTCTACAGCCTGTACGGTATTAATTTCTTCGTCCGCCCATTTTATTCCCATTCGCTCAATCGTACGCATATCTGACTTTCCAAGACTGATACAGTAATTTACAAGCATCATTATAACCTCGGCAGGAAGTCCGCAAGTATCGTAAAGCATTACAATAACGGAAGTTCCTCCGCTTGAAAGAGGCTTAGATAAAGCGTTTTGTACCATAGACAAAAGGTCCTGAAGATTTTTATCGGAATTTATAATTTGAGCAGACGTTATAATATCAGGTCTTAATGGTCTTTGGGGAACGTCTTTCTTTTTAGTATCCTGCGGTTTTTTTTCATCTTTCTTTGTTTCTGAATCATTTGCTTTATCGGGTATAAGGATTCCGTCAAGTTCGGCTATTACCTCACGCTCTATCCAAAAATCAACGCAGTCTTTTACGTCAGCCTCATGAATGGATAAAGCCTCGCCTATCTCTTTATATGTATAAGATTTATAAGAATTTTTAAGCAGGAAAAGAAGGACTTTTAGCTGGCTTTCGCCTGCAATTTTTATATGTTCGTCAACCACGCACGAAGGTACGGCGAACACACTGCCCCATTTCCCCAAATTTATTCGGACAGACATAAAAACATCCCTTAAACAATAATTTAATGATAGTATAACATAAAACTTGATTTAACGCCACAAAAATATACAAATTATTTTCTTGACTAATCTTTTTTAGGGACATATAATTAAAATCAGAAACAAATATTTACCGACATAATTATATTGCAAAGGGGATAAATATGAAATATTCATACACTCCGATGGGAGTTTGTTCAAGAAAAATTATGATTGAAATTGAAAACGGAATTATTAAAGACTGCGAGTTTATAGGCGGTTGCAACGGCAACACGCAGGGTGTTTCATCGCTCGTAAAGGGTATGGATGCAAAAGACGCGGTTAAAAGACTTCGCGGAATCGACTGCAACGGAAGAGGAACCTCCTGCCCCGACCAGCTTGCGATTTGTATTGAAAAAGCTTTAGAACAAGAATAATTCTTTTGTGGAATAATATGAAAAAGATTTATCCAAATTATTATAAAAAATTTAAATGTATTGCCAATCGCTGTCCTGACAGTTGCTGTCAGGGCTGGGATGTTGTTGTAGATGAAGAAAGTGAAAGCTATTATAACGGTATTTCTGGCGAGTTAGGCGATAAAATAAGAGAAGTCACCGCCATTGATGAGGACGGTGACAGAATTTTTTCTCTTAAAAACGAGAAATGTCCTTTTTGGAATGAGGACAAGCTATGCGACATCTACATAAATTTAGGCGAAGAGTATCTTTGCGCAACCTGCAAAAAGTTTCCGAGAATTACAATGGACTATGAGTGTTTTACGGAATATACTCTTTCTCTTGCCTGTCCTGAATCAGCAAGGCTTATATTAAGCGAAGATTTTATAATTCCCGATATTTTTCAAGATTATAACTTTTCAGATGTTGAATATAACGGAAAAGTTATGAAATTTCTATTAAATGCGAGAACAAAATCCGCCGAAATTTTAAGTAATAAAAACCTTCCATTTAATCAAAATCTCATAAACTGTCTAAAATTCAACAAAGAAATCCAAAATATGTTTTCACCCTTAAAAAATAAAAAAGTAGAAAAATATGAAGATTTTTCCTTTTTATTTAAAATTTATGAACGTCTGGAATTTATTGATAAAAGTTATTGTGAAAAAATTAAAAATGCCTCAAAATTTTTACCAAGCAGAAAATTTGACAAGGAATTCCGCAGACTGTCGATTTATTACATCTACAGATATTATCTCAATGCTATTGAAACGCTTGACGTTCTGTCTGCCGTTAAACAGATTGTATGCGCTTACATAGTTATAGGTGCGTTAGCACACGCCGAAAGCGATTCCAACATTATAAAAATAACTCAGACCTATTCAAAGGAAGTTGAACACTCATATGAAAATATGGAAACTCTACAGTTTTTCTTTGAAAACAGCGATGGATTCGAAATAAATAACTTAATGGGACTTCTTAACTTTAAATAAATCAGCTAAGTCTATTTATAATCAGATGCGCCGAAACCGGTTGTGTTCCTCCGTCACTCGGAGTAACAATTAACGCATTAGAATTATCCGACGGGTTTTGAACTGTAAGTGTTGAATTTGTCTGTGTTGTTTCCACAATAGCCATACCGACAATTTGTGATGTACCTAATTCCCGCCCGACAACCGTATATGGAAGCGGAGTATTATTTAGGCATAACACAAGCTGGCCCGCCTGTTTTATGGGAACCTCATAAATCACTTGATATACTCCTATTTCGGTTAAGTTAAAGGCATTATCGCTTATTCTTTCAATATCTTTACCGCTTTTAGGACCGTCCTGCGGAAAACTTACATTTGAACCCGGAGCTACCGAATCGGAATTATCAGGTGGCATTAATGCAAAAAAATCCGCATATCCCATTATACTCCCCCGTTCTCCCTGCGGACCTTGCGGACCTGCGGGTCCAGTTTCTCCTTGTGGACCTTGCTCGCCCTGTGGTCCAGGCTCACCCTGCGGTCCCTGCTCGCCCTGTGGTCCTTGTTCGCCCTGCGGTCCCTGTTCGCCCTGCGGTCCTTGCTCGCCCTGCGGTCCCTGTTCGCCCTGTGGTCCCTGTTCGCCCTGTGGACCCTGTTCGCCTTGCGGTCCTTGCTCACCCTGTGGTCCTTGCTCGCCCTGCGGTCCTTGCTCACCCTGTGGTCCAGGCTCGCCTTGCGGTCCCTGCTCACCTTGTGGTCCAGGCTCGCCTTGCGGTCCGGAAGGACCGGGCAAGCTAATACAACACCCGCAACAATTGCATTGACTGCAGGAATTATTTTCACTAATTTTGCAACCGCATTCGTAAATATGACAGGTATTATTAAGATATTTAAGTCTTTTCATTACAACCCCCGCCAATACCCTATATTAATAATTCATTTTATGTCAAAATTTTATATTTGCCACAGATTACTCTTTAAATTAAGGAGCTTTTATGAATTTACAATACAAAAAGGCGAAAAAAAATAATTTGGATGAAATATGTAAACTAATACAATCTGCTGTTTCGGCTATGGAAAGTTTGAAAATATTTCAATGGGACAGCGTCTACCCCGATACAGAAGTAATAAAAAAGGACATTGAAAACGGTGAATTGCAAATTGGAGAAATTTGCAACAGAATAGCTGTTATTTATGTAATAAACAAATACTGCGACGACGAATATAATAATGGCAATTGGCTGTTTCCTAATTCTGAATACAGAGTTATACACAGACTTTGCGTTCATCCTGATTTTCAGAATAAAGGAATAGGTACAATTACAATGAAACATATAGAGAATGAACTATTAAAAGAAGGTGTTGAGTCAATACGCCTTGACGCGTTTTGCAAAAACCCGTATGCGTTAAAGCTGTATAAAAAATTAGATTATAGAACAGTCGGACACGCAAATTGGCGCAAAGGTAAATTTATTTTAATGGAGAAATATTTAAAATAACAAATGAAGAAATATTATAAAACGTTTTAAATCAGTCGGCAAAGAAGTTTTTATGAAAATTTTAGTTACGGTCAGTACAACATTTGTGAGCAAAAACGTTGCAGAGCATTTTGTTAAGAAAAATCACGAAGTATATGTTCCTAAATTAAAATGTAGAGTTTTTCATTCGTCACAGACAATAAAAAACATAATACGACGTTGCAGAAACTTAACGAGGTGATTTATTATGAATAATTTTAATATTAATATCCAAAAACTGTTTTCGGAATTAGGCAACAACAAAAATATGGTACTCTCAACCTCTTACAATGATATTATCACATCAAGAATGATGAGCGTTATCATTCATAACGGTCTGTTTTATTTTCAGACCGATAGAACATTCAGGAAATATCCTCAAATATTAAATAATCCAAATGTAGCGCTATGCGCGGATAATATTTCTATTGAGGGTGTTTGTACTGAAATAGGTAAGCCAAGAGATAACAATGATTTTATCAATCTATATAAGCAATATTACAAATCATCTTATCAAATTTATTCTTCATTACAAAACGAGATACTTTTTATGGTTGAACCGAAATATATTCAAAGATGGATTTATGAGGATTCAAAACCGTATATTGAAGTCTTTGATTTTGAAAACAAAGTACATAAAAAAAGCCCTTACGAGTTAGTAAATATGACAAATGAAGAAATATTATAAGCCGTTTTAAATCAGTCGGCAAAGGAGTTTTTATGAAAATTTTAGTTACGGGCGGTACAACATTTGTGAGCAAATACGTTGCAGAGCATTTTGTTAATAAAAACCACGAAGTGTATGTTCTTAATCGAAACAGCAGAAAACAAATTGACGGAGTAAACCTCATTAACTGCGACAGGACTATGCTGAAAAACAGGCTGAAAGGCAAATATTTCGATGTGATTCTTGATATAACCGCTTATAACGAATATGATATAAAAACACTTCTATCTTCCGGTGTTGAGTTTAACGATTATATATTTATAAGTTCAAGCGCAGTTTATCCCGAAAAAAACCCTCAGCCGTTTACCGAAGAACAGCCGTGCGGTAAAAACTCAATATGGGGTGATTACGGATTAAACAAGCTTAAAGCCGAAAAATATTTGACTGATAATTTTTCTCCCGCCTATATTTTACGACCGCCCTATTTTTACGGAATTTACGAGAATTTATACCGTGAGGCATTCGTTTTTGACTGTGCGGAAAAAGACAGAGTTTTTTATCTTCCGAAAAACGTAGATATGAAACTTCAATTCTTTAATGTATGCGACTTATGCAGATTTATTGAAATTATACTCAATAAACACCCTGAAAAACGTATTTTTAATGTCGGCAATAAAGATACCGTAACCGTCAGAGAATGGGTAGAGCTTTGCTATAAGGCTGTCGGGAAAGACGTTAAATTTAAAAATGTACCCGAAAGCTATGAACAAAGAGATTATTTTTGTTTTTACAATTATGAGTACATACTTGACGTCACTAAACAAAACGGGCTTATGCCTGACACTCTTCCCCTTATGCAGGGGTTAAAAAGAGAATATAATTGGTATAAAAATAACCGTGACAGCATATACAACAGAAAACCGTACATTGAATTTATAGATAAAAATTTTTCGTAAAAAACCGCACTCTGTTTTTTCAGAGTGCGGTTTACTTTTAGTTATTTTCAAGAGTACCTGTACTAAGCGCTTTTAAGTAGGCGTTTATAAATCCGTCAAGGTCGCCGTCCATCACCTTTTCAACGTTTCCTGTTTCAAACGATGTTCTGTGGTCCTTTACCATTGTGTACGGCATAAACACATAGGAGCGAATCTGGCTTCCCCAGGTTATTTCCTTTTGCACGCCTTTAATATCCTCAATTTTATCGAGGTGTTCGCGTTCTTTTATTTCCATCAGCTTTGAGGCAAGCATTTTCATAGCAACATCTCGGTTTTGATACTGACTGCGCTCGACCTGACTTGCTACGACAATTCCCGTAGGAATATGAGTAAGACGTACAGCGGACGAGGTTTTGTTAACTTTCTGTCCGCCCGCTCCGCTTGCACGGTAAACGTCCATTTTAATGTCTTCAGGGCTTATTTCGATGTGAATATCATCGTCTATTTCGGGCATAACTTCAAGTGAGGCAAAGCTTGTGTGACGCCTTCCCTGGGAGTCAAACGGAGATACTCTGACAAGACGGTGGACTCCTGCCTCGCTTTTGAGATAGCCGTAGGCATTTTCGCCTTCGATAAGAAGTACCGCGGATTTTAACCCCGCCTCGTCGCCGTCGAGATAATCGACGGTTTTAACCTTGAAGTCGTGGTCAGCCGCCCATCGGGTATACATACGAAAGAGCATTTCCGCCCAATCCTGCGCCTCTGTTCCGCCTGAACCCGCGTGAAAAGTGAGAATTGCGTTATTCTTATCGTATTCACCTGTTAAAAGAGTTTTCAGCTTTTGCTTCGCAAGCTCCGATTCAACAGACTCAACCTCCGATAACGCGTCATCATAAAGTCCCTCGTCCTCTTCCTCGTTAGCAAGCTCAATTAATGCTTTTGCGTCGTCGTAATGCTCAACAAGCTTATTATATTCCTCTACAACGCCTTTAAGCGCTCCTGTCTTTTGTAATACGGACTGCGATTTTTCAACGTCGTCCCAAAAGCCCGGCTCGGTAGCCTTTAATTCAAGCTGTTGTATTTCGGATAACATTGATTTCAAACCCAAAGCGTCTGATAAATCGTCAATATCGGGTTTGGAATTTTCAAGTCTTAAAAGGAGTTCTTCAAACTGAACCATAACAGAACCTCATTTTCATAAAATTACCGGGTAAATTATAACAAATATTCGTAATAATGTAAATAATCTTTTTAAATTTGCTTTTTTTAGTAAATAATGGTATTATAGATAAAAAATAGATTAAATAACTTTCAGGGAGTAATCTATGGATTTTAAAGATTTAAAATGTCCCGTATGTGATATTCAGTTTAAAGACGGCGATGATATTGTAGTCTGCCCGGAGTGCGGAACTCCTCATCACAGGGAATGTTATGAGACTCAAAACCGTTGTGCGAACGCGGATAAACACGGCGAGGGCTTTAATTTCAACGACAGTTATAATACAAGTGAAGATAATTCAACAGACGGAGATAATGATACCGTTATCTGTCCGAGATGTAAGGCAGAAAATTCTAAAAATATGTTTTACTGCGGAAAATGCGGATTTCCGCTTTCTATGCAAAACCAGCAAAACACGGGTAATTTTAATAATACCCAAAATAACGGTATGCCGTTTAACAACATTTTCGACCCGATGGCGGGAGTAAACCCCGAAGAGGATATGGGAGAAAACGTTACCGCAGGAGAAATTTCAAAATTTGTACAAAATAACACTCCGTATTTTATAAGAGTATTCAACAATATTAAGAATTTTTCTAAGGGTAGGTTCAACTTTTGCGCGTTTTTATTCAGCGGAGGATACCTTTTATACCGCAAGATGTATAAAATCGGAGCGATAATTACCGCCGTTATGCTCTTGCTTTGGACTTCGGAGCTTTATATTCATTACTGTACCCCCGCGGGTCAAAAAATGATTGAATTTATGAACAGCTATTACAGCTCTGCCTCGACTTCACAAAACGCTTTAAACGAGCTTTATAACGGTGTTTTTTCTCTTGACCTGACAAATCAGATTTTACTTGCCTTTATGTATCTTTCGTCAATAATTCAGCTTGCTTTAAGAATTATTATCGGAATACAGGCGAACAGGTGGTATTTTAAACACTGTAAAAAGCAAATTTCTAAAATAAGAACTGAAAGCGAAAATCCCGAGAATGAAATTCAATCGCGCGGAGGAGTTAATACCGCAATAGCGGTAAGTCTTTTGGCGGTTTACTTTATTATAGAATTTATCCCGTTCATTGTTGCAGGAGGAATATGAATATGAAAATAAGAAAAGCTGTTATCCCTGCCGCCGGTTTCGGCACAAGAGTACTTCCCGCGACAAAAAGTATGCCCAAGGAAATGTTCCCTATTGTGGACAAGCCTACAATTCAGTACATTGTCGAGGAGGCAGTAAACGCGGGAATTACGGATATTCTGATTATCACAAACCGCGGTAAGGGAATTATCGAGGACCATTTCGACTATTCGCCGGAGCTTGAAGCTACGCTTAAAAAAGGCGGTAAGGACGATTTTTTAAAGCAAATTCACGAAATCGCGAATTTAGCGGACATAACATTTATACGCCAAAAGGAAATGAAAGGTTTAGGCCACGCCGTACTTAAAGCAAAGGCTTTCGTAGGAAACGAACCGTTTGCGGTACTTTTCGGGGACGGAGTTATAGACTGCGACGGTACTCCCGCAATAAAACAGCTTATTGACGCTTACGGCGAGTTTGGCGAGGGTGTACTCGGAGTTACAAAGGTTTTGGAAAGTGAAATCCATAAATACGGCTCTCTTAAAGTTGAAAATATTCACGATAATATATTCAAATGTACGGATATGGTTGAAAAGCCTCAAAGAAAAGAGGACGTTTTATCACTCTATTCCATTACGGACAGAGTTGTCCTGCCACCGAGTATTTTTGAGATTTTAGAAAGAACAAAACCCGGCATGGGTAATGAAATTCAGCTTACAGACGCTATGAAAGAGATTGCCGTTACAAAGGGTATGACTGCCGTTGAATTAGTCGGCAACCGCTTTGATATGGGCAATAAGTTCGGAGTTCTTAAAGCTAATATTGATATGGGATTAAAACACCCCGAAACAAAGAACGAGCTGAAAGAATATATAAAAAAACTTGCTAAAGAGCTATAATTTTGATAAAATCGACTATTTTTTAAAAGTTAAAAAAATTGCTTGAAAATTATTTTTTATAGTGCTATAATTTTTGCAACAACGAAAGGCAATGGAGCTTTCCGCTTCATTGCCCTTTTTATTGTAATATTTTTGATTAATACCAAATTTCAACCAACTTCGGTTCGCGTTTTTCATAAATCGTGTAATGGTCAAAACCGCATATTTTAGCAATCTCAATTCCCTTTTCGACCCCCTTGCCGAGGTCTTTGCAATTGTGAGCGTCACTTCCGATTGTTACATATTTTCCGCCGAGTTCCTTGAAACGCCTGACTAAATTAATATCGGGCAAGGTTGTTTTTATCGGCTTAAAAAGCCCCGAGGTGTTAATTTCGAGCGATTTTCCTCTGTTTATAAGCGCCGTAAAAATCGCGTCGATTATCTCGCCGTAGTTTTCGAGGTCGGGTTTTATATCCGTTCTCTCATAAATATATCGCATAGGATACGTTAAATGGGCAAGGCTGTCAAAATCAGCGTTTAACGCAGTATCCAAAAGCTCCTCAAAATAGCTTTTCAGCAAACTGCCGACATTATCTTCGGTGTATTCAAGATAGTAAAAGTCTTCCGTATCTTTCAGATTGTGTACGGACGCAAGGATAAAATCAAAATCCGAAATTTCCAGAGCCTTTTTTGTCAGTTTAGGAAAATGCATTGGTTCTCCGAGTTCCATTCCTTTTAAAATCTTAACCTTACCGTCAAATTTCGGCGCTGCTTCTTCTACATCTGATACCGATTTACCTATCATTTTTTTAGCGTTTCCATAAATGCTTTTATCCCCGAAACGAATCTCGGGCGCCTCCATATGGTCAGTAATCGTTACGGTATTTATCCCCTTTTCTACGGCGCTGTTGCAAATATCTGAAACTGAACTTTCACCGTCAAAGGAATTTTCCGAATGAACGTGGGTATCACATATAATCTTCATAATATCACCTACGATAAAATATATCATAATTCTATCCTATATGCAAACATAATATACATTATAACATTTTCAATAAATATATTTTTCAATAACAATTTGCAAAAATTCAAATAATATAGTAAAATAATAAGTTGTATTTATAAAGTAAAGCGTAGAATATGCGCAGATTTTGGTTTAGCAATTTAAACTAAACTTATAATATCCTCAAAAACTTTTATTAGGAGGACGGAAAATGAAAGCGATTATTACGGTAATAGGCAAGGATTCTGTCGGTATACTGGCTAAAGTATCTACCGCCTGCGCTGACGCTGACGTTAATATTGTCGAGGTTACGCAGAGCGTTCTTAAGGATATGTTCGCTATGACAATGATGGTTGAAATTGATAAGAGTATGGGACTTGACGCTTTAAGAGAAAGACTCGACAAAGTAGGAGAAGAAACCTGTACCAAAATCCACGTTATGCACGAGGACATCTTTAACAGTATGCATAAGATTTAAGTTGAGAGGATTAAACCGTTATGTTGGAAACAAAAGATATTCTTGAAACAATTAATATGATAGATAACGAAAACCTTGACGTGAGAACAATTACAATGGGTATTTCGTTACTCGACTGTATGGACGAGAATATTGATAAAGCGAGCGGTAAGGTTTACGATAAGGTTTGCAGATACGCTCAGGACCTCGTTAAAACAGGAGAAGATATAGAAAGGCAGTACGGTATTCCTATTATAAACAAAAGAATTTCCGTAAGTCCTATAGGTATGATTTCGGCTCCGTGCCAGAGTAAAAATGTTGTAAAATTCGCAAAGGCTCTCGACAAGGCGGCTCATAACCTCGGTGTTAACTTTATCGGCGGATACTCTGCTTTGGTTCAAAAGGGCTTTTCATCAGGAGATTACGCTGTAATTGACAGTATACCGGAGGCTTTGGACCAAACCGAAAGAGTTTGCTCCTCCGTTAACATTGGTTCAACAAAAGCCGGACTTAATATGGACGCGGTTAAAATGATGGGTAAAATCGTAAAACTCACCGCGGAAAAAACCGCCGACAGGGATTGTATCGGAGCGGCAAAGCTTGTAGTTTTCTGCAACGCTCCCGAGGATAATCCGTTTATGGCAGGCGCTTTTCACGGTACGGGCGAGGCGGACTGCGTAATAAACGTAGGCGTTTCGGGACCCGGCGTTGTAAGAGCCGTTTTGGCTAAAGACGGCGCAGATAAGAGTATAGATGAAATTGCGGATATGGTTAAAAAAACCGCGTTTAAAATAACAAGAATGGGACAGTTAGTAGCGAGAGAAGCGTCAAAAAGACTTTGCATCCCGTTCGGAATTGTCGACCTCTCCCTCGCTCCCACTCCCGCGGTCGGCGACAGCGTAGCATATATTCTTGAGGAAATGGGACTCGAAAGCTGCGGATGCCACGGAACTACTGCGGCGCTCGCGCTTTTAAATGACGCTGTTAAAAAGGGCGGTGTAATGGCCTCATCGCACGTTGGCGGACTTTCGGGCGCGTTTATTCCCGTAAGCGAGGACGCGGGTATGATTGCCGCCGCCAAAAGAGGAACGCTTGATATTACCAAGCTTGAATGTATGACTGCCGTTTGCTCTGTGGGACTTGATATGATTGTCGTTCCCGGTGATATTACTCCCGAAACAATTTCGGCTATAATAGCTGATGAGGCGGCGATTGGTATGGTAAATTCCAAAACTACAGCAGTCCGCCTAATCCCCGCTATCGGGAAAAAAGCCGGAGAGGAACTCAGCTTTGGCGGTCTTTTGGGAACAGGGCCTGTTATGTCGATAAGAGAGGGCGACCCGAGCAAATTTATAAACAGAGGCGGACGGCTACCCGCACCGCTTCAATCGCTTAAAAACTGACGGAGGTTATTTCTTATGAAAGATGTAATTAAAAAGCTTGTGGATATTGAAGAACAGGCGAAAACTTACAGTGAGGAAACCAAAAGACAGAAAGAAAAACTTGAAAAAGAAATATCTAAAGAAGCAAAGGAAATCTATGATAAATGTATGGCCGACGCAAAAGCAGAGGTTGAAAAGCAAAGCGAAATTATCAAAAACGAAAGTCAGCAAAGCTTTGAGAAAAATGAGAAAAAACGCCTTGAGTCAGCTCAAAAGCTAAAGAAAAAATTTGACGATAACGCTGACACCTGGGTTAAAACCATAGTAAATAACGTTTTATCTTAATTATTCACGCTAAGGGAAAGGCGGTGTGTATATGTCAGATACAAGCTACGCGGTTTTAACGCGCGCAAAGGCCAAATACGGAAAACGTCTTAAAAGTAAGGATTATAAAGCTCTTTTGGACTGCGATAATGTTACTGATGTAATGACTTATTTAAAATCGAATACACACTATATAAACGCGTTCGGCGAGGCAAACGAGAGAGGTATTCACAGAGGTCTTTTTGAAAGCCTTTTAAGACAGTATGTCACAAATGAATTTGATACAATATGCCGTTACGAGCTTAGTGTGGGAGAGGATTTTTCGCAATATATAGCGCACAAAACCGAAATAGACGAGATTATACGGATTTTAACGCTTCTTAATTCAAAAGAAAAGCAGGAATACAACTTTACCGTTCCGGCTCATATTGCGAAAAAAACTTCAATCGACCTTAACACTTTAGCTAAGGCGGAAAACTACGAGCAATTTTTACAGGCCATCAAAAACACAAGCTACGAGGCTGTTTTAAATGAATATGATATTAAAGAGAACTCTGCCATTCCTATTCCCGAGATAGAAAACAGACTATACACTAAACTCTATTCAGAACTTTTCGAGGCGATTGAAAAAACAGACGCCACTGAAAAAGAGGAACTGAAAGAACTTTTTAATACAATCATTGATTACAGAAATTTTCTCAATATAATTCGTTTAAAGAATTTTTATAATACCGACAGCAAGACTGTCAAAAAATATATTCTTCCCTTTGGAAGTCTTAAAGCGAAAGTTATTCAAAAGATGTGCGAGGCGGAGGACCCGCAGACGGTTTATAACATTATGTCCTCCACGCGCTCAGGCAAATTAATTGACAAATTTGAATTTGAAAATATAGACGAACTTGAACTTACTGTTAAATTTAATAAAGCTAAACATAATATGTACTTTTCGGACAGTCCCGCAACAGTTATGATGTCCTACATTACCCTTTGTGAAATTGAACTGCACAACCTGATTTGTATTATTGAGGGAGTAAGATATAATGTGGACAGAAGTATAATTGAACCATTACTCATTTATTGATATAAAACTCTAAAAGGAGGTGATTTGACTTGAGCGTTGAAAACATAAAAGCTTTCAGTATTATCGGACATACGGACGCGCTTGACAACGTTGTTATGACGCTTGGAAAATCAAAGGTTTTTCAGCCTGACGAGGTAAGCAACTTTTATTCCGACACACACGGCTTTGTAAGAGTCAGCAGTCAGAATAAGTACGGCGAACCTGTTTCAAGAATTTCAAACGCGATGAGAACACTCGGAATTGAGCCGAGATATATCCGCACAAAAAAGAAATTCGCGCCTGATTTTGAAACTATTGACCGCTATTCAGAAAATCTTAATGAAAAGGTTGATAAATTAGAGAAAAAGAAAGCTAAGCTTCAGCAGGAATACAACGAGTGTAAACGCGCAAGAGAAGAAACGAGCCATTTTGTTTCCATTGACCGCAATATAGAAGAATTGCTTGAAATGGAATACGTCAAAGCGGTTTTCGGACGTATGCCTAAAGAAAATGTCGATAAGCTCGGTACAGAAAACTATAATACCGATTTTATCGAGTTTATTCCCTGCTCAGAGGAAGGAACGTATATCTGGGGAGTTTACTTTGTACCTTTAACACAATACGAAAAGGCAGAAAGGATTTTCTCCAGACTGTATTTCGAGAAGAGTTCTTTCGCGACTATGGACGAGGCTCCCGAAAAACGTTACAAAAGGCTTAACTCCGATATTGAAAAGCTAAAAAACGATCTCGAGCAAATCAACAGCAAAATTAAAGATTTTGCAGATGAGAAAGAAAAGAAAATTTTAAGCTACTACACCAAAGCGGCTGAATACAACCTTTTCTTTTCCATTAAAACCCACGCTATGGAAAAAGGCAAAAGCTTTTGTCTTACGGGCTGGGTTCCAGAAGGACAGGCTAAAAAGCTTAAAAGCGATTTACAGGGTATCGAAAGCGTGGAGGTAAGCGTTTCAAACGGAAACGACGAGCTTCAGCTCTCCCCTCCTGTAAAGCTAAAAAACTTTTTCCTTACGCGTCCGTTCCAATTTTACACGGAAATGTACGGTGTGCCGAAGTACAGGGAAATTGACCCGACAGCGTTTATCGCTTTTACTTACGTTTTGCTGTTCGGAATAATGTTCGGTGACGTTGGACACGGATTTTGCGTAATGATTGCCGGGGCGCTTATGTGGTTCCTAAAAAGAATGCCTATCGGTAAAATTCTCTTGCCGTGCGGATTTTCAGGTATGATTTTCGGAGCGGTTTACGGAAGTGTTTTCGGATATGAAAACGCTATGGACTGGTTCTACAGGGGTCTTAATATGGAGGAAAAACCTATTGAAGTAATGTCCTCCTCATTTACAAACAACATCCTGTTTATTGCCGTGGGAATAGGTATGGCGTTGCTTTGCACAGCTATGCTTTTGAATATCTACACCTCGATAAGGCAGAAAAATATAGGAAAAATGATATTTGATACGAGCGGAATCTGCGGACTTATATTTTACGCGATGATTTGCGCGGGATTAATCGGAATGATGATGTTCGGTATTAATCTTTTCAGTATCCCTTATATAATAGTAATCGCGGTTATGTTTATACTTATTTTCCTAAGAGAACCGCTCTCGAAGCTTGTTGACGGCGACCCCGACTGGGCGCCTGAAAGCTGGGGGAATTTTGTTCTTGAAAACGTATTTGAATCAATAGAGGTTATTTTAAGCTACGTTTCAAATACTATGAGCTTTTTAAGAGTCGCGGCATTTGTGCTTGTTCACGCTGGTATGATGCAGGTTGTATTTACTCTTGCCGATACAGCAGGTCCTATCGCCTACATTCCTGTCGTAATCATAGGAAACGGACTCGTATGTGCGCTTGAAGCGCTTTTGGTATCAATTCAGGTATTGCGTCTTGAATATTACGAAATGTTCAGTCGTTTCTATTCGGGAGAAGGCAGACCATACGAGCCTGTAAGACTTAATTTAGTTAGAAATTAATTTTTATATTGGAGGTTTATTATGATTTTTAATTCGATTTTACTTATTGTTCCCGTTGTATTTTTAATTCTTTCCGTGGTACTTGCCACTAAAACTTTCGCAAAAGGCAGAAGCGCTAAACGCTCTATGTTACTTCAGTTTCTCTCATTCGGCGCTGTTGCGGCTTTTTGTCTTGTCTGTCCTCTCGCCGTTGGAGCTGTAGGAGAAGCAGACGCGGCTTCCGCTCTTGACCCTATTGCAAAGGGTTTACAGTATCTCGGCGCAGGTCTTTCGACAGGTATCGCTTGTATAGGCGGCGGTATCGCGGTTGGACACGGCGCTCCTGCCGCTATCGGAGCTGCCGCTGAGGACCCGAAGAACTTCGGTAAAGCTATTATCTTTGTTGCGCTCGGTGAAGGTATCGCTCTTTACGGTATGCTTATTTCTATCCTTATTCTTAACGGTTAATTATGAAATACTATCTTATAAGCGATAATGTCGATACGCAAATGGGAATGAGGCTTGCGGGCATTGAGGGTGTTGTCGTACATTCAGATAAGCATATCCGTGAGGAACTTTTAAAGGCTATGGACGACCCCGAAATTGCAGTGGTTCTTATGACGGAAACTTTAGTTTCTAAATGCCCCGACCTTATATATGATTTAAAGCTTAACAGAAAGCGTCCGCTTATTGTTGAAATTCCAGACCGTCACGGAAACGGAAGAACTGCGGACAGTATTACAAAATACGTTCAGGAAGCAATCGGAGTTAAGCTGTAAACGAGGTTACAATTATGAAAAATGATAGTAAAGCAGGCAATTTTTTAAGCGCTGTTAAAAAATATAACGAAGAAGAAAGAGCCAAAATTATATCGGAGATTGAGAGTAAAAAATCAGAAGCGGTAAAATCCGCGCAGGCTAAGGGTAAAGCTGACGCCGACAGATATGTTAAAAAAAATCTGTCCGCAAAAAAATCCGAAATAACAGGCGAATTTGCCGTTAAAAATCTTGAGGCTCAGGGAAAGCTGTTTAAAAAGCGTGATGATATGGTAAAAGAAATTTTTAAACGTGCGTCAAACAAGCTTGAGGATTTTACAAATTCACCGCAGTACAAGGATAAGCTTATTTCCTACGCTAAAGAAATCTCTGAAACTTTCAAGGAAAACAGCTGTACTGTTTACGTCAAAAAAGACGACCTTAGATATGAAAACGATATTAAGGCTGTATTCACCTCGGATATTAAAGTTGAAAGTGATATTGAAATCCGCATAGGAGGACTTCGTGCCTATTGTGAAAAGCTTCAGCTTGTTTGTGACAATACTCTTGACAGCAAGCTTGAAAACCAGAAAAACTGGTTTGTTGAGAACGCGGATTTAAAAATCAGCTAAATTAAGTGAGATGAAACTATGGAAAATAATGTAATCTACGGGATTAACGGACCTGTTATTACAGTTAAAGGTCCTACCGAATTTAAAATGATGGAAATGGTCCACGTCGGAAACGAAAACCTTGTAGGCGAGATTATAGGCGTTACCGATGAATTTACAACCGTTCAGGTTTACGAGGAAACAACGGGACTAAAGCCCGGCGACCCTATTACGGGAACAGGCAACCCGATGAATGTTTTACTCGGACCGGGAATAATAGATAATATTTTTGACGGAATTGAACGTCCGCTTAAAGCTATTGAAGAGGAGTCGGGCGCATTCATCAGCAGAGGCTCACAGGTTAACGCATTAGACGACCAAAAGCTTTGGAATGTAAGCTTAAAGGTTAAAGTCGGCGACAAGCTTTCGGGCGGAGAAATATACGCTACGATTCCCGAAACAGAGATTATTGAACACAGGCTTATGGTACCTCCCGCCCTTTCGGGTGAAATTGTAGAGGTTAAGCCCGATGGAGAATACAGGCTTTTTGACACGATTGCAATACTTAAAGATGAACTCGGAATTGAGCATAATCTTACTCTTTGTCAAAAGTGGCCCATAAGAACATCACGTCCGATTGAGGACAGACTTCCGACTACTGTTCCGCTCATTACGGGTCAGCGTGTTATGGATACGATGTTTCCTGTAGCTAAAGGCGGTACGGCGGCTATTCCGGGAGGATTCGGTACGGGAAAAACTATGAACCAGCATCAGCTCGCCAAATGGTGCGACGCGGATATAATTGTATATGTCGGATGCGGGGAGCGAGGCAACGAAATGTCGCAGGTGCTTGAGGAGTTCTCGGAACTTATTGACCCGAAATCGGGCAGACCTATGACTGACCGTACCGTACTTATAGCCAACACCTCCAATATGCCCGTTGCGGCTCGTGAGGCCTCAATTTACACGGGAATTACTCTTGCTGAATATTACCGTGATATGGGGTATGATGTCGCTATTATGGCGGATTCAACCTCAAGATGGGCCGAGGCACTCAGAGAAATTTCGGGACGACTTGAAGAAATGCCGGCAGAAGAAGGTTTCCCTGCGTATCTTCCCTCCCGTCTTGCGGAATTTTATGAGCGCGCGGGCAGAGTTAAAACGCTGTCGCACGATAACGGCTCGGTAACAATTATCGGAGCCGTTTCACCGCAGGGTTCTGACTTCTCGGAGCCTGTTACGCAGAACACAAAAAGATTTACACGATGTTTCTGGGCTTTGGATAAAAATTTAGCATACGCAAGGCACTACCCTGCTATTAACTGGATGGACTCCTACAGCGAGTATTTTAATGATATTGACCCATGGTATAATGAGCATTTAGGTCCTGAATTTGTGGAATACAGAACGAGAATTTCCGCGCTTTTACAGGAAGAAAACTCTCTTATGGAAATTGTCAAGCTAATCGGCTCCGATGTTCTTCCCGACGACCAAAAGCTTGTTATTGAAATAGCCAGAATTATCAGAGTCGGTTTTCTGCAACAAAACGCTTTTCACGCTGACGATACCTACGTTCCCCTTGAAAAGCAGATGAAAATGATGGGCGTTATATTACATCTTTACGACAGAGCCAAAGAGGTTATAGCCAAGGAAATTCCCATTTCCAAACTTTTATCATCAGGACTTTTCGACAAGCTTAACAAGATGAAATATGACATTCCAAACACAAAACTTGAAATGTTTGATGATTACATCAAGGAAATTGACAATAAAATTGATGAAATTCTTTAAGGAGGAAACGCTATGTTAATAGATTATGTAGGCGTTAAGGAAATTAACGGTTCTCTTATAGTTATCGACGGCGTTAAGGGCGTTTCCTACGAGGAAATTGTCGATATACGCCTTGACGGCGGTTCAGTAAGGCAGGGACGCGTCGTTCAGATTGAGGGCGAAAGAATAGTTGTGCAGGTATTTGAGGGTACGAGAAACATAAGCCTTGTAAATACAAAAACAAGGCTGACGGGACATCCGATGGAACAGGCTCTGTCTCCTGAAATTATCGGACGTGTACTTGACGGCGCGGGACGTCCGATAGACGGACTTGGTGAAATTTTCCCCGAAAAGCGCGCCGATATAAACGGTACCCCGATTAATCCCGTATCGCGAGTTTATCCTACAAACTATATCAACACCGGTATTTCAACAATAGACACGCTTATGACGCTTATACGCGGTCAGAAACTGCCGATTTTCTCCGGCTCGGGTATGAAACACAACGATTTAGCCGTTCAAATTGTACGTCAGGCTAAAATCAGCGGTGCTACCGAAGATAATTTCTGTGTTGTTTTCGCGGCTATGGGCGTTCAGAAAGACGTTGCGGAATACTTTAGAAAATCTTTTGAGGAATCGGGAGTTCTTTCACACGTCGTTATGCTTTTAAACCTTTCTAACGACCCGATTATTGAAAGAACACTCACACCGAGATGCGCGCTTACAATAGCCGAATATCTCGCATTTGACCTCGATATGCACGTTCTCGTTATTATGACGGATATGACCTCATATGCAGAGGCGCTTAGAGAATTTTCATCATCTAAGGGAGAAATTCCCGGACGTAAAGGTTATCCGGGTTATCTGTATTCCGACCTTGCCTCTATCTACGAGAGAGCGGGAATGATTAAGGGTCACGAGGGTTCCGTTACGCAGATACCGATTCTAACTATGCCGAATGATGATATTACCCACCCTATCCCCGACCTTACGGGATATATTACAGAGGGTCAGATTACTCTTGACAGAACCCTGCAGGGTCAGGGATATTACCCGCCTGTTTCCGTACTTCCGTCACTTTCAAGACTTATGAAAGACGGTATCGGAGAAGGATTTACGAGAGCGGATCATCAGGCTCTTGCAAACCAGCTTTTCGCGTCATACGCCAAGGTTATTGACGCGCGTTCGCTTGCGTCGGTTATCGGTGAGGAAGAGCTTTCCCCTATTGACAAAAAATATATGGAATTCGGAAAGCTTTTTGAAACAAAATTTGTTAATCAAGGCTTTAACGAAAACCGCGATATTACGGAAAGTCTGGATTTAGGCTGGGAGCTTCTCTCGACATTGCCGAGAAGTGAACTTGACAGAGTTGACGACGAATTACTCGATAAATATTACAAACCTTAATTAAAAAGGAGTTTTTAGAGGTGGCAGTACAGGCAGTACCCACAAAGGGTAATTTGATGAATACAAAAAAAACATTATCACTTGCTAAAATGGGCTATGAGCTTATGGATAAGAAAAGGAATATTCTTATCAGAGAGATGATGATGCTTATTGATAAAGCTAATGAAATTCAAGGAAAAATTGACAAAGCTTACTCCGAAGCTTATCAGGCACTACAGACCGCGAATATTATTCACGGCTACTGTGCGGATATAAGCAAGACAATTCCTGTTGAAAATTCATTAACTCTCGATTACCGTTCCGTTATGGGTGTTGAGATACCTATTGTAAGAATGGACGCTCCCGATAAAACGAAACTCCATTTCGGACTTAACTCGACAAGCACAGCTCTTGACAACGCATTTCAGAAATTTACCGAGGTAAAAATTCTAACCGCCGACCTTGCTGAAATTGAAAACAGCGTGTACAGACTTGCGGATTCAATTAAAAAGACTCAGAAAAGGGCAAACGCGCTTAAAAATATTATGATACCTAAGTTTGAGGAAAGCGTAAAATTTATTACCGACGCTCTGGACGAAAAGGACAGAGAAGAATTTTCGAGAATGAAGGTAATTAAAAAACAGAAAAGCAAATAAAAAAGCTGTCCGTTCGGACAGCTTTTTTCACATCATATAGCTTTACATATGTTAAATCTCATACTTTAATTTTAATCTTTCGATTTTCTTGCCGAACAGCGGAGCGAAAATTAACAGGAAAACAATATTTGAAATCACATAATATTCTAAAGTTATAGGCAGAGCGGATATTATAGCGCCGTAGAACCTGAGCAGATTAAATGTCCCGTCCGACCACATCGTTGTCCATACATCCATTAAAAGTGAATAGGCTACTCCCGAAAGCGCGCCGTATAAAATTAAAACCAGCTTGTTTCTAATAAGAGGATTTGAGATTATTCCCGCTACAAAGCCGATTATTCCCCAAGAAAACATCTGAAACGGCGTCCATGGTCCTTGCCCGAAATAGAAATTAGAAATAACAGCAGAAAGCGCTCCCGTTAAAAATCCGAACTCCGAACCGAAATACATTCCTGCGATTACCACAATTGCCGTGACGGGCTTAAAAAACGGCAAAGGAGCAAAAATAAATCTTCCCGCAACCGATAGCGCGGTCATTACAGCGAGCAGAACTATCCGTCTTGTTGAATATTTATTTTTTTCAAAGCATAAAAAGAACGGAATACAAGCAAAGAAAGCTACCGCGATTGAAATTATGGCGTAACTTCGGTCGGAAAATAAGACAACGCCGAGAATAATTGTCGTCGGTATTAATATAATTGTGATAACATATTTTAAAACTGTTTTAGCCATTTATACACCTGATAATATCGTCAGCAGTCACGGCATTTTCAATCATACCTTTAGACATTTTTGAGGCGGAGGTTGTGTAAAAAATATTTTGACTGAAAAAATTCTTCACGGAATTTTCGCTTGTTATACCGCCGTCAAAAAGCAAACCGCATCTGTCGGAAAATTCAGCGGAAAACTCAACATCGTGAGTTACCATAATAATTGTTAATCCTTTTTTACAAAGCTGTTTTAAAAAGTTTCCGAGGTTGATTTTCGCAAAAGTGTCAAGTCCCTTTGTCGGCTCGTCTAAAAGCAGTATATCGGGATTTGAAAGCAGTATTTTGCATATTGAGGCACGCTGTAACTCCCCTCCGCTTAAATCATAAGGATGTGTTTTTAAAAAAGCGCTTAACCCAAACTGTTCTGATAATTCTATAAAAGAATTATTAACCATCTTTAAATCCTGCTCCAATGTATCCTTAACAAACACGTTTTTAGGATTTTGCGGAAGATATGCCGATTTTAAATTGCACTTTATTTTGCCCCTATATGGTTTTAAAGAGCCGTTTATAATATTTAAAAGCGTAGACTTGCCACAGCCGTTTTCACCGAGCAGAGCATAAAATTCGCCCCTATTAACATTAAAACTGCAATTTTTTAAAATATCTTTTGATTTCCTCTCGTATCTGAACCAAATATTTTTGCAGGATAAAATTATATCGCCACTTTTTAATTCATTTAGAGAAATTTTATTGCTGTTTAAAGCAATTGAGGAAAGCATTTTTCTCCCCTCTTTTACAGTTATCGGACACTCTCCATATGCCTTAACGGAATTAAAAACACGGGCAGGCACAGGCAGGGTTTTCATAATTTTTTTACCTTTTAGGGATTTACATACATTTTTGGGTGTATCAAGCGCCGTTATTTCGCCGTTTTCAAGACATACAACTCTATCGGCAAGATGAAAAACCTCCTGTAAATGGTGTTCCGAAATGATGACGGTAGTCCCGAAGTCATTGTTAATTCTCTTTAAAGTGCTTAAAAACTCGTTTGCGGAAATCGGGTCGAGCATAGACGTTGGTTCATCAAGAATAATCACCTCGGGATTCACAGCCATAACCGAGGCGAGATTGAGCATCTGCTTTTCTCCTCCCGAAAGCTTATTGACAGAACTGTCAAAGCTTTCGAGAAAACCGAAACAGCTCGCAAATTCCGACACCTTGGCCCTTATTACTTCTTTATCATATCCGAGATTTTCAAGTCCGAAAGCAAGCTCGCTGTAAACCTTGTCGGTAACGATTTGCGAGTCGGGGTCCTGCATAATAAAACCGATACTTTGAGCGCTTTCTCTCTCATTAAGCGATTCTATGTTTTTTCCTTTATAGAATATTTCCCCCTCTTTTTTCCCAAAAGGAGTAAGCTCTTTTTTTAACATTTTCAGCAAGGTTGTTTTTCCGCAACCCGACTGACCGATAACAAGCAGAAAATCGCCTGAAGAAACGGTCATATTAATTGCGTTTATCGCCTTTTTGTCAGAAGTATTGTAGGTAAAACTTAAATTTTTGATATTAAAAATTTCCACTTTGCTCCCTCCTTTACTTCAAACAAAAAGGGTATGAACGATAAAATTAAAAAAGATACATAACTCAATATATTTAATGTATCAGATTTAGGTATAACAAAATAGGGATAAAACTCAAACGAAGTATTCCCAACTAACGAGAGCGAAAAAAGAACGATTGATACCGCCAAATATGTTAAATCATAAAATGTAAATTTAAAACGCGAGTAAAATGTACGCTTTTTAAGCCCGTAACCGCGCGCTCTCATACTGTCGGAGGTTATCATCGCGTTCTCCATACTTTGTGTTATCACGGCGGAAAAACTGTTTAAATACCGCTTTATACGGGAATTTTTTTTGCCCGAAAGCCTTTGAGCCGTATTTATATTTTTAAAACTCCTTAACAAATTCGGAATAAAATTAAGCGTCATTGAAAAAACAAGCGCAAGCCTCGGAAAGCTTTTTCCCAGGAAATATAAAATCTTTTCGCTGTCAAAAACGAGATTGAAACATCTAAACCATATTACAGCCACGGCAATCATAAGACCTAAAACCGCGCCGTATATGAGCGCCTCAAGGGTGATACGGTTGTCATTGATAAAAAATAAAACCGTTGCGCCGTTATGTGAAAAAATCGGGTTTGTAGCCGTTACGGCAAAAATCAAAATAATATAGAAAATTATGCTTTTAAATACCGCCTTGAAATCTGAAATACAGGCGTAAAAAGATATTGAGCCGAAAAAACCGAATATTAAAAACAGCGGATTAAATGAAAAGATTGAGATAAAAAGCACAAACAAGAAGTAGAAAAACAAGGTAATCGGGTGAAAATTTTTAAATGTATTCATCTATTCACCCTCATACTTATCGCCTATATCCTCTCCGAGGTCGCAGGTATAAAGCCAATCAACCTCGTCGCCGTCTTTGAGCTTATAAACATTACATCCTTTGTTTGGGAAAATTCCGTTTACGCTGTATTTCCAACCCGAAAGCTCTCCGCAGTCGAACTCGTAAAGATAGTCAATACCCTCAATATAAATGCTGTCGCCGTTTCCCGAATATTCAAACTGGATTTTATTTTTTTTACAAGCGTTTTTAAGAGCGTCGTAAACGGTATCGCCGTCTTTAAAATTCACTTTGCAGTCTGATAAAATTTCAGCTTTTTCACGCTTTGAATCCTCATAATCAACAGCCGTACCGCAATTAATTGAAACCGTTGCCGTTAATTCTCCGTTTTCGATTTTGTTATAGTAATCATCGGGTGATTTTATTGAACAGCCCGAAAATATGAGTATTAATACAAGAGGGAAAAAAATCAGCCGTTTCATTTTTTACCTCCTTTTTTAATTAAAAACAGGGTTAGATAACCTATAATCAATAACAAAAAATCTATGTAAAAAGGCTTCGGGGTAAACGGTTTACCGTTTTCAGAGTTTGATTTTTGTTCACTTGTTTTCGGAATTACTGTTTGTGTTGTTTCATTTTGAACAGCCTTTGAGGTTTCTTTTTCAATTTTGTTTTTTAATTTCTTCTTTTTTGTTTGTTTATTAGAAATTGTTTTATTTTCCTTTTTAGAATTTTGATTTATTGTTTCAGAGGTTTCGGGATTAGATATTTTTTTAGATTTTTTACTTTTTGCGTTATACTTTTTTTCAACGGATTTTGTAACAGTCCTATTTACAGATTTCGTTACGGTTTTAACCTTTGAATTGAAATCATAGAATACTCCCTCTCCGTTAAAAAATCTGTAAGCGGATACCAGCGCGCAAAGGCATTGATATGTCGCCATATTATTTTCCGAAGCCCCTTCGGTATGTGAAAACGCTCCGTTATCAAGTTTAAAATTCATTAAACCGTCAAGCAGGGTATTTCCGTTTTTTATAAATCTGCCGTCAGAAGCAATGTCTATATTAAGAGATGTTAACGCGATTATAACCTGCGCGGTGGTTTCGGAAGTTATTGTATTTGAAAACGATTTATATGCTCCGCTTTCGTCCTGACGGCTCGAGAGAATATCAAGGCAACGGTCAATACTCTCACTAACCTTTTTCCTGTTTTTATAAGGCGCAAGCGCCTGTAACGCGATTGCCGTTATATCGGTATCAGCAGTACTTCCCGAAAGTGCATATCCGCCCTTGTTCGTTTCTCTGTCTAAAATACGATTGATAATACTGTCCCTTGTATCCTTTGCTTCAAACGGTGTCTTATAGCCTTTTGAATCCAAAAGCAACAGAGCATACGCAAGCGAATTGGTACCCTGGGCGTCGAGAGGTCTGTATTTTGAGCGGTTATAGGTGGCGTCCGCAAGAAGATTTCGTCCGTTTATATCGGTTATATCCTGTTTACAAGCTAAGAGGGCGAACGCAACACGCTGTAAATCCGTGGCCTTTACACTGCTTAAACCCTTTTTATAAAATCCGTCTACGGCGCTTTTAAGCGCGGAAATACTTTTATTATTTTTACAGTCAACTCCGTATTGGGACAAAGCTATATAATACCAATCTGATGAACTGTCTCCTGCATTTTCACTTAATTTTGCGAGCATATCGTCAACCGAATTTACGTTTAAAGACGCGCATTTGTATGAAATTACACCCTCGACGGACGATTTAACGCCGTCGGGGGTGTTGATTTGCGAGCAATAGGCGATAAAAGGCGTAGTTACACACAATAAAACCGCCAATATAACTACCAATATCCTTTTACCCATTTTTACCACCGCTTTTACTTTACTTTTACTTTAAGCTTTAATTTAACGCTCTTATTTGTTTTTACCGTAATAACAGCTTTACCCCTCTTTTTAGCCGTAACTTTTCCTTTTTTTGAAACCTTAGCCACGCTTTTTTTGGAAGAAGTATATGTCTGTTTACCCGCTTTACCCGTAATCTTGATTTTAAAGCTTTTGCCTTTTTTAAGATTAATTTTACTTTTATTGAGCTTTGGATTTTTAACTGTAATTTTAACCTTAGCTTTTACTCCGTTATTTTTAACGGTAATTGTGGCAACGCCTTTCTTTTTTGCTGTTACTTTACCGTTTTTGTTTACTACAGCCACGGACTTTTTATTTGAAGTATAGGAAGTTTTACCCTTAGGGTTAACGACATTTGTATTAACCTTCGTTGTCCCGCTAACATAAATTTCATTTTTCGCCAAAGCGACAGTTACTTTTGTTTTTTCAGTTGCTGTCGGCTCGGTTGTTTCTGTAACGGACGGATTAGTGTTTTCAAGCTCAAAGGAAAAGGACTCACGGCAAACCGCGGGAGCGCCCGAGGCGGACTTTTTATCCACATCAGCTTTAACCGTACCCGAAAAATCATTAACCGTAAAATTGATAACTCCGTTTTTGTCCGTAACGTATTTTTGTGATTTATTGTTATCGGTTAATGTTACGGTTGCTCCCGTAACGGGAACCCACTCGGACGATGAAATCCAATCGCCCTTATCGTCCTGTATCCACGATGTATCATAACTTGAAATCGTAATAATTCCCTCGCTTGCCTTGCTTAAATCCACAACAGGAATTTGGCACGGATAATCGCCGTAGTATAAAACAACAACATCTCCCGATGATAACTTGTAATCGCATACTCCAACAGACGGAGCGGAACCGTTAACTGAATAATTCCAGCCGTCATATCCGCCGAAAGTCGCGGATTTTTCGCCGTTGACCTCGGTGATAAAGTTGTCTGCGATACCTTTAATCGTAATGGTATCATTATTCTTGTCAAGAGCTGTCAACGCGTCGGCGACAGTTGCTCCGTCAGAAATCTCAATTTCACCGTTAAAAAAATTTTTCTCAATACCCTCAATGCGTATTGATACCTTTGAACTCTCCGCGCTGACGGCTACCGTAAAAAAAGACGCCAAAAGCAAAACAGAAAGTGTGATTGCGATTAGTTTTTTCATTATAAAACCTCCGTAAAATAAAAATTACCCTTAAAAAAGGGCATCGCAAAAAAGCCTTTCGGCAATTTGTACTGTATCTCCATATGCCCAAGAACAGTATAAAATACGAGTACGGCAGGTCTCCCGACTTATAGTCATATATTCCAAAGCGCCTTCCCAATCACAATCAGTGGCATAATGCTTTCTTTAAACTAAATACGGTAATGGCTGTTGCGACGGACTCTCACCGTCTTCCCTATTAATTCTTGCGAAGCCGTACAAGCTGTATTCAATTATGGTGGTATTATAACACAAAATATCAGACAGCGCAAGGACTAATAGCTTACGGAACGAGAAAATCCGCAGGATAAATATTGCGCACAACGGCAAAGATAATTAAAATCGCTATCAGAAAATATAAAGCCCTGTTTTCCCACTTGCTAATCCCTCTTTTTCCGTAACGCACATAGCGATAGCTGTGCCAAATAAAAAATCCGAATAAAACAGGCAAAACGCAGAACAGAACACAATTACTCTTAAACGCTGACAAAAAATCGAATTCAAAGAGGTTAAAAAACATTCTGCTTATTCCGCAACCGGGGCAGTAAACGCCGAAAAAGCGTTTAAACGGACAAAACAGAGAAAATCCCGTAGTGTAGTGTATAACTGTATAAATAAAGCCTATAGCCAATATAACGGCAATAGGCTTTACTATACTTTTTAATCTTACAATCAATTTTTTCTCCAATTAGTCTGCAAGCTTGTTAAGGCTGTCCTGCATAAGAGCGTAGGCAATAATTCCAAATCCGAGTAAACCGAGAATAAGATATAAAATTCCGCTGTTAGATGCCTGAATTCCCCTGTCGTTCTTCGCTTTATCAAGCTTTTCTCCCTGTTTATACGCCCAGTAAAGACCGTAAATTCCGCAAGTAACAATAGATAAAAGTAAAGCTACTCCGCCGGAAGTTCCGTCGTTATCATTTGAAACATTATTTGTTTCATCAGTAAGTACAACAAACCAGTACAGATCATAAATTCCGCAAGTAATTATGCTGAATACTATACACAATGCAATATTTCTTTTCGTTACCATTTTGTCTCCTCTCTTTATGATTAAAATTATATCATAAGGATTATAGCGTGTCAACAAAAATTCGACAAATAAGAATACGCTTTTTATCATAAATTCACATAATTTTGGCGCTTAAAAATATAAGAAAAAACCGCTTTTCGGTAAAAATCTCCCGCAGGAACATTTTTCCTTAATGCTCGGTTTTTACCTCTGATTTTACGTTCTGTAAAAGTAAAAAGGCTGAAAATAAAGGGACGTATTCGATAAAGAATGTGTCCCTTTGTTTATGAATTATTTAAAAACTCTTATATTGGCAAAGCCTACTTTTCTACGACCGAATCCACCATTTTTAGGGGTTACAAGAAATTCAAGCTTGTTGGCATTGTCAATATTTAATGTGACTGTCTTTGTAAGGTCGCCGTATTTTAACTCATATGTTTTAATAACCTCATCATCTGCGATTATACTGAGCGTATCCTCTGCTTTAGTATGTTCCGTACTGTCATCATAACCAAAGGTAAACTGAATTTTACTGTATTTCCCCTTTAAATTAAAATCTGCAAAACCATCGAAAATGGGGTAACCCTCATTCTCTGTACTTAATACAAAACCATTATAATATTTTGTATCGTTCATTTTGAATGATTTTATTCCCTTATAAATTTCAAAATTTTTTACTCTGTACGGGTTATGAAGACTGACTAAATAATTTGTGCATCTTATTGTCTTAATATTTGAATACTTACTGTACTTTTTCTTTCCTTTTACCTTTTTATACGATTTTAATTTGTAGTAATATTTTTTATTATTTTTCAGCTTTTTGTGGGTATAGCTCTTTTTTGATGTTGTGACGAGCTTTTTGTATCCTCTGCCCGTTGTGCTGTAGTAAAGGACATAGCCCTTTGCTCCGCTCGCCTTGGACCAGCTTATTTTTGCCGAGGTCAGTGAAGTTTGCGTTATGTACTTTAACTTCGGCGCTTTTATTTTTGCCTTTTTTGCGCCCGCGGAAAAAGACAGGCAGGACACCGCCATAACGGCGGTGAGAATAATTGATAACACTTTTTTCATTTTCATTTCCTCCTTTTAATTATTATAAAATAAAAAAGTGCGTACAACCGAAGTTATACGCACATAAAACACATAGCTCCGATTGTCGCCAAACAAATTACAGTATATATCTCTTGCATATCAGATAATGAAGGGATAGCCGTATAGAGCATAGTGTTTTTACCGTAAAACAAAAACACTATCCCCATAATCTTATCTGAATATGCACAAATAGTACAAATATTAAACTGTAATTTGTTGGCAACATTATTGTACCACACTAAAATTAATTTATCAATATCAATTTATAAATATTAACCTTTAAAAACAAAATCTGAACATTCGGCCTACTGACTAAAAAACGGCTCGGAAAACGCATTTTACTTCTAAGTATGGGAAATGGGATTCTAAAATACTAATAAAAAAGCCTGCTCTGTATATTAGCTGAACAGAGCAGACTTTTAACCTTAGTAATTTAATGTAAATCCATTTATATATTCGTTTTTATTTTCCTTTAATATTACTGATGTGTTTTTAGTTTTTATGTTATATGTATATATTCCTCTGACATCATTTTGCTCACCTAAACAATACAATGTGTTTTTCCATAGAGCCATCTCTTCAGTAATATAAAACGGAACTTTTATTTCAAAACTTTGCTTTGTAGAAAGATCAACTTCATAAAGCTTGTTTTCAGTTTTATCGCTTGTACCACTTGGAGAACAACAAAAATATAACTTTTTGTCATTTCCGGCGATTGCCCAAACATATTGATTAGTTGTATATATTACATCAATTTTTTTTGTTTTCATATCTAATAAAGCTATATCAGACGGTGCGCTGTCGTCTTCTTTTGTATTATCACATTTCCGTGAAATTTTATCAGAATAATACGAAAATAATACTTTATCATCTTGAGGAATAGTGCTTACGCTCCATGTAATACGGTCATCCTTTTTATCCGGGAATACCCGTTGAGGTGTTTTAAATTTCTTATCAAATATAAAAGGTTCAGTAGAATAATGCTCTAACAACTTCGCAACAGCAAAATATTGATTACCGCATTGTATAACATAATTAACGCCGGAAAATATGTCGGTCTTTTTTTGAGCATTACCGTTATTATATAAATATATCTGATCACCTTTTCCGCTGTAAGCAGTATAGAATATATCATTTTTATCACTTGAATACAATGTGAATGGATAAGCAGACGTGTAAGGTACTACACCTTTTTCAGATATTTTATCACTTTCAATATCATAAGTAAAACAACGGCTGTTCATATCTGACTCCGTTTCATCTGTATAATATGTTTCTGTAATTGATAAATATGGTTTTATTTCAGGTGATTGTAAAGCATTTTCATTTTGTTGTGATTTTTCACATCCAAAGCAAAGTAAAGAAAGTGAAATTGTCAAAACAGTTGCAACAATTTTTTCAAAATACATCATCCTCTTAATATGTATATTTAAACTTGCATGCCTTTTAATATTACTATAGTTTATTGATTTTTCACCTAACATTTTCACACCGATTTTCCATATGTAAATAAACGTAATTAAATAATTTTGAAATTATTTGTCTGCATTATTTTAACACACGAAAATGAATTTATCAATATTTATATATTAATTTTTAATACTTTATTAAGGTTAAACATCAACGCTCCTCGCTAAAATCGTTTCACCGAAACGATTTCTTAACGCTCGGCTTCGAATCCCGCCATATATAAAAACAGACAAGCATATTTGCCTGTCTGTTTTTTGGCTGACCTAACGCAATCTAAGTCGAACACTTGAGGTGTTCGACTTAGACGTTCATTGGCTGAGCTGGCGTACTTCTCATCTATAGATAACTCCTATCTCGCCTTTTGGGGCGTGTGGGAGAGGAAAAGTTT
>CANQVS010000023.1 GCA_947627345.1 uncultured Clostridia bacterium
AGACATTGCAGTCTCTTTCTGATATTCATATCCCCCAAATGTTTCTTCCTCTGTCTCACTTTGGATAGGGAGGACAGATTCTGCGAAAAATCCCTATCAAACATTTTCTCTCTATCCGCTTTCAGACAGAGAAGAGCGTATTCTGTAAAGTTTTTAATTCTTAATTTTTATATCTCCAAGCCAGACATTGCAGTCTCTTTCTGATATTCATATCCCCCAAATGTTTCTTCCTCTGTCTCACTTTGGATAGGGAGGACAGGTTCTGCGAAAAATCTCTATCAAACATTTCCTCTCTATCCGCTTTCAGACAGAGAAGAGCGTATTCTGTAAAGTTTTTAATTCTTATTTTTTTATATCTCCAAGCCAGACATTGCAGTCCCTTTCTGATATTCATATCCCCCAAATGTTTCTTCCTCTGTCTCACTTTGGATAGGGCGGACAGGTTCTGCGAAAAATCTCTATCAAACCTTTCCTATAAATATAATTTGAATAGGAATTAAAAGGTTACCTTTACTTTATTAAATCTTAATTCTTAATTTTTAATTCTTAATTCTCAACTCCCTGATTGCTCTTTCAGGGTTCTCCGCCTTAAACACCGCGGTGCCCGCAACAGCTACGTCAACGCCTGCTTTGGCGCATTGCGAAATATTCTCCGCGCTTATACCTCCGTCTGCCTCTATGAGGACATTAAGTCCTCTTTTTGTGATTTCCTTTTTGAGTTTTTCAATTTTGGGGAGCATATCAGACATAAAACTCTGACCGCCAAATCCCGGTTCAACGGTCATAACCAATATCATATCAACCTTTTCCAAATATGGGAACACGGACTCCGCAGGTGTGGCGGGTTTAATTACAAGCCCTGCTTTGACACCGCGGTTTTTTATTTTCTCAATTGTTTTTTCGGGGTCGCTGTCGCTTTCAATATGAAAGGTAATAATATCCGCCCCCGCATCGCAAAAATCATCAATATATTTAAGCGGTTCGCTTATCATAAGGTGAACGTCAAAAACCTTGTCCGTAAATTTACGGACATATTTTAAAACAGGAGCGCCAAAGGTTATGTTCGGTACAAAATGTCCGTCCATAACGTCAAGATGCATATAGTCCGCTCCTGCTAAATCCATACGTTTTACTTCGTTTCCGAACTGCGAAAAATCGCAGGATAAAAGCGAGGGTGCAATCAGCATTTTCGTACCTCCTTAAACTCTTTGAATTAAAGGTGAAAGCATAGCCGCCAACGACCAGAACAGCGAGTAAATTAAAATTTGAATTGTTCCCAAAACAGCGTTGCCCGCATAAAGACAAAGCGTCGCAACAAGCAACAGCCCGAGCACAAGCGCTATAAGCTGGACAACTATTGCAAGCGAAATATTGCCCTTAATTCTCATACATCCTGCAACACCGCGAACCATAGATGAAACCTTTCCCCTTGTTCCGAGGTACGCGCGCGATTTTTCCTCGACTTGCGACTGCGCCTCCTTACACACATTTCCAAGTCCCGTCGGGAGGATTTTTATACTGCGGTAATAAAGCGCAAAATCCTCGGCTATACTCTCGGCAGTTATATTGCAGTCGGTTGTACGGATAAGATAGCTAAGTCCGCTTTGCTCGCCTTTTTGCAGAGCCTCGGCAATTTCCTTGTCGGGTGTATATGTGGTAACGAACATAGAAATCAACTCGCCCTGCTGTGCGAGATATGTAACCTTCCTGCCCTCGATAAGATATTTTTCCTCGTAATCCTCAGACGGAGTTTCTATATTATATTTACGCATAAGGGTTCGGTTACCCACCAAAACACGCTGTCCGTTTACTCTGCCGACCAATCCCATTGAGTCCTCATAAAGCACGGTTTCAACATCGGGCAGGGAGGCGTTATGCTCCTTAGATAATATTCCCCTGTTAAATACTGACGCCATAGGGCTTCCCGCCTCGCGCAAAACTGCCGCCGCGGCAAGAACGCTCTCGTCAGTTCTGTGGTTTGCAAAGGTTTTAATGCCGTCAAGCTTAACACTGCCCTCGGGATAGAGGTCGTTTGAATCTATCATAACCGCGTTTGTGTCGCAAAACTGCTTAACCGAGGGATACCCTGCAATCATCGCACCGTTACGGTTGAGTTTTTTGCAGAGAATACGCATCGGGAGATTAACCGCAAGCAAAGTGCAAATCGGAATACTCACCGCCGTCATTACAGCCAGTGTGTCAACCGCTCCGACAAAGGACGAATGCATAATCCCGTACATAAAAGCGACAACAAGCGAACATATAGAGGTCACGGGAGCAATTTTTCCCGCCAAATCCTCGCTCGGGTCAGGAGCGTAAGAAATTTTCAGAAAGTTTGAGAGGAATTTTGTTTTGTGATGATATGTGATAATCGGACGGTCGGTTACGGTTCCGCTCATCATCTTCTTCGCAATTTCCTCATTCGTATAAATTTTTACAGCGTGGCTCGGAGTTTTCGAGGAAATAAATTTAAAGTTGTCCTTAACTCTAAGCACCATCATAAGCTTGCCGATACAGTTGCACAAAAAGCCGAACGAAACAATTATTCCGTAAAAATTGATGTCAAATTTCTCCGCGCCCGCAAGCCTGAACAGAGAAACTATTGTCTGGAGTCCCATTCCGATAGAGGCGATAGCGAGAGCCGTATCCGAATTTCCTCTGACCTTGGCAAGAGGCGTAAGCCCCGAATAAATTGTAATTCTGTTCGCAAAAATTACAACTCCCGTAAAAATCAGGTTAATAACCGCGTAAACTATCGGTGCGTTTGCGACCGATGCCAAAACAGGCTCGGAAAAAAATCCCACGATAACCGTGATAACAAGCTGAAGAAACGTCACAATACTCATCAAAACGCTTCTCGCAAATAACTTTTTGATATTCAAATTCAGCTCGTAAAGAATACTCTTTGTATCCTCTTCTCCCGTATAATCGTCAACCGTCACAACCTGGTCGGCAGGCAAATCGGAATCGTCAGAGTTATCGTTTGAAAATATCCCCACAACAGCCGAAAGCACCTTTTCCTTTCTTGAACGGGTATCCCCCTCGGGAGCAACCGTTTCAACCTTTGCCATTTCTGTTTTTATAACCTGTGAAATTGACGGATTTTTAGAGCGTAGATACTGCTCGTATTCTCCCTTTACTACTTGTGAAAATCTTCCCGCCTTAACGTGGAGCTTTTCAACTTCGCTGTCCTGTTTATAAACGGGTACCTTTGAACGAACTGTTTTAGCGTCCGGCGCAGGCTTTTTTATGCCGAATTTCTTCTCGTAATTCCCCTCGTAAGGATTTTTCTTCGACGGCTCGTCCTTTAAAACATCCAAGGTTCCGTCAGAAGGTGAAAACATTGCTCCGATTTCGGGGTCAACTTCTGAAAATACGGGACTGTCCTCAATTACATCCTCAGCAATTTCAGCTCCCTCGGGGATTTCGGGAGTGAGGTTTATAATCTGATTCTCATCCTCCGAATCCATAATCAGCTCCGCCTGCATAGTCGCAGCGTTCTTTTCGCCTTTAATAGAGTTGTTTTCCTCTTTTTCGGTTTTATTTTCATCAATCTCTAAAGGATTGCGGTTTGTAAGGCGAACCTTTTTATCTGCCGTGCTGAAAATCTCGTCCATCTCGGGACGCGCCCCGTATTTTTCCGCCGCTTTCTTCATCGCGTCACGCTCGGATATGTAGCGTGTTTCGGCAAGAATTTGCTCTAACTTAAATTCCTTTTTAGGCTCGGGGGACGCATTCGATGAAATATTTATTTTTTCATTTTTTAAATCGTTATTTTGCTTTTTACTTTTCATTAAATCAACCCTTTTTTTCGATTGCAGCGTACATCAGAACTCCCGCGGCAACCGATGCGTTAAGAGATTTTATTTTTCCTTTCATCGGCAGAGAAACAATTTCATCACATTTTTCCCTGACAAGACGGCTTATACCTTTCCCCTCGTTTCCGATAACAAGAGCCGTCGCTCCGCTGAAATCACATTTTGTATAATCTGTTCCGTTCATATCGGCGCCATACACCCATACTCCCCGCTTTTTCAGCTCCTCTATCGTATTGCTGATATTCGTAACTCTCGCTACGGGAACGTATTCAACAGCGCCCGCGGACGCTTTGCCTACAGCGTAACTCAACGCGGCGCTCCTGCGTTTTGGAATAATAACGCCGTGTACCCCCGTACATTCCGCGGTACGTATAATCGCGCCGAGGTTGTGCGGGTCCTCAATTTCGTCAAGGACAATTATAAACGGACTTTCTTTTCTTTCCTCCGCCAGCTTAAAAATATCGTCAACTTCGACATACTGCTTAACCGCGCAAAAGGCGATTATTCCCTGATGGTTTACTCCGCCCGAAATAAAATCCAGCTTTCTTGAATCAACCTCTTTAATTGGAATTTTCTTTTTCCTCGCTTTAGCCAAAATTGCGACTGCCGAGCCGTTTTTCTCTCCCTTGGCAACAAGAATACGGTCAATTTCACGACCGCTCCTCAATGCCTCGCTGACGGGATTTCTTCCGATAATCACATCGTCCTTTTTCCTTGTATTTTCTGCGTTCATATTCCAACGTCCTTGTTTTATAATATGCCAATTTATATTATATCAAACTGTGTCGTACAGATAATTTATTTAAAGAAAAAACACGATTTTTTTAGACCTTACAAGCTAATTGTGAGCGTCTTACAAATAAAAACAATAAATAAACAGTCAGCGGAGAACAGATAAATATCCGTTGTCCGCTGACTGATTTATTATCATATAAATTAAATTTACTCTTTTACATTAAGATATACGGCTCCCATATCCACGCTGTCGGGGATTATTCCGTACATTCCGCTTTGGCTGTCCATAAACAGATTCATTTTCGGCGGAAAAGCGGTAAAAGAAAAATACATCACGAAAATTAAAAGCAACATAAAGCACGCCACAGAGAAAAATCCCGCGATGTTTCCGCTTTTAAGCGTCAGGGCTTTTGATAATATAAATCCAACCGCAAGAGAAACGAGCGTTATAGGCGCGTTAAAATCGCCCGGCAAAATTCTTCCCAATACTATATAGATAAAAACCGCGAGGTAAAGTCCGAGCGCTTTGGCGGTAACAAACTGTCTGAAATACGGCTTTGCACACATAAGCTCCAATGCTCCGTAAAGAATGTAGCTTAAAATAATCGGTTTAACCTGTTCCCATATACTCATATTTACGGAGCCGAAAAGTATGCCGATTGTACCCTCGCCCGTTATAGAATAGACCGAACGCAAAAACGCTACAGCCACCATACAAAAAAGTATTCCCGAAAGCTCCATTATGTTAAAAAGAGATTTTTTCATTTTATCGCTCCTCTAAATCATTTATATGAAATAAGGAAAGTTAAAATGAAAAAATTACATTTTTTTAACAGTTAATTTCGCTTGGGAATTAAATATGATTTTTTTTATTTTTAATAAGAAATATACTATTTGTATTGTTCTTATTTTTAAACAAAATTGTGGAAAAGTCTGTTGAAAATGTTAATAACCGATTTCAAACACAGCATTTATCAGCGTTTATTTTATAATTTTTCAACTTTCCACATACTCCACAAAGTTTTCCACATTATTCTTTTATGAAAATTTTTCCAAAATTTATTTTACAAATAGTAATATTAGCTTGTCAATTACATAAAAGAAAAATAAAAAATTCAAGGCTAAAATTTTAACTTATTTTTAGTTTAATCTTTGTTTAAAAGAGAAATTAGTTTTTAGCATTGTATTCATAGTACTGCTTTTCACGGGCAGAATGCTTGCAGTGCATACAACGTTCGGCAGAAAACTATACTCCCTCTTAAATCAAAACCACCCGTTGATGAAGTGAACCGGGGGATTTTTCCACGCCCTAAAGGACACCATTAAAAAGGTTCTCCGCATTAAGGCGGAGAACCTTTTCTGATGTTATAGATGTTATATAAAAGTTTGTATAAAATAATTGAAAATTGATACAGACGCCGCTCCGCACAACAATCCGAGAATCATTCCCACCAAAACATCGGAGAGATAGTGAACTCTCAAATAAACTCTCGACATTGCAATCATAACGGCGCAGAACAGCACGAACAGTATTGTTAACGGACTGCACCTGAAAATCGCCACGGAAACCACGCAAAACGAAGCCGAGGTATGACCCGAGGGAAAGGAATAGTACTTAGGTCTGTGTATAAGCTGTTCGTCGTCGGAAAGCTTCCAAACGGGTCTTTCACGCCGTACAATATGCTTTAGTATCAACTCGCAGAGCGTCTGCGTAAACGCTAAAGCGAAAATAATATTCACTCCCGTAACCCTCCACGGAGCGTAAATAAGAAACGGCATACATATCGCGAACCATATCATTCCCGCGTTTCCCGCTGATGAGGCGGCTATCATTATTCTGTTTTTCAAAGGCGAGCGGAACTTGATAATGTTGTCGATTACCTTATCGTCAAGCTCCTGTATCTTTTTAAACATAATTTTACCCCATAGCTTTCAGCATTACAATTTATTATAGCATAGATAATAATGTTTGAAAAGCAGATTTTTTTACATTATTTTTACCGCGCTTGTCTGTTTCTTTATACTTCTCCTGAATTTTGGGTTTTTCGGCAGGCAGAAATCTCCCGAGTTTTTACTCGGGAGATTTTATACTATATTGTTATTACTTTACTTTTACTTTAATTTTAAACGAAACTCCGTTTACCTTTAAAGTAATTTTCGCGGAACCCTTTTTCATAGCTTTAATTTTAACGGTTTTTGCGTTCGCCTTTGAAACAACCTTCGCAACTTTCTTTTTAGATGTTTTATAAACATTCTTAACGGAGGAAGCCTTACCTGTAATTTTTACGGAAAGTTTTTTCCCCTTTTTCACCGGATAAGTTTTTGACTTGCTGTATTTTTTACCACCCACCTTGACAGTCGGATTTGAACTGACGGTAATTTTACAGCTTAATTTCTTTCCTGTTTTGAGGGTAGCGGTAATATTCGCGGTACCTTTTTTAAGAGCCGTTACCTTTCCGTCTTTAACCGTTGCGACCGAAGTTTTTGACGAGCTCCACTTCTTTACGCCCGCGTTTGTTACCTTTAGTGTTTTAGTCGCTCCCGCCTTAAGCGTCGCGGTTTTTGCCGAAATTTTAGCGGTCTTTTCGGGTTCCTTAGTATCGTCTTTATTATCGACTGTAATTTGGTTAACCTTCTGCGGAGATAATTCCTTTGAAAGCCACGCCGAACGGCTTATCATCCAGTCACGGCAATAATCATACATACCCTTAAAGTCATTTTTATAACTCGTAGCGTTTTTGTTGACCGAGTATGTTTTCGTGCTGTCGTCATAAACCGCTTTTTTAAGGCTTGAATGATTCGCAATCCAGCTTCCCGTATTAAGAAGCCAACCGCTTGTATAATTCATCTGCGCGCTTTTTTCAATCAGCTTGTAATATTCGTCAGCCGTGTAAAGTTCCGAATTAATACTCTCATTGTACTTTACTCCCGCAAAATGGTCGATAGCGGGTACAAATTTCTCAAACCAAATTTGAACCGCCCTTTCTGTAACGGGTGTGTTTTGAGCAAGTCGGTTCATAATATTTGAGGATGTTTTTGAGTTTGAGCTCTTGCCCTTATTTTTACACCACCAGCCCGTGTACTGCTCATAGTCGGAAACGCCCATACTTCTAAGCTCGCTTTCAACTCCGACTGCATTGCCGAGAGAGTTGTCAAAATCCCATACGGGCGAGCCGTAGAATTTAAAGTTTCCGTTTTCGTCCTGATGATATGTGAAGAACAGGCTTGAAACACCGCAGTCCCAGTTTTTGCCCAGCTCATTGATGAGATAAAGCTTAGCAAGCGAATCGACGTCCGCATATGGGGATAAATCAGCAGTTTTTGTTCTTGCCGCGTTATAGAAAGCCTCAAACTTTTTCTTTACATAAGATGATACTTCATTATATCCGGGATCGCCCTGTGAAAGCTCGGGCGCTTTAATTGAAATTTTTACTCCGCCCGAAATTGTAACAAAGAAATCCTCGCCGTATGTCGCGGCAGAGTCAACCTCGCAAAGGAACGGAAAATCCTCCTTAACGCTTCCGTCGGCATTAAGATAATCTGTTTCATCAAAATCATTTACAAGCGCTTTTGAGCCGACCTCAACCTTTTCCGCCATTTGATATGAACCCCAATAATATCCGTTCACATAGAAATCTACATAGCGTGAATCCGAAGCATACGGCATACCTACCGCGTCGGAAAGGTCGTAAAGAAAACGGTTTCTCGACAGAGAATCATCCTGATAGTTTGCGAGTATCGAATACTTTTTGGACGCTTTCATTCCCGCTATGCTTACCGCCGAATCATAAGTGATGTTATAAGCCTTTTTCGGTTTCTGCCAGGTAGTATTGCCTCTGCCCTTTATCTTCTTAATAGTAGTGTTATCAATTTTTCCGTCGGGCGTAACTATCGCTCCCGTCGCCTTGGCGCTGTTGCCTTTGTCAACATTAAGATAAGACATAAGGTCTGTGCCGTTGCCGTCAGCGTTGCTGTTATTTATATAGATTGCCGCCTCGGCGTTTGACTTCATAAATTTAAGCTTATAGTCGGTATTATCCACCTTAACATCGTAGCCTGCGCCCTCGCTGTAGCTTACACTCGCGGTTTTTGACGGAGCGATTTCAGTTCCGTTTACCGTTACGGCGTTTGAAAAAGCGTTGTAGACGTCAACCTTTTTGCCGTCCGCCGATGTAGGCAGGAAAAAATATTTTTCATTCGGCTTTGCCTCAACATAATCCTCATCGTGGATACTCTGCCATTTCTGCCAAGCCTCGCCGTCCTGTGAATCGGAAACAGCGTGAACATACAGGGCTTTTTCTATGTTAAAACCCGTAGGCGCGATTGGCGCTGTTTCCTCTGCGTTTATGCTCATCGCCGAACACACGGAAACAAGCATAAGAATCGAAAGAAATAATGATATTGTCCTTTTCATAATTGTCCTCCTTAACTAAAGGGAATTGTTTATCAAAACTTCCAATAAAATTATAATATATTAATTAAATAATGTCAAAGTTTTTAACAAAAAACACACCGTTTTAAAGCGGTGCGTTTAAAATATTCACTCAGCGATGATGTTAACAAGGTGCGCTATTGAGGGTATTGAATTACCCTGCTGTGACGATGTCGGGCTCATAAGCGCTCCCGTTGCCATAAAAAGAACATTTTTGTATTTCCCCTTTTTTATTTCAGGCAGAATTGTCGAGCATAAAACCGACGCCGAGCAACCGCATCCCGAACCGCCCGCGTGAACGTCCTGTTTTTCACGGTTATAAATCATAAGCCCGCAGTCGTTGTGCCTGCCGACAATGTCAATTCCCTCCTGTGAGAGAATATCGTAAAGACATTTGGAACCTACCGTACCCAAATCCCCCGTCAAAATTAAATCATAATCCTCGGGCGAAGTTTGTGTATCGCCTAAAAAATCCAATATAGTCTGCGCCGCCGCAGGAGCCATCGCCGCACCCATATTGTTGAGGTCGGTTATGTCGTAATCGCGGATTTTTCCGACTGTGGCGCGGATAATCCTCGGACCCTTTGAATCTTTCTCCATAATACAGCATCCGCTTCCCGTAACAGTCCATTGCGCTGACGGTGTACGCTGGCCGCCGTATTCAAGAGGAGACCTGTACTGGCGCTCGGCGGTACAGAAATGCGAAGATGTTACGCACGCCGAACAGTTGCTCGCACCGCTTGATACTGACATTGAAGCCATAATAAGTCCCTGCGCCATTGTCGAACACGCGCCGTACTGACCGAGATAAGGAATATTAAAATCCTTCAGGCCGTAGCTTGAGCTGATACATTGATTCAGCAAATCGCCTGCAAAAATCATATCCACGTCCTCCGCCTTTTTATTGACGGAGTTAAGAGCGTGGATAACCGCCTCTCTCTGAAAATGACACTCCGCAAGCTCAAAGGTTTTTTGACCCGCGTACGCGTCGTAAATTACCTCGCTGAAATTTTCCCCGAGAGGACCCTCCGCCTCCTTTTTCCCCGCAATTGAGCTAAAGCCCGTTATATTTATTTTATCCTCAAAAGTGAAGGTGTATTTACCGTTTCTCTTTATCATAAAATCATCCTTTCTTTAACATTATAAACAGGAAGAATATACCTGATTTCCGCTTAAAAGCAGATGTCAATATTATTGTGTGCAAAAAAAGGAGATTTTATTTGCATTTTATTTTTTGTTATTAAAAGAGCGTGAGCGATTAACGCTCACGCTTTTTATCCATTGTTATCTAATCGTTTCAGCTGTCGTCCTCTTCATTGTTTTCGGGCATTGTTTCATAATCGGCGCTCTCGTATTTTACCGTTCCGTCTACAGATGTGCGGAAAGTTTCAGCGTCAGGCGTCTTTACCGCGTTTTTAATGCTGTAATAGGAATCGCAGATTGTTTCGGTTTTAATAATTTCTCCGTCTTTAAACAGTTCTCTGAAAGTTCTGGTGTGAAAATCTTTTTCAGAAACATTGTAGTTCTCTGAGTGAAGTCTTATATTATCGTAACTCGGGTCCTGATAGCCCCATATATTAACTCGTAATGTTCTGCCAACAACACGACATTCGATAAACATTTGATAATCCGTTGTGTTCTGCATTCTCAAATCAAGGTTCGGATAGTCGATAGTCGCGTCCTCGCCCGCATAAGCGTAGGCAGACGCCCAATAATGGTTGTGCCTTTCGATAATATCCATATTTGCGAACAGACCCGCCTCAAAAATCAACGTGCTTGCCTGACAAATTCCTCCGCCTACTCCCTGCTCCAATTTTTTCTCTGAAATAACGGTAGCCTTTTTGTAGCCGTTTGATTCAAGATTTGAGTCGCCCGTACAATCGTTAAACGACCATATACCGCCCGGCTCAATAATCGAACCGTTGCACGCCTTAAAGGCAACTCTCATATTTTCAGTTCCGTTTTGTGTATTTGTAGATACAGAGGTTGCAGTTGAAAGTCCCACAATATTATTTTGCAAATCATTTACGGTAATTTCAGGTTTAAGCTCCTCTCCCTCTGCCTCAAGTTTAATGTTCGTTTTATTTGAATTAAAAAACTTGATTAGCTTTTTATAGAGTTCACCGCGGTCAAGTCTGTATCCGTAACTGCCGTTTTTATATTCAAATCTGTTTTCGGAAAACGGATGAAATTTGCTGACCTTTGCGTTTTTAGGTTTAAGATCGACATCCTTTGCAAAACGCCTTACCTGCTTTTTTACCGACTCCTCTTTAACTTCATAGGAAAGATTAAATTCGGGTTTTTGCGTACTCTCCTCAGTTTGAGAAGCAGTTTCGCCTTTCGGCGGCTCATAAATTCCCTGCTCTTTAAGACTGTAGATTTTTGCCTCTTTAAGCGGAGTATTATAATCAAAGCTGTACTCAAAGTCTTCCTTTGAATAGGTTTTATTAACCTCCCGCGCGGTTACGTCTATGTTTATATTTTTAACCGCTCTCATTGAATTTTCTTCAATCTTTTTTCTCGCGTCTTTAACAGAAAGACCGCTTATATCAATTCCCGCTACAAAAACGTCATCGGAATATCGAAACGGAAGACTTTTTTTGTACTCTCGGTACATATTAAAGCCGACAACTCCCGAAATTAAAACCAGCCCGATAACGAGAAAAAAAGTAATAATCGTGACAGTAATTTTTTTACCCTTGCTCATCGGTTGTTTTTGTCTTTTCATAGGGTTCGGGCCGTTTCGGGGAGCGCCGTGCTCTTTCGAGCCCCTCGTTCGGCGGGGTTCGCCGTAACGTCCTTTTGAGGTCTTAGAAGAACGCGCGTGGCGCGGGGCCGCGTTTCTTGCGTTTTCACGCGTCCCTGAATTTGAAAACTCTTCAAAATTATATTTTGAGCCGTAATAGTTTTCCAAATTAAACCCTTCTCCTAAATGTGTTTAATACTGCGCCTTATAAAACAGAAACGCGCAAATTCCAACCGGATTCTCGTAAAAATCATTCTATTTTAAGCCTGAATTAAAAAGGTTTTTTCACCAATATATATGATATACCTTTTTTCTAAAAAAATAAAGCAAAATAACAGAATTTGTCAGAAAAAATCTAAATTTGTTAAACTTGCACTTAATCGTCTGTTATTAATTATAAATAATTAATAAAATCACTAATATAATTTAATGTATTGAATTTTTTCTTATATTTGTATATAATTGTAATTGTATATGTGAAAGTATATTTGTAATGTAAAGCAGGGGTAAAAGATGAGGTTTTTAATTTTCTATGCGTCAACGGGCGGAGGACATAAACGTGCCGCTATGGCGCTAAGGGAATATATTGAGGCTGATTCTCCGGAAAACGTTGTCCGTATTGTTGACGGGATTGAATTGAGCGGAAAATTTTATAACAGCTTCATATGTGGCGGTTACACAATCCTCGCTAAAAAAATGCCGAGATTTTACGGTAAAATTTACCGCAGTTCAGACCATAAATCTGCCCTCAACAACCTTTGCAACAATGTTAATAAATCTAAAGGCAAATATCTCCTGCCCATAATCAGGGCTTTTAAACCCGATGTTATAATTTCCTGCCACGCGTTTATTTCAACAATGCTCGGAGATTTAAAGACTAAGGGTAAAATATCGGCGCAGATTATCGCGTTGGTAACCGATTTTGCCACTCACTATACATATATAGCCGATGGAATCGACCATTATGTCGTGAGCAGTAAAAAAATGGTGAATGATTTTAAGACAAGATACAACATCAACAGCAATCGCGTACATCCTCTCGGAATCCCTGTTTTTCAAAAATTCGCGGTCAATACTGACAAAAACAAACTCCTGAAAAAATTAGGACTTAAAACCGACACAAAAACCGTAATGTTTATGGCGGGAAGCTTCGGTGTAAACGAGGTCTTAAAGGTCTACAAGGACATTGCGGAAAAGGCAAAGGGCTGTCAGTTTGTTGTAATTACGGGCAATAATAAGCGCCTTTACAATAAATTTAAGGCTAAAATCGGGGCGGATACCTCTCTTCTTATGTTCGTCGATAATGTTGAGGACTATATGCACTGCTCCGATATCATCATTACAAAGCCCGGAGGACTTACCGTAAGCGAAAGCCTGAGGTGCTGTCTTCCTATGGCGATATACAGCGCGTTTCCGGGTCAGGAGGCTGACAACGCCGAGTTTCTTACGGACATCGGTGTTGCCGTTATGTTGAAAAAAAATCCCGGCGAAACCATAAACGAGCTTATAAATAATCCCGAAAAGCTTAACGCAATGAGGGAAAGCTGTAAAAAACACCGAACAGGCAATTCCGCAAAGCTTATTTGTGAGCTTGCCTATTCATTAACGGAGTAAAGTTCAAATGAAAAGAATATTATCGTTATTTTTAGTATTTACAATCGTTATAACGCTTTTGTGTTCCTGTTCAGGTAATACACCGGGAGAGGATTTATCGGCTAAAGCAGACGCGGATGAAAATCTAACATACAATTTCCAAAGCGCGCAGACCTCAACTCCAAGCTCTTATCCCAATTACAAAAACTGCGCTTTAAGCTTTTCTTTTAATATGCTGAATTCTTTTTATAACAGCAAAAAAAATACGGTATTCTCTCCGTCGGCGCTATACTACCAGCTTTCGCTTTTACAAAACGCCGCCTCCTCGCAGACTCAGAAAAAAATTAAACTTCTAACGGGCAAAAATATATCCCTCGATGACCTTAACGCCTGCAACGGATATTTTTTCAGCAGACTGGAAAATTTAAGCAGGTTTGAAAAAAAGAGATATATAGACATAAACGGCGATTTCTTTTTTAATAAGGGTACGCCTGTAAGCCAGAATTTTCTCCAAAAAAATGCTAATTTCTACAATCAGGGTATTTTTAGATTAGACTTTTCGTCTGCGGATTTTACCGAAAAGGTTAACTCGTATATTTCGGATAAAACCGAAAACAAAGCAGGTTTTTCGCAAACGCCCGATAAAAAAAGCGACCTGTTGCTGTTAAACAACGCGTTTGTTAAGGACAGTTGGCTCGACGGCTACAAAAAGGAAGATATTTCAAACGGCGATTTCACGGGCGCAAACGGCAAAACTAAGGCAAAGTTTATGAAAAGCTGTGAGTATTATATTGAGGACAAGGACTGCACAGGATTCGTAAAGGATTTCAAAAGCACTCCCTCAAAATTCGTGGCTCTTCTCCCCAAGGAAAACAATATCAATAAATTTATCAAAGGCTTAAACAGCGACAATTACTACAAGCTTATGGACTCAATCAACGTGTTCAAAACCTGCGACGCGTATCTTCCCAATTTTTCGTCAAAAAATACCTTGAGTATAAAGGACAACCCTAAGCTTAAATTCCTGACAAAACAAGGCGATTATTCCGGACTCTCCTACAATAAAACCGCAGAAATTTCCGACTTTACTCAAAGCTTTGATTTCAAAATAGATGAGGCGGGCATAAACACAAATAAAGTTATCTCATCAAATTCGACAAAAAAGCAGGCGGACAAAAAGGTACAATTAAACCGTCCTTTCGTGTTTATGATAGTTGACAACGAAAGCTATATACCGATTTATATGGGAGTTATTTCCATTATTTAAGAGGAATTATGAAGAATTCAATTTTTAAACCAAAGTATATTTTTAACGCGCTCGTCATAGGACTTTGCGCGGGAATTGTTCTGTACTTTTTCTTTAGCAAGGACGGACTTAACGACCTTATCCATTCGGACACGCGCGTAATCTGGTATTGGATAGCGGCGGCTGTGGCGTCACAGCTTGTTTATATGCTGATTGAAGCAATTGTCATCTATATTTTCATAAAGGACGATTATAAAAAATTTCGATTCACAGACTCCGTCAAAGTCGCTTTTATGGGACTTTTCTGGAGCGCGATAACCCCTTCGTCAACAGGCGGTCAGCCGATGCAGGTCTACCTTCTCCATTCAATGAAAATAAGCATAGGCTACGGAACCTCGCGCCTTATGCAGAAATTTATGGTATATCAGGTTGTGCTTACCTTGATAAGCATAATCTCCGTTTTAACGAATATACCGTTCATCCTCTCAAGCCGTAATCTTTCAATTATTCTTTTGCTTTTGGCGTTTGGATTTATTTCACAGCTTGCGGTTACGGGAATGGTTCTTCTTTTCAGCTTTTCCCCTAAGCTTTCGAGAAAGCTCATAATGTTTTTCGCTAAAATTCTTAATAAAATAAAGATTATAAAAAATGTAGACGAAAAAATTGAAGGTATTGATAAACAGCTCAATACCTTCCATACAAGCAACAAGGACATTTACAAAAAGCCAAAGCTTTTAACAAGTGCGTTTATACTTACATTTCTTCAGTTTATCGCTATGTTCCTTGTTCCTTATTTTATTTTTCGTTCGTTTGGATTTGACTTTGCCTCTCCCGTACAGCTTATTTCTTGTCAGGCGTTTGTAAACCTTATGAGCGGTATGATACCCATTCCGGGAGCCTCAGGAGCGGCGGAATTAGGCTTTACCGCGTTTTTCAGCACATTCTTTATAAACGGAACCCTAAAAAGCGCGGCGCTTATTTGGCGCGTAATTAACTATTACGGTGTAATCGCGCTGACAGGACCGTTTGCCTATATGACAAAGGATAAGACCGAAGAGGCTAAAAAAGAGGATTTTCCGGAAGATTAATACATCGTTTTCATTAATTATCAATAACCTTTACAGCTACCGCCGTAATGTCGTCGTCGTGACCGTCATTACGGCGTTTTATTGCCTCGTTTACTACAGCCTTCGCGAGGTCGGCACAGGTATCACTTTCCTTGAAATTACGGATTATATCCTCAAGCCATTTTTCGTCCTTAAGCGTTGCGCCGTCAGATACCATAACAATAACATCTCCTCCCGAAAGCTTAACGCTGTCCTTAGCGAATTTAACGTCCCCCAAAATACCTACAGGCAGTGATTTGGCGTTTTTCTTCAGCAGTCTGCCGTTTTTCTTGATATAAGTAAACGGAGCGCCCGCCTTGTTTAAAACCGCTTTTCCGCTGAATAAATCGAGCTTTACCAAATCAACCGTCGACAGGCTCTCGTCCTCACTCTTGACCATAAGAGCGGAATTTACAACCTGAAGCGCGCAGTTTTCACTAAGTCCGGCTTTAAGCAGTTTTGTTAAAATTGAAACGGTCATATTGCTGTCGACCGCGGCTCTTCCGCCTGTTCCCATTCCGTCGCTTATAAGCGCGATAAACTGACCGAAGCCGTTTGAAAAACAGTTCACGCAGTCACCGCAGAGCTTACCTCCACCGAAAACGTGCTGATATACTCCAACCTCAACATCGAATACGGGAACCTCGTTTAATACAATTCTTCGGCGGTTTCCTATTTCGGATATCAAGGGAGTGTCAAAACAACGACCGCAGATTGAAGAAATATCCTTTGCAAGTTTAGTCTTTTTAAGCGGAATCTTTCCTACCGCAAGCTCGATTTCAACGGACATTCTGCCGTTTGTATCGACCATACAACCGCATTCCATAGGTACATATCCCTGTCTGTGCAGATACTCGATAACCCTCGATGCGGCATCCGCGTCATAGCTTTTATAACCCTCAATTTCGTCAGCCATATCTCCCAAAATTTCCGAAAGTCCCGAAAACTGCCCTGCAACCATTGAGCGGATTTGCGAAACTCTTGCGGATGCCTCAATTCCACCGAGGTAGTCGCGGTAGCCTCTGTTTATTCCGTCGGCAATTTCAATCTGACGACAGCACTTTTTTGAAAAAAGATTTTCAACATCATTTTCCGTCACAAATCCCTGCGTTTTTAACGGGGCGGACAGTCTTCTAAAATCGTCCTCGGTAGATTTTCTGTGCCTTTCCCAACAATAAACTTTCATACCGCAGTTTTCACAAACGTCGTCTATTGCGCTCTCGTACACGGAATCAACACTCAAAGAGTAGAGCTTTTTGAGCTGACGGCTCACTCCGTTGACGCATCCGCTGACGTTATTGAGTGCGGTCGAGGCAAAATCAAGGCGCATAACAATTGAATTTCTAAGGGACTTTTCACCCCGTGCGCTTTCTCTCGGCAGAAAAATCGGCGTGATATAACGCTCAATATCTTTCGGCAAAATCATAAACACCGCCGACGCCAATATTGTTTCAACAAACAACGGCAGAACAAGCGAACTGTCGCCCGCGGAAAGGAGCATAACCGCGTTGCAAATCACAAATCCGAGCGCAACTCCCGCTTTCCCGAACGGAGCAAAAAGTCCCCCGATTAATCCGCCGAAGCTGTACCCTGCGCAGATAAAGGCAAAATTTGCCGAGCTCATTCCGAAGATTGAGCCTGTCGACGCTCCTGCAATCGCTCCGCCTGCGACCGAACCGTACCGCGCGCATAAAAGTATAATTAAAACAGCTAAAATTCGTCCGACCGATACTCCGTCAAACGCTATACTTCCAAGCGATAAAACCGCCACGCAACCGCTCATCACAAGACACGAAAGCTCCGACTGGGAGAATGTCGCCGGTCTGCGCTTTGAGGTTATGAGATACATCGCGCGGTTAAAAAAGTAGGCTATCGCGCCTGCGACAAGCGCCTCGACTGTCACTCGCGAAAAATCGGTCAGCGTACTGGAGCTTACAAACATCAGCACTATTCCCGAGGCGAAAATCGGCAAAAACGCGACGGTGGGAGCATAAAGCACCGTTTTTGAAATCAGCCTGTAATCCTCAATCAGCCAGCGTATCAGCGCAACGGCGACCGTCACAGCAATATATCTGAAACAGTTTTCAGGCATAAGGATGACATAACCGAGCGCCACCCCGACAGCAGAACTGAAAATCTTTTTCCTCGGTACGGAAGCTATGTAGCTTGCACCGAACGGAGCGAGCGCTCCGAAAATTTTTCCTCTGCAAATTACAATCCCGAGCAAAAGGTAAACCACGCTTTCCACAATCCCCCACAAAGCGCGCTCATCTTCATTTTTCGCTTTAACAACAGTTCTTTCGACTTCCATTTTTAAGACTTCCTTTTGATTAGTACAATCATTATAGTTAAGCCTCTCAAAAACATTTGTCACTTTTTGAACTTTTTAAAATTTTTCTTCTCCAGTTTTTTATATATCCACATCAGTCCGTACAGTCCCTTTCTGAAAAGCATATCCCCCAAACCTTTCTTCCTCTATCTCACTTTGGATAGGGAGGATAGGTTCTGCTGTAGACTGTTTGAAAACAAAACATAAGTAAAATTTTTAATATTTATATATAAATTTTCTCCCTATCTAACTTTAGATAGGGAGATTATTTTATCTGTTGCTATAGACTTTATACAAACTTCTCCGTTCTATCTTTTTTGAATAGAAATTAAAAGTTTATCTTTAAACTTAATTCTTAATTTTTATATCTCCACGTCAAACATTGCAGTCCCTTTCTGAAAAGCATATCCCCCAAACCTCTGTGCCTCTGTCTTGTTTTGTATAGGGAGGATAGGTTCTGCTATAGACTTTTCAGAAACTTTTTTTAATCCGATTTGAAAAGGAATTAAATGGTTACCTTTAAATTTTTAATTCCTAATTCTTATTTTTTACATCTCTTCGTCAGTTTTTTAGATTTTCCACATCAGATTTTTAGTTTTTCCACATCAAACATTTCAGCTCCTATCTGACAATTCTTCTCGCCCCAGATGTTTCCTCCTCTATCTTACTTTGAATAGGGAGGACAGGTTCAGCTATAGACTTTTCAGAAACTTTTTTAATCCGATTTTAAAAGGAATTAAATGGTTACCTTTAAATTTTTAATTTCAATTCTTAACTCTTAATTTAAAAATCCCCCAAACATCTCTCCTCTATCCAAAACAGGATAGAGGAGAGAAATATCTGGGGGGATATATATTTCAGAGAGGGAATACAATTTATGACTAAAAATTATAAAATAAATATTTTTTAAGGTCAACTTTAAAATTTATTACTTCTACTCCCTCCTGCTCCAAAAGCTTTCGCTGTAAAAAAGGTCCGCCAAAACCGAAATTTTTCGACATTTCGCCTTTGGAGTTTACAACCCTGTGGCAAGGAACAATTCCCTCGCACGGATTTTTATGGAGCGCGTTTCCGACCGCCCTTGCAAGACCTTTATTGCCGAGAGCTTTCGCAATATCTCCGTAGGTTGAAACCTTTCCTTTTGGAATTTTTTTAGTCATCTCATAAACTCTGATTTCAAATTCTGTCATAACAATCTCAAATAATAATGTAATTATCCACTATTCTATCTTTAAAACCGCTGTGGAATACGGCGGAAGTTTCAACTCACTTCCGTTAAGCGAGATATGCTCGTTGTGCTCGGTTTTATCTTCATCCATACCGTTTGAGGCGACTAAATCTCCGCGGAGCTTTGGCGTACATTTTATGTTTTTAAGGTCTGCCGTCTTCTGCTCAATATCGCTTAGGTTATGGATTATATAAACAGTATTTTTCTTGTAGCTTACACTGTACGCGCAGATACTCTTATCACTCGACAATTTTTCTTCTTTTATCTCACCGCGGGCAATTTCGGGATTTTGATTTTTAATTTTAATTATCCGCTTATAATAGTTTAACAGGGAGTTTTCGTCATTCTGCTGTTGTTTTACTCCGCCGTACAGAGCCTGACTTTTGTCCGCTTTTACGCTATTGTTTACGGTAATATCGGGCAGATTTTTGCTGTCCCATATCATCGGACCGCGTTTGTATTCATCCCCGTCAAGCGTTGCGTCCTGAGCTAATCCTATTTCCTCGCCGTAGTAAATAAACGGATTTCCCGGCATCAGCATATAGAGCGCCGCCACCATTTTTGTACCGTTCAACCCTACCCCTTTATTGTAGTTAGCGCTCCGTTTTTGGTCGTGATTTGACAGGAAGAACGCGTTAATTCTGTCCTTGTTTTCTCTTTTGCTGTTGTCCTCGTATTTTTTAACCGACGATACAAGACCTTCGCCGTTATGCGTTCTGACAGCATTTACAAATGCTCCTGTCGAATCCGCAAAGCCGAACGCGAAAAAGCTGTCTATACCCGACTTATACATATCGTAAATTTCAGAATTAACCGTCCAGTTTTCGCCAACCATATAAACATCTGGTTTAATCTTTTTGCACTCATTGTAATACCATTTAAGAAATTTTTCGCCGTCACCCCGCTTTGATGTGTAGTATTTTGTAGCGTCAAGACGGAAACCGTCTACGTTATGTCCGTCAAGCCAAAATTTTGATATTTTTTTAAAATATTTTCTCGTACAGTCGGCATACAAATCCCATTCAGGCATATATTCGGAAAAGTTTGACTCGTAGTAATTTCCCCTTCCTATTTCTGTATATCCCTCCCCGGGGTCGCTGTCAAAATGATAAATTTCAAAATATCTCGCGTCATCGTTAAAATTACCCTCTAAAACCTGTTTGCACGCGCTTTCAAAAAGAGGATTGAATTTTGAACAATGATTTAATACCATATCAATTATAATTTTAATATTACGCTTGTGACATTCTTTAACCAATCTGTCGAAATCTTCAAGTGTGCCAAAACTTTCGTCAATATCGAAATAATCCTTAACGTCATATTTATGGTAGGAATGGGACGGCATAACGGGAGTAAGCCAGATTCCGTCAATTCCAAGGTCTGAATCCGTTTTCGGGTCGCCGTCGTTGAGGTAATCCAGCTTTTCAATTATACCGTTAATATCGCCTATACCGTCCCCGTTACTGTCGTTAAACGAACTCACAAAAATCTCGTAATAGTTGCGGTATTTGTCATTTGACTTCCCAACCTTAATGCTGTCGGTCGGGTCTTTATATTCAGGCGAGCAGGCGCAAAGCGCCGCCGCAATTATTGTCAGAGTTAAAATAATTGAAACAAATTTTTTCATAAAATCTCACCTATTAAAAAGCCTGCAGTATTAATTCTTCATATACCATTCGCTTATGCGCGCACTAAAGGCGCAGATACAAAGGAAATATTAATTGTCCTTTTGGAAAACACGGTTTTTGTAAAATGTTATTTTAAATCATTTTCAAATCATTTTTAAATCAGAAAGGGGCGACATATCGCCGCCCCTTAATTTTAAATTGAAAGGGATTAACCCTTAACGCCGCCGGCAGTAACGCCTTCAACGTAGTAGCTCTGCATCTTGAGGAACAGGATTGTTACAGGTACAGCAACAAGTACGGAACCTGCGAGGAACTGCTTGAAATAGTTAACCTTAAATTCAAGGCTTACCATCATTTGCAGTCCGATTGCAACCGTATAATTATTAACTGCGTCACCCATTATAATCTTTGCAAGTATGAAGTCTGTCCAAGGACCGATAAATGAGGTAAGGACAGTATAAACTACGATTGGCTTAGACATCGGAAGAATAATTTTCCAGAATATCTGATTTTTAGTTGCGCCGTCAATAGTCGCCGCTTCATCAAGCGCTCTCGGGATTGTATCAAAGAAGCCCTTTGAAATCTGGAATCCCAAGCCCGCGCCCGCCGAATAGCAGATAACGAGAGCAACGAGAGTCTGAGTAAGTCCCATAGCTTTTAATAGATAGTAAATAGCTATCATAGTCATAAAGCCCGGGAACATACCGAGAATCATACCGACGTTTATAAACTTTTTACGGCTCTTAAATCTGAGACGTGAGAACGCATACGCCACCATAAGCACGCTGATTGTGGAAATTACACAGCTAAAGCACGCAACAACGAATGTGTTCAGATACCACCTCGGGAAGTTAAGAGTACCCGTGTTTGTAAAAAGCTTGATATAGTTATCAATACCATAACTCATTGGTATAAGCGTTTGCGGTATAGAAGCCTTGTCTGCACTAAACGACTGGATGAGAAGATACGCAAGAGGAGATACCCACACGATACCCAAAACTGCAAGAATTATGTAGATAAATGTATTTGCGAGAGTACGTCTTAATTTATAGCTTTTTATCATGAGAACGCCTCCTCGTCTTTTGCAGACTTTGTCATATTAAACGTGATAAGCGACAAAGTAGCGCAAACAATAAATACTAAGATACCTACGGCGGCGGCAAGGTTGTAATCCTGATTGTTCATAGTCAGCTTAAACAGCCACGTTACAAGAATATCGGTATAACCTGCCTGGTAATACTTCTCCGTCGTCGGTCCTCCGTTTGTAAGGAGGTAGATAACGTTAAAGTTATTTATATTACCTATAAAGCTTGTTATCAGATACGGGGTTGTAACAAAGAGCATATACGGAAGTGTAATCTTCATAAAGCTCTTGACAGGACCCGCGCCGTCGATTGTCGCAGACTCATAAAGGTCCGCGGGGATATTCATAAGAATACCCGATGTAATAAGAATCGTATACGGTATACCTATCCAGATATTTACAATAATTACCGTAATTCTCGCCATAAGCGCCGTGGAATTAAGGAACTGAATCTGAACGGTAGAACCTACAATTAGCGAAAGCAACTGGTTGATAGCGCCGTTAATCTGAAGCATCTGGTTCATAAGAAGCAGAGATACGAACTGAGGAACAGCAATAACAACTACAAACAGGGTTCTCCAGAGAGCCTTCAGCTTTATTCCCTTTTTATTAATCATAAGAGCAACAATCATTCCGAGAATGTAGTTCGAGAATGTTGCGAAAATAGCCCATATAATTGTCCACTCGGCAAGTCCGATAAATGTTGTTGCTTTGTTCGCGCCCTCGGTAATGGAAACGAGGTCCGTAAAGTTTTCAAGACCTACCCATGTAAAGAGGTTACCGGGAGGCAGGTGAGCGTTGTCGTAGCTTGTGAACGCGATAAGAATCATAAACACAAGCGGTAAAATTGTAAAGCAACCGATTAAAAGACAGGGAAGCGACATAAGTGTAATATGGAACTTCTCGTCAACAAACTGCTTTATTTCCTCTTTGAATGTTAGAACCTTTTTGCCCTCGCGCTTATCTTCATAAACCTTGTAGGCGCTCTTTGTGTTTGCAATATAAATTGCTAAAACCAAAGCTGTAACTACTATTGTAACAACGCCGTAAAGTAAAATAAGCATTGAGTTGTCACCCGGTACTGTTACAGGGAAGCCTGACGCGTCCATTGTAGTGGAGGCTTTAACCGTACCGAGAGTGTTGAATTTGGACATATATCCCCAACCGAAGTAAATCATAAACAATATGTAAGCAGCCTCGGTTATGAGGAAAAGTAAGCCCTTAATGAACTGGCCTTTAACCATATTGGCAAAGCCGAAAATGAGATAGGAAAGCTTTACAGCGAAATCGCCTTTGGCGAATCTCTTTCCGTAGTTAGCAAATCCTTTACCTACTCCCACGAAAAATCTAACAATTGCACGTCCCAAAAATGTAAAGAAACGAGCAAGATTGCCGGGTAGTTTCTTAAAGAATTGGGTAAAGTTATAACCGAACTTCTGGAAAGGATTTAGCTGCATATAGTCAATATATCTCATTAAATCACTCTCCCTTTTCATTAGTTTTATTTGGTTTAAATAATAATTTGCGTTATCCTGTTCCCCTCATTTTAAAAATTATTATTTAAGCCAAATAATTTTCAAAATTACATGATAACACTTTTTAAATCTGTCCGTCGGCAGCCTGCCGAAACAGGCCGCCGATTAACTGAAATAATTCAAATTTAAAATCGATGTTTAAATATGATTTACTCGTCCTTAATATTGGAAATTGTATCCTTAAGGAGCTTCTTGAAATCAAACTTATCGGGTTTTGTATCTGTAGCTATAAGCTTGTTTCCGAGGTTAGCCATAGGATCCCAGAAAGTCTTAGCAACGTTAACCTGTGCAACAGCGTGCTCGCTCTGTGCGATAAGCGCGGAAATAGCAACATTTTTCTTAGTAGCGTCAGACTCTACAACTTTGTTATTTGTCGGGCTCCAACCGAGTTCCTCACATCTCTGCTTCTGGCACTCTTCGCTTGCGAGATAGTAAGCAAGAATCTGAGAAGTACGAGGATATTTAGACGCGTTGTTAACGCCTACCATCTTGTAACCGTACATAGAAATCATCTGCTCATCTTTACCGTCAACCTTGATTGTCGGAAGCTTAGTAGCGCCGAAGTTATCGCCGAGAGCTTCTTCGTCGGCAGTTGAGTTCCAGTTACCGTCGATACCCGCGCCGCAGGTTGAAGGCTTAGACTTGGAGGATACGAAGCCTGAAGAAACGTTAGCAACGTCTAAGCTTGTGAAAGTATCGCTGTACTCGTGCATAAGAGTTGAGAATGCTTTAAGTGTTGCAACAACCTTATCCTCGTCATATTTATTGAATTTCTGAGTGATGTTATCTTTCTCAAGACCCTCAATTTTAAGTCCGCCCGTGAAAGCGAAGATACAAGCATAGTAACCTGTTCCTGCGTCCATAATGAACTTTTTGCCTGCTTTCTTACAGTCCTCAAGAATCTTCTCAAGAGAGCCCGCGTCCTTATCGGGAACTACAGACTTATCATATACAAGATAATATCCGTTACCTGTTTCAGGGAAAGCATAGAGAGTATCTTCCTTTTCCTTTGTATCAGGGTTAGGAAGCGTACTTGCGGAAACAGCAGCCTTTAAGTTAGTTGCCTTAATATCCTCAGCGTACTTTGTAGCTACAGGAGCAATAACGCCTGCGCTTACAAGACGGCTTAACTGGTCGGAAGCAAATCCGAATACGTCAGCAGCCGCATCAGGGTCTGAAAGCATATTTGTAGCGGCGGTATCCTCACCCTGTGCTACAACGTTAATTTTGATGTTCTGGTCAGGGAACTTCTTTACGAAAGCATTGCACTGTTCCTTAAGAAGTTTTACTGAGTTATCAGGACCCCATACTTTAAGAGAAGCACCTTTTTCTTCACCAAAATCGGCAGCGTCTACGCTGAAGCCTGTGCCAGTCTTGGTATCTCCGTTACCGGATCCGCTGTTTGAAGTTGTGCTCTCTCCGCCACCGCCGCAGCTTGCAAAAGCAGCAACCATCATCATTGTTGCTAAAAGCAGAGCAACGATTTTTTTCATTTGAATTCCTTCTTTCATAATATTTTTAGCACTTTTAACAAGCGCCAAGTGAAACCGCGTACAATTGGGGACTGCGCGATTCGTTCACTATATAAATAATAACACAAATTGCCATTAAAATACAACTCCCTTTGTTGTTTTTGTCTAAAACATCAAATAAAATTCATAAAATTGTGCAGTTTTACCTGTGAATTTTATTTTTATAGCAATCTGCATAATTATAAGCTAATTTATATATGCAATTTGCATAATCTCATTTTGTGCAAAATCACTATTACTTTTTATCATTTATAGACTTTTCCCACAAAAGACAGATTTTGCAAGCTTGTTTTTCCCCTTATTTAGGGAAAATTTTTATTAGTTTGTGCAATATGCAATAAAAATATTAAAGGTTGTATTTTATGTATTATATTGATATAATTATTAATATATGATTATTAAGCTTTAATTTTACTTAAAGATTTTTGCCGAATCAGTATAAAAAGGTGATTTTGATGAAACTTAAAGATTTACTTAAAACGGTCGATTACGAAATTATAAAAGGAAATACCGAAACCGAGATTTCGGATATTGTTTACGACTCCAGAAAAATTACCGACGGCTCAATGTTCGTGTGCTTAAAGGGCTACAATTCTGACGGACATTCCTACGCCTCGGAGGCGGTAGAAAAGGGCGCGTCGGCGGTTTTAATCTGTGATGATATTGAAATTCAAGGCGACAGCACCGCGGTTATAAAAGTCAAAGATACCAGAGAGGCTTTAGCATACATAAGCGCTCAGTTTTTCTCAAATCCCGCAAAGGAGCTTACCACTATCGCGGTTACAGGAACCAAAGGAAAAACGACAACCGTTGCTATGATTAAGCGCATACTCGAATGTGCGAAAATTAAAAGCGGTACAATAGGCACGCTCGGCATAATAATCGGGGATAAACGTATTCCGACAAATAACACCACCCCTGAAAGCTATGAAATTCAAAAGGCTATGCGCGATATGGTAAACAACGGCTGCAAGGCTATGATTATTGAGGCGTCGTCGATAGGTCTGAAATGGCACCGCGTTGACGCGATTGATTTTGACTACGGTATTTTTACGAATTTCTCACACGACCATATCGGCGGAGCGGAGCATAAGGATATGCAGGAATACCTCGAATGTAAGGCTATGCTTTTTAAAAAATGCAGGCTCGGACTTATTAACCGTGACGATGAAAAATGGCAGGAAATTTTAAACGGCTCAACCTGCGAAGTTAAAACCTACGGATTTGACAAAAATTCAGATTATATCGCCTCAAACGACAGTCTGCTTTCAACTCCGGGCTTTCTCGGCGCGGGATTTGACTTGTCGGGAAAAAGGCAAATGCGCGTTGACGTCGCAATTCCGGGACATTTCAGCGTTTACAACGCGCTGTCCGCAATAAGCGTTTGCGCTGAAATGGGCATTGAAAACGATGCAATTTTAGAGGGTTTAAAAACCGTAGCGGTTAAGGGCAGGGTCGAGGTCGTTCCCGTTCCGGGAAATTACACTCTGCTGATTGACTATGCTCACAACGCCCTTTCTATGGAAAATGTTTTAACCACACTTCGCAAGTATAATCCCAACCGCCTCATTACAATGTTCGGAGCAGGGGGCAACCGTCCAAAGGTTCGCCGTTATGAAATGGGCGAAACAAGCGGAAGGCTGTCCGATTTAAGCGTAATAACTGAGGACAACAGCCGTTTTGAAGACGTTATGGATATTATAGAGGATATTAAGGTCGGAATTGCAAAGACGGGCGGAAAGTATGTAGTTGTTCCTAACCGCAAGGACGCGATAAAATACTGTATAGAAAACGCGCAGGACGGAGATATTATCGTTTTAGCGGGAAAGGGTCACGAGGATTATCAGGAAATTAAAGGCGTCAAATACCATATGGACGAGCGGGAGCTTATCGCACAATCGCTTGAGGAATTGGGAATTAAATAAAAAAGTAAAATTGCCCCCCGAATTTTGATATGCACCCCAAAAGTTAGACACTTTTGGAGGTGCATATTTATATGGGAAAAACAGGAAGAAAAAACAAGGTAT
>CANQVS010000024.1 GCA_947627345.1 uncultured Clostridia bacterium
AGATTACAGTAAAATATTTTCTTCGGTTTTTTCTTAAATTTGCTTTTGACAAAAAATGAATGTTTTTCAGTTTCATAGTAATTTTCTCCTAAAAAGGCTAATATGCCAATTATATGAAAAATAATCGGCATATTAGAAGAACAATAATTAATACCAGTTAATAGATGTTATAGTAGTATCAAGTTCTCCGCCGCTCTTATGAGTATATTTTATTACCCATGATCCTTTACCTAATTTACCATAGTTTACCGAGGTAACGGCAGAACTATTTTCATTTAGAGTAATAGTATTATAAATTGACCTGCTATCACCTTTAAAAGCGTAAGTTCCAATTGTAGATTTAGTTCCATCATTAACTGTCGGATAAGACGGATAGTTTTCGGTATGTTTTGCCTTTTTCTTCATATTCTCGGCTCGCGTTACAGTAAATCCCTTAGGAACTACAAGGTGCTTTTCCTTTTGCTCGGATTTTGCCCCAACTCCTACTACAGCAATTGAAGAAAAAGCGCAAAGAACAGCTAACGAAGAAACAAAAACCCTCTTTATCTTGCCTTTCATTTTTTAACCTCCTTTCTTTAAAAATCTTCCGTACGGTTAACAAACAACAATTTTTTCCGGACATATGTTGTTTGATGAATGTATTATATCACACAAAATATTTAATGTCAACGATATTTTTTAAAAATAATATTGATTTGGTGGAAAATGTGTGATAAAATACATTTGTGATGAAACATATCGCAAAATAAAAGATAAGGAGTTATGTTATGAAAAAGGCTTATAAAGAGTATATTTCAGACGTTAAAAAGTTTTTCCCCGTAAAAGGAAAGGAGGAGAGAAAATTTCTAAAAAAACTCGCAAGCGATATAGAAATCTTCTGTGAAGATGAAAATATAACAAATAAAAAAGAAATTTATAAAAAATTCGGTACACCGCATAATGTTGTTAATGATTTTTATTCTACAGAGGACATTGATGTAGTAATAAAGAAAATAAAATTTTCCAAGTACATAAAAATATTTTTTGCAATTTTAGCCGTTATCGCAATATTAATTTCAGCTGTATACTGTATGTTCTGGTATGAAGATCATCAAATGATACTTAGACAAGAAATGGTTGGAGTTGAAACAATAATTGAGTGATTTTTATAAGTATTATGAAAACCAATTAATTTGATTTATATATTCCAACCGTTTTGCCCCCTTAAAGCAGTTAATAGCTGAATTTTCATTACGCCTTATCCGCCCGCGGTAAGGATGTAATAAAATTTAAATTCTTTTAAAAAGAAAAATCAGAAAAGTGTAGCTTTTATTCGTGGGCAGAAAGGTATGGAAATTATGAAAAAATTTTTATCAGTATTATCAATAATTACAATTTTATCAATATTTTTAGGTATTAATGTTAACGCAAAAGATATATCCGCAGGAGAAGTAACAGAGATTGAATATCTTGAAAACGGCGATTATTTGGAAACTGTTATTTCCGATGTTCCTGTTACCGATACGGGATATTTTCCCGACGCAACAACAAAAACAATTACAAAATCAAAAACAACTAAATATAAAAACAGCAACGGAACTACACTTTGGTATATAAAAATTACGGCAACCTTTAATTACAACGGAAGCACATCAAAATGTAAAAGCTGTTCTCACAAGGCTTCCGCGCCTGCGTCAGATTGGTCAATAAAAAAAGCGTCCTCAAGCAAAAGCGGTAATTCCGCTACAGCCACCGCAATCGCCAAATATTTATCATCAACGGGTGTATATGAATATACTCGTTCAGTAAAAATTAAATGCAGTGCAAACGGAACTGTATCTTAAAATTCGCCTCTGCCCTCTATATATAAACAGGCGGAGAACTTAAAGTTTACAAAATTATGTTCATTTTTTACTTCGTTTTGCGGTATAATGGCATTAAAGTATTGTGAGGTTTTTATGTCGGAAAAAAATTATTTCTTTTGCAGTGTAACTGAATTACTTGTCCTTTCTCTTTTAGAGCATAAGGACAGATATGTGTACGAGATTGTTAAGTCAATTGAGGAAAATTCCGAAGGAGTGTTTTCGGTTTCAATGAACTCGCTGTACACAACAACCTATCGGCTTGAGGATGAGGGTTATATTTCCGAATATTCCAAAAAGGTCGGCAGAAAGCGGACGAGAGTTTACTACCACCTTGAGAAAAAGGGTGAAAAACACCTTGACGCGTTAAGAAAAGAATACAACCGCAACCGTGAGGCTGTAAACAATATTATATCTGCCTCCTAAAAGGATATTGAAAATTAAACTTGTAAAGTTTACCCCTTGGATAAGCAAGATAAAAAGCGCTGAGATTAATTTCTCGGCGCTTTTTATATCGAACGGCTATAACTTTATACGACTGAAATCACGGGATTTTTCCCGTCGGCTTTTTTGGTTAAAAATATTAAACGTACTATAGGTATGCGTCTTTCGGCGGATTTTACAGAAAAATAGTTTTATCGGACATAAAATTTTTTTGTTTTTTATTTTTTTTATTTATGGTACTATAAAACCGTATCAGTTATCCGTCTAATATTATGAAAGGGGGTCAATACGCGAGAGTCGATATGAAAGAAACAACCATGGTTGAGTTTGAAAAGACATATGTCGAATACAGAGAAAATATATTTCGAGTCTGCGCGATGATGTTAAAGGATTATCAACTCGCGGAGGACGCGACTCAGGAGACCTTCTACAAGGCGCTTTGCAAACTGCATAGCTTTAACAAAAGCTCAAGCGCAAAAACCTGGCTGACGCGCATAGCCATAAACATCTGCAAGGACAGACTTAGGAAAAAATCTTCCTTTGAGACCCCTAAGGAAGATGTTGACGTCCTTTCACATACATACAGCGAAGAAAATATCGACAGCAAGCTTAGTGTAATCGAGGCAATCAAGGCGTTGCCCGTGGAGCTTAGAGAGGTAGTAGTGCTTTACTATTATCAGGAGCTTACCCATAAGGAGATTTCAAAGATTTTGAAACTCTCCGTGCCGAATGTTGCTTACCGATTGCGAACGGCTAAATCTAAGCTGAAAGATTACCTCACGGAGGATAATAATGAATAGTTTAAGATTACAGATAGACAGTCAGTTCGGCGAATATGCTTTTACTCGCGGAGCGGAGGAGCTGTTTGTCCGTTATAAAAAGAGAAAAAATAAAATCAAGGCGCTTTCAACGTCTGTGTCAGCAGTGTGCGTTGTGCTTTTTATCGCTTTGTTTGCAGACAGCATAGGAAACCTTTTCAGCCTCAGCGCAGACAGTCAGACAAGTCTGAGCGTTACCGCGTATGCTCTCGATAATGCGGACAGCAAGGCGACAGTCAGCTCGAAAAAATCGCTGATAAAGGATTCAAACGGCGTTCAAAAGAAAAAACAGCGCGTAGTTTATAGCGGTGCAAACGGACGTGAGATTCTCGATGATACCGCAAAACCCAAATCGGGCGATACCGTGGAAAAACGAACGGTCATAGTTCCGTCCCCAATCAGTTTTAAAATTTCGGGCGATAAAATCACAAGCTACAGCGTAGAATGTTCGGGTAACGGCTCTCTCTACAGCGAGAGCGCGTCAATTCTCAAAAAGGGCAAAATTCCGTACAAGGGGAATAAAGTTGTCAACTGGATTCCGAACTGCGAAAAATTGACCAAGGATTTGACTGCCGACATAACTATGGTACCCTCTACGCTTAAAAACGACCGCCTTGCCTCAAAGGAGATTGACGCTCTTTTAAAAACTGCTAAGGACTATACAAAGTACTTCGGAGGCACTGTAAAAATAACCGCTAATTACTCCGATAAAACATCTCAGACAATAACAACAAAAATAACGCTCGATGAAAAAGGCCGTTATTATGTATCAACTTTATAAGAACGCTGAATAAAACTTTATTTAGTAAAAAGGTGCAATTATGAAAAAACTTATGTCACTTTTTTTGATTATCACAATTTTAATTTCAGGTGCGGTTTCCGTGTCCGCTCTCACCATAGGCGATGAAAAATTCAACGTATATAACGAATCCGAACCGAACAAAAATTATTATTGGTACACCGATTACCTGAAAATGCTAAAACAGGAGCGCGGTGTTACATACACGAGCGCGGAGCTTAAAGAGCTTGAAAATACAATCCTGTACTATATTAATAACAGAAACTCGATGGAATTTTCACAAGAATATTTCAAAATAGTACTTGGTAACATTGTGAGCGTCAATTTGCGTGACGACGATGAGTATAATTGCATTGAAATCGTAATAAAGGATTTGAATCCGTTAAGTATTGAATTGTTCCGAGAGTATATTTCGGACAGTGACGCGATTGTGTTTTGGGGCAAAGGAGATTATTCTGTTGATAATTTTCACAGCTTTACGGTTAAATCGGGGTCAACCGCCTCGAGAATAAAAATTAAATCGGGAAAGACGGTGAAAATCCCGATAGCGAACAAAAGCAAGGTAAAGCGTTGGAAATCATCAAATTCTAAGGTTATATCCGTGAAAAACGGCAAAATTACCGCCAGAAAAAAGGGCAAGGCGACAGTTACGGCCATATACGGGTCGGCGTTGGAGGTGAGATTGAATTATACGGTTGAGGACGATCCGAAGCTTACCTCAAACGGCAAAAAGGTGACTTCCGTAAAAGTTAAAAAGGGAAAGACAAAGAAGTTGAAATTAACGGGGAAAGCGTCAGAATACAATAACAAATACACAAATACAAAACGTGCGGCGATTACCTCCAAGAAAACCTCAAAAACAATAAAAATAAAAGGGCTGAAAAAGGGTACGACTACCCTGAAAATATTAGTCAATAAGGTTAAAACCCTTAAAATAAAAGTTAAGGTTACAAAATAAAGATATATTGCTCATTATGAAAGGAGATGTGTTTTAATGAGCGGAAAGTTACTAAAAAAATTTACGGCCGTATTTTTATCGGCGCTAATGCTGTTTGGGTGCGCTCCGTGCGTTTTTGCGGTTTCAGGCGGCGCGGAATACGGCGTAGAAGATGTTTCGGTTTATACCGACGCGCGCGATATACTGGCGACGGTTATATCGGAATGTTCAAACGTCGATGAAAAAGATTATGCCCCCGGCTCGTACAGACTGTTTACCGAGGCATACGAAAACGCGGTTAAGTTACTTAACGATGAAAACGCCTCGGACAAAGAGCTTGAAAACGCGTATATGGACCTGCTCGGCGAAAAGGTTCGTATGGTTACGGTAGACCGTGAAACAGGCAAAAGGTCCAGAACTGACGAGTGGATGGCGGGCTATGAGTTCGGAGCGGTTCTTGTAGAGCTTAACTCAGACGATTTGACGGTTCAGTCATTGCTGTCTGACTTTGATATTTCGTCGGTAAGTATTTACCCTTATGATAATCCGAAAAATTCAATTGTCTATGTAAGATTTAAGGAGAAAACGGAGGACATAGTTTGGAAAGCTGTAGAGGTTCTCAAATCAAGCTCCGATGTTTCTTCGGCAGAACCACATTATTGGAATTTGTTCGATTACATTCCCGACGACGGCCCTCGATATAGATTGGAGAATGAGGTAAAGGACTATTCCCTTTTTAAAGCGGAAGATTACACCGAGGAATCTTACAGAGCGTATACCTTGGCTTACGAAAAGGCAGTTGAATTATTGGCTGACGTCAATGCCACGGATGAACAGTTTGAATCGGCATATTCGGAAATACTTCAGGCGAAAATTCACTTGATTGAGGTGACGGAGCCGACTGAAACTGCGACAAGAGAACCCGCGTCAGGTCCCTCAAATGACGAATTGGAGGAGGGCTACGAGTTCGGAGCGGTTCTTGTCGGTTTAAACGCCGGAGGTCCGACAGTCGAGGGGTTACTTTCCGATTTTGAAATTGAATCGGTAGATGTAATTGGTTCATCGGATAACAGGGTCTACTATGTAAAATTTACAGAAAAGACTAAAGAGATTGTTTGGAAAGCTATAGAAGTTTTAAAGGCAAGTCCTTATGTTAAGTATGCCGAGCCGAATTATTACAACACACTTCCTGTAGAACCTCCGTTTATGACTGCGAGAGAGAAGTTAAAGAGACTTGTATCGGGAGCGTCTTCCGAGATTGATGAGAGCTGTAATGACGAAGAGCTGTATAAAGAGTTTATAAGCGAATACGAAAAAGCTGAAAATTTACTCAGCGATGAGAACGCGTCCGATGAACAGCTTGAGGAAATGTTTAACGCACTGCTTAACGCAAGAGATAACTGGATAAGTAAAAAATACGGCTCATCAGACGAAACAACGGAAAGCACATTTCCGACGGCAACCGAGCCGATAGGTCCATCAAAAGAGGAATTGGATGAGGGCTACGAGTTCGGAGCGGTCATTGTCGGTTTATACACAGGCGGTCCGACAGTTGAGGGGTTACTTTCCGACTTTGAGATTGAATCGGTAAGATTCCTCGCTCACGGCTCATCGGAGCACAATATTTACTACGTGAAATTTACAGAAAAGACTAAAGAGATTGTTTGGAAAGCGATAGAGGTTTTAAAGGCAAGCTCTTATGTTAAGTATGCCGAGCCGAATTACTACAACCATTTTGACGTGATGCCGACTGATTTTGAAACGGATATTTCAAAACCCTCCGAACAAACACCGCAAAGCAAACAGCCTGATACAAGCTTAGAGCCGACGGTTACCGACCCTACGGAGGCGCAATCGGACAACGCGTCTGAAACCGCGCCGTCATCAAACGGGGATGTGTTTGATGATACCGTACCGCAGGACGCAGAAAAATATCCTCAATTGGCGGTTGAACCTACAGACGAAAAAACAGAGCCTGCTACAGATAAAAACGAGCCGACTGATGAAAATGCAAAGGTGACAACACCCGCGGCCTTACCCGACGAAGAAAATGCGGAACCGACGACGGGTAATTTCGAAGTGATGCCTTCTCCCCGCGCAGATATCAGCAGATTTACTGTTTTTGGTATAAAGGATAAATCCTATACGGGCAAGGCAGTTATCCAGAAAATAACTGTAAACAACGGCGAAACGACCTTAAAGCTTGGCAGAGATTATAAGGTAAGCTATAAGGGAAACAAGAAAGTCGGCAAAGCTACTGTAACCATTACAGGCAAGGGTGACTATACGGGTACAATAACAAAGACATTTAAAGTAAATCCGAAAGTTACTGCGCTTACAAAGATTACACCTAAAAAGAAAGCAATAGTTGTAAAGTGGAAGAAGAACACAAAGCAAACCGCGGGTTATGAGATTAAGTACAGCCTTAAAAAGAGCTTTAAGAAAGCGGATACAATTAAGGTTAAAAGCAATAAGATTACCTCTAAGGCAATCAAAAATCTGAAGTCTAAAAAGACTTACTATGTCCGTATTCGCACATACCAAACGGTAAAAGGCAAAAAGCTTTATTCCAACTGGAGCAAGGCAAAAACTGTTAATACAAAATAACACTATTTCCAAAAATAATTTATCCCTCCGATTTTATAAATCGGGGGGATAAATTTAATTATTTGTTTATCACACATAAAAACACTTTAGTTATAAATAAATTTTTAATTGTTTTTTATCTCAGAAATAATACGCTTAATACCGTTTTCCAATATTTCATCTCTCTTAGACGGGTCAATGTCCATTCCCTCAACTGCATAATCATAAAAATTTGAAATTCCAAACATTTCAGCCAAAGCCTTAATATATTCGGACGCAAGGTTTTTTTGATTTAAGTAACCTCCGCAAGTGGTGAAATACAGCATACGTTTTGCATTGCAGTACCCGACGCATTCGTTTTTCTCATATCCGAAGGTTACTCCGCTGACAGAAACCTGTTCAAAATAAACTTTCAAAAGCGAAGGGAATGAAAGGTCCCAATACGGCGCGGCGATTACTATCTCGTCCGCGCGCCGAAACTGCCTTGCGTAGCCGAATATTTTATGCCCGAAATTTCTTTGTTCAATCAGTTTATCGCGAAGTTCAAGAGTCCGAGCGTCAAGCGGAGTTATCGGCTGTTCGCATAGATTTAATATATCGACGTCATCTTTATTTTCAATCGTATTCAGATAACTTTCGTATAATTTTTTTGTGGAGGAATTTTTCCCTCTTATACAGCAGTCAATCACAAGAATCATATTTAATTACCTCCTGTTTTTGTACAGTAATGTGACGGATAAAGTCAGCTTAAATATTTTTAGTTATAATTACAAATTTTAGGATGATTTGTTGCTTGCAAAGTATCTTTTTGACGGTTTAATTATTATTGTGACAATTAAAATCAATAACGCGGTAATGCCGAGGCTTAAAGGATAAACCTGCATAATTGTTTCAAACGTCGGAGACATACCGAATACGGTAAAAATCCATACCAATCGGATTCCGCATATTCCCAAAACCGAGCAAAGCGCGGGGATAAACGATACGCCGAATCCGCGCAGATACCCCGAGAGAACCTCTTGCCATATGCTGAAAATGTAGGCGAAGAAAATGTACGAAAGTCTGGCACAGCCGACGGATATTACATCGGGGTCGGTATTGAATACGGAAAGCAATTGCCTTGAGAAAATCAATATAAGCACACAAATTGTGACAGTACCGACGGCGCATTGTAAAAGACAGAGTTTTAAAGTCTTTTTACATCTTTCATTTTTTCCCGCTCCGTAATTTTGTCCAATAAATGTCGTACAAGCCTGACCGAATGAATTCATAATATAGTATGCGAAAATTTCGAGATTAAATGCCGCCGCCGACGCCGCAATAACCGTTGTGCCGAGGCTGTTGACGGCTGACTGAATGATGATGTTCGCGAATGAGAATATCATACCCTGAACGCCCGCGGGAACCCCGATTTTTAAAATTTGGACAAGAACATTTTTATGTATCCTCAGTTTCCGTAATGAAACTTTAACCGACAAATCCGTTTTCATCAAAGCGATGAAAAGGATTACCGAGCTGATTGTATTTGCGAGAACGGTCGCAATGGCAACTCCGTCAACGTCCATACCAAAGCCCACAACAAAACCGAGGTTGAAAATTACATTGAGAACTCCCGAAACAACAAGCGCAATCAGCGGGGTTTTTGTGTTTCCGCAACTTCTGAAAATAGCGGATTCAAAGTTATAGAGTAAAATTACGGGCATTCCTAATAAATATATTTTAAGATACTTTACTGAAAACGGAAATACCTCATCGGGGACTTGTAACAGTCTGACAACTTCGGGCGCGAATATCTCGCCCAGTATTGTAATGATAATACCGCCTAAAAGCGCTACGATAATGGAAGTATGTACCGCCTTTGAAACCTGCTTTTTGTCGCCCTGTCCTATGGATTTTGCGATAATTACATTACTGCCAAGCGAAATTCCGACAAACAGGTTTATTAATATGCCTATGACGGGAGCGTTACTGCCTACAGCCGCCATCGCCTCTTTTCCCGAAAACTGCCCCACGACAGCTACGTCAGCCGCGTTAAAAAGCTGTTGTAAAATACCTGTTATAGCAAGCGGAATTGTATACCTGATGATTTTTCCGCCGAGCTTGCCCTTTGTCATATCTATTTTCTTACCCATTCTATATTCCTTCTCCCAAATATATTTATTAAAACGCATATAAAGCCTGCCGATAAGGCAGGCGTTAGTTTTTATTATAAATTATATTATTTTATATTAGTTATATTAATAATTTTACAACCTTATTTGAGTATAGTCAATTTTACGAATAAAAAAGTTAAAACGCGTTATCAGGGTACACGTAGAACTCCACAAAAAATGAATAATAACGAAATAATAACTCACTCAATATACAGATGTCGGTATCATACAGCCTTTTCGCCAACGCGCGTTAGGGGTTGCCTGAAATGGAGATACGTTGTTAAATTTTGATACTGATAAAAGGTGTAAATCCTGTATCGGCCCATTTTATCGGTGCTGTGCATACCGTTCATTAAATGTGAATGAACGGGAATTTTGATTATTCGTTGATTTTTATAATCATCGCGGTAATATCGTCAGATTGCTTCGCTCCTTTTGTAAAGCTCTCAATTTCTTTTATTATAAGCTTGAGCTGTTCGTCTGTGCCCGCGTTTAACATACTGACCGTTTTAAAAAGCTTTTCAAGCCGTTCATTTCCGAAAAAGTTACTGTTTAAATCCTCCGCCTCGTTTATACCATCGGTATAAACGAAAACCTCAAAATCACTTTTAATGTCGATACTGTTAAGATGATAGGTGATTTCGGGAAATACCCCCGCCATAAGGTCGGGCTGTGCTTTAAGCCATTTAATTTCGCCCCCGTTTTTGATAATGGGGTAGTTATGGCCCGCGTTTGCAAATTCAAAAACTCTTTTTTTGCGGTCGATAATTCCTACGAACATTGTTACAAACATATTCTCGCTGTTTGTTTCGCAAAGATAATTGTTTACATTGTAAAGGATTTTTTCGGGAGAAAGATTTCTGTTGCATTTTACCAGTATACCTGCCAATGCCATAAACATAGCCGCGGGGATTCCCTTTGACGACACATCCGCTATACATAAAAGCAGTCTGTCGTCATCGAGCTTTATGTAGTCGTAAAAATCACCGCCGACAATTTTTGCGGGTTTTATATAAGCGGAAAGTGAAAAGTTTTTGTCGTTAAGAGGCTTGGGCAGAATACCTGCCTGTATTTTTGCCGCCATATCTATGGTAAGTCTTATGTTTTCTTCGCGTTTTGTATGCTCCTCAACTTCTTTAATGTAGCCCGCAATGTCCGACGACATTTTTTTATAGGAGCTTGCCAGCATCAGAATTTCATCGCTTATCTTGTCCTTATTTAATTTGGGAAAATCTGTTTTAAGTCCGTTTTCAACAAAGTTATCCGCGGTATCGGCTATTTTTGTTACATACCGTGTTATTCTTTTTTCTATCCAATTAAGTAGAATCATAAGTAAAAGGATAAACAAAAATCCGCAGAGATTTACCTGTTTAAAAATATTGACAAGCAAGGTTTCAAGATAAAATTTTATGCCTACGTATCTGTTTATATAATTAAAGGTGTCAAATGAAAGCATCGACGCGAAAACACTTGTGCTGAATGCAATAAACAGAAAAAATACCGTTATTATTTGGGATTGCAGTCCTTTGCTTTTTTTAAACCTGGTTTGCCCGTTCGGGTCTTTTTTTCCGCTTCTTCTAATCGGAAGAAACGCAAGAACGATTGTAAATGAAATAATAACAGCGTCCAAAACATCTTCTGAAAGCGACCTGTTTCCATCGGGTTCTGAAAGCAAAATTCTAAATATAACGGCAATAATTATAACAAGACACATTATGTAGTCGGGCAGGTATCTTTTATGATTATAACTGTAATTATACACCTTATAGGGAATGTGAATATATTGCGGGAACAGTCTGTAAACAATAAGAAAAGTTGTTGTTCCCCAGAAAAGGGCAAAGTAAATATCATAAAGAACAACAGGTGTAAAAGAAACATTAAATTTGCATATGCCTAAAATATCAAATGAAGATGAAAGCAGGGACATTGAAGCTACGGTTGAAAAAACAATTATAAAGATATATTTTAGCAGAGTAGTGTTTGAGGTTATATATTGTAATTTGTGATTTTCAACGGGAAACAGAGTATGCCACAGCCGATAGGGGAGCCAGGCAAAAAGAAAGTTAGCTAAAAATCCGCATACATTTGCAAAGTTTAAATCACTGTACAAGTCCGATAAAAAATTTCCGACCGCGCATCCTAAAGCGCCCGAGGGGCCGAAGAACATTCCGGCAAATACCGAGAAAAAGCCTGATACTCTAAATTCTCCGTAATCATTAAGTAAGGGAATAGTTCTGGTCATTATATTTAAGCCGGCGAGTATAAAAGTACATATAATAAAACCGATAATTTGTCTTTTTATAATAACAGCTTTTGTTTTCATTTACTTTTCTCCCGTATTGCCTCAAATGAAAAAATGTTCTTTTCGTTTATGTATTTGTACTGCAGATTTTTCATTGAACGCTTAATCAATTCAATTCCGAGTCCTCCGGGAATAAGTATGTCAAGGTTGTTTTCTACATTTTTCCCGCTGTTAAACATAATTGGATTAAAGGGTATTCCTCTGTCTGAAAAAATTACTTTTACACGATTGTTATCCATACGAAAAATTTCAAAATTCACATAGCCCGTTTCATTTTTATAGGCATAGCTTGCTATGTTTACAAAGGCTTCCTCGACGGCTGTAATCAAAAGATTAAAGCCGTCGTCAGATGAAAACTCTGATATGAGATAATTTTCGCAGGCAGATATAAGTTTTGTTAAATTTTCCGTGGTTGCTTTAAGCCGTATTTTCATTTTTTCACTTATTGTTCCTTTATTTTTTAACAAACCTGTTTATAAAATATTTACTCAAAAAAATCCAGTCCTTTTAAGGCTACAAGAAATCTTTTCATATAATCAAGAGAGGTAACGGGCCATCTGAATCCGAGCCTGTAAAGTATCTGCATTGTAAAGGCGTTGCTTTTTCCGACGGAGTAGGTTTTTTTGCCGTGACCCATATTTTCGTAGGCGATAAAGCTTGATAAAACCTTTGCTTTTTCAGAATCTTTCTTTGCCTCGTCCAAAGCCTTTTCGTACTCGTCATTTTCAACGGGACGGGCGTTCAGTCCTGTCATACCCATCTCAAGATACAAATCATTCATAAGCAGTGAATGATTGTTATACGGGTGGAAAACGGTACACTCCCTCGGAGTTTGCGCAAGCAGTAAAATAGCCTTTGCCGTGTAATCAATAGGTGAAAGCTCAAAGGGCGCGTCCATACTCTCGTAGGGATAAGAGCCGATAAGAAATGTGGATTTAAGTCTGCCCATAAAGCTGTTGGTGGTGAAGTTTATCTGATATTCTCCATCGCGTTCTCTCGGCGCCAGTGTTCCCACTCTCATTATCTTTACATTCATACCCTTTGAGGCGTTCTCCAAAATTTCACGCTCCGCGAGGAATTTTGCGTTTGTGTATTTAGAGTTCAGAGTCTGACCGAAGTACAGCTGATTCTCTTTAAGGTGCGTAACCTCTCCCGGTTCTCCTATAAACATACCGCCTACGCTCATTGTAGAAACGTGGACAAGTCTTATTCCCGTGTTTTTACAAAATTCGAGTATATTCTGTACGCCGTGATAGTTTACGTCCTCAATATCAGTACCCTTTGAGAAATGCTTAACATTTGCCGCGCAATTTATGAATGTGTCGGCTTTAAATTCAGATAAAGCGTCAAATGATTCTTTTCTTATAATATCGCCGTCAACAATATGTACTCTTTTGCCGTATACTTCCAATATGTTTTCCTCGAAATAATAATAGAACATATTTTGAAGTCTTTCCCGAGCGGAGGTATCGCCCTTTCCTCTGAGCATACAGTATACGTTTCCGTTATAGTTTTTAAGGAGTTCATAAAGGATATGAATTCCGAGGAATCCCGTTGCGCCCGTAAGAATTACATCGCCGATTATTTGCTTTTCTCCTTTTAAGAAGCTGTCAACGGTATTTTTGGCAAGAACGTTTTCGATATTGCCGTAATCGTAGTTTGCAAGATTATCAAAACCGTCCTCACCTTTCTCTGAACCCATTACAAGCTTTGCGAGCATTCTCGGAGTCGGGTATGAGAACACGTCGCCGTAGGTTATGCTGTAATCAATTTTGCTCGCCTCAATTACAACTCTTGTTACGGTAAGCGACGTACCGCCTAAATCAAAGAAGCTGTCGGTTGCGGATACCTCGTCAATATTTAAAATATCGGCGAAAATTTTACAGAACCGTTTTTCTGCGGTATTAGCAGGTTTTTCGATATTCTTTTTACTTTTTTCCGCGATAACAGGCTCGCTCAGAGCCTTGAGATTTACCTTTCCGTTTGGAGTCAGGGGAAGCTCTTCAAGCTGATTAAAGGAGGCGGGAATCATATATTCGGTAAGGGTTTTCTTTAGCTCATCCTTTAGAAAATCTATATCCATTTGCCTGTCAGCGGTATAGTAGGCGCAGAGGTTGTCCTCATTTCCGAGCTTTTTAATGACTACTACGGCCGAGCGGACGCCCTCAATATTTGTAAGACATTTTTCAATTTCACCAAGCTCGATGCGCAGACCTCTTAATTTTACCTGATTGTCTTTTCTTCCGAGGATAATTACGTCGCCGTTTTCGCTCCATTTTGCGTAGTCGCCCGAACGGTAAAATCTCTGTCCCTCATATTCTATAAAGGATTTCTCTGTTTGTTGTGGCAGATTATTATAGCCTAAAGCAACGCCCAGACCTCCGATAATTAATTCGCCTGTTACACCTGCAGGAAGTTTATTATCATCAAGGTCAACTATGTATTCCTTATAATTCAACAGCGGTTTACCGACGGAAATTTCGTCGGTGAAGGTAAGGTCTTTTGCGTTTGACGAAACCGTAACTTCTGTAGGACCGTAGGTGTTGATGATTTTTGCGTCGGTTTTTTCTTTGAGAACCTGTAAAAGCTTGTAGGGGTATTTTTCTCCGCCTGAAAGGATTACCTTGCAGTTTTTCATCGCCTGCTCAAATTCGGGGAGTTCCATATAAACTAATAATCTTGACGGTGTGGAGTTAAACGCGTCCACGTTGTTTTCCTTGAAGAACTGCGCAAGCGACATAGGATTCATTGTCTGGTCATCACTTGCGAAAGCAAGAGTAATTCCGTTGCATAGAGAACCCATAGTTTCTTTCAGCGACAAGTCAAATGAAATTGTTGTAACCGAACCGTAGCATTTGCAGTTTTCGGTAATGTAACTTATCGGAAGATTATTTTTGTTGTCTGTAAGAAAGCTTGCGATACCTATGTGCCTTAACATTACGCCCTTTGGCTTGCCTGTCGAGCCTGAGGTATAGATAAGATACGCAAGGTCCTCGGGAGAAATGTCAACTGCGGGCTTTACGTCATTACCTCCATTTTCAAGCTCTGCAATATCAACCGTCTTTTCATAACGGTTAAGAAGCTCGCCGAAGGTTATAACAAAATCAGCACCGCTGTCCTCAATTATATTTTCAATACGCTCTTTCGGATATTCGGGACAGGTCGGAATAAACGCCGCTCCCGCTTTAAGAATACCGAGCATAGAGGCGAAGAACCGAGAGGTTCTTTCAAGAAGAATAACTACTCTACAGCCCTTTTTAACGCCCCTTGCGATTAAGCTGTTGGCGATTATATTCGCGCGCTTATCAAGCTGTGAATATGTGTATTTTCCGTCGCACGCGACAAGCGCAGTTTTGTCGGGATGTAAAGCTGCCTGCTTTTCAAAAAGCTCGTGTAAAAGTTTAATTTCGGGCTCTTTAATTTCAGTTTGTGAAAAACTCTCGATTTTTTCAGCATTCGTTTTATCGAGCATTGAGATTTTACGAACCTTTTGCTCAGGAGCTTTTATAATTTTTTCGGTAACGGTCTTTACAGAGTTTGCGAACGTTTCCATAAGCTCTTTGCTGTATACAGCGTTGTTATACAATACGTCGATACATTCCTGACCGTTATTGTCCTCGATATAAACGCCCGTTTTAAATTTAACCTTTCGCTCGCCTATCATATCATTTTCAATCAACTCGTTGTCAATGTAGACATCATCGGAAACACCGAGCTGGTAAGCGTACATAATATTCGGAGCGTAGTTATATTTTCGGCATACGTCTGCGTAAGGATAAATCTCATTGGAAATTGAATTGATAAGCAAATCCTTTGCGGATTTAACAAGCTCAATAGCGGAAATATCCTCAATTTCCAAGCCTAAGGGAAGCGTTTTTACAAACATACCGAAGCAGTTGTTCAGCCTCATATCGGAACGGCCGTTACTGATTGTGTTGATATATGCGTTACGGCTGTTTGTAAACCTTGAAACGACATACATAACGGAGGCGAGGAACAGATGCGCTGGCGTAACGTCATTTTCTGTGCAGAATTTCGATATACACTCCATATCAAACGGTACCGATACCATCTCGGAACTTCCGTTTTCGGGAAGTCCTCCCAAATCAGGGGTGAGCTCGTCCGCGCTTTCGCACTCGGAGAGCATATCCGAAACATATTTTTCCGCATTTTTAAATTCCTCGCTCGACTTGTTTTTGATTTCCTCATTAACGTAGTCAAAGTAGTCGTATGTTTCAGCGGAAATTTCTCTGCCCTCATAACAGTTCTTTAAGTCGTCAATAAACAGTCCCATTGAACCGCCGTCAAAAATAATATGGTGAAAGTCGGAAAGGAGATAAATTCCCTTTTCCGTTTTAATTATTTCTATTTTAAACAGCTGTGAATCCATCAGTTTATATGGCTTTACAAAGCCTTTTTTGTAGCCTTCAAGCTCTTTTTCGTCCATATTTTTAACAGGAACACGGAAATTCTCCGAGCTATGCTTAATCTGTACCACGTCATCGTCTTTTATTGTCAGACGGGTGAAGATATACGGATGAGAGGAGAGAACCCTTTCAACCGCCGACGCCAGCTTTTTCTCATCAAAGGAGAGAGGAAATTTATAGAAAAACGGTATATTGTAGAATGTGTCTCCGGGGTGTTTCATACATTCCGAATAAACGCCGTACTGGGTGTAGGACAGGGGAGCATAATCCTTTTTAACGACTTTAACGGAATCGCTTTCATCGGACGGATTTTTTTCATTTCCTATATTTTCTAAAAGATACTCAACAATATCATCCTCAAGCGATAATACGGTGCATCCGTTCATAAGACGCTTTATTTCCGCGTCATATCCGAATGTTTTATTAAGCTCTACTGCAAGCTTGATTATTGACAGAGAGGTCATACCCGCGCGCATTAAGTCGGCGGAAACGTTTATATCATCATCATTTCCTGTTATGCCCTTTATAATATCAACAATTTTTGTTTCAAGAGAGTTGAGCGGGCGGTTGGGCGTTTCCTCCGTTTTTTCCGCATCTCCCGCTTTAATTTCGGGGAGTTTGCGTTTATCCACCTTGCCGTTTACATTAAGAGGGATACTGTCTATCTGCATTATCGCCTCGGGTATCATAAAGTAGGGTTTTTTCTCCCCGATAAAGTCCTTAAGCTTATCAATGTCCGTTTTTTCATCGGAAACTATATACGCAACGATACACTTTCCGCCAGTCGGCAAATCCTTTGCCACAACGGTTGCGTCCTTTATACCGCTGTAATCTCTTATAACAGCCTCAACCTCGGAAAGCTCTATGCGGTAACCTCTGATTTTCACCATTCCGTCACGTCTGCCTACATAGGAGATGTTTCCGTCGTTCATATATTTAACAATATCGCCCGTATGGTAAAGAACGCTGTGGGCTTTGTCGCTGTCAAACGGGTTTTTAACATAGGTTTTTTCCGTCTGTTCGGGTCGGTTAAGATATCCCCTCGACACAAGCGGACCTGAAATGCACAACTCGCCCACCGCTCCCACGGGAAGCCTTTTGAGATTTTTGTCAACGATATACATATGGGCGTTGTTGACAGGTTTTCCTATAGGGAACGGGTCGTAATATTTATCCGCGAGAAAGGAAGTGGAAATAATAGTACATTCGGTAGGGCCGTAAAGGTTGTAGAATTTAACTCCCCCGACCGGCTCAAAGGGTACAAGAGTTTCTCCGCCCGTACTGATAATCTTAGGCGCAATGTTGTCTATTGAGGTCATAAACGCCCTGCCGACCTGTGTTGTCATAAATATATTTGTAATACCGTTTTCCCTGCAGTAATCGTTTATCCACATTAAGTCAAGACGGTTTTCTTCGGGAATGATATACTCTGTTCCGCCGAATGATAAGTAGGGGTAAATATCCATCATATGAGCGTCAAAGCCGTAGCTTGCGTATGCGGCGGAGGAGCTTTTTTCTGTAATTTCATTGATTCTGTGCGACCAGTGTATAAAGTTTGTCAGGTTTCCGTGTGTAATCATACAGCCCTTCGGCGTTCCCGTTGAACCCGAAGTGTAAAGCAGTACGAATAAATCCTTTGGAGAGGGTTTGGGCAAAGAAGTCGCGCAGGCGGGCAAATCTTTTATATCGCTGATTTTAAGTATATCGCCTGCAAAGTCAGGCACGAGGTGCAGGAAGTTTTCGTCCGCAATAAGCGCTTTTGCGTTCGCGTCCTTTATCATAAACTGCAGGCGTTCGGCGGGATGCGTGGGGTCAAGGGGTTCGTATGCCGCGCCCGATTTCAATACGCCGATTGAACAGATAGTCATATATTCGCTGCGGCCTGTCAAAACAGCGACAGCGTCCTCCGTACCGCAGCCTTTACCTCTGAGATATAAAGCGATTTTGTCTGTGATTTCATCAAGTTCCCTGTAGGTATATCTGTTTTCCTTGAAAACAAGGGCGGTTTTATCGGGGCGGAGCCTTACCTGCTCGCCGAATAAATCAATAAATGTTTTTGTATCGTCATAGGGGACATCGGTATTGTTAAAAGAGTTTAGTATTTCAAGCTGGCTTTGGCTTAAAATGTCAACCTCATTAAGCTCGTCCTTTACGGTAAATTCGTTTACGGCTTTGTCCAAAGCCTCAAGAATACCCGTAATAAATCCCTCTGTGTATGCGCCTGAGTTGTATTCACATTCAATTTCAAACTTTCCCTCTTTGCGGTAAAGAATGAAGTTAAGCTCAACTTTAAGCTCATTTGTGAAGTTGAGTACGCAGTATGTGTCCTGTCCGCACACGGAAACGGGATTCGTATTCGCGAAATCTCCCTGATAAGCGAAATAAACCTGCGGATTTATATCCATTTCGGCGCATATGTCGGCATAAGAGAACAGACTGTGACTTCGGCTTTGGACTATCTGCTCGTCAATTTCTCTTATGTAATCAATAATTTTGCCGCCGCCTGTTTTACAGACAACGGGAAAGGTCTTTACAAACATACCTATTGAGTCCGCAATTTCCCCGTTTCGTCCGTTAAATACAGTTGAGAACACGCTGTTATCGCTGCCTGCGTATTTAGACAGTACATAACCGAACGCCGAATAAAACAACGCACTCGTTCTGATTTGATTTTTATGCGAAAACGCGCGTATTTCATCAGGAGTTGTTTGTTTTAATATGTATTTTATGCTTTTCGGAATTTTTTCTTTTGAATCCTTGTCGGGCAGAGGAATCATATCGGTTTCCGCCTCGTCAAGGAGCGCTCCGTAATATCGGCGTCCCTTTTCAAACTCGTCTGTTTCAAGGTGCTTTTGCTCGTCAACAGCGAAATCGACGGCGGAGTATTTTTCCGCAATCAGCTCCTCTCCGCGAAATGCCGAGTCAAGCTCTTTTACAAAGATTTCTGATGATGTACCGTCAAATATGATATGGTGAACGTCAAAAAGGAGCTCTGCGCTGTCCGAACGGTCGAATATGTACGCTCTCATACAGGGGCCGGTTGAAAGGTCGAACGGCTTTACATAAGGGGTAATATCCTCGTTGTCGGTTTTAATTATTTCAACCTCAATCGGTTTATCGGAAATTTTCCGCCATACCTTTCCGTCCTCGTCCGTTTCAAAATAGCTTTTTAAATTGGGATGATTTGATATAACCTTCAAAAACGCTGTTTTCAGCTTTTCAATGTCAAAAGGCTTTTTGAATTTCAAGGTAAACGGCAGATTATACTCCAGCCCCTGAGGCTCGGATACAAAGCAGAAATACATTCCGTATTCCGTTTTTGACAGCGGATATTTTTTTGTGTTCATTTAATAAAACTCCTTTCACGCAGTGGCAGTAATCTTTGTTTTATGTAAGCGGATTATGGCTTATATTTATATAATTACTTTGATTTGATTCATTCCCAAAACTGTTGTACATTCAAAGCTTTTATATGTATTGTTTTCGGTAATAAGATTGGGGCTGTTCAGTTCGTTTCCGTTGCTGAGAATAAGAATTATATAGCTGTTGTTCTCGTATCTTATTCTTATGTCAATATCAACAGCCTTGTTTTTCTTTGAGCCTGACGACTTTATTTCAGAAAATATATGAGTTATTGCTGATGTTAAGCTGTGTTTTGTTTCGTTGTCGGCAGTGAGGTTTTCGGATAAGTATTCCTCGACCGTATTTTCCGAAAAATCAGTGCTTACGGAAACGGAAATAATTTCGTTCTTGCTTTTTTCATCAAGCAAATAAAAGTTTTTATATCTTCCGTCGGATTTTTTTATGGTAATGAGCAACATTACAGAAAGCACAAGCAGAGTTCCGTATTGAGCGACCGTCATCGCTGTCCAGATTCCGTTAACTCCCCAGAGCAGGTCCATAAAATATACGCAGGGAATAATGAGTGCAATTCCGTTTAATATGGATATTGTAACGGAAAAGCCTTTTCTCGTTGTAGCCATATAGTAATACATTATGAGAAAGGACAGCGCAAGTCCGTGGAAAGATAAGGAGCTGATTCTCAAAGCGGGAACAATTACCTGCATTTCCGTTTGAGTCATATTTCCGAAAAGGCGGGCGACAAATTCGGGGAACATCTCAATTACAAGCACAATAGCGGTGCTCGCGATTAGAAGAATATACATTGCCTTTCTGAAAGCAAATTTAATACCCGTAAAGTCTTTTTCTCCCAAAAGCACGCTTACAATGGGTATCATAGTCTGCGACGCACCTGTTATGAACGCGGATATAAATATCTGGCTTGATGAAATAACAGACATTGCCACCATACCCTCCGCGCCGGCAGAATTTTGTATCATACTGTTTAAGAAAAACATTCTTACCACGATGAGAAGCGTTCCAAGCGCTCCCGAAAGGCCCGTGGTAAACATAGAACAAAAGCTTGTAAAAAGCTCTCTCGGGTTTCTGATGACCGAAAAATCAAAATGAAGAGTGTTGTTCGGATTTTTAAAATGGCTCAACATAATCACGAAAGCAACCGCATTTCCTATAACCGTCGCGATTGAGGAGCCGATAATCCCCGTTCTGAAAGGTCCCATAAGAACTATATCCATCGTAAGATTTATCGCGTTTGAAATTATTATTAAATTAGACGCGAATGTTGGTCTGCCGTCACTTCTTATACAATGAACAATACTTGGAAGAAACATTGAAAAAGGAGTGCCAATTATAAACGGAACATAATAGAGTATCAGTTGTTGCTTTAATTTGGGTATAGACGTCAGAACTGACGCTATATCGTTTAAAAATATAAACTGCAACACCATAAGCAGTGCGCTGAACAGCAAAAGCGACACAATTACGGCGGTAAAGGTTTTGTCCGCTGTTTTTTTGTCGTTTACTCCCTTTGCGTATGAAATTATTGTTGACGCTCCGAGGCCGAAAAGAATGGTAAGTGAAAAGTAAAGCTGTGTAACAGGGGACAACAGGTTAATTGCCGCCATTGAGGCGCTTCCCACCAGCTGGCCCACAAGCACGGAGTCCACCATAATCGCAATATTGTTCGCCATTGCGGTAAGTACCGTAGGCAAAAAATATTCCATATATTTTTTGTTGATTATATTTGAGTTTCGCTTTAATAAAGTGTGCGTCATTCTTTGCTCCGTATCTTTTTATTTGATTTGTATAATTTGCATTTAATATATCATATTTTCACTCTTTTTACAATAAAAAACAACTAATATCTTATTTTTTTATTTAAAATTTATTTTAAAGTTGACAGTTCAGATTACTTGTAATAAAATATATTTATATTGATGACTTTTGGAGGCAGTGAGTATGAATATAAATACAACCAAGGTAGATAAGACAGTAATTATTTCAATAGACGGAAGATTGGATACGCTTACCGCTCCCGAACTTGAGACAGAAATAAAACTTCGGGCTGACGAATGTGAAAAAATAATACTTGATTTATCAAATCTTGAATATATTTCCTCGGCAGGATTGAGAGTTCTTGTTATGGCACATAAGCTTATGGCTGAAAAGGGCGGATTTACAGTCAGGTCTGCCAATAAAAATGTTATGGAAATTCTGAAAATTACTAACCTGTCGTCTGTTTTGAATATTGAAGATTAGTTTCAGATAATCGGATAATTACAGCTGAAAGTTTTATCATATACTCATAGGTTAAAGTCTTACGATAAAACACATCATTTTTAGTACTTTTTACATACATAAATTTCAGTAAAAATGTAGGGATGTATTCACATAATAAGTAATAATTTATATATCTTGGCCGTTCGTTTATTGGTTTAATTGAACGGCTTTTCTATTGTAAGTATTGCACATTTTTTTTTGCGGACTTTTACGGCTTTTTTATGTGTCGTTTTGCTATGAAAAAATGGTCGTTTTTTGGCGCGAAAAATATTGATATTATGTACTTGATATGTTATAATAGCAACTATTGGAAGAGGATAAAAGTGTCCTCATCATACCCGCTTTCAATAGTTAAGAAGAGAGGCGACAACTGCCTCAGCGTCACAATGAATGTCAAGGGCGTGACCGATAAAAATTCAGCGGCAAAGGCTCGGGTACCACTATAGCAAGAAAAGGCGTTGAGGCTAAGACATATATGGATATGATAAAATGGGACGACAAGGTGGTTACAAAGCTTGTTCCGTCTGCGCTCCGATATGCGCGCCTCTGAATATGTGAATAATGAAAGTGATAGATTATGGAAAAAAGATTGGCTTAAAAAAGGCAAAAGCGGCGTCAGTTGCTTTTAACAGAAACGGAGAATACAACTGATGAGCAGGTTAACGCGATTTTCCGTATGACAAAATCTCCCGAGGAGCTAAAGAAAAATCCCCTTCCCGACAAGAAGTACGCGGGAGAGATTGTTGAGATATGGAAGGAAAGCTTTTCTTGATTTTCTGCCGATTTAATCAATACAAGTATTTTTATCTCAGGTTTAATACCTGAACCATTTGGCTGTCCAATGTCGGGCATAAAAGCCTGTATGGTGTTTAATTTTAACTTTTAAAAAGCAAACTGATTTTGTTTTATAACAAAATCAGTTTTGTTTTTGTAGCGCATTATTAACAAATTTACAATAAAATTGAACTTAAAATTCTACTTGAAGAGATATCAAAAATAATATATAATTATTACCATTACTGGTATTTACAACTACAATATTATAAGAAAGGTGATTATTTATGAAAACAAAAATTTTATCAATCTTGTTGGTAGTAACCCTTATTTCATCTGTAATTTCCGTTAGTACGGCATTTGCTGTTGAGGATAATAAGGGTTCATCGTATTATTCTTCCGACGGCAAATACACGGCGGATAAGTTGTCGCATAAAGATAACGGCATAAAAAGCCCTGACGGTATTGTGGATTATGCCGGCAACGGAACGGTTACCGACAATATTACAGGTGTAGGCGACCGTGCGCAAAACTATTCGTGGTCAGCCGTAGGATACGGCGACTATGTTTATATCGGCACATGCGCTAATGCTATGTTGCAGACGCTTTCATTTATGAAGTCTGTTCTTGGACATCAATATGACGAAGAGGCTATTAAAAAAGCTTTTGACACTATGTTTAACGGCACCTTCTTTTACGGTGAGGAAGACGGAGGAGATCCGCAGGGTATTTTTGTTAAGCTTAACACTAAAACAGGAGATGTAAAGCTCCTTATGTCAAAAGCAACTACAGGAACAAACGTGCTGTTCAGAAATGCTGTTGAATATAACGGAAAGTTCTATTTCTGCGGTTCCGTAAACGGTTTGCCGAGCATTTATCAGCTTAATCCCGAAAATGATGAAATGACACTTGTTTATCAGAGTATTTCACAGGCGGATTATTACAAAGCTTATCAGCAGGGTATTTGTGTAGGTATCCGCGGTATTTGTACATATAAGGGCAAGCTTATGATAAGCCTTGTCGGACTTGACGGGGCATATATTTGCGAAACTGATAATCCTTCCGACCCCGACTCATTTAAGGTAATAGCCGATATGGATGATTTATACAATTATCCTGCGTATCATTATCCTGACAGCATCTACGGCGGTTCAATTTGGGATATGATTGAATATAACGATTCTCTCTATGTTGTGCTTTGTACGGGTACTTCCGATAATAAGCCCGATGAAAATTCAATGCAGTCATTTGCTATAGTACGTGGAGATTTGGATTCAAAAGGACAGTGGAAGTGGACGTCAGTTGTGGGCGACCAGGAAAAAGACGGGGCTAAGTATACTTTCGGTATTGACCCCGAAAGAACAAGAAGCGGAGCCGCAAACCTTTATGTTTACAATGACTACCTTTATATAGGTGAATATAATGATGAGGAAATAGCTCTTGAAAAAATCCTCTTTAATACAGATTGCGATTTTATAAACGCGAATCTTAAACAATCCGTCAACCTTTACAGAATGGACAAGAAAGAAAATGTTGAGCTTGTAATGGGCGACGCTGACAAAATGTTCCCTGACGGCAGTATTACAGGTTACGGTTCGGGCTTTGGTAAAAAAGAGAATCAGTACATCTGGAGAATGCAGGAGTTTGACGGAAAACTGTATGTAGGTACATTCGATACAAGCAGTTTGCTTGAAACAATCGGACAGTTTACAAACGGTGATTTACTTGAGATGACGCCTGAAGAGTGGGAAAGACAGATAGAATATCTTATTGATTTTTTAAGAAGTATTCAGACGGAGCCGAGCACAGGAGATTCTCAGGCTGTTACCGACAGCAATAAAATTACCGCGTTTGCAGAAACGAATACGAAAAAACAGGCGCTTTCTCTCGCTGATTCACTTGAGAAAGTGGAGGATAATGTAGATAAAGAAATTAGTGTTAATGTATATGAGGAGTATAAAAAGGCTTTTGACGGTTTTAAAAATTTATCCGACCGTTTCTCCTCTTATATAAAGTCCAAGTTTGAGAAAGTGCTTTCAAGCGAAACTCTTGATAAAATGAAATCAATTATTACCTGCAGTGCTTACTTATCAAGAGCAGAGAGAGGTTTTGACCTTTATACCATTGATAAAGATATGAATGTTGAAACGATAACAACAAACGGATTTGGCGACCCATATAACCACGGCTGCAGAGTATTTGCTGTTAATAATTCAGGCCTTATTTTAGGCACAGCTAATCCTTTCTACGGCACACAGGTATGGAATGTTAAAGCTGTTGAAACAACTCCCTCAACAACGACAGATACTTCCACCGACCCGACAGCAACCAATCCAACAACAGAATCTACCAACCCGACGACAACCAATCCGACAACAGAGCCGACCGACCCAACGGTAACAAATCCGACAACAGAACCGACTGACCCGACTCCCGCAAAACCAACAACATCTTCTCCCTCCCTTGCAAATAAAAGCATTAAAAAATCTGCAGGTAGCACCTATAGAATTGTTGTAAAGAATGCAGACGGAAAGAAAATAACTTATAGTTCAAATAACAAGAAAATTCTAAAGGTATCTTCAAAGGGCAAAGTAACTTTCCTGAAAAAGGGTTCGGGCACAGTAACTGTAAAAGCAGGCTCAAAAAAGCTGACGTTTAAAGGAACGGTAACTTCAAATCCAAAGCTTATTTATAAAAACAAAACAGTAAAGGCGTCAAAAGTATATAAAGTCAAAAAGGGAAATACCCTTACCATAAAGATTAAGGGTAAAGCGTCCGCTCTTAATAATAAGTACAGCAGAACAAAAAT
>CANQVS010000025.1 GCA_947627345.1 uncultured Clostridia bacterium
GGCTGTCCTGCCATATGATACCGTCTTTACTGTACTCGCAACCCTCGACCGCCTTTAATGTAACGCTCTTGTCGGTTACCGAGTCAACTGTCGGCTTTGCAGGCGCTGAAACTGTTGATTTTTTAGTTGTTACCGTAAGCGCCTCGCTCTTATCGGAAGCGTATTTTGTATCTGTTTCTTTCGTTCTCTGATAGAAACTGTATTCCGTGTTCGGCTCTAAGTCAGCAAATTCAGGGCTGTCCTGCCATATGATACCGTCTTTACTGTACTCGCAACCTTCAACCGCCTTTAATGTAACGCTCTTGTCGGTTACCGAATCAACTGTCGGCTTTGCAGGCGCTGAAACTGTGGATTTTTCAGTTGTTACCGTAAGCGCCCCGCTCTCAAAGCTGGCATATGTTAAATCGCTTTCCGCAATACGCTGATAGAAGTTGTGTGTGGAATTTGGCTCAAGATTGGTAAAGACATTGCTGTCTTGCCATATACCGTCGTCCATTCTATATTCATAACCGGGTACAGCTGTGAGTGTAACGCTGTTATCCGTCAGATTATCAACTGTCGGAGCGTCGGGAGCCTTTTTTGCGATTTCAATATCATTCGCCCGAACATATTCTCCTTCCAGTAATCCCTCGGAATTTAATTGTGTTCCCTTTGGAACAAGCAGTGTGTCGGCGTAATATGTGCCGTCCTCCGCCTGTTTCCAAACTGTCGTTACCACAATGTTTTCTCCCGCGCTGAAATTCTCACCGATTGTAATGCGGGGTTCCGGCCTTTCGGTATTGCTTTCCTTTCCGCTTTCGCGCGCCAAAATAACGTTGTTGCCTTCAAGCGTGGTGGCTTTAATATGTCCCGCGTTCAAGAAGATTCTTCCGTTATTGGCAGTAAAGCCGTAGGTTTGCGCGGCGATAGCTTCAACGCTTGTGTGGTCACCATCTAAAACAATATCGCCATTTTCGCACACAACCGCGGTTTTATCTTCCGTTGTCTTTGCCTTGACATTCGCTCCGTCCGAAATGGTTAAACCGTTGACCGCTCCAAACGCTGTACGTATTGATTCTGACGATACGGAAGCTTCCTTTATTGTGATTGTTCCGCCGTAAAACGGATAAGCGCTTTGGGCAGTAATTGAAGTTTTCGAGCCTGTAATATTCACATCCTTTAAGCCGCTAATCGAATTGGCGCCTTGAGAATTAAGAGTAAGTACAGAATTAATTATGTCAAAATTACCGTGAGATGATATCGAAGTTCCCAAAGTATCAGACTTCAACGTACTGTCCTTTATAGTCAACGTTTGTGTATCGCTGTACATAAGCAAACCGCACATCTTCTCTTTTTTGCTTTCCAGTGTTGCCTCCGCTTCGTCAAGGGTAATGGAACCGGATGACGAAAAGATTACAGAATTATCATTTGTTATACCGTTAAACACAGCGCCGTCGCTGATGTTCACATCATTTGTAGAGTTTATGGCACAAACACGAGCTGTAATGTCGGCATTGGTATTCTTACCGGTAATGGTTACGTTTCCTTTTCCCGAGTAGATTGCCGAATCATTTGTTGAAACACCAATCAATGTGGCCCCGTTGTTGAGTTCAACGTTATTAATACACTTTATCGCGCAATAATACGCTGTAAGGTCAGCCTTGGTATTCTCTCCGGTAATGGTTACCTGTCCCGACTCTGTGTAGATTGCCGAATCGTTTGTTGAAACGCCAATCACTGTTGCGCCGTTTTCTATTGTCACATCGTTTACGCCCTGCGCCACGCAATAGTAAGCTGTAAGGTCGGCCTTGGTATTCTCTCCGGTAATGGTTACATTTCCCGACTGAGAGTAAATTGCCGAATTGGCTGTTGAAACACCGGTTACTGTCGCGCCGTTTTCTATTGTCACATCGTTTGCGCCCTGCAAAACGGAATAGTACGCTGTAAGGTCCGCGTAAGTATTCTCACCGGTAACGGTTACGTTTCCTGAATACGAAAAGACTGCCGAAGATGATGTTGATTCACCGATTACTGTGGCGCCATCGCTGATTTCCACTCCGCTGACGCCGTTTAACAAGCAGATACTCGCTGTAAGGTCAACATTAGTATCCTGACCGGTAACAGTTACGTTTCCTTTCTCCGAGAAGATTGCCGAATCAGACGCTGATTCACCGGTTACTGTGGCACCGTCTTTGATTTCCACACCGTTCACACCGCTTATCGCGCAGAGAGTCGCATTAAGGTTGGCATTAGTACCCTGACCGGTAACGATTACGTTTCCTGCCCCCGCATATATCGCCGAATACGGGGTAGACGTAACGGTTACACTTGCGCCGTTCTCAACAGTTATGTTCCCTGACTGCGAGAAGATTGCGACATCATTAGATGAGGAAGCAGTCACCTCAGCACCGTCAATGTCTATATCTTGTGTTACGAAAACGGCAGGATATCCCGATGTAAGATTATATGTACCGCCCCTTATCGCGAAGTTCATTCCAGCGTAAAAACAGTTGTTGTCTTCTACATTGGAATTGACGGTTAATGACCCGCCTTCTTCTGCTTCAACCGACAAACTCGCATTGGTTTGTATGCCTACACCATCTGTATTGATTGTATTGCTGCCCTTTACTTTCACCGTCAGCGTTTTGGACAGGTCGGCAAAATTAATCAGCGTATAAGAATCCAATGTGGCATTATTCAGTGTCAATGTTGCCGTATTGGCGTCCCAAAGTATGCTCTCGTCCTCATTAGAGGATTTTTCTGACCAATCTTCGCCGTTTATAATCGTATAGTCATCGGCTGCATTAGCGAATGTACCGGCAGGTAACATAGAGAACAACAATATTACCGCCAGCAGAAACGTGAAAAAATTCTTTTTCGTTTTCTTCATAAAAAAACTCCTTTCATTGTTTTGATTTTTTAAGATAATTGACACGGTTCTCAAAAGGTTAATAAGACTGTTTCCTATGCCTTCGGCGTTCAGGCAGAAAACTGCAAAATCCTATAATAAACCCAATTATACTTATAACAAAGTGTATCATAAATAATATAAAAAGACAATATGAAAATATAAAAAATAAAAACATAAATTGTATAATAGATTTTGTTTTTTATATCGTAATTATGAAAACAAGCGACAGCTTTTTAGCCATCGCTTGCCTTATTATCTTTTCATTTTTTCGGATTTACCCCAACTATTGAAATAGCTCCTTTTTTCGATTTTCCCCGACTATTGACAAAGAACCGTAAAAGAAAAGGCTGTCTTAAAGACAGCCTTAAGTTTAATTATCAATCAGTTGTGTAAGGAAGAAGCGCAACCTGACGAGCGCGCTTAATTGCGGTTGTCAGTTCTCTCTGATGTCTTGCGCATGTACCTGTTACACGGCGGGGTAAAATTTTACCGCGCTCGCTCATATAACGGCGTAAACGAGCGATATCTTTATAATCAATGTTCTCAATCTTGTCTACGCAAAATGCGCAAACCTTTTTACGGCCTTTACGACCGCGGATAGGACGATCTGCCATGATTATCTCTCCTTTCAAAATTTAGAAGCTTTTCTATAAATTCCCTAAGGAACAAGAATCAATTAAAACGGTAAGTCATCATCAAGAGGTACTTCCTGAAAATCTGAATTTGTACCGCTCTGATAACTCGGTTCAGGCTGTGTCTGCATAGAAGATGCAGACTCACCGCTGTAAGAATTATAAGGCTGACTGTAACTATTTGCGTCACGTCGCTCGCCCGTAAAGCTTACATTATCAGCTACAACCTCTACAACATAACGGTTTGTACCGTCTTTAGCCTGATAGGTACGGGACTGAAGCTGTCCCTCAACAGCAATAAGAGAGCCTTTGCCGAAATAACGGCAGACAAACTCCGCTGTCTGGCGCCAACATACAATGTCGATAAAATCAGCTTTACGCTCTTCACCGCTCTTCACATAATTGCGGTCAACAGCAATACGAAAGCTTGTTACGCTAATGCCTGAAGCTGTAGTTTTGAGTTCCGGGTCAGCAACTAAGCGACCCATTAAAATAGTTCTGTTCAGCATAAGTTTTCCCTTTCATTCGCGCAAAACGCGTACCTTGAAATTATTCGCCTTTTTTAACAATCATAGAACGGAGAACTCCGTCTGTGATTTTGAATACACGGTCAAGCTCCGCAGGAAATTCAGCCTCTGACTCAAAATCCATAAGAACATAGTAACCGTCGCTTTCTTTGTTGATAAGATAAGCGAGCTTACGCTTACCCCATTCATCAACATTTTGCAGAGTTGCGTGCTTCTCGATTAAAGACTTAAACTTTTCGATAAGGGACTGGATACCCTCCTCGCCGAGCTTTAATGAGAAAATCATTACTGTTTCGTAATTAGCCTTTACTGCCACGTTGAACACCTCCTTCTGGACATAATGGCGATATTTTAAATATCGCAAGGATATACAGTATCCGTTAAACCTAAGTTTAACGGATAACATTGTAATTATAACATATTTTTACAGTTTGTCAAGAATTATTTACTGTCTTTTAAACGGTCAAAGCTTTTATCATCAATTAAAATTAAGGTTGACATCGGCGGAATATTTATATCGTTGCCGTCAATTCGCCTTAACTCTTTTAAACCTGATTTATCGCCTGTTGTAATAATTACCCAGGAGTGAGGCAGGGTTGTATGAGATTTAAGCGTGATTTTAGCTACATTATGGCTGTTGTTAAACAAAATCGCCATCATATCCCATTCGCCGTGAGTAATGTTAGGTATTGTATAAGCTATACAATGACCGTCCGTTTCAAAATAAGTATTGCTTACCGTTACGGTTGTGGGTTCTCTGAGCGGAGTATAATGCTTTCGTATTTCAATAAGGCCCTTATAATATTCGACAAGATTCTTATAAGACCTTACGCGCTCCCAGTCTATTGCGTTAATTGAAAGCGGAGATTTATAGCTGTTATGGTCGCCGTGCTTTGTACGAGCCATTTCCTCTCCCGCTAAAATAAACGGAATACCCTGAGATGTATAAACTAAAGCCGCCGAAAGCTTATTCATAGCGATAATGTTTTCATCGTGTGTATCATAATCGGTAATATTCTGCGACTTTAAAATCTTATCCCAAAGAGTAAGGTTATCGTGCGCGGAATTATAAGTTACGCATTGAGTAGGCTTTTTGGCCCATTTTAGGAATGTATCCGAAGAGCATGCCAAAATACCCGAAATAACGTAATAGATGTTGTGATTATTTCCCTGAATATAGCCAATAGACGCGTCGTCCGTGTTACCCTTTAAAGCGTTTCTGAACGAATCGTTAAACATCGCCACACGAGAGCTTAATTTAAAGGCATTTTCTTTTACTGTAGCGTCCTCAAAGCTGATACCGTTTTCCCCGAGATTTGCTGTCCATGGCTCGCCGTAGATTAAAAATCTTGGGTCAATTTCATCTAAGGCAAGACGTACAAGATTCATTGTTGTCGTATCAATACAACCCATAAGGTCAAAACGAAAACCATCAATATGATATTCTTCCGCCCAGTATAAAACAGAGTTAAGAATATAGTTTCGTGCCATATCCTTTTCACTTGCAAAAACATTTCCGCAACCCGATGAATTCAAATATCTTCCGTCATATTTTCTGTAGTAATAGTCGGGAACGGTGCGATTAAAGCAAGAGTCGGTTGAACTTGTGTGATTATATACAACGTCCATAATCACGCCGATACCCGCATCGTGGAGGGCTTTTACCATTGACTTAAACTCTCTTATACGCACGTTTCCGTCAAAGGGATTAGAGGAATATGAACCTTCGGGAACATTATAGTTGGCAGGGTCGTATCCCCAGTTATATTCACCGTTTTCGGGGTGCGCCTCATCAACCGAATCAAAATCATAAACAGGATTTAAGTGAACGTGTGTAATACCGAGATTTACAAGATAATCCACGCATGTCGGAATATCTCCTTGATTATTGATAGTAGTTTTGCGCTCTGTAAAAGCGAGATACTTTCCCCTGTTTTCGGGAGAAACACCCGATGAGGGACTTCCCGAGAAGTCGCCTACATGAACTTCCCAGATAACAGCGTCGGTTGAATGTTCAACGAAAACGTGTTTGTCAGCGTTCCAGCCTTTCGGGTTTGTTTCCTGCAAATCGCATACCATAGAACGCTGTCCGTTCACTCCGACAGCCTTTGAATATACATCCTGCGTTTCCCTTGTTACACCGTTAACGGTAACGAGGTATGTATAATAAAGATTTTTAAGGTCACCGTAAACGGTAACCGACCATACGCCTGTGTTTTTATCATAAGTAAGGGCGTAGCTTTCAAGCTTTTGGGCATTTGGTTCGCTGTCAGAGCCTGTTTTGTAAAGCTGAACTCTGATACCCGAAGCGTTCGGAGACCACACCTTGAATATTGTGCGGTCAAATGTATAGGTACAGCCCAAATCATTTTTCTTATAGCTTATCACAATTCATTCCCCCAGCTTAATGAATTAAGATCTCGAATATTCTTTAATTTTTGAGTTAAACTCATTAATGATTTTAGGATAATCTACATAAACAACATTCTTATCAACCCTTGCATTTATTCCGCTTATCGTTCCGTTGCTTGAATACTGCCACATTGAAAAGCTTTTTGAAAACTTATCTGAGTTGTATGTATTGTCAATATAGGTTGCTATCCAAAAATCCCATTTATTACCGAGAGTTCTGTTATCTATAAAATTTTTATAAATGGAGTTTGACGTATATACTCCCGGATAAAATCCCCCGCGCTTTATATACTTACAAAAAGCGTTTATCATCTTTGTATTTTCGTCCGCTCTGCTGTATTTTAAAAGCTCAGGATACTCAAAATCGAAAAAAACGGGATATGTAAATGTCTTTCCGTTTATATAGCGCAGTACGTTCTTTGCCTCTTCTTTTGCGTCCAAAGCGGTATAAGCATAGGTGTAGTAATAACAGCCTATGTCCAGTCCAGCCTTTTTAGCGTCATTATAATAGGTTTCAAAATTCCTGTCTTTGCCTCCCATACCTGTTCCGACTCGGATAATTACAAAGCTGTAGCCGTCTTTTTTTACCCTTTCAAAGTCTATATCGCCCTGATATTTTGACACGTCGATTCCGTGAGCGATAATTTTCCCCTCGGGAACAGAACAGGTTGAAATATCATCAATAGTCTTTTTATTATCCCGTTGAGGCGCAGAAATACCCGCGGTCGTAAAAATTGCAATCAAAACAAGAATTATAAAGGAAAACATTACTATCTTTTTATGCTCGGTAATAAAGTTTTTCATAATTATTTCCTCATATCAGGCACAAATATACTATGCAAACTGCCCAAATTGCGACTTGATTATTATAACCCTTTGTGTCGTATTTTGCAATAGAGGTAATAAAATTGTTAACTTTTGCATAAAATTAGTAATTTTTATTATTGAATTGTATTAAATTTTATTTCTGAAACCTTCTCCACTTATTGCTGTGGCGGTTGAAACTATTATAAAGACAGATGGGTCGCAGGATTTTGCTATGTTATTAACCTTAAAAACCTGATTAGGACGAACCGCGCATACCAACAGCTTTTTCCCGTTTCCGCTGTAACCGCCGTAAGCGTTTAAAACCGTAACTCCCCTTGAAACTTTTTCCAATAATTGTGATAAAATTTCACTATGCTTTTCTGTAATAATTAAAATCAGTTTTCCGTTATCTCTTGACGTTCCGTAAATTATCCTGTCGATAAGGCGCGAACTTACCATAATTGAAATTACTGCATAAAGTCCCGCCTCTATACTTTTATAAACAAAAGCGGAAATTGTGACTATAACAGCGTCCGACAGCATTATAATATATCCGACAGAAATATGAGGAAAATATTTATGAATCAGAGATGCGATTATATCCGTACCGCCCGAGGAACCTCCTCTTGTGAAAATCAACGCTATTCCCACTCCGTTAAAAAAGCCCCCGAAAACACACACTAATATCATATTACCTGTATAAGCGGGAATAAAAGGGGTAAAAATGTCGATTAAAACTGAAACTAAAACCGTTCCCGCCAAGGTTTTTGAAAAATAGCTTTTACCAAGCTTTCTGTAACTTAAAAAAAGCAGTGGCACATTCATAATTAAGATGAATGTGCCGATAGGAAACGCGAAAAGATAATTAATCAGCGTGGCAATTCCCGTCAGCCCTCCCGGAGCGATATTGTTCGGAGCTGTAAAAATCACCACGGACAAAGCGTAAAGCGCCGCGCCCAATGTAATTACCATATAATCAAATATTTTATTTTTAATCATAATATCACTCTTTATTCTATTTTAGAATTATGTAGAGATATTATCAACAGCGCTGATACAAATTTTGAAAAGCTCTTTGAGCCTTTCAATCTCGCCGTTTAAATAAAGATAACCGAAAAGAGCCTCCAAACCTGTTGCGCTGTGATAATCCGCTACAGGAGAATTTTTCGGCGTTGTTTTAGTATGGGCATTTCTACCCCTTTTGTAAACGGAAAGTTCATCGTCCGAAAGAGTGGGGATAATTAAACCCGCGCTTTTCGCCTGCGATTCGCAGTTAACGTACTTTACCTTTAATTTATTAAGTTCTCCTACGGAGCGTTCCGCCTCATTAATAAGATATTCCCGTACAAACAAATCGTACACGGTATCTCCCATAAATGCCAAAGTCTGGGGCGAAAGCTGTTTTGCATTGCAGTTTTCCTCATTTAAAAAACTCATATATCACTCCACAAAATCAAATTCAACATCATACAGAGAAACGGTATCTCCCTCGTTGATACCTGCCTGCCGCAAGGCGTCAAATACTCCGTTTTTACTAAGCACATTCTGAAAATAATTAAGGCTTTCATAATCGTCAAAATCAATTGATTTCATAACCTTGTAAAGCCAGTCTGCCTCAACCGTAAAAATCCCGTCTGTTTTATTAATTTTAACGCTGTGGTCGTCAAAATCCTCTGCCTTAACAATCGGAGCAGGCTCCGCCTCATAACGTTCTATAGGCGGTAATTTTGAGAGCATTTCCTGTATTTTTTTAAGAAGAGGGTCTACATTGTGCCTTATTGCCGCCATAATCGGGAAAAAGTCGTAACCCATATCTTCAATATATTTTTTGTACTCAGCTATTTGCTCGTCGGTACACATATCACATTTATTTCCCGCGACAATCATCGGACGTTTTGCAAGCTCGGGATTGAATTTTTCAAGTTCGTTGTTAATGATTTTAAAATCCTCATATGGGTTTCTGCCGTCGCTTCCGCTTATATCAACAATATGAACAAGCATTCGGCAACGCTCAACGTGGCGCAAAAACTGGTGTCCCAAACCTGTTCCCTGCCACGCTCCCTCAATAAGTCCGGGAATGTCAGCCATTACAAAACTGTTCCCCTCGCCCATAGAAACAACGCCTAATACGGGCGTTATAGTTGTAAAATGATAGTTTGCAATCTCGGGCTTAGCCTCGGAAACGACTGAAATTAATGTAGATTTTCCTACATTCGGAAATCCCACAAGTCCTACGTCAGCAAGGAGTTTAAGCTCCAGAGTAACATCCATTTCTTCTCCCGGAAGTCCCGGCTTTGCAAACCTCGGAACCTGACGAACAGGCGTTGCAAAATGAGGGTTTCCCCAACCGCCTTTTCCGCCTTTTGCGACAACTACAGGCTCGTGGGTGCTTATATCGGCGATTATACGTCCGCTCTCAGCGTCTTTTATCAAAGTTCCTAAAGGAACGCGGACAATCAAATCCTCGGCGTTTTTACCTCGCTGACGGTTTCCTCGTCCGTTTTCTCCCTTTTTAGCCGAATATTTTCTCTTATAGCGGAAATCGGATAAGGTGGAGATATTTGTATCAGCCTGAAAAACGACATTTCCGCCTCTGCCCCCGTCACCGCCGTCGGGTCCTCCCGCGGCAACATATTTTTCCCTGTGAAAGGCTACCGCTCCGTCACCGCCGTCGCCCGCTTTTATATGAATTTTCGCAACATCTACGAACATTGTATCACCTATCTATTAGCATTTGCGTTAATATGTAAATTATTATCATTTATGATTTTTATCGTAGTTATCGAGGTCGTTCGGGAACATAGTGTCCCAACCCGTCATCTTATAATCGCCTTTACAACTTTTCTTTAGGCAGTCTTTAGGCGCAACTATAACCGATATGATTATAAAAACAATCATAACCGCTATCGGCGCAAACATAGCTATATATTTTGGAACACCGCCTGTAATAAATACAAAATAGAAATATACAAGAAAATAAATTAAAAAAAGAATTAGTGAAACCGCTCTCTTTATAAACAATATCCCGTCAACATTTTTAATACACGCTCCGATTATTACGGAGGAGATAAAAGCGATAAGAAGAGGGTCGGCAACTAATAACAAAACCGATAAAAGCTTCATATTTTGTCCTTATGTTATAAAAAAATAAGGGTGGAATTAATCCACCCTAAATAGGCATTATTACTGCTCTACAGGATAAACGCTCGCACGCTTTCTGTCCTTGCCGACGCGCTCAAAACGAAGAACTCCGTCAACCTTCGCAAAAAGTGTGTCATCCTTACCGATGCCGACGTTCTGACCCGGGTGAATGTGGGTTCCTCTCTGCTTTACGAGAATGTTTCCCGCGAGAACCTGCTGTCCGTCCGCGCGCTTAACACCTAAACGCTTTGATTCGGAATCACGGCCGTTCTTTGTGGAACCCATACCTTTTTTATGAGCGAATAACTGAATGTTTATTTTAAGCATTACCTTACACCTCCGAAATTTTTACAATAATATCTTTCTTGTACTGCTCCTCAAGCTGGAGCATATGCCGATAAAGTCCGCCTATCAATCGGTTAAGATTATCGGATTTTTCCGCGGTCAGCTTCATATAACCGCCGGATACAGTAACATCAGCTTTTATGCCAAAGAAATCGGTAATATTGTTAGCCGTTAAATATGAAGATGAGCTCACAGCCGAGCATACTATATCAAAACCGTTTTCAGCATAATCGGAATGACCCGAAAACTCATATCCCGTATAGTCATTTCCGTTTTTAAAGAATGTTACTTTAATCACAATTAAGCCTCGATTGACTTAATCTGAACCTTTGTGTAAGGCTGTCTGTGACCGAGAGTTCTCTTTGAAGAGCCCTTCTTCGGCTTATAAGTAGAAACTCTTATCTTTTTGCCCTTACCGTTTTTAAGAACTTCCGCCGTAACCTTTGCGCCGTCAACTAAAGGAGTGCCGACTTTAATACCGTCGTCTGCACCTAAAGCAACTACATCAAATGTTACAGTATCTTTTTCTTCTGCGTCAAGCTTTTCGATGAAAATAATCTGGTCTTCTTCCACCTTGTACTGCTTTCCGCCTGTTTCAATAACTGCGTACATATTAGTACCATCCTTTTTTAAGACTCGCTATTCGTAGGCGTTTTGCAAATCAAAATCTTTCTGCCCACAATACGCGGCTTATATAATATAACACAAAGGGAAAATGTTGTCAACAATTATTTTAATCCGTTTTGCAGTCTTGCCGCTTTTAATGTGTTTTTCATTAATACCGCTACCGTCATAGGTCCTACTCCGCCCGGTACGGGAGTTATGTAGGAACATTTATCCTTAACGTTCTCAAAGTCAACGTCACCGCAAAGCTTTCCGTTTTCGTCCCTGTCCATACCGACATCAATTACTACAGCCCCATCCTTTACCATATCGGCAGTTACAAACTTAGGTTTACCGACAGCGGCAACAAGAATATCCGCATCGGACGTAATTTCCTTTAGATTTTTCGTATGGCTGTGGCAAATTGTAACCGTGCCGTTTTCGTGGAGAAGAAGCATTCCCATAGGCTTTCCCACAATATTACTTCTGCCGATAACTACACACTTTTTGCCGTCAACACTGATATTATAAGCGTGGAGCATTTCCATAATTCCTGCAGGAGTACAGGGAAGAAAGTCATAATCGCCTATCATAATTCTTCCAACATTCTGTTTATGAAATGCGTCAACATCTTTAAGAGGACTTATTGCCTCAATTACAGCATTTTCATCAAGTCCCTCGGGCAAAGGCAACTGGCAGAGGATTCCGTTTATATCACTGCGGTTATTAAGCTTTTCAACTAAAGATAAAAGCTCGTCCTGTGAGGTTGTTTCGGGCAAATTAAATTCTTCCGAATTAAATCCTACAAGCTCACACGCCTTTTTCTTATTGTTGACATAAACTCTGGACGCAGGGTCCTCTCCTACCAAAATTACCGCTAAACCCGGAGTGATGCCCTTAGATATAAGCTCCTTAGTTTCAACGGCTACCTGCTCTTTTACCTGCGCGGAAACCTTTTTTCCGTCTATAATTGTCATAAAACCTGTCCTCCTTATTTCTGTTTACAATTAATAAAATAATACCTGCAATAAATATAACTGCCGACAGCAGCTGCGACACCCTTATATCAAATCCGAACACGGCAAACGGCAGATAAAGACTGTCGGTACGAAGCCCCTCAACAATCATTCTCTCAAATCCGTACCATACAAGATATGTGTAAAAGACCTGACCGGGGTATTTTTGAAATTTTTTGCTCAAAAAATGAATAAGTACAAAACCTAAAAGGCACCAAAGCGACTCATATAGAAAACAGGGGTGCACAGCTTTTAAAGCTGTGTTCTGACTTAACATTCCCCATGGCAAATCGGTGGGCGTGCCAAACGCCTCCTGATTAAAGAAGTTTCCCCATCGTCCTATTCCCTGTCCGATTAATAATCCCAAGGACGCAATATCAAGTATGGGAAGAATTTTTACCTTTAAAATTTTCGCCGTAATACATCCGCCTAAAAAGGCTCCGATAATTCCCCCGTAAATTGCAAGACCGCCGTTGCTTATCATTATAATTTCGGCAGGGTTCGCTATATAATAATCAAGCTTAAACAGTACATAGTACGCTCTCGCTCCGATAATTCCCGTTACAATTCCGACAATAACGCAGTCGAAAAGCTTATTTTTATCAACATTAAAACGCTCCGCCGAAAAATAAGCGTATAAAAGGGCAAGCAAAAGTCCGCCGGCGATTATTATTCCGTACCAATGAATCTTGAATGTGCCGATTGAAAAGGCTATCGGATTAATTAAAAATTCAAATCCTAATTTTGGAAAGGAAACATTATACATAATTTACTCCTTATCAGGCAAAATCACCGAGAGAGCAGTATTATCTGCGTCAAACATAAGCTTAAGCCTTGAATTAACGTCCTCTGCGGTGCAGTCCGCCACATAATCAATCAATTTAAATATATCGTGATTTTCAAAATGGGCGTCAACCATAGCGTTGGCAATAGCCTCAACATTATTGAGTGATGATAAAAGGTCTCCGTATACTTCCTTTTTTGCAATATCAAAATCCTGCTCTGATATTCCGTTTTCTTTGAGATTTTCAATATAATTCTTTATCGTTTCAGATGCCTGTTTTGGAGAACGCGACTCACCGCTGAAAATTACCGCGTTATAACCCTGACCGTTAAAATATTCCGCGTCAAAACTTTGATTTATGAGTTTTTTTCCGTCAAGTTTATTGTAAAGCTCAAATGACGGAGAGGTGAGAATTGTCATTATTATATCAATTTGCGCGCTTTCTTCGCAAGATACCGTATGGTACTTTTCCTTATAACCTAAATTAAATAAAGGTACGGAAACGGGGAATTTCTGTTCAATGTAGCTTTCGCACACCTCGTAAGGTTCATCTTCAAAAAAGCTCTTTATATCGTGCTTTTCACAAGGTTTGAGTTTTTTGTCCGCAATCTTTAAAATATCCTCTACTGTTAAATCTCCGCTTACGCAAAGCACCATATTGTTTAAATTATAAAAGGTATAGTAACAGTCGTAAAGAAGTTTCGGGGTAATTTTCGCAATAGACTCGACAGTTCCCGCAATATCAATTTTAACAGGGTGATTTTTATACATTGCTTTCAGCATATTGAACAATACTACCCAATCGGCGGAATCGTCATACATACGAATTTCCTGACCGATTATACCCTGCTCTTTGGCGACTGTTTCATCAGTAAAGTACGGACGCTGTACAAAATCAAGAAGAATATCAAAGCTCTCATCAAAATTTTCCGTACAGCTGAAAAGGTAACAGGTCTTGTTAAAGGAGGTATAGGCATTTGCGTTCGCTCCTGTCTTTGCGTATTTTACAAACGCGTCGCCGTCCTCGCACTCAAACATTTTGTGTTCAAGATAGTGGGCAATTCCGTCGGGAACCCTTTTTACTTCCTTTCCGTCTAAGGAAAAAGCGTTGTTCACGCTTCCGAAATGAGTTCCGAAAATTGCATACTTTGAATTATAATCGGGCTTTGGATAAAGGTAAATTGTAAGACCCGAATCGTGCTCGATTTTATAATACATATCACCCGTGCGAGCGGATTTAACCTCATTAATTTTACTCATAAAATCACCTGCTTTTAAGAACGTATATTGTGTCAAGCTGTAGTTTTTTTGCAGCATTTACTATTTCTTCTTTAGTAACGGCGTTAATCTTTTTTGCCGCCTCTTCGGGGGTGTCTACCGAAGCGTCCATCACCTGCGAGCTGTACCAATTTGCAAGACCCGTTACAGTATCGGCAACGCCTAAGGTACTGTTTACAACCGCAAGCTTTGCAGAATTAATTTCAAAATCGGAAATATTTCCCTTTTTCATATCGTCAATTTCAGCTAAAATAGCGGACTTTGCCGATTCAATATTTGCATTTTCAACGCCTGATTCCACTACCATAATACCTTTAAGCCTGTAGTAACGGCTCATACAATAATAGCAAAGGCTCTTTTTCTCTCTGACATTATTAAAAAGCTTTGAAGATGCCGTTCCTCCTAAAATTACCGACATTAATCTTGTCGCCGTTGCTTCGGGTTCAGGCTCGGCGCATGCAGTACGGAATCCTATTTCAAGCTTTGACTGCGCAACATCCATATCCTCTTCTACATTCTTTTCCTCAAACACGGAATACACAACGTCGGTAGAAAGGTCAACAGGTGTTCTGCTTATTTCTTTAAAAGAATTTTTTATAATTTCCGAGGCAATATCGGGATTACATTCTCCGACAAAAGTAATTTCAAAATGGGCGGTTTTAAGCATATTCTGCCACGCGCCGTAAAGCTGTTCCGCCGTGACATTCTCAATTTGTTCTTTGGTTCCGCACCACTTAATTCCGTAAACCTCGTCTGCGCACATAATCTCGGTTAATCGCTGAGATGCATAGACGCGCTTATCGTTAAAGTCTGAGTCTATCATATCTAAAATTTGGCGTTTTTCCTGCATAATATCGTTTTCGTCAAATTTTCCGTTTTCAACCTTTGGATTAAATAAAACCTCGCAAAGAAGTTTTGAAAGCTGTTCGCTTATTTTTTCGCCGTTAATAGCATATTTATCCGAAATTCCGCTGATGTCGATTTTCATACACTGCATATCGCCCATTTTAGACACTGAACCGTTTACTTCCGCGCCGTAAAGAGAGCCTAATTTGCGTGACATTGTAAACATATCGGGGTATTTCTTACAGCAACGCACCAGTATATAGCACAACAGAGCGTTTGCTGAAACGGTTTCTTCGGACAAAGGGAGAAATATATTCACAAGCAATTTCATTGTTTTAAAGCGATTATCCGAAATGCTGTTAAAAACAACACCGTCGGCTAATTCCTTCTGTATAATCGGATTCATATTCACAACTCCTACTCGTTTATTTCACATATATCAGTTAGTATACCACATTTTGGAAGATTATAAAAGTATTTTATCAAACTATTTACATTATAAATTTTGTTTGATAAAATTATTTCGAGGTGATTACTTATGAATTTGCCAAACGACCCCGCAATGTTACTTTCGGTTGTAAATACAAAGCTTAGGGATTTTTATCCAAATCTTAAAAATATGTGTGAGGATTTAGATTTAGATGAAAATAATCTTATCAAACAATTAGAATCAATAGGTTATACTTATGACGAAAAGCTTAATAGGTTTGTATAAAATAAGCAAGAGAAAAACAGTAGCATTTTTAAGTACCGATTCAAGTCCTGCCACTATTTTTATGTTAAATAATATATAAAAAAATAAGAGTATCTATCTGATACTCTTATTTTTTATGGTGCGAGTGACGGGACTTGAACCCGTACGTCAAAGACACACGCCCCTCAAACGTGCCTGTCTGCCTATTCCAGCACACTCGCATATTAAATTTTGACAGCTTTTAGATTATATCATTCTGAAAATAAAAAGTCAATATATTTTTATAAGTTTTTATAATTCTTGAAACGAATTTAATTGACTGCATATCCATTATTAAATAGATTTAATTTTTCGTATCAATAATCTTTAATAATTATCATATCTATTTCATATTAATTCATAAATAAAAAAATCAGGGACAGATATTATTGGATATATTGGGATTTATCGGCGGATTGAGTTTCTTTCTGTTTGGAATAAACGTAATGGAAACAGGACTTAAAAATTTATCGGGAGATAAAATAAAAAATCTTCTTTTAAATGTATCTGAAAGCAACTTAAAAGGTATAGTTTTCGGCACGGGTATAACGGCGCTTATACAAAGCTCATCGGCGGTTATGGTAAGTCTGATAGGTTTGGCGGAGGCAGAATTTTTAAATTTTTCACAGTCATCAGCAATTATTATGGGAGCTAATATCGGAACATGCGTTACCGCCTGGATAATTTCACTCTCTGCAATCGAAAGCAACAGATTTTTGATACACCTTTTTAACCCCTCTGCCCTTTCGCCCGTTATAGGATTTATAGGAATATTTTTTATAATTCTATCAAAGAAAATTAAAAGGCAAAACACGGGATTAATTATGATAGGATTTTCGTTAGTGATGTCAGGTATCACAAGTATGAGCCTTTCAATGGAAAATATAGCGGATACAGACAAATTTTCAGACTTTGTAAATCTATTTAAAAATCCTTTCTTCGCAATTATTTTCGGAACAATTCTTACCGCCGTTATACAAAGCTCATCCGCCTCTATCGGAATATTGCAGAGCCTTTGTGACACGGGCGCCATAAGCTTTTTATCAGCTATACCTATTATATTAGGGCAAAATATCGGCACTTGTATTACAGCCGTAATCGCCTGTTTAGGCAGTGGTAAAGAGGCAAAGAAAATCTGCTTTTTCCAGATTCTATTTAATGTAAGCGGAAGCGCGGTTTGGATGTTAGGATATTTTGTAATTTTAAATTTTATAAATCTAAGCATAAATATCAGCCCGATAGGAATTTCGGTTATACATACGCTCTTTAATTTAAGCACTGTTTTAATGATACTGCCGTTAAAAAAACGAATAGAAAATCTCACGGAGATTTTATTCGGTTAGCTCCATATTCTTTTTGTGAATATTTCCTATTTTTGCACAATATTTTATATAAAAATTGTATATTGTTTTAGGTGATATATATATGATATAATATTTGTGTTTGGTATAAACTTTTCAAAGCAGAAAGGATGTCGGTTAGATGGTAGTAAAGGATATCATAGAAATTTTAGAGGGCGAAGTAATATGCGAGGGTAACCTCAACACAGAGATTAAGACCGCCTGCGGTTCTGATATGATGAGTGATGTACTCGCTTTTGTAAAGGACCAGTCGGTTCTTCTCACAGGACTTGTAAATCCTCAGGTCGTACGCACAGCCGAAATGATGGATATGGCTTGCATTGTATTCGTAAGAGGAAAGGACCCCGATGAGTCTATTGTAAGCCTCGCTAAAAGCAGAGGAATTACACTTTTAAAAACAAAATACAGAATGTTCACCGCGTGCGGTCTGCTTTACTCAAACGGACTTTCCGGAGGTACTAAGGTATGAGCAACGCAATACATCTTCACTACGATGTATCCGGCGACGATTTTACAAGAGCCGGCGAAGCAAGCGGTTCGGTAAAGAAAAGGCTTAAATCGCTCGGATATAACAGCGACGCAATCAGAAGAGTTGCGATTGCTATGTACGAAGCGGAAATAAATATGGTTATCCACGCAAACGGAGGCTACTGCGACGTCGATATTTATCCCGACAGAGTTGAGATTCTTCTTTCTGACAGCGGTCCCGGAATTCCCGACGTGGATAAGGCTATGCAGGAGGGCTTTTCTACAGCGCCGGATAATGTCAGAAATTTAGGCTTTGGCGCCGGTATGGGTCTTCCAAACATCAAAAAATATACAGACCATATGAAGATTGACACCACAATAGGCGTGGGAACTAATCTTTATCTTACGGTAAATGTTAACGAATAAAAAATATATATGAGGAGTATCTATGAGCACTTATTTTCACTCCGTTGAGCTGGAAGTGGACAAGTGTTGCGGATGCACCAACTGTTTAAAGCGATGCCCGACCGAAGCAATAAGGATACATAACGGCAAGGCGCATATACTTTCGGAAAGGTGCATTGACTGCGGTGAATGTATCAGAGTTTGTCCGCATCACGCAAAAAAAGCGCACAGCTCTAATTTAGAAGATATTAAAAAATTCAAATACAATGTAGCTATCCCCGCACCGTCGCTGTACGGTCAATTTAATAACCTTGACAATGTTAACATTGTACTCACAGGCTTAAAAGCTATCGGATTCAATGAAATTTTTGAGGTTTCAAGTGCCGCGGAGCTTATTTCTGAAGCTACGAGAAATCTTATAAAAGAAAATAAACTTAAAAAACCTGTAATAAGCTCGGCTTGCCCCGCGATTGTCAGACTTATCAAAATACGCTTTCCCGAGCTTTGTGATAATGTTATACCGCTTTTGGCTCCGATTGAACTTGCGGCTAAAGTCGCGAGAAAAGAGGCAATTGAACGCACAGGACTAAAATCCGAAGAAATCGGCGTTTTCTTTATAAGCCCCTGCCCCGCCAAGGTTACTGAAATTCATACGCCGAACAGCGTTGAAAAATCAGCCTGCAACGGCGCTATAGGTATTTCACGGATTTATCCCGAGCTTACCAAGGCTATGGACCGCCTTGACAATGTTGAAAATCTCGCGCGTTCGGGTCTAATCGGCATCGGCTGGGCAACATCAGGCGGTGAAAGCGCGGGTATGCTCGGCGAGAAATATCTTGCCGCAGACGGAATAGAAAACGCAATTCGTATTCTGGAGGAGCTTGAGGACGAACATATAAGAGATGTTGACTTTGTTGAGCTTAACGCCTGTTCGGGCGGATGCGTAGGCGGAGTTCTGACTGTTGAAAACCCATACGTTGCACAGGCCCGTATCCAAAAACTGAGAAAATATCTGCCTGTTTCTATGAATCACCTGAATGACGGTGATTTAGATGAAATGATGTGGGAAAAGGAGCTTAATTTTGACGCCGATATTTTCAGATTAAGCGATGATATTTTCAAGGCTATGGAAATGATGGACAGAATGGAAAAAATCTGCGCGGATTTACCCGGACTGGACTGCGGTTCGTGCGGTTCCCCGACCTGCAGAGCAATGGCGGAGGATATTGTTAAGGGTAAGGCTAAGGAAACCGACTGTATCCACAAACTGAAAGAACAGATACAAAGCGTCTACGACCAGCTTAAAAACACGATATAAAGAGGTTTTTATGAATGTTAAAGAATTAATTGATAAATTGAATTTGAATGTTTTGACGGATTCGGGAGATTTCAACAGAGAGGTAACCGACTGCTATATCGGCGACCTTCTCAGCTGGGTTATGGGCAGAGCGCCCGAGGATTCGGCGTGGCTTACCGTTATGGGAAATATTAATTCCATAGCTGTGGCAACCTTAGCGGACGTAAGCTGTATAATTCTTGTGGAAAACGCTTCTTTAGACGAGGACGCTAAAAAGAAAGCCGAGATACACGGGGTTACGATACTTTCAACGGAAGAAAACAGCTACAGACTGGCGGTAAAAATCAGCGAGTTGATTAAATGAAATATTTTTATGACTTACATATTCACTCGTGTCTTTCGCCCTGCGGAGATATGGATATGACGCCTAACAACATTGTTAATATGGCTAAGCTTTTGGGTCTTGACTTGATAGCCCTGACCGACCACAACACATCTCTCAACTGCAAAGCAACGATTCAAGTTGGTAATGAAATCGGGTTAACTGTTATTCCCGGAATGGAACTTACCACAAGCGAGGATATTCACGCAGTCTGTCTGTTCCCGATGCTCGAAAGGGCGCTTGAATGGAATGAATATGTCGATAATAACCGAATAAAAATCAAAAATCGCAGTGAAATTTACGGCAGACAGGTTATTATGAACAGTAAAGACGAGGAAATCGGTGAAATTGAGGAACTTCTTTTACCCGCGACCAACATAAGTATTATGAACGCTTACAAAAAGGTTAAAGAATTCGGGGGTATATGCTACCCCGCGCACATAGACCGCGACAGTCTTTCGATACTATCCGTTCTTGGCGAAATAGACGAAAACTGCGGTTTTAAAACAGCGGAACTTGCTGATAAAAATAAAGAAATTGAACTTAAAGAAAATCACCCTGTACTTAATAACCTTAATATTGTCACAAATTCCGACGCTCATTATCTGGAAAATATGAAAGAGGCTCAAAATTATCTTGACCTTCCAAATATTTCACCTGAAACGATAATTGAATATCTGGATAATAAACATTGATTTATATAAGAGAAAGCGTGCGCGCACAATGCGTACGCTTTTTGTATTTATAAAAAATTTTAAAATTTCATTAAATTTTTTATCTTTTTTAAAAACTTTTATTTATAGAATTTAGTTAGTTTTAACTAACTAAATTGCACTAAACTAAGCCATATTTACCAATGTTTTTTTATTAAAACAAACAAAAAAATATAGACAATCGACAATCTATGTGATATAATAGCTCTAAACGTATAAGTGCGCTATATTATATCTAAACAGCGTACAATATCTTTTAAAGGAGGAAAAACGATGCAAAAGAAAATCAGCAATCTCCCTTTTACGGGTACACCTGAACAGGAAGCTAAGCTGAAAGAGGTTATAGCTAAACACAGTGATGACCCGGGCGCCGTTATGCCTGTTTTACAGGAAGCACAGGATATTTACGGTTATCTTCCGATTGAAGTTCAGACAATGGTTGCGGAGGGACTTAATGTACCGCTTGAAGAAGTTTACGGAGTATCTACTTTTTACTCTCAGTTTGCTCTTTCACCAAAGGGCAAATACGATATTTCAGTTTGTCTCGGTACCGCCTGCTATGTAAAGGGCTCCGGAAATATTCTTGATAAGCTTTCCGAAATTCTCGGTATTGAAGCTGAAGAGTGCACACCTGATGGAATGTTCTCGCTTACCGCCTGCCGTTGTATCGGCGCGTGCGGACTCGCTCCGGTTATAACTGTTAATGACGATGTTTACGGCAGACTTACCGTTGATGATGTTGCGGGAATAATCGACAAATATAAAAAAGCTGATGCGTGAGCTTTCTCTTAATGTTATGGACGTTGCCCAAAACTCAATTAGAGCTAAGGCAAAGCTTGTTGCAATTACTGTAAATGAAAGCGATAAGAACGACTGCCTTGATATTTCAATTGAGGATAACGGCTGCGGAATGACAGAAGAACAGGTAAATCAGGTTGTTGACCCTTTTTTTACCACACGCACAACCAGAAAGGTCGGGCTTGGTATTCCCCTGTTTAAGCTTTCGGCGGAACAGACGGGAGGCAGTTTTGACATTAAATCACAAGTCGGAAAAGGAACTGTCACAAAAGCAAGCTACGTTAAAAGCCACGTTGATATGACCCCCTTGGGAGATATTAATTCAACGATAGAAATTCTTATAAGATGTAATCCCGATACGGATTTTGTGTTCACTCACAGCACAGATAACGGAAGCTTTACTCTTGATACAAGAGAGTTAAGAGAGATACTCGGAGATGTAAGCTTAGATACGCCCGATGTTTTAGAATGGATAAATCAATATTTAGAAGAACAAACACAAATTATATTCGGAGGTGTTTAGATAATGAAATCTTTAGCTGAATTACAGGCTATCAGAGACAGAGCTAAGGCTAATCTTGACCTTAGAAAGGAAAACCCGAATGCTGCCCGCGTTTTAGTGGGTATGGCTACTTGCGGAATTGCTGCGGGCGCAAGACCCGTACTCAATGCTTTTACTGAGGAAATTGCTAAAAGGGGACTTACAGACAGCGTTACCGTGACACAGACAGGATGTATCGGTATCTGTCAGTATGAGCCGGTTGTTGAAATTGAGATTCCCGGCGAGGAAAAAGTTACTTACGTTAAAATGACTCCTGAAAAAGCGGTTAGGGTTGTTAACGACCATATTGTAAATAAGAATGTTGTTACCGAGTATACTATCGGAGCTAACACTAAATAAGGAGGACAATAATGTATCGTTCTAATGTACTTGTTTGCGGCGGTACCGGATGTACCTCATCAAACAGCTTAAAAATTGTTGAGAAGCTAAATGAGGAACTTAAAGCCAAAGGACTTGAAAAAGAAGTTAACGTCATAACAACAGGTTGTTTCGGTCTTTGCGCTTTAGGTCCGATTATGGTAGTTTACCCGGAGGGTAGTTTCTATTCAATGGTTAAAGAGGAAGATATTCCTGAAATCGTTGAGGAACATCTCTTAAAGGGTAGAATTGTTACAAGACTTCTCTATCAGGAGACTGTTGCGGAAGACACAATTAAGTCTCTAAATAAAACTGACTTTTACGCTAAACAAAAGCGTGTTGCTTTAAGAAACTGCGGTGTTATCGACCCTGAAAAGATTGACGATTATATCGCTCAGGACGGTTATGCCGCTTTAGGTAAAGTTCTTACCGAAATGACGCCTGAAGAGGTTATCCAAACCGTACTCGATTCCGGACTTAGAGGACGAGGCGGAGCGGGCTTCCCCACAGGACTAAAATGGAAATTCGCCGCTGCAAACGACGCAGATCAGAAATATGTTTGCTGTAACGCCGACGAGGGCGACCCCGGAGCGTTTATGGACCGTTCGGAACTCGAGGGCGACCCACACACTGAAATTGAGGCTA
>CANQVS010000026.1 GCA_947627345.1 uncultured Clostridia bacterium
CGTCGTTTTTGTTGGCGTAGTCAACCCACTTTTTAAGACTGTCGTATGTATAAGCGGAACCTGTAGGGTTGTTCGGAGAGCAAAGATATATTATATCCGCCTTGACGCTCTCATCAGGCATAGCGGCGAATCCGTTTTCCTCGTTAGAGTCGGCGTAAATAATTTTTCTTCCCGCCATAATATTGCTGTCAACATAAACAGGATATACGGGGTCGGTTACCAAAACAGTATTATCCGTACCGAAAATATCACCGATATTTCCGCAATCTGACTTTGCTCCGTCAGAAATGAAAATTTCATCAGCGCCGACCTTTACGCCAAAGCTTTTATAATAATCAGCCACAGCCTGACGTACAAATTCATAGCCCTCATAATCGGGGTAGCCCTTAAAGGTTTCTTTATTTCCGAGTTCGTCCGCCCCCTTTTTCATCGCCTCAACAACTACGGGAGCAAGCGGCAGAGTAACGTCGCCGATACCAAGCTTAATAACCTTTTTATCAGGATTTTTGGAAATAAATTCGTTGGTTCTTTTAGCTACCTCGGCAAAAAGATAGTTTGGCACTAAATTATCAAAGTTAGAATTAATCTTCATAAAATTTTATGTATCCTTTCCGCGTAAAATATCGGGACAGTATAATTCTATACTATCCCCGTAAAACAATTTCCCATCCATAATTTTATGTATTTATTTATCAAGTGATGCCTTAACAAACTCTCTGAAAATCGGGTGGGCGCTGTTCGGTCTTGACTTAAACTCGGGGTGATACTGAACGCCGATATAAAATTTATGCTCGGGAATTTCAACAGTTTCAACAAGCAATCCGTTCGGAGAAACTCCCGTAATACTCATACCTTTCTTTTCAAACTCATCTCGGTATTTGTTGTTAAATTCCCAGCGATGACGATGGCGCTCGGATATTTCCTTTTTTCCGTAAGCGCGCTCCATAATTGAATTCTTTCTGATTACGCAGGGATACGCTCCCAAACGCATTGTTCCTCCCATATCCACAACCCCCTGCTGTTCAAGCATAAGGTCGATTACATTGTGCTTGCCCTCGGGGGTAAATTCACTTGAGTTCGCGTCGCTGTAGCCGAGCACATTGCGTGCGTATTCAATAACCGCGGTCTGCATACCGAGGCAAATTCCAAGATACGGAATATTGTTCTCGCGGGCGTACTGCGCAGCTTTTATTTTACCCTCAACTCCGCGGTTTCCGAAGCCACCGGGAACTAAGATACCGTCAACATCGCCCAAAAGCTCGTCCACGGTGTATTCGGTAATAAGTTCGGTATCTATCCACTTAATATCTACAAACGCCGCGTTTTCATAACCCGCGTGTCTTAGCGCCTCGGCAACGGAAAGATATGCGTCGTGGAGCTGAACGTATTTACCGCAAAGAGCAATTTTGCATTTCTTGTTTCTGCCCTCAATACGGGCGAGCATTTCCTTCCATTCCTTCATCTGTCCTTTTGGAGCGTCAAGGTTAAGCTCACGGCAGACTACATCGCAGAAATTGGATTTTTCAAGCATCATCGGCGCCTCATATAAAACGGGAACCGTAATATTTTCAACAACGCAGTCAGGTTTGACGTTGCAGAACATCGCAATTTTCTTAAATATGCTCTCCTCTAAGGGTTCGTCACATCTCAAAACGATAACATCGGGATTAATTCCGATTGAGCGCAACTCCTTGACGGAATGTTGAGTGGGCTTTGATTTATGCTCCTCACTTCCGCGAATATAGGGAACTAAGGTGACGTGGATAAACAGACTGTTTTCAAGTCCCACTTCAAGTGAAACCTGGCGAATAGCCTCCAAAAACGGCTGTGACTCAATGTCGCCGACCGTTCCGCCGATTTCAGTAATGACAACGTCCGCGTTTGACTTCTCCCCTACCTGATATATAAATGACTTTATCTCATTTGTAATATGAGGGATAACCTGCACGGTTTCGCCGAGATAATCCCCGCGGCGCTCCTTTTCAAGCACGTTTGAATAAACCTTGCCTGTTGTGAGATTTGAAAACTTGTTAAGATTTTCGTCGATAAAACGCTCGTAATGGCCGAGGTCAAGGTCAGTTTCCGCTCCGTCGTCGGTTACATAAACCTCGCCGTGCTGGTACGGACTCATTGTTCCCGGGTCAACATTTATATACGGGTCAAGCTTCTGCGCCGCTACTTTCAGCCCTCTGTCCTTTAAAAGACGTCCCAAAGACGCGGCTGTGATTCCCTTTCCAAGTCCCGAAACCACTCCGCCTGTCACAAATATGTATTTCGTCATCGTGTACCCCCTTATATTTCAATCACTCCGTCAAAGGTTTTTTCAGCCTCTCCGGTCATATAAACAGTATCATCTGTATAATTAATTATTAAATCTCCGCCTTTGAGTTTAACCGTAATATCTTCGCCTTTTCTGCAGTAACCGTTCTCACACGCGGCAACCGCTACGGCGCAGGCACCCGTTCCGCATGCCCACGTTTCGCCCGAACCGCGTTCCCACACACGCATTTTAATGGTGTGGTCGTTAAGAACCTTAACAAACTCCGTATTAACACGCTCAGGGAAAATCTTGTCGTTCTCAAACTGAGGTCCGATTTTTTCAATTTCAAGACCGTCAACATTATCAACAAAGACTACACAATGCGGATTACCCATAGATACGCACGTTACGTTGTAATCTTTTCCGCCGATAGTGACCTTTTCATCAATCATTTTTTCCTTGTCGCATATAACAGGAATATTTTTCGGATCTAACTCCGCTTTTCCCATATCAACTCTGAGCGTGGTTACCTCTCCGTCCTGAGTATAAGCTTTAAGATGCTTTATTCCGCTTAATGTTTCAATGGTAATTTCGTTCTTTTCCTTAATATCAATCATATCGTGGTCAAAAAGGAATTTTCCGACACAGCGGATACCGTTACCGCACATTTTGCCCTCGCTTCCGTCGAGGTTAAACATACGCATTTTCGCATCGGCAACCTTTGACGGACACACAAGGATAATTCCGTCGCCGCCTATACCGAAGTGACGGTCGGAAAGTCTTACCGAAAGCGCCTCGGGATTGTTAATCTCCTGGTCAAATGTACTGCAGTAAATGTAGTCGTTACCCGCGCCCTGCATTTTTGTAAAGCGCAGTTTCATTTTCTCGCTTCGCATATTGTTAATATCAACAAGCTCCGTGCTGACCTGCGAATAACGGCTTCTTAAACAGTCGGCAAGAGCGTTAGCGGTGTCAAGCGAAGTAAGACACGGTATATTTCTCTCAACCGTTTTACGTCTGATTTTTACTGAATCACGGCTCGGAATTCTTCCCTTTGCCGAGGTTGAAATAACGTACTGAATCTTTCCGCTTTCAATAAGCGTTATGGTATTATTATGCTCGCTTTCGTGAATTTTTCTAACGATTACAGCGTCAATATTATAGGACTTCAGCACATTGGCAGTACCCTCGGTAGCATAAATCGTAAAGCCCATATCGGCATATTTCTTAACAATATCGCCTATTTCTCCCTTATCGGAATTACGGACCGTTACGAACACACCGCCTCCGTGCTTCATCTTATATCCTGCGCCGATAAGTCCCTTATAAAGCGCTTCCTCCAAGGTTGAAGCTACACCCAAAACCTCGCCCGTCGACTTCATTTCGGGTCCTAAGTGGTTATCAACATTTATAAGCTTTTCAAAGCTGAACACGGGAACCTTAACCGCGTAGTACGGGGATTTCTTATAAAGTCCCGTACCATAGCCCATATCTTTAAGCTTTTCGCCGAGCATTGCCTTTGTAGCCAAATCCACCATCGGAACGCCCGTAACTTTACTTATGTAAGGAATTGTACGCGACGAACGGGGGTTAACCTCGATTACATTCAACTCGCCGTTATACACGATATACTGAATATTTACAAGTCCCTTTGTCTTGAGCGAAAGCGCAAGATTTCGGGTTGCCTTTATAATCGTATCGACCATCTCATCGGTCACATTCCACGCGGGATAAACCGCGATAGAGTCGCCCGAATGAACGCCCGAACGCTCAACGTGTTCCATAATACCGGGTATTAATATATCCTCGCCGTCACAGATAGCGTCAACCTCAAGTTCGGTACCCATAAGGTATTTATCAATAAGAATCGGGTTTTCAATCTCCTGAGCGAGTATAATTCCCATATACTCTCTGACGTCCTCTTCATTAAACGCGATAATCATATTCTGACCGCCGAGAACATAAGACGGACGTAAAAGAACGGGATAGCCGATTTTTTCCGCCGCGTCCAAAGCCTCGTCAAGAGTCATAACCGTAACGCCTTTTGCTCTCGCAATATGGTGCTTTTCAAGAAGCTCATCAAAACGCTCTCTGTCCTCCGCCATATCAATTGCGTCATAGGAGGTTCCTAAAATATTAACTCCGTTCTCGTCTAAGAACTGAGTAAGCTTGATAGCGGTCTGTCCGCCGAAAGCCACAACAACTCCGAAAGGCTTTTCAGTTGCTATAATTCCCATAACATCTTCCGTTGTTAACGGCTCAAAGTAAAGCCTGTCGGCGGTATCAAAGTCAGTTGAAACGGTTTCGGGGTTATTGTTTACAATTACAACCTCAAATCCCGCTTTCTTCAAAGCCCATACGCAGTGTACGGACGCGTAGTCGAACTCGATACCCTGACCGATACGAATCGGCCCCGAACCGAATACGATAACGGTTTTTTTGTCGCTTTTTCTTTCTTTTATAAACTGTTCCGCTTCGTTTTCTTTATCATATGTAGAATAGAAGTACGGCGTTTCCGCGTTAAATTCCGCCGCGCAGGTATCAACCATTTTATAAACAGGCACAAGAGGATTTTCAATCTTTTGAGAGCTGAACTTTTCGATAGTCCTGTCTAAAAATCCCGTTTCCTTAGCCTTTCTGTATAAATCCTCGGTAAGTGTTTCGCTTTTAAGAGCCTCGCCGACCTTAGCAATATTAATCAGCTTTTCCAAGAACCACTCGTCAATAAGCGTGATTTCGTGAATTTTATCTACGGAAACTCCGCGCTTTAACGCCTCGTAAACGCAGAACATACGCAGGTCGTCACAGACTTTCAATCGTTCAACGATTTCTTCATCGCTCATTCCCTCGAACATCTCATCGTCCATAGTGTCGTGGGAAATTTCCGCTCCCCGGACAGCTTTCATCATAGCCTGTTCAAAAGTCGGAGCGATAGCCATAACCTCGCCCGTGGCCTTCATTTGCGTACCCAAAGAACGCTTAGCGTAAACAAATTTATCGAACGGCCACTTAGGGAGTTTTACAACAACATAGTCAAGCGCAGGCTCAAAGCACGCGTAAGTCGAACCCGTAACGGCGTTTTTAATCTCATTAAGAGTATAGCCGATTGCAATTTTAGCGGCAACTTTTGCGATAGGATAACCCGTCGCTTTAGACGCAAGCGCCGAGGAACGCGATACACGGGGGTTAACCTCAATTACCGCATATTCAAAGGTTTCGGGATTTAAGGCAAACTGACAGTTGCATCCGCCCTCAACCTTAAGCGCGGAAATAATATCAAGCGCCGCAGAGCGGAGCATCTGATATTCCTTATCTGCGAGAGTAACCGCAGGAGCAATTACGATAGAATCGCCTGTATGAACACCTACAGGGTCAAAATTCTCCATTGAACAAACGGTAATTACGTTTCCGATAGAGTCACGCATTACCTCAAACTCTATTTCTTTCCATCCGGAAATACATTTTTCAATAAGACATTGAGTAATCGGAGAAAGCTCCAGACCGTTTGAGGCAATTTCTCTCAGCTCCTCCTCATTCTCAACTATTCCGCCTCCTGTACCGCCGAGAGTAAACGCGGGACGAACAATTACGGGATAGCCGATTTCATTCGCGAAATCGACAGCCGCCTCGACATCGTTAACTACCGTTGACGGAATAACAGGCTGATTAATTTCAAGCATAGTATCCTTGAACATCTGTCTGTCCTCTGCCTTGTCGATAGTTTCGGGAATTGCGCCGAGAAGCTTTACTCCGTATTTATCGAGGAAGCCTTCCTTTGCAAGCTGCATAGAAAGGGTTAATCCCGTCTGTCCTCCAAGGGTTGAAAGCAGGGAGTCGGGTCTTTCTTTTATAATAATACGCTTTACAATTTCTAAGGTAAGCGGTTCGATATAAACCTTATCCGCCATAGCGTTATCGGTCATAATAGTCGCGGGGTTTGAGTTTACGAGGATAACCTCCAAACCCTCCTCCTTTAAAGCACGGCAAGCCTGGGTTCCCGCATAGTCGAACTCCGCTGCCTGTCCTATAACAATCGGACCCGAGCCGATAACCATAACTCTTTTTATATCAGGTTTCAATGGCATAATATCATTCCTTCACATCTTATTTATTTAATGTCTGTCTTTTGTATCATTCTTTATTTTCTTTAATTAATTCTATAAATCTGTCAAATAAAAATGCCGTGTCTCTCGGTCCTCCGCAAGCTTCGGGGTGAAACTGAACGGAAAACGCGGGCATATCCTTGTAAGTTATACCCTCGCACGTTCCGTCATTACCGTTTACAAAACTGACCTCTGCATTTTCGGGAACAGAATCATTTATTACAGCGTAGCCGTGGTTTTGAGATGTAATATAAACACGGTCCGTAGCAAGCTCCTTGGCAGGCTGATTAGCCCCGCGGTGTCCGTAATGCAACTTTTCGGTTTTGGCTCCCTGCGAGAGAGCGAGGAGCTGATGTCCGAGGCAAATTCCGAATGTAGGAATTTTATGAGCGCAAAGCTCTTTTAACGTGTTTATTGCCTCAACGTTTTCCTGCGGGTCTCCCGGTCCGTTTGACAGCATAATTCCGTCGGGATTTAAGGCTAAAATCTCCTCTGACGATGTATTATAAGGTACGACCGTCAGATTACAGCCTCTTTTAACAAGCTCTCTGCCGATATTATGCTTTGCGCCGTAGTCGATTAAAACTACATTGTACTCGGGATTTTCCGCTTTAAAATTCTCTGTTTTGGAAATTGACGTCGAGCTGACCGCTTTTTCAACCTTATAAGACTTAATTTCCTCAATATCCTTTTCAAGATTATCAAGAGAATATGTGAGCTTACAGTTCATTACGCCGTATTCGCGCACAATTCTTGTCAGCGCTCTCGTGTCAATATCATAAAGTCCCGGAATATCGGCGCTTTTTAAAAAAGTGTCAAGATCACCCTCACAACGGAAGTTGCTGGGAGCTTGGCACCAGTTACGAACAATATAGGCTTTTAAAGAGGGAGCGCCACTCTCAAAATCAGAGGGAATTACGCCGTAGTTTCCGATAAGAGGGAATGTCTGAATAACGACCTGTCCAAAATAGCTGGGGTCGGTAAGTGTTTCGAGATAACCGGTCATAGCGGTTGTAAAGACAAGTTCTCCCGTAGTTTCTTTTTCAGCTCCAAAGGCTTTGCCCTCGAAATATGTGCCGTTTTCCAAAATAAGATATGCAGCGCGGCTCATAAAATCTTCCTTTCCAAAATAAGATATTTCTTAGTTCTGATAGGTTCTGATAACCTGCTTTGCGATATTCAGTCTGCTTGTACGCATATTCATCGCCTGCTTTTCAAGATAGCGGTGCGCCTGCGTTTCAGTCATCGACAAGCACTGAATAAGCAACAGCTTCGCGCGGTTAACAACCTTAATTTCCTCAAGCTCGTTTTTAAGCTTTTCATTCTCCTTTTCCACAGCAGTCAGCCTGTCCTTAAAAGCGGAAGAATATGTTAAATAATTTTTAAAAAGCCGTCGGTTAACAGGCTTAGCGATAACAAGTATGCCGTAGCTGTCCAGAATATCAAATACTTCAATCGCCTTGTCCTTAGCGACAACTAAAATTATGCACGCCTTTGTTTTTTTAGCGCAGTACGCCGAAAACTCAAGACCGTTTTCCTCAAAAAGCGGAGCGTTTATAATGATAAGCTCAAAGTCAGTATTTTTAATTCTTTCCTTTGCGTCATCAACGCTTATCGTGCATTGTACTTCATCATAGCTTTCACCATCAAGCAAAGCGGCGACAGCCTTTATACTTGCTTCGGTTTTGGAGATAATTAACGCGTTTTTCATAAATTTCACCATTGCATTATTCCATCATATTATTTTAGTCTATTTATGTCTGAAAGTTATTGCATATTAGAAATATAATAAAATATTTTTTGGAAGTTTTTGTAATCAGTCACCAAAGCCCGTACATTCGCATATAATGTAAAGAAAATTTTGCTTTGAAAATTTATCTATTGACAAATTTTTTAATACGTTATATACTTGCAATTAATGACACAGCAACGGCGCTGCGGGCTTTGGTCCACAGCGCCCTTTTTCTGTAATTCACTTTATCAAAGGAGAGTAGAAAATGATAAATGTTCCCGAACTGTTCGGACAAAATGTTTTTAATGACGATGTGATGAGAGACAGACTTCCGAAGCCTATTTATAAAGCTCTCAAAAAAACTATTCAGGACGGTGCAACTCTTGATGAAAGCGTTGCAAATGCCGTAGCCCACGCAATGAAAGAATGGGCTATTGAAAAGGGATGTACCCATTACACACACTGGTTTCAGCCGTTAACAGGCGTTACGGCGGAAAAGCACGACAGCTTTATTACGCCCGACGGCGACGGAAAGGTTATTATGACCTTTTCAGGTAAGGAGCTTATTAAGGGCGAGCCTGACGCGTCCTCATTCCCGAACGGCGGAATCCGCGCAACATTTGAGGCGAGAGGATATACCGCGTGGGACCCGACTTCTCCCGCGTTCGCCAAGGACGGAACTCTTTATATTCCCACAGCGTTCTGCTCATATACGGGCGAAGTTTTAGACAAAAAAACTCCTCTTCTTCGTTCAATGGAGAGAATTTCAAAAGAGGCGGTGCGTATTCTCCATCTTTTCGGAAAAGACGATGTGACGCGTGTTGTCACCACAGTCGGCCCCGAACAGGAATATTTCCTTATAGACAAGGAAATGTACAACGCACGCCCCGACCTTATCTATACGGGACGCACGCTTTTCGGCGCGAAAGCTCCGAAAGGGCAGGAACTTGACGACCATTATTTCGGCTCTATTAAGACAAGAATAAGCCGATTTATGACGGAGCTTGACCGTGAGCTTTGGTCATACGGAATTTACGCTAAAACCAAACACAATGAGGTTGCCCCCGCGCAGCACGAGGTTGCTCCCATTTTTACAACAACAAACGTAGCCGTTGACAACAACGAGCTTTTAATGGAAATACTTAAAAAGACAGCGGAAAAATTCGGACTTGTATGCTTACTTCACGAAAAGCCCTTTGCAGGCGTTAACGGAAGCGGTAAGCACAACAACTGGTCAATTTCCACAAACACAGGCGAAAATCTCTTAAAGCCGGGTAAAAATCCTGCGGAAAACACACAGTTTCTCCTGTTCCTTGCGGCTATTGTAAAGGCTGTTGACGAATATCAAGATTTGCTTAGAATTTCAGTTGCGTCGGCAGGAAACGACCACCGTCTTGGAGCGAACGAGGCTCCTCCCGCAATTATTTCGATGTTCTTAGGCGATGATTTGGGAGCGGTTGTTGATTCGATTGAAATCGGCGAAGAACACGAGAGCCAGGGAAAGAAAAATATGGACCTCGGAGTTGACGTTCTCCCGACAGTGCGCAAGGATACGACCGACCGCAACCGTACCTCGCCGTTCGCGTTTACGGGCAACCGTTTTGAGTTCAGAATGTTAGGCTCGGCGATTAATATTGCAAGCGCAAATATAATCCTAAATACAACCGTTGCGGAGGAGTTAAGACAGTTTGCAGACGAGCTTGAGGGAGCAAAAAACTTTGAGAAATCGGCAAAGGCGCTTATTGCGAAAACATTTAAAAAGCATCACAGAATTATATTTAACGGAGATAATTATTCAGACGAATGGGTAGCCGAGGCAGAAAAGAGAGGACTTCTCAATCTTAAAAATGTTCCGCAGGCGTTAAAACACTATCTTGACGAAAAGAACGTTGAACTCTTTACAAATAGCGGGGTATTTACGAAAGAGGAGCTTTTCGCAAGATATGAGGTTGAGCTTGAAAACTACGCTAAGCTTATCAATATTGAGGCTTTGACTATGCTTGATATGGCTAAAAAGGATATTATCCCGTCGGTTACGGATTATGTAAAACAGCTTACAGACACCGCCCTCGCTAAGCAGGCGCTTTCCGATGATATTCCTATAACGCTTGAAAAACAGCTTATTACGGATTTAAGCCAAAAGCTTGTATGCTTCTCTGATAAGGTATGCGAACTTGAAAACGACCTGATTAACGCGGGTGAGTTAATAAACGATATGCAGGCATATGCGGATTTCTACTGCAATACGGTATTTGCGGATATGCAGGCGCTCAGGGCAATCGGCGACGATATGGAAACAGAAACCGCGTCCGAATATTGGCCCTATCCATCCTACGGCGAAATGCTTTTCGGAGTTTAATTCAATAAAAACACAAGGCGTGTACTCTGTATGAGTACACGCCTTTAATCATTCCTTGACTGGTTTTCAATCATAGTATTCATTCTCTCGTCAATCCGTATTCTGTTTTCAAATTTCAGCTTTCTTAGTTTAATTACAAACTCCGCCTCAACGGGTGTTATTTTACTTTTGTCGTAAGGATTTTTTATATCAGAAATACCTACCAGATAATCAATTGTAACATTGTAAATCTTTGCTAATTTTTCAAGTGTTTCTATGCTGGGCTGTGTCAATCCTTTTTCATATTTTGAAATCGCGCTGGCTTTTAAATTGAGTTTTTCCGCCAGTTTAGTTTGAGACATATCGTTATCACAGCGAAGCTCTTTTAACCTTATAGAAAAATCCATACTCAACACCACTTATAAGTAAAATTACAATTCAATTATATCATTTTATTATACTGTCAAGTATTTTATGTCTAATTAGGAATATTTATGCTTGACTTTGTCTTGTTTTTCTGATATTATTATCTTTACAAGATAATAAGGCGAATAAACAGAAATCTTGTTATATAAGAAATTAAAATCTATAAAATGGAGGACGCAATTATGGAAAACAACTATCCAAACGTCACTACTGAAAACAATCCACAACCAAACATTACTACGGAAAATAACCCTCAACCGAGCGTTAATGTGGGAAATACCTATCAGCCTAATAACGCTGTGGGAAATAACTATCAGTCTAACAATTCTATGGGAAACAGCCAACAGCCAAATTATATGGCTATCGCTTCGTTTGTATGCAGTCTTGCAGGTGGTCTGCTTGTTATTTTATTTCCTTTTTTCTCGATTATATTATCTCCTTTAGGTATCATTTTCGGCAGAATAGGTATAAAAAAAGCGGAGGAAACAAACACGGGACGCAGTTTTGCTACAGCAGGTTTTGCTATCGGAATAGTTGGCGTTATATTACTAATATTACTTATAATCGGCATAATTATTTTTGTTTCTATAGCAACCTCGCAAATGCACAGTCCTGAAAACACCTTACAAAATTACATACAAGATTATTATAATTAACAGAAGAAAGAAATAAAACACAAATAAAATATTTTGCTGTTATTTCTTTGCTTTGCGGTATTGTAAGCATTATATCAGTAATATTTAACGACCTTTTTGCTCTCATACCCTCTGCCTTGGGCATTTTGTCCGGCGTAATATATCTGCTGAAATCTGACAAAACGGAAAACCGCGATTTAACTATAGCAGGACTTGTTATGAACACTACTGTTATTATGATAATCAAAATTTCATTCATTTATAGTCTTGTTATGTATTGCATTGAAAATTATTCCGAAATTAAAAATTCATTTTTCAATTTCTTTGCTTAATAATCCTCGGGAATATCTCCTTCTCAGTCCCGAGGTTTATAAAATCCCCCTGTATCATTTTGATACAGGGGGATTATTATAAGTAATCTTATACAAATTTAACAGCCGTTCCGCTTGCAAGAATTTCAGCCGCCCCGTCCATAATAGACGCGCCCGAAAATCTTACGTTTACAACAGCATCGGCGCCTAATTTTTCAGCCTGCTCAACCATTCTGCGGATAGCAACCTCACGGGCTTCGGCAAGCATTTTTGTGTAGGAAACGAGTTCCCCTCCTACCATAGACTTAAAGCCTGCTCCAATGTCCTTAAAAGCGTTTTTTGACTGAACCGTATTTCCGTTTACAAGTCCGAGTGTTTGTAAAGACCTGCCTTCGATTGTTGGTGTGTTTACTATTACCATTACAATAACCTCCTTAGTAATATGATTATATAACATATTTAACTAAAATGCAATATAACTCCTTTTAATTTTATGCTTTCTCTTAGTAAATAAATTTTTTCTCGTATCTAACCTATTTTTTGAAAAGAATTTTGAAAGTATTTCACGAAAATGCAAACAGATTGTGTTACATATTGCACAATAAGCTACCTGTAAATTCTGTATTTTTCACAATTGAATTTTTTATGCTTTAGTGGTAACATTTAATTAAAATAACTTTTTTATAATCAAATATTATATGAAGGAGAAAGCACTATGAAAAAAATAATATCTTTAATACTTGCGTTATCAATTTTACTCTCAGTCTGCTTTATTGCTCAGGTTAATGCAGAGGAACTCTATCCCCCATATACCAGTAGTTGGAAAACCTTTGGAGATTTTAAATATATTATAAAAAAGAACGGTAAAGTTAAGATTAAAAAATATGTCGGAACTGCTAAAACCGTAAAAATCCCATCGGAAATTGAAGGTAAAGAAGTCTACTCAATCGGAAGCGAAGCGTTTATAAAAGGAAAATCTTGGGCGGATGAAATGAAAAACACAACGCTCGAAAAGGTTGTTATTCCGGATACTGTTTACAGCATAAAAGACAGTGCTTTTTATAATTGCGTAAATCTGAAAACAGTGATTTTCGGAAAAAATGTTAAAATAATAAGGAGCAATGCTTTCTCAGGCTGCGTAAATTTAAAAAATGTGACTTTAGGAAAAAATATTGAAGAAATGGGAGTTTGTGTTTTCTCAGGTTGTAAAAATTTAACGAAATTAAAAATACCGCCTAAGGTACGAATTTTTTGGTTTTCAATCATTTCCGACACAGGAATTAAGTCTATTCATCTCGGAAAAAATGTTGGGACGGCTCACAGTTACTGTTTTAATGAATTCAGTAAAAACTCATTAGAAAAAATTACCGTATCCAAAAAGAATAAGGACTATTCTTCTAAGGACGGAATTTTGTATAACAAAAAGAAAACAAAGTTGCGTTTATGCCCTGTCAACCTAAAAAAGAAAAAACTTAAGCTCCCCTCCTCCGTGAAGATAATAAATGACGAGGCATTTTGGGGTAATAAAAATCTGAAGAAAATAATACTCCCTAACAAGTTAGATACAATCAGACCCAACGCTTTTTCACATTGCAAAAATTTGCGGGAAATAACAATTCCCAAAAACATTTCCATAACTTATTTTAACGCTTTCTCCGATTGTAAAAAACTTACTAATTTCAAGATTTTAAGTAAAAAAGCAAAGATTGAAGAAAGAATATTTGAAGGCTGCGGTTTTAAGAAAATTAATGTTACTCATAAAATCGTGGAAGGTTTTCAAGCCTGTGAAAAGCTTCGGAAAATAACCATACTCCCCGATGTAAAGTCAATTGCAAAAAGACAGTTTTTCGACTGTCCAAAGCTCAAAACCGTTACCATCCCAAAAACAGTAAAGAAAATAGGACATCAGGCTTTCGGATTCAGGTACAAAAAAATCGGTTTTGGAGGGGACGTTTTAAAGGTAAAAGGATTTACAATTAAAGGTCAGAAAAATTCCGCCGCTCAAAAATACGCTAAAAAATACGGCTTTAAATTTGTTAAAATCAAATAACCTCTATATAACGCATCGCTTTACGTATTTAAGCTTTGGGAATATAGCAATAACAAAAAAGAATTAAACATCGCATAAGGAGAAGGTACTATGAAAAAAATAATATCCTTAATACTTGCATTATCAATTTTACTCTCAGTCTGCTTTATTGCTCAGGTTAATGCTGAGGAAATCTACCCGAAAAATTGGAAGACCTTTGGAGATTTTAAATATATTATAAAAAAGAACGGTAAAGTTAAGATTAAAAAATATGTCGGAAACGCTAAGACCGTAAAAATCCCATCGGAAATCGAGGGCAAAGAAGTCTACTCAATCGGGGATGAATCTTTTATGAAAGGAGAACTCTTGGAGGGGAAAAAAAACACAACGCTTGAAAAGGTTGTTATTCCGGATACTATTTACAAAATACAAGACCACGCTTTTTGCGATTGTGTAAATTTGAAAACAGTGATTTTAGGGAAAAATATTGAAATAATGAGGGTTTGTGTTTTCTCAGGTTGCAAAAAACTAAAGGAATTAAAAATACCGCCTAAGGTACATGAATTTGATTTCTCAATCATTTATCGAACAGGAATTAAGTCTATTCATCTCGGAAAAAATATCGCGCTGGCTCACAGTTACTGTTTTAATGAATATAATACAAATTTAGAAAAAATCACCGTATCCAAAAAGAATAAGTACTATTCTTCTAAGGACGGAATTTTGTATAACAAAAAGAAAACAAAGCTGCGTTTATGCCCTGTCGGCTTAAAAAAGAAAAGCCTTAAGCTCCCCTCCTCCGTGAAGATAATAAATGACGAGGCATTTTGGGCTAATAAAAATCTGAAGAAAATAATACTCCCGAACAAGTTAGATACAATCAGACCCGCCGCTTTTTCACATTGCAAAAATTTGCGGGAAATAACAATTCCCAAAAACATTTCCATAACTTATTTTAACGCTTTCTCCGATTGTAAAAAACTTACTAATTTCAAGATTTTAAGTAAAAAAGCAAAGATTGAAGAAAGAATATTTGAAGGCTGCGGTTTTAAGAAAATTAATGTTACTCATAAAATCGTGGAAGGTTTTCAAGCCTGTGAAAAGCTACGGAAAATAACCATACTCCCCGATGTAAAGTCAATCGCAAAAAGACAGTTTTTTGACTGTCCAAAGCTCAAAACCGTTACCATTCCAAAAACAGTAAAGAAAATAGGACATCAGGCTTTCGGATTTAAGTACGAAGAAATCGGTTGCGGAGGGGATGTTTTAAAGGTAAAAGGATTTACCATTAAAGGCAAGAAAAATTCCGCCGCTCAAAAATACGCTAAAAAATACGGCTTCAAATTTGTTAAAATCAAATAACCTCTATATAACGCATCGCTTTACGTATTTAAGCTTTGGGAATATAGCAATAACAAAAAAGAATTAAACATCGCATAAGGAGAAGGTACTATGAAAAAAATAATATCCTTAATACTTGCATTATCAATTTTACTCTCAGTCTGCTTTATTGCTCAGGTTAATGCTGAGGAAATTTACCCGAAAAAATGGAAAACCTTTGAGGGCTTTAAATATGTTGTAGAAGAGAACGGCAAAGTTAAGATTAAAAAATATGTCGGAAACGCTAAAATCGTAAAAATCCCGTCCGAAATTGAGGGAAAAGAAGTCTACTCAATCGGAAGCGAAGCTTTTATGAAAGGAGAACTCGGGGACGAAAAAGGAAACACAACGCTTGAAAAGGTTGTTATTCCGGATACTGTTTACAGCATAAAAGACCATGCTTTTTATAATTGCGTAAATCTGAAAACAGTTATTTTCGGAAAAAATGTTAAACTAATAAGAAGCTGTGCTTTCTCATGTTGCAAAAAATTAAAGGAATTTAAAATACCGCCCAAGGTAACCGAACTTGGACTCGGTAACCTTTATTCTTCAGGAGTTAAGTCTATTTATATAGGTAAAAATATTTCGGTAATAAGTGGAATTTATGGTTTTAATGATTATAATACAAATTTAGAAAAAATCACCGTATCCAAAAAGAATAAGTACTATTCTTCTAAGGACGGAATTTTGTATAACAAAAAGAAAACAAAGCTGCGTTTATGCCCTGTCGGCTTAAAAAAGAAAAGCCTTAAGCTCCCCTCCTCCGTGAAGATAATAAATGACGAGGCATTTTGGGCTAATAAAAATCTGAAGAAAATAATACTCCCGAACAAGTTAGATACAATCAGACCCGCCGCTTTTTCACATTGCAAAAATTTGCGGGAAATAACAATTCCCAAAAACATTTCCATAACTTATTTTAACGCTTTCTCCGATTGTAAAAAACTTACTAATTTCAAGATTTTAAGTAAAAAAGCAAAGATTGAAGAAAGAATATTTGAAGGCTGCGGTTTTAAGAAAATTAATGTTACTCATAAAATCGTGGAAGGTTTTCAAGCCTGTGAAAAGCTACGGAAAATAACCATACTCCCCGATGTAAAGTCAATCGCAAAAAGACAGTTTTTTGACTGTCCAAAGCTCAAAACCGTTACCATTCCAAAAACAGTAAAGAAAATAGGACATCAGGCTTTCGGATTTAAGTACGAAGAAATCGGTTGCGGAGGGGATGTTTTAAAGGTAAAAGGATTTACCATTAAAGGCAAGAAAAATTCCGCCGCTCAAAAATACGCTAAAAAATACGGCTTCAAATTTGTTAAAATCAAATAACTTTTTATAGCCTAATAAGGGTCGGGAATAATCCCCGGCCCTTAAATTTTTATCAAGCGAAAATACCGTTACAAAACGCAAAAGGCGGCTGTCAAAAATGAACAGCCGCCTTGGTGTTTTAAATTGTTTTAGCTTTTATTAAACGCAACCCTGCGCCTTCATAGCCTCGGCAACCTTTAAGAAGCCCGCAATATTTGCGCCTGCCATATAGTTGCCCTCACAGCCGTATTCCTTAGCCGCCTCGTCGCAGGACTTGAAGATTTCCTTCATAATGTTTTTAAGTCTGCCGTCAACGTCCTCAAACGTCCACGCAAGACGCTCGGAGTTCTGGCTCATTTCAAGACCTGATACAGCAACACCGCCTGCGTTTGCTGCCTTAGCAGGACCGTAAAGCATATTGTTGGCAAAGTAAACGTCGATAGCTTCAGGAGTTGAAGGCATATTTGCGCCTTCGCTTACCGCGTAACAGCCGTTCTTCGCGAGAGTTTTTGCTGACTGCTCGTCAATTTCATTCTGTGTAGCGCAAGGAAGAGCAATATCGCAGGGAATTGTCCAAATACCGCTGCAACCCTCTGTATATTTTGCCTCGGGATGAACGTTAACATATTCCTTAATTCTCTTTCTCTCAACTTCCTTGAGCTGTTTAACTAAATCGAGGTCGATACCGTTTTCGTCATAAATATAACCGTTTGAATCGGAAAGAGCAACAACCTTAGCGCCAAGCTCGGTAGCCTTTTGTGTAGCGTAAATAGCAACATTACCCGAACCTGAAATAACAACTGTCTGGCCCTTAAAGCTCTTGCCGTTAGCCTTTAACATTTCTTCTGTATAATAGCAAAGTCCGTAACCTGTAGCCTCTGTACGGGCAAGCGAACCGCCGAAGGTAAGTCCCTTACCTGTGAGTACTCCTGTGAACTCGTTTCTTAATCTCTTGTACTGACCGAACATATAGCCGATTTCACGTCCGCCCGTACCGATGTCGCCCGCGGGAACGTCAGTATTAGGACCGATATGCTTGCAAAGCTCTGTCATAAAGCTCTGGCAGAAACGCATAACCTCGCCGTCAGACTTGCCCTTGGGGTCGAAGTCCGAACCGCCTTTACCTCCGCCCATCGGGAGTGTTGTAAGACTGTTTTTGAAAATCTGCTCAAAGCCGAGGAATTTAATAATTCCGAGATATACCGAAGGATGAAGTCTTAAACCGCCCTTATAAGGACCAATCGCGGAATTGAACTCAATTCTGAAACCGCGGTTAACCCGTGTTACGCCGTTATCATCAACCCACGGAACGCGGAAAATAATCTGTCTTTCAGGTTCTACGATTCTCTCGAATACGCCCGCCTCGATAAGGTCAGGTCTTTTTTCGGCAACGGGCTCGAGGGAAATAAATACCTCTGTTACAGCCTGAATAAACTCAGGCTCGCCCTGATTGCGCTTTTTTACTGTTTCAAGTAAATCAGCTAAATACTTGTTCTTTAATGCCATAATAATTCCTCCATTCTTTTATATGTGTTTTTAGCACATTAGTATAATAACACAATGAATTTAAAATCGCAAGTTTTTTTTATTAAATTTCAAAATTTTATCCAAACTTTAGAAATTCGACGTATTTTTGAGTGGTTTTCTATGCCTTACTTGCAATTTGTGATTATTAAATTTCATTTTTAGAAAATTAAGGCTCTTTTGTAATATCCTCGGCCTCAGCTTTTATAAGATTTATCACATCATTTGGATTCAATTTAAGCTGAAAACCGATTTTACCCGCACTTATATATATGCTTTCAAATTCAGAAACCGAACTGTCAAAAAAGGTTTTAAAAGTATTCTTCATTCCAATCGGCGAAACGTTTCCCCTTGCGTATCCGCAGATTTTAACAAGGTCTTTAACGTGAGTCATCTCTATATTTTTCTCTCCCGAAACCTTTGCCGCTTTCTTTAAGTCAAGCGCGCGGTTTACAGGAATATCAAAAACATAGTACTCTCCGCTTTTTCCTCTTGCGAGCAGGGTTTTAAAAACCTGCGAGGGATTTTGTCCCATAAGCTTTGCGACCTCGTTCCCCTCAAGCGCCTCATCTTTGTGAGGATACTCAAAAACCTCGTAAGAGATTTTCGCCTTATCTAAAATTCTCATAGCGTTTGTTTTTGGATTTTTAGCCATAATATCACCAAAATTTATTATATCAGAAATTCATTTAACGGTAAAGACAGACGAATATTTTTGAAAACGCAACGTCGTTTTATATTATAATAAAGATAAAAGACAGGCTGAATTGAGCCTGTCTTAAATTTAACTTTCACTCGGTCTAAACGACGGCATAACCTCAAGCTTAAAGAGGTTTTTGCGGTGCATATCATCTATTTTCGATTTCTTATTAATATCGTCAATTTCTCCTGTTCTGATATATCTGTCAAGCTCCTGATAAGTAAAGCCGAGATTTTCCTCATCGGTTTTTCCGCAAAGCCCGTCTATCGGAACCTTGTCAACAAGCACGTCGGGAAGTCCCAAAACGCGTCCTATCTGTTTCATTTCAGCGACAGTAATATTGGCGCAAGGGCTGAAATCTCCCGCCGCATCGCCGTATCTGGTCGAATATCCTACCCAATCCTCCGACATATTGCAGGTATTGGCAACTCGTCCGTTGTTACTTTGAGAAACAGCGTATAAAGTTGTCATTCTCACTCTTGCAGGAAGATTTGTCAAGCTTTGCTTTGAAAGCTCAAACGGAATGTTTTTCTTCAAAGCTTCAACAGCGTCTTTAATATTAATAATATAGTGCTTTATATTCAGATGATTTACAAGGAGTTTTGCCATATCAATATCAGCCTGCTCTCCACACGGCATAAGCACTCCTATAACTCTTTCTCTGCCCAGAGCCTCAACGCAAAGCGCCGCGACAATTGAGCTGTCTTTTCCTCCCGAAATTCCGATAACGGCGTTACAGCCTTTTCCGTTTTGCTCAAAAAAACTCCGTATCCATTCAACACATTCGTTTTTCACTTTTAAAGCGTCAAACATAAACTTACCTCCGAAAAATTTTCTCATCCATTCATTTATTATTAACAATTAAACAGTAAAATAATTGTTTTATATAATACTACAATCGGAAATATATGTCAATAAACATAAATTTAAGGTTTTATTTTACATAAGTAAAGCGCAGTAGATTTTTCTGCCACGCTCACTTTTTCTTATTCTTTTTATTTTTTTATAATTGTTTTTTCAAAATTCGACCATTGATTTCCTCTTATCTTATTCCTTTTCGCAAGTCTTATAGTTTCCCTCGCGTTAGGTGTTGAGTTTATGTAATCTGCCAAATCAGTTGCAATTGTTCCTCTGGAAAGCGCCGCGAGGTCAAAAAAATCATCCCTCTCGTTTCCTTTCAATTCTAACGTATCTGCCATATCTTTTAAAACATTTTCGCTCGGGGCAGTTCTGTATCCGCATTCAATTTGCGATATATAGCTTTTTGATTTTCCTAACAGCCTCGCTAAATCGAGCGCTGATAATTCCTTTTCTTTTCTTTTTTTATATAACATTTTTCCAAAGGTGATGTCCATTTTTTATAACTCGCTTTTTATATTTTCATTTGTATTAATTATAAATATTTTGTTTAATTTTGTCAATTAATATTTTTGTAAATAGAATATTGACTAAATAATGTTTGCGAAATTATAATTGTTTTATAGATTATTAATAAAAAGGTGGGATAAAATATGAACAGGATATGTAAGGATTATATCTCTGATGCCAAAAAATTCTTTCCGATTATCGGAAAAAATGAAAAAAAATATTTGCACAAAGTCTCCGGAAGCTTAGAGGAATTTTGTGACGAAAAAAATATTACTGATAAGGACACGCTTTTTAAGGAGTACGGTCCGCCGTATGAAATTGCAAACAATTATTATTCATCTGTTGAAACACAAGAAATAATTAAAAAAATTAAATTCACAAAATATATTAAAATATTTATAATTTCTTTAATAATCGTATGTTTTATTGCTCTTTCGGTTTTCTGCACATATTGGAAATTAACTAATGATATGATTTTAAGAGAAGAAGTAGTTTTTTCCCAAGATACATTGGGTAATGTGCAGCCGGATAAAAATGAAAAAGAACATGATGATATTAAAAGCGATAATTTTATTGAAGACGAAGACGTAGTTTCAGAAGATGAAATTATAGAATAAGGAGCAGATTTTATGAAAAAAATATTTACATCAATTTTAGCTTTAACAATTTTATGTTCGCTGATTATTTTTCCTGCAAACGCAGAAGAAAATTATAATGCTTTAGCTAATGAAACGGTTATAGACGTTGAATATCTTGACAACGGCGACTATATAGTTACTACTATCGACAACAGTATTCCTGAACCTGACGTAAGCAATCCAAACGCTACAACAATTACTAAAACTAAAACAAAGAATTATTATAACAGTGCAGGTAATGTAATGTGGTATATTAAAGTCCAAGGTACATTTACATATAACGGAAGTACATCAAAATGTACAAGCGCGGCTCATAAGGCGGCGGCGTTAGGTACATCTTGGTCTATAAAAAGCGCGTCGTCAAGCAAGAGCGGAAATACTGCAACCGCAAAAGCTGTAGCAGTCCATAAAACATCAAACGGAAATAAAGAATATTCCGCTACCGTAACAATTAAATGCAGTAAAACAGGCGTAATATCATAATTTTAAAAATCCTTTCATTTACTATTGATTTTTAGTTGCGTTTTGTCGTATAATAATAGTAGTTATATTTGAGAGGTTACTATGGCGAATAAAAACTATTTTATGAACGGCACAACTGAATTTCTTGTTTTATCACTTCTTGAAAAAAAAGATATGTATGTCTACGAGATTGTAAAATCACTACGCGATTTTTCAGACAATTGTCTGGATATATCACAGAATACAGTTTATACGGCTACTTATAAACTCGAGTCCGATAATATGATTTCTGAATACTCAAAGCGCGTAGGCAGAAAACGTACCCGCGTTTACTACCATATTGAGCCGAAAGGACTTACATATCTTAAAGAGATAAAGGAAGTTTATTTTAACCATATTAAAGGTATAGGAAACATCCTAAATGCTATCAGCAACAATAATTAACAATAAACACATTAGCTCCCGATTAATATAAACTAATCGGGAGTTAATGTGATATTTTAATTTTATTAAATTTCCTTTTTACACAAAATCTTCCAAAATATATTTTGCATTATATACCCTTATTTGCACAAGATAAGTAAGCGAGGATTATTAGCATATTTATATAAATAAGGGAGATTTTAGATATGAAAGCAACAGGAATTGTCAGAAGGATTGACGACCTCGGAAGAGTTGTGATTCCTAAGGAAATCCGTCGTACTTTGCGTATTCGCGAGGGTGATCCGCTTGAAATTTATACGGCGACAGACGGAGAAGTTATTTTTAAAAAATACTCGCCCGTAGGCGAGATGTCAAATTTCGCAACGCAATATGCGGATGTACTGTCAAGAATAAGCAGTCTGCCGACTATAATTTGTGACAGGGACCACGTTATTGCGGCGGCTGGAGTTTCAAAACGCGAATTTCTTGAACGCAGAATTACAAGCGTTCTTGAAAACTATATGGAGAACAGAAAAAGCTATCAGGCTTCTCCAAATGATATTTCGGAGGTTCAGCCCGTTGAGGGTTTAGAGCACCGCGCCGCGGTTATCTATCCTATTATTGCGGCAGGAGATATTACGGGCGCTGTAGTTATGCTTAAAAGCGACAACAATAAAACTCCATCCGACACCGAGCTGAAGCTTGCTCAAAGCGCGGCTGAATTTCTCGGCAAACAGATGGAAGAATAAATTTACAACAGTTAATCGGCGGATAAGACTTAAACGTTATTTAAGTCTTATCCCCAATTCTAATTAAAAAATTCTATTTTAATACATATCCACCCGCACATGAAGTGACCCCCAAAGTTTAGACAAAAGTAAATATTAAATTGCAAGAGAATGAGTTCGGTATTGCACCGGGCTCATTTTCAGTTTAGATACAATTCGTTCGTTGTT
>CANQVS010000027.1 GCA_947627345.1 uncultured Clostridia bacterium
ACCGCCGGGGTTAGGATTATCTCCACCACCGCCACCGCCGGGTGTTCCTGACCATGTTCCTTCTACTACACCATCGGAACACCTTGTAACTGTGAAGGTTGAGCCATCTACAGTAAGGTTTCCTGTCTGCGCAATTTTTGCGCTCCAATCCGGATTTTGACCGTTATTACATTTGCCTGGGTCTAAAGCAGCAAATATAATATTTTGATCAACGTCGTCATATGTAATGTCAGATGAATTTGTACCGTGAGCCGCTACCCAGTGACCATCACTACCCTCATTCCAAGTCCAGGCAAACCAGTTAACGTAGCCGGTGTCAACCTGAGAAGCGTCAAGTACAACTGTCGAACCGCCTGTCGCGGTTGTGTTTGTGTCAGCAGCGGATACGCCTACAACCGAGAATACGGAGATAAGCATAAGCACCGCTAAGAAAACACTTGTTAATTTCTTTAAAGATGTCTTCATTAGAACAATCCTCCTTCTAAATTTACATTATATATTTTAACATTATAATACATTTTATTCTATTGGCAAAATACTCAAATAAATGCCCTTTTTTTGGTTAAATTGCTATGTATAGTAAACCGGCAGAACTAATTTCACAAATAAATCTGTATTTTTAACAACTGTTTAAGTTCGTCTGCCTATTACCAAACAATTTACTTTGATTTTACGTTATTATTACGCTATTATAAAGAATAATATAAAGATTTTTATCAGTATTATATTACTTTTAAACACAGTACAGAGCATATAAAACAATGAGAATAATAAAGCGTACGCATATTATGCATACGCTTTATTTATTTGGTTATTAATTATTTTACTTTAACTTTAATCTTAAAGGTTGTTGATTTATTAACAGTAACCTTAATTGTAGCTTTACCCTTCTTAAGGCCCTTAATTTTAATCTTCTTAGCATTTTTCTTAGAGGTTACCTTTGCTACCTTCTTGCTTGAAGTTTTATAGGAATTTTTAATTGAAGAAGCTTTTCCTGTAATAGAAACTGTCAGTTTCTTGCCTTTTTTAATTGTATAAGTCTTTGACTTTTTAAATGCCTTTTTGCCTATTTTCGCTTTCGGGCTTGAGGTTACTGTAACCTTACACTTTAATTTCTTTCCCGAAACTGTAACGTTAATTGTAGCGTTTCCTTTCTTCAAGGCGGTAATCTTACCGTTTGAAGAAACCGTAGCTACACTTTTCTTGCTTGACGAATACTTTGGCTTAGCCTTTGTGTTCTGAACTGTGAGCTTATATGTTTTACCGGCTTTAAGGCTCTTTTTCGTAGCGGAAAGCTTAATCTTCTTTGATGCGGGAGCCTGCGTCGGTTTGGAAGTAGCGGCGCTTAAAGCACTCGATACGGTGAAGTCCTTTGATACGACAACACCGTCAGACACTAAGGCAACGTCACTATCGCCGGAAACCGCGTTAAGCTCGTCTAATCTTAAATTGATTGAGGTAGTACCTGTTGAAATTATAGTAAATGTAGCCTTAATGAACTCCTTGCCTGCTGAAAAATCGGCAGGGGTTTGTACCTCTGTACTGTCAAAGTTGACTTCGTTTACTACTTCGGGATTTACAATTGTGTTCTGGACATTTAATAACTCGAATTTTTCAAGCTTAAGCACTTTGTTGTCATATGTCATACAACCCTGTGTGTTAATGATTTTTAAAGCTGATTTAAGATTAAACGCAACTGTAAAAGTTTTGTCTAAAGTTGTGTCATATGTAACCTTTGATGCGGTTGAAATATTAGAGGTTAAGTTAACTGTGAGTTTACCGTCTGCCACAGAAGGAGCGGCGGTCGTAGTTTCTGTTGTAGGTTCTGCTGTTGTGGGAGCAACGGTTGTAGGAGCGGTAGGCTCGGGAATTTGTTCGCCGGGAGCGAACACTTCAGCGATAGCACAGTCGTTATCAGCAACGCCTGTCAAAACGAGGATAACTCTAACCGTTGAGCCGTCATCCTTAACCTCAACCGAGCTGTCATTGCCCATTCCGCCCGGATGCCACTCAACATCGCCCTTGGCGTTTACATAGATTGCCTTAAAGTTATAAGTACCTGCGGAAATATTTTCAAAGGTGTGGTAATAAAGCTTACCGTTGTCGGTTTTCATAAGAGTGTTAGGGTCAGCGGAGTTCTTCCACTCTGTTCCGCAAAGACCTGATGAACCCGTTATATAGTAACCTTCTGTAGTTGCAGGAGCGGTTGTTTCCTGTGACTCGGTTGCAGTCACTTCCGCCGTCGTTTCCTGTGTAGCTGTAGTCTGCTGTTCGGAGGAGGTAGCTGTTTGTTGTGAAGTTGTAGTAGTTTCGCCTGATTCCGTTGTTGTTTCTTTGGTAGTTTCTTTTGATTCTGTAGTAACTACCTCTGTATCGGAGCTTACTGTTGTTTCGCTTGTATTATCCTCAGCTTTTGCCTCATTACCTTTAACTGTGAGATTATTTATAGCAATTTCTCCGCTTGATGGGTTTTCCGAAAGGTCAACTCCTGCGATTGAGGATGTGTTTGTAAGAGCGATTACAACGGTTAAGGACTCGCTGTTGTTGTATTTCTCGGGAACCTCAAAGCTTGCAGGCTGCATAGTTTTGTTGTTTGACAGAGAAATTTTTCCAAGTTCAACCCTATCAGCATTATCTAAAAGATAAACCGTGTAGTTAGCGGGGCTTTTCTTTGTACCGCCAATCTCTACGGAAACGGTGTAGTCCTTGTAGTCCTTTGTACCCGAAACGGTTGCGGATACGTTAGCCTTATCTGTCCAGTTGTTTTTTGTACTTGCAGTAAAAGCAGGAACTAAGCCTATTTCTTTTCCGTCAATGTCGGAGTAAATATCTCCCGACCACTCAAGATGTTTGTACACATTTTCTTCACCTGTAACAGAAGCGCACATTAAGCCGTCACCTGTTGTAGCCTTGTAAAAGTAGTCGTTATCTTCGCTTGCATATTCAATAGCATCAGCCTTAGCAACCTTATCTGTGTTGTCGTAACTGAAAGCGACGATAGTTGCCTTTTCGGGCTGTTCAGCGCCTTCTTCAGCAAAAACCGCCACCGAAAGACAGGACGCCAAAATAAGAGCCGAAAGCATAACGGCAATAAATTTCTTGAAATTTCTCATTAGAATATCTCCTTTTCTAAAAAATAAGAACGATACAATTCTTCTACTTTATTTTAACAAAAAAAGTGATGTATTGCTATTGTAAATAGTATATAAAAATACAACGAAATTTTTGGTTACTATTTAGAACTCAATGAAACTTTCGAGATACGAGTTTAACGGTCCGTCTAAAATTCTTCCTATTTCCTCGGGCTCATCGGGAAGAACAACAAGAAGCTGTCCGCCTTGACGTACAAGATAGCCGTCTGCACCCGAAAGGGGATTTTTAAGCTTTTTTAAATCGTCGGGAACTTTATTTGCAAGCGCTTTTGAAAGAATATTTTCTATCCCGTTTTTCTCGTCTGATGAAAGTCCGCCGATGATAAAAGCTATATTTGCTTTTTCAAAGGCTTCAATCACAAGCTTTCCGAGAGTTTCCGGCTCGGTTGCGAAAAGCGCGGGCTGAAAACACAAGTCAAGATGTTGTAACCGACTTTCCAATGCTTTTTCGCATAAATTGGTCTTTGTCGCAAGATAAAAGATAAGCTCACAATTCACGTTCTACTCCTCCGTTTCGTCGCTGTTTTCCGCCTCGGTCGGTTTTTCGGTTACAACTGTCGGCTTTACAACGGGTTTTGGCGATTTTGTCGGCTTTGTAGACGCAGGTTTTTTGACTTTAATTTTAGTCTTTTTGTATTTTGCTAAAATTTTTATATTGGAGCGTACAGTGATTTTCTTAGTCTTACGGCTTAAATATTTCTTTCCCTTGACCCCCGTTATACGCCATTTTTTTAAGGTGTATTTATAGCCGTTTCTTCTAAAGCTTTTTATCTTGGGAAGTTTTACGGACGTTCCTTCCTTAACGGTTTTTTTCTTGATGATTTTTTTGCCGTTTTTACCGTATCTTGTTATTTTAACAGAGTAAATCTTTTTAGGCGGTTTCGTTGCTTTTGTTTCTGTAGCTTTTGTCGCGGCGGTAGTCGGCTCGGTCGTTTCCTTTAAAGATGTCGGCAGTTGTTCGCTGCCCTTTAGTTTGGCGGAACCGTCATACCATTTTATCTCTCCATTTTTAAGCGCCTTTTTAAATGTCGATACGGTCGGTCTTGTGCCTCCGTAACGGCTGTAATAGCATTGAGGCCAAACAGGACGTTTATTTAAAGAGGCTGTATTTACGTCAACACTCTCGCTCTCGTTTTCCCTGCATTTTCTCGCGACTATGACGGTTCTAAAACCGTTAAATTCATAGGAGCAGGTTATCAAGGTCACAAGCTGGTCGTTTTCGTTTACGTTAACAGGGCAGTCTATAAGCGAGCGCACTCTTATATTGTAAACGTAATTCATAAACTGCGCCTTGCTTTTGAAATTTGAGCAGTAAAAATCAAAATATTCGCCTTGAGCGGGATTTACATTTGATTTAAACACGGAAATGATTTTATAGGTTTTTGTTCCGTCGTTTTGAGTGCTCAGCTTTATTGAAGGGGATTTTTTGTAAAACTTTAAATCTCCCGAATAACGGCCGTATTTCATAAGGTCGCCGAACATCGTTCCGTCCTCCATATGGTGGCCGTGAAGTATGATATTCTTGCTTTTCATTCCGTTTTTACTGCGGTAGTCAATAAAAATTGAGCCGAAACCACGCGGTGTGTATTGCTTTAAATAATTGTGGTTTAAATAGAACTGGCTGTTGCGGTTGTCAGACTTACTCTGAAGTATTGGGTAGTCAATTTTAGTATTGTTAACCTTTATCCAACCCTTAATATCGCTGTTTATTTTTTTAAGCTTTTTCCAGTTTGGAGCGGTAAATTTTTTTGATGTATGCGAGTTTGCAGATGTGGTTTCGTTTTCATAAAATATCGTTCTTATATCGCTTTGCAAAGCCTGTTGTTGTGCAGGCATAACATACATATTATATATGAACATACACCCTGCGACCACAAAGGCGCACATAGCCGTAAGCATAACCGATTTTCTGATTATTTCATCCTTTGAATCGCCCTTTCTCGGAAAATGACGTTCAAAAAATGTCGTAACCTTCAGCTTTCTTTCGGTTAAGGAGTAGCCGTCGGGATAGGTCTCACTGTTTTCGTCAAAAACTTCTAATACAAGCCTAGGCAGTTCTTTAAGACTTTTTTTATCAATGTCCTTGGGAACAACCGCAACTTTTATGCCGATATAATTGAAAGCGTAAGCGCTTTTATCTTCAATATCAATCTTGAAAACGCGGGTCTTTTTTCTGTTGTAGGAGATATAGCGAGGTTCCTTAACTTCTTTTTTTACATCTTGCTTTTTGAGCTTTCCAGCTATGTATGACAGGTTATTTTTCAAATCGTTCAATGACCTTTTTAGGTCAAAATTCTCCTTGGCGTTCGGAACCTCCTGTACTTTTCTTTCGCCTCGGTTTATAACAAACGCAAATTCACTTCTGAAATCATCGTCATTTCCGTCAATTAAATCCGTAATGACAACAAGGTCGGGCTTAGGCTCGCTTTTTACGGATTTTCTAAGCTCAATCTCTTTAAGAGGGGCAAAAAATTCACGATGCTTTACCTCGTTGCCGTCTGCTTTAAGCGCGTTTAGAACCTCGGCAGAATATTCAGTTTTATCTTTTTTTAATTTTTTTGAGGGTGATAAAACCAGTATATTCAAAATTAATCCTCCCTTGTGTTTATATAGGTGACTTTAAGGTTTTCAAGTGCTCTTTCAATCATCGGCTCAAATTCTCCGAGCTTTTCCGCATCTATTACCCTTTCAAGTACGGGTTTTGTACGCGGATGTTTAGGAGTAAAAACAGTACAACAATCCTCATATGGCTCAATTGAGGTTTCAAAGGTGTCGATGTCATAAGAAATATCTATAATTTCCTGTTTATCCATTCCGATAAGCGGTCTGAACACGGGCAGGTCGGTCGCATTGTCCGTGCAGGCGAGCGCGTGGATAGTCTGGCTCGCCACCTGACCTAAGCTTTCGCCCGTTATAAGCGCTAAGCAACCCTTATCACGCGCAATTCTTTCGGAAATTTTCATCATCAGCCTGCGCATAATGAGGGTGAAATATTCCTCGGGACATTTTTTGCGGATTGTTTCCTGAATTTCCGTAAACGGAACCGTATACATATTCATATCTCCGCTGTAAAGAGCGACCTTTTTAAGCAGCTTTACCACCTTTTGTTCGGCGCGCTCGCTTGTGTACGGCGGACTTGCAAAGTGAATCGCGGTAAGACGTATTCCCCTCTTTGCCATCATATACGCCGCGACGGGAGAGTCTATTCCTCCGCTTATAAGAATCGCCGCGTTTCCGCCCGTTCCCACGGGAATTCCGCCCGCGCCCTTGAGCGCTTTTCCGCGGACGTACGCGTTAAAATCCCGAACCTCGACGTTTACAACAAGGTCGGGGTTATGAACGTCAACCTTCAGATGCGGAAACTCCCTGAGTATTTCAGCGCCTGTTTCACGCGCGATTTCAGGACTTTTATACGGAAATTTTTTATCGCTTCTTTTTGCCTCAACCTTAAAGGTTTTTATATTTTTAAGTTCTTCCTCAAGATATTTCGGGGCGGTTTCAAGTATTGATTCCAAGGTTTTTTCGGGACAAATCGCGGCTCTTGAATATGTAACTATTCCGAAAATTTTTCTGACGTGCTCGCAAACCTCGTCGAGGTCGATAAAATCGTCAAGCGGAATAATCGAGATTGCGGACTGCGCCGACTTTATCTCAAATCTTCCCATATGGCGCAGAACTTTCTTGATATTTTTAATAAGTTTATCCTCAAACTGTCTTCGGTTTAATCCTTTGAGTACAATTTCGCCGACCTTAACAAGTATAATTTCTTTCATATTCTATTTCCTTTTTACAAGTGTATTTATTCCTGTACTAACCGCCTTTACAAGCGCGTCAATATCATCTTTTGTATTTTCCCTGCAAAAGCTTATTCGGATTGCGCTGTCGGCGGTTTCGGGAGTTAACCCGACTGCTTTTAAAACGTGGCTCGGTTTTCCCTTTGCGCAAGCGCTTCCGCTTGACACATAGATGCCGTTTTGAGCGAGGAAATGGAGCATAGTCTCGCTTCTTATTCCGAGTACGGAAAAATTTATAATATAAGGCAAAGCGTCATCAGGTGAGTTAATTACAACGTCACCAATCTCCGAAAGCTTTTTTTTAGCGTAGCTGTTAAGCTCGGTTATATAAGCGTAATTTTCAGCAATATCAATATCTTTTACAGCCTGCGAAAATCCTGCGATTAACGGGAGCGCCTGCGTTCCGGGGCGGAGTTTTTTCTCCTGTTCTCCGCCGAAAAAAATCGGCTTTATATGCAGATTTTTCTTTACATAAATTGCGCCTACGCCCTTTGGAGCGTGAATTTTATGTCCGCTAACGCTAGCCAAATCAATCTGCATTTTTTTAAGTTTAAGCGGAATTTTACAAAAAGCCTGAACACAATCGCAGTGCAGAAGAGCGGGGCTGTTTTTTTCATCAATAATTTTATGAAGTTTTTCTACTGGTAACACTGTTCCGAGCTCATTGTTAACAGCCATAGCCGAAACGAGAATTGTATTTTCATCTATCGCGTTTCTAAACATTTCAGCGCTGAAATGTCCGTCCTTATCGGGCTTTACATAAACTACCTCAAAGCCTCTTTCCTCAAGGTTTTTTACAGATTCAAAAACCGAACTGTGCTCCACTGCTGTAGTTACAATTTTATTTCCGCGCCGTTTAAGCCACTCTGCCGTTCCGAAAACAGATAGGTTATTCGCCTCCGTGCCTCCGCTTGTAAAAAATATCTCTTCTTCGCTCACCCCTAAGGCATTTGCGAGGGTTTTTCTCGCGCTTATCAGCTCATCCTCCGCTTTTATTCCTCTTGTGTGCAGGGAACTGGGGTTGCCGTAATTTTCAGTCATAAGTTCAACGACTTTCCTTGAAACCGTTTCGCTTACTTTAGTTGTGGCGCTGTTATCCAAATAGTGTTCCAAACCTGTTTCACCTTTAACCTCATACTTTTACATACCTAAAATGATTATACAATATATATAAAGAAAAATAAATAGGTTATTTTAAAAAATTTTGGCAAAAATATATTGGGTGATGTAAATTGATTAACAAAAAACAGTATTCAAGTATAGTAAAGAAAAATTCTCCGAAAAGTAAAACTCCGCTGAACTGTCTAAAAGCTTTTTTGGTTGGAGGAGCGATATGCGCTATAGGCCAGGGGATTTTAAATCTTTATCTTTACCTTAAAATCCCCGAGGAACAGGCAAAAACCTTGTGTTCTTCAACGCTGATTTTCCTCGGAATACTCTTTACGGCGCTTCACGTTTATGACAAACTCGCAAAACACGCAGGAGCCGGTACTCTCGTTCCGATAACGGGCTTTGCAAATTCTATGTCGTCCCCCGCGATTGAATTTAAATGTGAGGGACTTGTTACAGGATTAGGCGCAAAAATATTTATAATAAGCGGACCTGTAATAGTTTACGGGGTTTTGACGTCGGCTCTCTACGGGGTTTATCTCTATATTATGAGCTTGTTTTGATTTTAACGCAACGCTCTGTTTTTAATATGGATTTTTTGTGTATTTTATGTGAATAAAAAATTATTAATAATCCAACCTCTTGAATTTATAAAACAAAATAAAATATTTAATTAGCACACGCTCCCGAGCGTTCCTTTAAAAATATTGAAAATTTGTAATTATTTGTTAAAAAAAGCTTGACTTTTTGACAGATATGTAATAAAATGATAAACTAATTGATAATGGGAATTTTTCCGACTTTTGTCAATTTTATCTTGAAAATAAATATTGAATATTACCACAGTATTTTTTATTTGTCAAGTGTAAATTCGGCGATAATTGAAGAATTTTTTATTATCAAGGGAAGAATTGTAAAAAACCGTAATTTTTAAAGGAGTTGATACGCCTATGGTTAATGTAAAACCCGTACAGATAGGTAAAACCGAACGTATGAGTTTCGCAAAAATCGACGAAGTTATCGATATGCCTAACCTTATCGAGGTGCAGACGAAGTCCTATAATTGGTTTTTGGAGGAAGGTCTGAAAGAAGTTTTCAGGGACGTTTCAGGCATAACCGATTACACGGGCAATTTTGTACTTGATTTTCTCGATTACGAGGTAGAGCTCGATAATCCCAATTACAGCGTTATTGAGTGTAAGGAGCGTGACGCTACATATTCGGCGCCGCTTCGTGTACGAGCAAGGCTTTTAAACAAGGAAACAGGCGAGATTAAAGAAAACAATGTTTTTATGGGCGATTTACCGCTTATGACAGACAGCGGAACGTTCGTAATTAACGGCGCGGAGCGCGTTATTGTTTCTCAGCTTGTCCGTTCTCCAGGCGTGTACTATAAAATGGAACACGATAAAACGGGTAAAGAGCTTTTCTCATCGACAGTTATACCGAACCGAGGCGCATGGCTTGAATACGAAAACGACGTAAACGACGTTTTCTATGTTCACATTGATAAAAACCGCAAGGTTCCCATTACCACATTTATCCGCGCTTTAGGTCTCGGAACCGACGCTGAAATTCTCGATTATTTCGGTGACGATGCGCGCATTAAGGCTACAATTGAAAAGGATACCACTAAGAGCGTAGAGGAAGGTCTGCTTGAAGTTTACAAAAAGCTTCGTCCCTCCGAACCCCCGATTATTGAAAGCGCACAGATTCATATTAACAACCTTTTCTTTGACCCGCACCGTTACGATATGTCAAGAGTAGGTCGTTACAAATACAATAAAAAGCTTGGTATTTCAAACAGACTTTCGGGCAGAATTTTAGCCGAACCGGTGGCAGACCCCCGTACAGGCGAGGTTTTGGCTCAAAGAGATGAAACGGTAAGCCGTGAGCTCGCCGTTAAAATAGAAAACGCGGGCGTTAAGGTTGTTTATGTCAGAGTACCCGAGAGAGATAATAAGGCAGTTAAAATTATTTCAAACGGTATGGTTGACATCAGCGGTTATGTTGACTTTGACGCTAAGGCTGAATGCGGAATCAACGAGAATGTTGTATTTGATATTCTCTGCGAAATTCTCGACAACGCCGAAAACGAGGAACAGCTAAAAGAGGCTTTGCGCGAAAGAAAAGCAGAGCTTATCCCTAATAATATTACGGTTGATGATATATTCGCTTCTATAAACTATATGAACTGTCTTGCAGAGGGCGTGGGAAATACAGATGATATTGACCATCTTGGCAACCGTCGTATCCGTTGCGTCGGCGAGCTTTTGCAAAATCAGTTCAGAATCGGTTTCAGCCGTCTTGACAGAGTTATCCACGAGAGAATGACTCTCCAGAATCAGGACGCCGAAACAATGACTCCCAATACACTTATCAATATAAGACCCGTAACCGCGGCTATAAGAGAATTTTTCGGTTCCTCCCCTCTGTCGCAGTTTATGGACCAGAACAACCCGCTTGCGGAGCTTACCCACAAGCGCAGACTTTCGGCTTTAGGTCCGGGCGGACTCTCACGTGACCGCGCGGGATTTGAGGTTCGAGACGTTCACTACACGCACTACGGACGTATGTGTCCTATTGAAACTCCTGAAGGACCTAACATCGGTCTTATCTCCTATCTCGCGACATTCGCCAAGATTAACGAATACGGCTTTATCGAGGCTCCGTTTAGAAAAATCGACAAGGAAACAGGAATTGTAACCGATGAGGTTGTATATATGACTGCCGACCAGGAAGATGATTTCGCGGTAGCGCAGGCAAACGAACCGCTTGACGAAAACGGACGCTTTGTGCATAAGAGAGTAGTCGGCAGATACAGAGACGGTTTCGTTGAATATTCTCCCGACCGATTTGACTTTATGGACGTATCTCCCCGAATGGTTGTATCAGCCGCTACGTCAATGATTCCGTTCCTTGAAAACGATGATGCGAACCGCGCGCTGATGGGTTCTAATATGCAGCGTCAGGCTGTTCCGCTTATGATTACCGAATCCCCGATAGTAGGTACGGGTATGGAATACCGTACAGGTACCGACTCGGGCGTATGCGTGCTTGCTGAGGGAGACGGAGTTGTCGCCGGCGTAGACGCTAACAACGTACGCGTTATGTACGACAACGGCTCGGTTAAAGATTATCAGGTAATTAAATTTTTAAGAAGCAACCAGGGAACGTGTATAAATCAAATTCCCGTAGTTGAAAAAGGCGACCGCGTTAAAAAGGGCGATGTCCTTGTTGACGGTCCCGCAACAAAGAACGGTGAAATAGCGCTCGGTAAAAACGCTCTTATCGGATTTATGACCTGGGAGGGTTATAACTACGAGGACGCTGTTCTTATAAGCGAAAAAATCGTCAGAGAAGATGTATATACATCTATCCACATTAACGAATACAACACCGAGGCAAGAGATACAAAGCTCGGCCCCGAGGAGATTACGAGAGACATTCCGAATGTCGGCGATGATATGCTTAAAGACCTTGATGAGAACGGTATTATTCATATTGGCGCAGAGGTAAGCGCAGGGGATATTCTTGTCGGCAAGGTAACTCCTAAGGGAGAAACTGAGCTTACCGCCGAGGAAAGACTTTTGAGAGCTATTTTCGGTGAAAAAGCAAGAGAGGTAAGAGACACCTCTCTCAGAGTACCTCACGGCGAAAACGGTATTGTAGTTGACGTCAAGGTATTTACCCGCGAGGATGCCCGCAACGAGCTTCAGCCAGGCGTAAACAAGGTAGTGAGAGTTTATCTCGCTCAAAAGAGAAAGATAAGCGTGGGCGATAAAATGGCGGGACGTCACGGTAACAAAGGCGTTGTTTCAAGAATTTTACCTGTAGAGGATATGCCTTTCCTCCCCGACGGTACTCCGCTCGATATTGTGCTTAACCCCCTCGGCGTACCATCCCGTATGAACATCGGTCAGGTGCTTGAGGTTCATCTCGGATACGCGGCAAAGGCGCTTGGCTGGAAGATTCAAACTCCTGTATTTGACGGAGCTCACGAGCAGGATATTTTTGAAGCGTTTAATATGATGCGCGAGAAAGACGATTATCCCGACATATCGGGTGTAACGGGTATCGACTTCGGAGAATGTATCCGTCAGAACGGCATCTCAATGGAAGGCAAGACAATGCTCAAAGACGGACGCACGGGCGAGTATTTTGATAACCCCGTAACCGTAGGTTATATGTATTACCTAAAACTCCACCATCTCGTTGATGATAAGATTCACGCCCGTTCAACCGGACCGTACTCACTTGTTACTCAACAGCCGCTCGGCGGTAAGGCGCAGTTCGGCGGCCAGCGTTTCGGTGAGATGGAAGTTTGGGCGCTCGAGGCTTACGGCGCGGCATATACTCTTATGGAAATTCTAACGGTTAAATCCGACGACGTTGTAGGACGAGTTAAGACCTACGAAGCTATCGTTAAGGGGCAAAACATTCCGGCGCCCGGTATCCCGGAATCGTTTAAGGTTCTTATTAAGGAGCTTCAGTCGCTCTCGCTTGATGTCCGTGTTATGAACCGTGACGGAGAAGAGATTGACCTTAAACAGCATTTTGAGGAGGACGACGATTTACCCGTTGATAACTCGAATTTTGAGGAAAAGAACGTTATGACTTCAACCTCTATGGAAAGCTTTACGCTTGATGAGGACAGCAATAACGATGAAAATATGTTTGACGACCAGTCACTTATCGACGAATCGGGCGAAGATTTCGTTGATTTTGACGGCGGCAGTGATGAGTTTTAATAAGGAGGAGCAAAATGGAAAATAATGTTTTTGATTCAATAAAAATTAATCTCGCTTCTCCCGAGCAGATTTTATCCTGGTCTTACGGCGAGGTTAAAAAGCCCGAGACTATTAACTACAGAACCTTAAAGCCCGAACGTGACGGATTATTCTGCGAGCGTATTTTCGGACCAACCAAAGACTGGGAATGTCATTGCGGAAAGTATAAAAGAATAAGATATAAGGGCAAGGTCTGCGACCGATGCGGAGTTGAAGTAACGCGCGCAAAGGTAAGACGCGAGCGTATGGGACATATACACCTCGCAGCTCCTGTATCGCATATCTGGTATTTTAAGGGCACCCCTTCAAGAATTGCACTTATTCTTGATATTTCTCCGAGAAATCTTGAACGCGTGCTGTATTTCCAGAGCTATATCGTAACAGACCCTGGCGACTGCCGTGAACTTGAAAAGTTGCAATGTCTGTCCGAAACCGAGTATATGGATATGCGGGAAAAATACGAGGACGACTTTAAAGCGGGAATGGGAGCGGAAACAATCCTTGAGCTTTTAAAGGAAATTGACCTTGACGAGCAGGCGGAAGCCGTAAGAGAAGAACTCGAAACAGCAACAGGCCAGAAACAAGGCAGACTTATTAAAAAGCTTGATGTAATCGAAAGCTTCAGAAGCTCGGGAAACCGTCCCGAGTGGATGATTTTAACCGAGGTTCCCGTAATTCCGCCCGATATAAGACCAATGGTACAGCTTGACGGCGGACGTTTTGCAACTTCAGATTTAAACGACCTTTACCGCCGTGTAATAAACCGTAACAACCGCCTTGCAAAGCTTATTGAGTTAAATGCTCCCGACATCATTATCCGAAACGAAAAGCGTATGTTGCAGGAAGCTGTTGACGCTCTTATTGATAACGGCAGACGAGGAAGACCCGTAACAGGTCCTAACGGACGCGCGCTAAAATCACTTTCCGATATGCTAAAAGGTAAGCAGGGACGTTTCCGTCAGAATCTTCTCGGAAAACGTGTCGACTATTCGGGCCGTTCGGTTATCGTAGTCGGACCTGAACTTAAAATGTATCAGTGCGGTCTTCCTAAGGAAATGGCGCTTGAACTGTTTAAGCCTTTCGTTATGAAACGTCTTGTTGAAACGAAAGAGGTTATAAATATTAAAGCCGCCCGCAAAGCGGTTGAACGCGCTAAACCTGAGGTTTGGGACGCTTTGGAGGTTGTAATTAAGGGCCACCCCGTACTTTTAAACCGCGCGCCCACACTTCACCGTCTCGGTATTCAAGCATTTGAACCCGTACTCGTAGAGGGCAGAGCGATTAAACTTCATCCGCTCTCCTGTACAGCGTATAACGCCGACTTTGACGGCGACCAGATGGCTGTCCACGTTCCGCTTTCAGCGGAGGCGCAGGCAGAGGCGAGATTCCTTATGCTCGCCGCAGGAAACTTACTTAAACCCTCAGACGGTCAGCCTGTAACAGTACCTACCCAGGATATGATTCTCGGCTCTTATTACCTTACACTTGATAAGGACGGAGAACCCGGAGAAGGAAAAATATTCCGTGACGTTGACGAGGCTATGATGGCTTATCAAACAGGAGTTATCAAGCTTCATTCAAAAATAAAAGTCCGCCGTACTATTGAAACAGACGGTGAGATGAAGTCTGCTTTGGTAGACACTACAATGGGTAAAATAATCTTCAACAACCCAATTCCGCAGGATTTAGGTCTTATTGACCGTTCAATCCCCGAAAACAAGTTTAAATTTGAGGTTGACTTCCTTGTAGATAAGGGCGGATTAAAGAAGATTATCGACGCTTGCATTGAAAAGCACGGTACGCAGATTACATCTGTAGTTCTCGATAACATTAAAGCGCAGGGTTATAAATACTCGACAATCGGCGCGATTACCGTAGCGGTTTGCGACGCGACTATTCCGCCTGCCAAGGGCGAAATTATCGCCGACGCGGAGGCTAAGGTAGACGCAATCAGCGAGGAATATATGCTCGGTCTTCGTTCCGATGAGGAGCGCTATGCAGACGTTCTCAAAATCTGGGAGAAGGCTACAGATGACGTAACCGCTAAGCTCCAGGAAGGTCTTGACCGTTATAACCCGATTTATATGATGGCGGATTCAGGAGCCCGCGGTAGTATGAGTCAGATTCGTCAGCTCGCAGGTATGCGCGGACTTATCGCCAACACCTCGGGTAAAACAATCGAAATTCCTATCAGGGCTAACTACCGTGAAGGTCTTAATATCTTAGAATACTTTATTTCTTCCAGAGGCGCGCGTAAAGGTCTTGCGGATACTGCGCTTCGTACCGCAGACTCGGGTTACTTGACCCGTAGACTTGTTGACGTATCACAGGAGGTCATCATTCACGAGGAGGACTGCGGAACCAAGGAAGGCTTAGAGGTATTTGACATTGTCAGTGAAGGCAACGTTATTGAGGACCTCCACGAGCGTTTAATCGGCAGATACCTCATCGACGATTTCTGCGACGAGAACGGAAACACCCTCGTAAGCAAAGACGTTATGATGGGTGATGAAGAAGCTAACATTATCATTAAAAGCGGTGCCGAGAGTGTTAAAATCCGCTCCGTACTCGGTTGTTGTGCACGACACGGCGTATGCCGTAAGTGCTATGGCTCCAACCTCGCTAACCGCCATCCCGTCACAGTCGGAGAGGCTGTCGGAATTATTGCGGCACAGTCAATCGGTGAGCCGGGTACACAGCTTACAATGAGAACGTTCCATACGGGCGGTGTTGCGTCAGCAGAGGATATTACACAGGGTCTTCCCCGTGTTGAGGAACTTTTTGAAGCGCGTAAACCCAAGAGCCTCGCTATGATTAGTGAAATTGAGGGTGACGTCCGCTTTGAGGAGAGGAAGAACGCAAACCACGCCGTTATCTACAACAAAGAAACAGGTGAGGAACGCGCTTATCTCATTCCGTTCGGATTCCGAGTAAAAGTAGAGGAAGGACAGCATATCCAAAAGGGTGACAAGATTACCGACGGCGCGGTCAATCCGCACGATGTGCTTGCTATCCTCGGAACAAGCGCTGTTCAGGATTACCTTATCTCCGAAGTACAGTCCACCTACCGCCTGCAGGGTGTTGATATTAACGATAAGCATATCGAGGTTATCGTTCGTCAAATGCTTAAAAAGGTTCGTCTTGACGACGCGGGAGATACCGAACTTATCGCAGGTCAATCCTACGACAAGACCGCTGTTCTCTCCGCTAACGAGAAGATTAAAAAGCGTATTGCAAACGGTGAGGAAGGACTTAAAGAGGCAACATGGACGCAAATGCTCCTCGGTATTACCAAGGCGGCTTTAGCTACCGACAGCTTTATGTCCGCGGCTTCGTTCCAGGAAACAACCCGTGTACTCACAGACGCCGCTATTAAAGGTAAGGTTGACCACCTTATGGGACTCAAAGAAAACGTTATTATCGGTAAGCTTATCCCTGCAGGTACAGGTATGCGACGTTATAACGAAGTTGAGCTTGACGTCAACCAGACCGAAACGACGGATACGGATTTGGAAATATAAAAGAAAAGATTAAATTAACCGAACTAACAGACAACGTATTTTTACGTTGTCTGTTTTTATTTTTATGGAAATATAAACTTCTGTAATGTTTTAGTTATAAATTTCGAGACGGATTTTTGATTTATAATTTCACTTAAATTCGGTCGAAAAAAATTTATAAAACTTTATTGATAATCCTCTTTACTTGTGGTAAAATAAAAATGCCAAATAATTTACAATTATATATATGTTTTCTTCTATTTTTCGCTGTATTTTTTATGGGGGGTAGTGTTTTTATTTTATAAAAAACACTATGCTCTTATCGAACTATCCCTTTTATGGCGAAAGTATAAGATATTGTAAATTGTTTGGCGACAATCGGAGCTATGTGTTTTTTGGCGCATTTGACTTCGGTTGTATGCGCTTTTTTATTTTAAAATTATAAAGGAGTTATAAAGGAGGAAATGAAAATGAAAAAAGTGCCAAAAATTAAAAACATTAAACCACGGGAAAGTAAAAGAGGTTTTAAACTAAGGCTGTTATCGGTTTTATTAACCGTTCTGATGATTTCAGGATTAGCTGTTTGCGCGTCATCTCCCGCAGGCGCTGTAACGACCGATAAAATATCGACAGGATATAAGATTAATGAACTTCCCATCTGCAAGTATACTATGGCTGTAGGCGAAACAAAGGAATTCTTTGCATATTATCATTATTATGGTATAATGTCTGTTAAAACTTCGTATTCAAATAACGGCGTAATAAAAGTCAGAACTTTAAGAACACATGTATTTGTTACAGCTCTTAAACCCGGTAAGGCAAAAGTGGAAACTGAGATACATAATTATTACGATATGTATGGCAAGTATGATGAACAAATCGATATAACAAAGTTGCATATTACTGTTACTGGTAATACATCTACAGGTGATACAAAAAACCCCATGAAAGTTACCGCAAAAAACAAAACTGTCAAAGCGTCAAAGTTAAAAAAGGCGTCCGTCAGCGTTTCAGCCCTTACGGTCAAGAAAGCAAAGGGTAAAGTCGTTTACAGCAAGATTTCGGGCAGTAAAAAACTTTCTGTAAAAAGCTCGGGAAAAATCAAGGTTAAAAAGGGTACAAAAAAGGGTAAATATTCAATTACGGTCAAAATAAGAGCAAAGGGAAATTCAAAATATAAACCAAAATCCATTAAGAAAACGGTTAAAATTAGGGTTAATTAAAATTAACAAGCGTTTCTAAAAATCCGCATTTTTAAATCAGAGTGTCCGCACAGGTGATTTATCACTTGTGCGGACTTTTTTAATTGTAATTTTCCACATAAACGGCTTTGCTATTTTGACTATTATGTCAATAGAATTTGACTTTCCTTTTATGTTATCATTTATATATATGTAAAACATAAATGAAGTTTTGAAAGGACGATTTTATGAAAAGGCTAATAAAAAAATCAGCGGGCGCTTTTCTCGCGCTGACGATTGTACTGTCGATTATAGCGGGAGTTAACACCTCGGCCGTCGACAGCTCAAAAACAGCTTCGGGGGATTCAAATACATATACTAAAGCCTCGCAGGAACTTGATAATCGCTACGGCTACGACAAGGACGACCTCGGCGCCACATACACTCCGAACGGTACAACGTTCAAGGTGTGGGCTCCTACCGCTACAGATGTAAAGGTTAATCTTTATACAACAGGAAGCGACAGGGAAACGGGAGCGCAGAAATTGAGTACAACCGCGCTTGATTACAACTCGTCTACAGGTATTTGGTCAAAGACCTTAAACGGCGATTATAAGAATAAATATTATACCTACACTATAACAGCTAAAAATGTTACGGGAACTAAAATCACTACCAAGGAAACACAGGATATTTATTCGGTTGCAACGGGCGTTAACGGTCAGCGTTCACAGATTGTCGACCTGGACTCCACAGACCCCGAGGGCTGGAATAACGACGCTCACGTTCTCTTAGACAAGCAGAGCGATTCTTTCGTATGGGAAGTTCACGTTAAAGACTTTTCGTACGACACAAAATCGGGCGTTTCCGATAAAACCCGCGGAAAATTTTTGGCGTTTACAGAAACGGGCACTACCCTGGAAAACGACGGACAAACTCCTACAATGATAGATTATCTTAAAAATTTAGGAGTCACCACAGTTCAAATTACACCTTTCTACGATTTTAACAAAGACTCCGTAGACGAAACGGGACCCGACAGTCAGTTTAACTGGGGTTACGACCCCGTAAACTACAACGTCCCCGACGGCTCGTACTCCACTAACCCATATGACGGAAACGTTCGTATTAAGGAATGTAAGCAAATGATACAGGCGTTACATAACGCGGGAATCTCCGTTGTTATGGACGTTGTATATAACCACACCTTCTCGGCACCCGAATCCTCATTTGAGGCTTGTGTTCCGAATTATTACTACAGAATGAAAGCAGACGGCACATATTCCGACGGTTCGGGATGCGGAAACGAAACCGCGTCCGAGCGCAGAATGTACCGAAACTTTATGATACAGTCCTGCCTCTACTGGGTTAACGAGTACCATATAGACGGCTTCCGCTTTGACCTTATGGCTATCCACGACGTTGAAACTATGAACCTTTTAAGAAACGCTATGGACAAGGTTGACCCGAGAATTACACTATGGGGCGAGGGCTGGACAGGCGGTTCCTGCAACTATCCCTCGACAACCTGCACAGGCGAAACTTTCCGTGCCGCAAATCAGGGTAACGCAAGCTATTTAAGCGAGAGAGTTGCTTACTTTAACGACGGAATCCGTGACGCTCTTAAAGGAAGTGTTTTCGACTTAAAAGGAAAAGGCTGGGTTCAGGGCGCAAGCTCTTCACTCGCGAATCTTAACTACGGTATTTTGGCAAATACAACTACAGAGGGTACAGGGCGCTGGACAGCGCGTCAGCCGTCGCAGACGGTAACATACGCGTCCTGTCACGACAATCAAACCTTGTGGGACAGACTTGCCTGCTCTCAGGGTATAACAGATTTCCGTTCAAGAAATGAAACTCTTGCGGCTCAAAATAAACTTGTAGGCGGATTTCTTAATATGTCACAAGGAGTAACCTTTATGCTTGCGGGCGAAGAAATGGGACGTTCTAAGGATAACGATGAAAACAGCTACAAGTCTTCCGCAACATTAAATATGATAGACTGGTCGAACGCAAAAACAAATTCTGATATTGTTAATTATTATAAGGGAATGAGAGAAATACGAGAGCACTTCTCCCCTCTTCGTGATAATACCAACAATTCTTCTGCGTCATACAAGACGAGTTCGGGTTCAAAAACAGTGCTCGATGCATCCAAGGTCAATGCAGGAAACGTCAACTGGTTCGCGTGGACCTGGACTACCGAAAGCGACGGCCGTTGGGTAGCGGGACACGGTACAAACTCCTCCGACATAACATTTGACGGAGTAAACAACGACCTTATATTTGTAGCGTTAGACCCCTCAAAATGCAACAACGGCGCTAATCCTACCTGGGACGCCAAAATTGCGCAAACAGGAAATCTGACGCTCGGAGGAAGTAAGTTTACAGTTACAAGCATCAGCGGTGAAAGCATAAGAGGAAACTGGTCGGGAAGCGCAGGAGGAGGTTCAACACCGTCGAACATCTACGCGGGCATTTGGACAAATAACACCTCGGGCGAATGGAAAAAACTCGCTGTAATCGCAAACAACTCGTCCTCCCCCGCTGAATATACAATTGATTCCTCTGAGGGAACTGACTGGGTTATTATAGCTGATTCTAAATCCGCAGGAGTAAAAAATCTCGGAACCGTTATGAACGGAAAGGTAACCTTAGGCGCTTACTCTATGGTAGTAGCCGTCGACAAGGAGAGTTTTGACAACGTAGATATTAAACCTACAATTCCGACAACATCTCCGACTTCTACCCAAATGACAACGGCACCGACTTCAACTCAACCGTCATCCGCAACCGAATCATCTTCCACAGAAACAATTACAACAGCACCATCATACGAGCTTGGCGATGTAAACCGTGACGGTCATTTAAATATTCTTGATGTTACTCTTATTCAAAAGAAAGTAGCGTATATTATAACCTTTGACGAACAACAGCAAAAGCTTGCTGACGTTAACAATGATAGTTATATAAGCATCAAAGACGCCACTAAAATTCAACACATTATTGCGAAGATGTCATCTTAGCATAATTCAAGTAAATTACAGATTTATAAAAAAGACAGCGCTGAATAAAATCAACGCTGTCTTTTTAGTGTAATGTAATTATAAAATTTTAGAGTGCGTGATAAAAAACTTTTATTTGTTATTTCATACATAAACTGCACTGCGATTTTGACTATTTTGTCAATAGAATTTTTTACATATAGTATGTTAAAATATATTATGTACAAATATCCTACAAGGGGGATTGTTTTATGAAAACACCTTTCAAAAAATTTACGAGTGTGTTCCTCGCACTTTTAATGCTTGTTTCGGTTTTTACCGTTTCAGGCTCTATCGTTTCTGCCGCGGACACAGACAGCGTTTCCACAGGCGAACATACTGTCATACTTGACGCTTCTTTCTGCGATGTAGGAGGATATGCCGAGTGGTACGCATGGACCTGGACCGGAGATAATGAAGGTCATTGGGTACAGGCAAGCGGTGGAACAAGCTCAAGCGACATTACATATCAAGGTATTGAGGATAATGTAATTTTTGCAAGAATGAATCCAGAAAAAGATATTCCTAACTGGAATACCGAAACTGATACTCAAATAGTGTGGAACCAGACAGACAACCTTACTGTTGACGGCGGTAAATATGTTATCGACAGTTGGGGCGACGGTTGGGGCGCTAAGCTTACAGGCCACTGGGAAGACGGCGGTGGAGATGATCCCCAGCCATCAAGTGGC
>CANQVS010000028.1 GCA_947627345.1 uncultured Clostridia bacterium
AGCCTCGTTGAGCTACGCTTCTCCTCTCATAACTCCCACTCGTCTAATCTGTTTCAAATTACTTTGTAATTCTTCACAGCTTAGTCCTCGTCAGTCGTTATTCGAGGGCTACGCTCCTCGGCTCTTCGGTATTACATCATGCCTTCAAAAAATTCAATATTTTTGCTGTCTTTTGTTAAGGTAACAACAGCCTTTTTCCAAGACTTTGTGTAGCCTCCGTTATTCTGACCCTGACGGCGGAAGTGTCCGCGTACATTAACGGTATTAACCTTAGCTACCTTTACCTTGAAAAGTTCCTCGCAAGCCTTTGCAATCTCAATCTTGTTGGCTGATTTTGCAACCTCAAAGGTGTACTTCTTGTCAACCGCGCCGAGCATACTTTTCTCGGTTATTATAGGACGAATGATAATATCCTGCGCTATCATGCGTACACCTCCTCAATCTTGCTTACTGCATCCTTAACGATAACAAGCTTGTCAGCGTTTAAGATGTCATATACATTTAACTCGTTAACCTGGGCTGTTTTAACTCCCTTAATGTTGGAAGCGGACTTAATAACCTTTTTATCTACCTCGGGCAGAACAATCAAGGCTTTCCTGTCCACACCTATAGCTGTAAGCATTTCTGCTACAACCTTGGTTTTATACTCATCAAGCGTAATAGCGTCTACAACGATAATCTCATTTTCCGCAGTCTTAGCGGAAAGAGCCGACTTGAGAGCAAGTCTTTTAACCTTTTTATTTACAGAAAAACTGTAATCTCTCGGCTTCGGAGCAAAAACTACACCGCCGTGCGTCCACTGGGGAGCGCGCGTCGAACCCTGGCGGGCGCGTCCTGTACCCTTCTGGCGCCACGGCTTCTTTCCGCCGCCGGAAACCTCGGACCTTGTAAGGGTTGACTGTGTACCCTGACGCTGATTCGCAAGATAGCTCACTACCATCTGGTGCATAACAGCTTCGTTAGGCTCAATAGCGAAGATAGCGTCGGAAAGGTCGACTGTTCCTACCTTCTTGCCTTTCATATCTACTACATTAATACTTGGCATTTAAAGTCCTCCCCTCTTACGCTTTTACGGCATCTTTAATTACTACGATGCCCTTGTTCGGTCCCGGGACAGCGCCTTTGATTGCAATTAAGTTATTTTCAGCGTCAACCTTAACAACCGTAAGGTTTTGAACCGTAACCTTCTCTGAACCGAGACGACCGTTCATCTTCTTGCCCTTGAACACTCTTGAGGGAGATGAACACATACCGATTGAACCGCCGTGACGTACGTTAGGACCTGTACCGTGGGTTTCTTTAAGTCTGTGGAAATTCCAGCGCTTAATTACGCCTGCGGTACCTTTACCCTTGCTTGTACCTGTAACGTCAATTTTGTTTCCTGCCTCAAAGGTATCAGCTTTAACGATGTCGCCGATTGTGTAAGCGTCTGTGTCGTCAAAACGGAACTCCTTGAGAACCTTCTTAGGCGCAACGTCGTTCTTTGCAAAATGGCCTGCGAGTGGTTTCTTAACCTTATTGGGCTTTACATCGCCGAAGCCGAGCTGAACAGCTGCGTAACCGTCGTTTTCTACTGTTTTCTTTGCAACGACCGCGCACGGGCCGGCTTCAACAACAGTAACAGGAACGACCTTGCCTGTTTCGTCGAAAATCTGCGTCATACCGATTTTCTTTCCGATTAATGCTCTTTGCATTGTCTATTTCCTCCTTATTAGGTTATTGGTCGGGATTACCCGACATTTACCCTGTCTGCTTGTAGGTTGGTAAATCAGATTATAACTTAATCTCAATATCAACACCGGCAGGGAGCTCTAAGCTCATAAGAGCCTCGACTGTCTTGTTTGACGGTCTTAAAATATCGATAAGACGTTTATGGGTTCTCATCTCGAACTGCTCACGGCTGTCCTTATACTTATGAACCGCACGGAGGATTGTAACAACCTGCTTCTCTGTCGGAAGCGGAACGGGACCCGAAACGCGGGCGCCTGTTCTCTTAGCTGTTGCAACAATCTTTTCAGCAGAGCTGTCAACCAACTGGTGGTCATACCCCTTTAATCTTATACGAATTTTTTCTTTGACTGCCATTATCGTCGCCTCCTTAAAAAATTTGGCGGGCGTTCCTTGAAGTTTTCCACAGCGCCGGGTGTTCCCCGCGCCTGCGTTTTTAAAACCGATTAACTTTTAAGTCAACCGGTACTTCAAGACACAATTTAAGCCTAAAGGCATAGCAACTCTTACGCCACAGCTTAAAAACTATAACTTTCGCCCGGTTTAAAATCGGACATACTCCACGGAAAAACCGGCTCAAAACGAACCGCAACCTCCCGCTTCAACGCATATCATTCGCAGTCTTGACCGCGAAAAGGGCGCAAAACACCCTTTATCCGCAGTCGTGCTTGACAATTATACTATATAAAAAGCGATATTTCAAGGAAAATCAGTAAAAAAAGGTAATTTTTGTATATAGAAATTTTACGGTCAAAAAGTTACATTTTTGTTTATTTTTACTAAATGATGCATTCTCTTATTGATTCAAAGCAACCGCAAGTATGGAGCCCGCAATCAGCAGGGCGCACACAAGGGCAACTATCCGTATTATCCATTTTCTTGTTTTATTGCTCATATTACACCTTAAACGTTATCTTATAGCTGTAGACTTTATCCGTACCCCTTATTCTCGCGTTAATTTTAGCCGTGGCGCGTCTGTTGCACTGTTTAATCCACATTGTACAGCTCGGGCTCCAACAGCCCGCGTCTTGAGGGTCTATATTTTTTTGTTCCATAAGCCAACCGCAGAAAATCGCGCACCACTGGTCGGCTCCGTATTTTCCGCCGTTTACCACTTTCCAAGCCTTTGTGTGGTTGTAGTAATTCTTTCCCTTTTTGCCTATTTGTGTTTTCGCAAGATTCGCAAGGGATTTTGCTTTTGAACGGCTTATATATTTTGACATATCAACAAAACCGACAATCTGCCTGTTTTTCTTATAATTCCTGTAGGTTCTTTTAGAAACAACGGACTTTTTGCAGTTGTTTGATTTTGTGTTCCCCTCTATTGTGACGATAGATTTTGAGGTAACCTTATAAACTATACCGACGTGATTAGCAAGATAACCGTCGCCCGTGTACCAATGGAATAAAACAAAGTCGCCCTTTTTGGGGGTATAGCGGTTTCTTTCCTTATATATAGACGCCTGCTTCGCTGTAACGTTGCCGAAACTGCTTACAACTGCGACGTCGGGATTCATCGAGGTGTATTCAATCGGCAGATACCCGGAAGAATTTACCGCTTCAAAATAACTGTTTACGTCACTGTTATAATTTTTAATCTGAAGCTTTCCTGAATATTTTTTATTTTTCTTATAGCGCACGGTCTTTTTTATAAATTCACCGCAGTTTTCCTTACCCTGTAAATATTCTGTTTTGTAAAAAGCGCTTGCTGAATATTTCTTTGTTTTCCCGCTGTAGGACGTGATTTCATCAATCCCGCCTTTCGGCTTTTTCTCCATAAGCAAAACCCAGAACGTCACATCTCCCGCCTTTAAATTGGCAATTGCGCAGGCATTTATCTCTTTATCCTTTTTATAATCGGACGTTTTGTACTTCTTCACAAGTGCGTTGCAGTTTGAACCCCTTGCGATTATAAATTTTTCGGGCATATTCTTAAGCCCGCCCTCAACAGGCAGTTTCCTGCTGTAATTTACCGCGAGCATAGCCGCTCTTTCGTATGCGGTTTTTGAGAGAGCCTTATCGGACTTTAGCTTTTTGCAATCCTTGGATTTTCGGTATTCGTTTATGTATTTAAGAGCTTTTTTATTTTCTGTCTTTACCGTTGTACCGCTCACCTTTACTTTAAGAGAGGTAATCTCCTGTTCTTTCGCAAAAGCAGACAAATTCGGTATTAAAAAAGCGGTAAAAACTATAGAAAAAACAAGCATAAACGATACCGTTTTCTTTAATTTCATTTTTTCACGACCTTAAAATTATTCGTTATAAATCAAAAATACACATAATTTCTCATTTTAATCCATCTTAGAAAATTATATTATATGTTTTAAAAATATGCAAGCGAAAGGCTGTCGGGAAATTTTGGAATATAATTTTAATCCAAATTGCAGTTTCAACTTTATATTTAAAATTCGAGGTTTAAAAAACTTAAAATATAGTGTATAATCAAAATAAATTGAAATTTTGAGGTATAATATGAAAAAAGTTTTAGCCTTGACTTTTATTCTTATAATTTTTCTTACGGGCTGTTCGTTCGGCTCATATTCCTACAGCGACAGCTTTTTCGCTATGGATACATATATGTCCGTCACCGCCAACGGCGCAAACGCGCAATCAGCGGTCAAGAAAGCAAAAAAGCAGATTTTAAAGCTTGAAAATCTGCTATCCGCTCACAAAGAAAAGAGCGAGGTTTACAGGCTTAACAAAAACGGCTCGGGAAAGTTATCAAACGACACGATAAAAGTAATAAAAAACGCGCTTAAATTCAGCAGGCTGACAAACGGCGCATTTAATCCCGCTATGCTCCCTGTAACTAAACTATGGGGATTTCCCGACAAAAAATACAGAGTACCGAAAAAATCGGAAATCGAAAACGCCCTTAAACTCGCAAAGCCTGAAAAAATTTATGTAAATAAAGACGAAGTTACTCTTAATCTTAAAGGGGAGGAGATTGACCTCGGCGCAATCGCAAAGGGATATACGTCCTCAAAAATTATTGAAATTTTTAAGAGAGAAGGAATTGAAAGCGGAATTGTAAATCTCGGCGGAAATGTTCAGACGCTCGGAACGAAACCCGACGGAAGTCTTTGGACAGTCGCGATTGAAAATCCCGATAAAAATTCCGGATATCTCGGACAGCTTAAAATTAAGGATAAAGCCGTTGTAACCTCGGGCGGATATGAGCGAAACTTTACAAAAAACGGGAAAACGTATCATCATATTTTAAATCCCGAAAACGGATACCCTGCCGAAAGCGGACTCAGCTCCGTCACCGTAGTTTCAAGGGACGGAATGCTTTCGGACGCTCTTTCAACCTCGCTGTTTGTAATGGGTAAAAACGGGGCTGAAAAATTTTATAAGGAGAGCGAAAAGGATTTTGACATCATTTTATACACGGACGGCGGAAAATTAACCGTGTCACAGGGAATTGCGGACAGCTTTAATTCACAGCTTGACTTTGACATTGTAAAAAAGGATTAATATGAACAAACGTGACTTTATTGCGATAGGCATAGTTATAATTTTGTCGGCGCTCGGATTTCTTTTCTTGAATTTCAACCTGAAAAACGACGCTCAAGGCGGAGAAACTGTTAAAATTTCCGTTGGCTCCGACATATACGGAACCTATCCTCTCAACGAAAATAAAGAGATAAAAATTAATACAAAAAACGGCTTTAATACGGTTGTAATTGAAAACGGCAGTGTGTTTGTAAAGGACGCGGACTGCCGTGACAAGTACTGCGTCAAGCAGGGTAAAATCAGAAACGGCTCAATAATCTGCCTGCCTCACAGGCTTGTTATTGAAATTGAGAGCAACGATAAGTCTATTGACGCCGTGGCGGGATAGGAGCGTAATATGGCAAAACAAATTTCAAAAACAGCTGTATTTACGGCGCTCGCTATGATATTCAGTTACATTGAGGCGGTAATACCTTTTAATTTCGGTATCCCCGGTGTAAAGATAGGAATAGCGAATATTGTAATTGTGACGGCGCTTTATCGGTTCGGAGTTAAAGAGGCAGTCGGAATATCATTTATACGAGTATTTTTAATCGGACTTCTCTTCGGGAATATAGTATCGCTTGTCTACAGCTTTTCGGGAGCGGTTTTAAGCCTTATTGGAATGATAATCTGCAAAAAATTAAAGCTTTCAATTATCGGCGTCAGCGCGGTCGGCGGAGTTTTGCACAACACGGGCCAACTTTCAGCCGCCTTGATTATACTCCAAAGCACGGCTGTTACATATTACTTACCCGTTCTTTTAGTTTCGGGTCTTATTACGGGAATTTTAATCGGAATTGTCGCGCGCCAAACAAATAAGATCCTGAAAAAATTTAATTTCTGAAAATTTTGGGAGGAAACGCCGGTTTTAAGCATTTCCTCCCGTTTTTTTATGATTATAAATCAGAATTTTCAATTATAAAATCTCTCAGCTTTCTGTACATTTCATCGTCTATTACAGCCTCAATCTCTATTCCCTTTTCGGTATAATTTTCGCTTAAAAGCGTTGCGGTTTTTCTTATTTCGTTTGATAACCCTGCCTTTGAAAAAGGCAAGAGAAGTTTAACCTTTTTTATCCTTATGGGAAGATTTTTGTCAATCACATTTAGCAGGCTTTCAATACCCTTTCCCGTTTTTGCGCTTATGTGAACATTTCTGCTATCATCCAAGCCGATTTCTAAACCGTCCAGCTTGTCGCACTTGTTAAACACATTTATAATCGGCGTATCACCACACCCAAGCTCTGACAAAAGGTCGGCTGTCACTTTCATATGGACAGACGCTTCGGGCGAGCTTGCGTCGCAGACGTTGAGAATTACATCTGAAAGCGCCGCCTCTTCGAGCGTGGATTTAAACGCCTCGACAAGTCCGTGTGGAAGTCTGCGCACCAGTCCGACGGTATCAATAAGCATAACCGAAACACCGCTCGGAAGCTTTAGCGCCCGTGAAGTAGGGTCCAAAGTCGCAAACAATTTGTCCTGAGCCAGCACTCCCGCGTCAGTCAGGTAATTCATAAGCGTACTTTTACCCGCGTTTGTATAGCCCACAATCGCAACGGTAATCACTCCGTCTTTTTTCCTGCGCTCTCTAAGTCTTTGACGGTGATTTTCAACATCGCCAAGCTGTGCTTTCAGGGTTTCCATTCTGCGGTGGATATGGCGTCTGTCGGTTTCGAGTTTGGTTTCACCCGGACCTCTCGTGCCGATTCCTCCGCCAAGACGTGAAAGCGCAATACCCTTTCCCGTAAGCCTTGGCAAAAGGTGTTTTAACTGCGCAAGTTCCACCTGCAATTTACCCTCGCGCGATTTTGCCCTCAAAGCGAAAATATCGAGTATCAGCGTAGTTCGGTCAATAGTGCGCACATCACACTCGCGCTCCAAGGTTTTTATCTGGGTGGGCGTAAGCTCGCTGTCGCAGATTATCAAATCTATTTCATATGATTTACATAGCTCTTTCATTTCCATAAGCTTTCCTGAACCCACGAAAGTTGCGCCCTCTGCCCTGTCGAGCTTTTGCAAAACCGTTAAAACAGGCTCTGCACCCGCGCTTTCGCAAAGTTCCCAAAGCTCGTCAAGGCTTGCCTGCGCGTCGAACCTGCCGGTATCAACAGATACCAAAAGCGCTCTGTCAGCTTTTTCTTTTGTTTCAATTAAAGCCATAATTACCTCTAAAAACTGTTGAATAAAATCGTTATTAGTAGTATAATATAAGTCAAATTATTTGTAAACCGATTTGAGGTTATTGTATGAATAAAGAATTTGACGTTATAATTGTCGGTTCGGGAGTTGCGGGACTGTACGCCGCTCTGCAATTTAAGGACGATATAAGCGTTCTTGTCGTTGCAAAGCGCGAGCTTCAGCTTTCAAACTCCTCCTTAGCGCAGGGCGGAGTTGCCGCCGTGCTTGACAAAAATCATGACAATTTTAAACTGCATATTGCCGATACGCTCATTGCGGGTAAATTTAAAAATAATCTCTCCGCTGTTGAAAAGCTTGTGAGCGAGGGTCCGTCAGACGTTATGCGTCTAAAGGAAATAGGCGTCGAGTTTGATACGGAAAAATCGGGAGAGCTTTCCAAAACCTTAGAGGCAGGACACTCAAGAAACCGTATCGTTCACCATAAGGACTCCACGGGAAAAGCTATTGTGGACGCGCTTATTAAAGCTGTTAAAAAGAAACCGAACGTAACCTTTGCACAAAACACTCTTGTTTTTGAAATAAATAAGGTAGAAAACGGATTTTGGCTCGGAATCTTAAATAACGAAAAAATAAGTCAAATTTCAGCCCGCTATGTGCTTATCGCGACAGGGGGCATCGGACGCGTTTACCAATACACGACAAACTCGGCAATTTCAACGGGCGACGGAATCGCGCTCGCGCATATGCTCGGAGCGGAAATCAAGCATCTTTCGAGAATACAGTTTCACCCTACGGCTTTCGCCGCGGAAAACGAAAGAGAGCGTTTTTTAATTTCCGAGGCTGTACGCGGAGAAGGAGCGGTCTACTTAAACTGTAAGGGTGAAAGGTTTGCGTTTAAATATGATGAAAGAGGCGAGCTTGCGCCGAGGGACGTCGTATCGAACGCCGTAATACGTGAATCAATCGCAACGGGGAGCGAAAAATTCTACCTTGACATTACATCAAAGGACGCGGAGTTTATAAAGCAGAGATTTCCGATGATATACAACCGCTGTCTTGAAGAGGGTATTGATATGACAAGGGATAAAATTCCCGTTTTCCCCTGTCAGCATTATCTTATGGGAGGTATTCAGGTTGGGGATACCGCGCAGACCACAGTCGAGGGGCTTTACGCCGCGGGTGAATGTACTCACACAGGCGTTCACGGCGCAAACCGACTGGCGAGCAATTCGCTTTTGGAGGCGCTTGTATACTCGAGGAGTGCGGCTGAAAATATGATGTATAAGATTGAAAAATTCGGCAGAAAACCGCTTGGAGAGGCCCCGAAACTCCCGTCGGGAAAGGGCAATAAGCTCCCTACGGGAATCCGCACAGAAATAAGAAAGATTATGCAGGACACATACTTTGTACTCCCAAAACCCGAAAAATATCAGGAAAGCTTTGCTGAGGTTGACAGAATTATAAACGACCTTATAACGGGCAACTACGAGCTTTCAATTGATTTTGTGGAGGCTCGCTCAATCGCGATTGTCGCAGGAATTATACTTGACGAATTAAGAGAGGGAATTAATCTATGACGCTTAATAAAATTTATATTGACCGACTTATAGAAAACGCTCTGCTCGAAGATATTAACTATGTTGATACGGCTACCGACTACCTTATACCTGAAAATCAGACAAACTCCGCAATGTTTATAGCTAAGGCTGACGGAGTTTTAGCGGGAATTGAAACGGCGCTCAGGGTTTTTGAAATTCTTCAGCCCGATTTCAAGGCGGAAATATTTAAAAAAGACGGCGATTTTGTAAAAAAAGGCGAAATAATAGCCGAAATAAACGGTAAAACAAAAACAATTTTAAAAGGAGAGAGAGTTGCGCTCAATCTTCTGCAGCATATGAGCGGAGTTGCGACAGCTGCCGCCAAGGCGGTTAATATCATAGAAGGAACAAACGCCTCAATCGCCGATACGAGAAAAACTCTCCCCGGACTCCGCCCTATAGAAAAATACGCCGTAACGGTCGGCGGAGGGAAAAACCACAGATATAATCTATCCGACTGCGCTATGCTTAAAGACAATCACATAGACGCGGGAGGCGGAATTACAAACGCGGTTAACACCCTTAGAAAAAAACTCGGACACACGGTAAAAATTGAACTCGAAGTACGCAATTTAGACGAGCTTAGAGAGGCTTTGAGCGTTGACGTCGATATTATTATGCTCGACAATATGAGCATTGACGATATGAAAAAGGCAGTTGAAATTACCGACGGTAAAGCAAAGCTTGAGGCGTCGGGCGGTATAACGGATGAAACTCTGCGAAAGGTTTCCGAAACGGGCGTCGATATAATTTCAATGGGCGCAATCACACATTCGGTTAAAGCTTTTGATATTTCTCTTAAAATTATTCCAAACAATTAACAGAATAAAACAGTTGACACAAAAGGAAAATTGTAGTAATCTATAATTACAATAAAACACAGGGGTGCTGAATTTTTCGGCTGAGATTATACCCTTAACCTGATTCGGATAATGCCGACGTAGGAAGCTTGTATAATAATTCTGTATTTAAGCACTGTGCGTCCGCGCAGTGTTTTTTATTTATTTTATTTTTTATTTAATGAAAGGGGAAACAAATATGAACGCAAGCGTTGCAATTCAATCTCTTCCCGAGGCGAAAAACGACGAGGAACTTATCCGTATTGTGGATAAGGTAATTGACTACATAAAAAGCACGGGATTAAATTATTATGTCGGTCCTTTTGAAACGGCTATAGAGGGCGACTATGACGAGCTTATGGATATTGTAAAGGAATGTCAGCATATAGCGATTAAAGCAGGCGCGCCCTCAGTCGCCGCTTATATAAAAGTGACCTATAAGCCTGAGGGAGAGGTACTTACAATTGAAAAAAAAGTTACTAAACACCACCAATAAGCTGTTATGGCCCTCGGCGGCAATTTTAATTATTCTTATTTTGTGGCAAGCCGTATGCTCCGCAGGAATAGTACAAAAATTCTTACTGCCATCGCCGATTGACATAGCCGCGGCTTTTATAAGCGATTTTCCGCTCTTGCTCAGCAACTCGTCAGTCACATTGGCGGAAACATTTATCGGACTGCTGCTCGGAATAGTAATAGGATTTTTAATGGCTGTCTTAATGGACAGATTCAACGGACTATATAAGGCCTTTTACCCTATAGTCGTTATAACCCAGACAATCCCCACCGTCGCCATCGCTCCGCTTTTGGTTTTATGGTTCGGATATGAGATGACGCCTAAAATCATTTTAATCGTAATTATCGTTTTCTTTCCGATTACAGTGGGACTTCTCGACGGATTCCGACGCGCCGACGGCGATATGATAAATCTTATGCGTTCCATGGGAGCCTCGAAAATGCAGATTTTCAGGTACATAAAATTTCCCGGAGCGCTGGGGCAGTTTTTTTCAAGTCTTAGAATTTCCGTATCGTACGCGGTTGTCGGAGCGGTAATTTCGGAATGGCTGGGCGGATTTAACGGATTGGGAGTATATATGACGCGTGTTAAAAAAGCCTATTCGTTCGATAAAATGTTCGCGGTGATATTTCTTATTTCGGTATTGAGTTTGATATTGATGTGGGTTGTAAATATACTGCAAAAGAAATGTATGCCGTGGGAAAAAAAGAAGTAGTTATAAAAAATTAAATTACAAAGGAGTTTATTATGAAAAAAAGAATTTTATCATTTATTCTCGCAGTCGCTATGCTTTCAATGCTGTTTGCAGGCTGTTCCCAAAGCTCGGAAAATAAATCCGGCAAAAAGAAAGAAACACTTAAAAAAATAACCTTTGTTCTCGACTGGACCCCGAACACGAATCACACGGGAATTTATGTTGCCAAGGAAAAGGGCTATTTTAAAGACGCGGGACTTGACGTTGAAATTGTTCAGCCTCCCGAGGACGGCGCGGAAACTCTCGTTGCGTCGCAAAAGGCACAGTTCTGCATATCTTTCCAGGATACGATGATACCTGCGATAACAGGCGACGACGCTCTCCCGATTGAGGCTGTAGCGGCGGTTTTACAACATAATACATCGGGTATTATTTCAAGAAAAGGCGAGGGTATGGACGCCCCCAAAGGACTTGAGGGAAAGAAGTACGCAACATGGAATCTGGACATAGAAAAGGCTACGCTTAAACAGGTTGTAGAGGATGACGGCGGAGATTTCAGCAAGGTTGAGCTTATTCCGAGTACGGTTACCGACGAGGTGTCCGCGTTAAAGAGCAAGTCTGTAGACGCTATTTGGATTTTCTACGGCTGGGCAGGAATTGCCACAAAGGTTGCAAAGCTTGATACGGATTACTTTGCGTTTAAGGATATTAACCCCGTATTTGACTATTACACTCCCGTAATTGTCGGCAACAGCAAATGGCTGAAAGAAAACCCCGACACCGCAAAGGCATTTCTCTCGGCTGTCAAAAAGGGATATGAATATTCTATCGAAAATTATAAGGACGCCGCTGAAATTCTTTGCAAGGCGGCTCCCGAGCTCGACAGCAAGCTCGTACTTGAAAGCCAAAAATATATGAAGGACCAGTACAAGGCGGAAGTCAAACAATGGGGATACATTGATTCAAAAAGATGGAATAACTTCTATAACTGGATAAACAAAAACAAGCTCGCAGAAAGCAAAATCCCCGAAAACACAGGATTTACAAACGACTATCTGGAGTAAAATATGGCTGAATTAAAGGTTTCGGACGTTTCCTTTTCGTATGATAACATTACCACAGTAATTGACGGTATAAATATTGAGCTGAATGAAAACGAGCTGGTCTGTATTCTCGGTACAAGCGGTTGCGGTAAAACAACCCTGTTCAATGTGATTTCAGGTCTGCGCGTTCCGCAAAAGGGCAGAGTAATTCTCAACGGAAAGGATATAACGGGAAGTCCCGGGCATATAAGCTATATGCTCCAAAAGGATTTGCTTCTACCCTATCGTACAATTGAGGATAATGTATCACTTCCCCTTTTAATTAAAGGCGAAAAGAAAAAAGACGCAAGACAGAAAGTTCAGGATTATTTTGAAAAATTCGGATTGCAGGGTACTCAAAAAAAATATCCGAGCGAGCTTTCAGGCGGAATGAGGCAGAGAGCGGCGCTTTTGAGAACATATATGTTCTCAAAGGACGTAGCCCTGCTCGACGAGCCTTTCAGCGCATTAGATACATTGACCAAGAGCGATTTGCACAGCTGGTATCTCGATGTAATGGACAAAATACGGCTTTCAACGCTGTTCATTACTCACGATATAGACGAGGCAATTTTGCTTTCGGACAGAATTTATCTTTTAAAGGGCAAACCGGGAAAAATCTCAGACGAAATTACAATAAAAGAGCCGAAGCCGAGGAGAAAGGACTTTAATCTTACCAAAGAGTTTTTGGAATATAAAAGAGAAATTCTCGCAAAGCTCTACAACAGCCGGTTTGCGGATAACAACGGATAATTCAGTATATTTTAAAGCTATACGGCAACAGCAGACAAAATAAATTTTGTCTGCTGTTAATTTTATATTTAAAAAAGTGGATTTTTCTAAAAATTTATGCTACTATAATTCGGGTGATAATTATGACAGAAAAAGAAAGAATGTTAAGCGGAGAGCTTTACACCGCTTTTGATGATGAATTGAGGAACGATATGCTCAATTGTAAACTAAAGCTTAACCGATTTAACAGTATGCTTATGGATAAAACAGACGAGCGCACGGAAGTTTTGAAAGAAATTCTCGGCAAAACGGGAGAATGGCCCTATATTGAACCGCCGTTTTACTGCGATTACGGAAAGAATATTTCTATCGGCGATAATTTCTACGCGAATTATAATCTTCATATTCTCGACTGCGCAAGGGTTACTATCGGGGATAATGTGTTTATCGGTCCGATGTGCGGTATATACGCCGCGGGGCACCCGATAGATTCTGAAGTCAGAAATACGGGACTTGAATTTGCCAAAGAGGTTAAAATAGGAGATAACGTATGGATTGGCGGAAACGTCACGATTAACCCGGGAGTAACTATCGGAAATAATGTCGTTATCGGTTCGGGCTCCGTAGTTACATCGGATATTCCCAACGACTGCATTGCGTTCGGAAATCCCTGCAAGGTACACAGAAAAATTACCGATGAAGATAAACAATACTGGCGTGAACAGCGTGAAAAATACAACGCTGAAACGGGAAAAAATATTTAAGATTTTGTTCTTGCATTTTTTCAGAAATTATTGTAAACTATACAAAACCGAGGAGGCTGAAATATGGCGGAAATTTTAAATGATAATTTAAACGAGGACGAGGCTATAATAATTGAGCTTACAGATGAGGACGGAATAAGCACGGAATTTGAATATCTTGACACAATTCAGCTTGACGGCGACGAGTACGTTGTACTTATTGAAAATGTCGAGGACGCCGAAGGCGTTATCGTTCTCAAAATTGAGTCCGTTGATGATGAAAATGAAAACTATGTCGGAATTGACGATGAAGAAACTGTCGAGAAGGTTTACGAAATTTTCAAAAAGAATCATAAGGACGATTTCGAGTTTACAGACTAAAGATAATTATTATAAAATACAAAGAGTGCAAGCTATTTTTCATAACTTACACACTTTATTTTACAGTCTCTCCAAAAGAATATATATTGCCCATAGCATAACAAAAAGGTAGATACATGGTGGGGTTTCCGTGTATCTACCCTTATTTTAATATTGTATTTAACCGGTTGTTTTGATTCTGTAATTTAAGCTGCCAATGTCACTTTGACCGTTTTATTAATTATCTTGGACTTATACTTTGAGTTACCCTTTGCAGTAATTCTTAGTTGCACTTTGTAGGTACCTTTTTTATAGTTGCCTTTTTTTAGGGTAACAGCACCATTTTTGCTAACTGTAATCTTGCTCAGTATTTTCTTGGATGTGCCTTTTCTGACAAGTGTTACCAACACCTTACCTCGAGCGTTTTTAATTGTCAGAGGCTTTACAGTTTGCTTTTTGTTCTTAAGTTTTTTAGCCTTGACTGTCTTATTCTTTACAGTTACTTTTACAGTGTTAGTCTTTTTCTTTTCGACAGGTTTAACCGTTGTAGTTGTTGAATGCGGTACGGTGGGATTAGGTTCTGTCGGTACCATTGTAACAGTTTCTGTAGGTATTTCAGGTGAAGTGGTTGCAACAGTACTTGTTGTACCCTCATCTTTTTTAATTTTCCAGTAATCTTTTTGGCTGAATTCATTGTTATTCAGCATATTCACTACTTCATCGGCTGTTCCGAGAAGGCCGTTTTCGTAAGCCTTTTCAAAATCAATCTCCTTGCCCTCTTTATCAACTACATATAGACCTTTTGTACTGCCGTTTGGAACAAAGTCACAGTATTTTAACACATATAAATTATACTCTCCGATTGTCAAATTTTTTTGTGCAGTTTCCTGTGAGGGTGCATCATTTATACCCTCATAACGAATTGTGTAATCGTCTGTCGTACACACCTTAATATCGAAAATATCATATATATTGAAGTAACGTTTGTATGCCTCATTAGACATAATTATATTAATAATTTTATCCATATCATCGTTATCAACAACAGAGCTTATATAAGCATCCTCAAGACGGGTAACCTTGCCGTCTTTAATCAGACACAAGCCCAATAATTGCTTGTCGCAATTAATATGTGTATTTAATCGGAACGCATAATTTCCAATTCTTGCCCAAGGCGTCCAAGGCTGTGTTAAATCGTAGCCGCCGTAACAAACCTCGTAACCTTTATATTCACCAAAGTCAGTAAAGAGGAAGCCGGTGCAATTCACTTTATCCTTATCGTTATACTCTTTCAGTATCTGTTCATAGTCTGTCGTTTGTTCATCAGCAGTCACCTGAACCGATGCTGAGTCATCAGATATAGCCGAAGCACTTATCAAAAAAGTTAAAGTACTAAACAATAATATTGCTGATAAAACTAATAATAACTTTTTCATAACTGCTATTCCTTTCTAAATATGTTTTGCGATTTTATCAACAGCTTGTAAATACAATTGCTGTTCTTATGTTTGAAGCGTTTCCGTCGGTTCTTTCCACAAGAATTCTATACGTGCCCCTATCAGGTGGATAAAATATTACAGAACACTTATTATCTGTGTCACACTCTAATACCCATGTATTGTTACCTCGTTTCACAGTAATTCTGTATGTTGCATATTGTATCATTTAGACTAAAACCCAATAGAAGCAATATGAACAAAAGTAATAAAAAGAGGAAGCGAGCTAATCATAACGAATAGCCACTCCGCGAAAAGCTTTGATTTTGTTAAAAAGCACTCAATCAAATGTCTTTCCTTGTAAAGCTAAACGTCATTATACCAAGATCCTTTAGCATTTGCTTTTGGGAGCATATCTTTATCTGTTCCCACTGTTCATTACTGACTCATTATCTTATCGTTTCCATTTTTCTGTCTCCATAACCTTCTATTCTATTACAGAATATATGCTTCTTTTTGTGCAATTTTTTGTTTTCAAATACACTCAATTTTATATATTTATACACATTCAACTACTGTATAATATGAATTTTATCATATATTTTTTGAAAAATCTACTATATTTTAGGATATTTATTCTAAAAAATAAATAAATTAAAGACTTACTTTTCAGCAAATTTAAGTAAATATTTATTTGAGGGGATGCAGATATTTGACGAGCTGAAAACACGCGGTGTCAAGGATGTTCTCTTTATCAGTATGGACGGTGTTTCAGGGCTTGAGGAAGGAGTTAAAGCTATTGCTTTGGGATGTGATACGTTCTACACCGGGGCTATGGGCGAGTTTGACAGCCTGTTTTCGTCCGCTGTCCGCAAAGATAAACAATCCTGTCCCGACTTAAAACTAATCTGCGTTAAGCCGTATATGAATAAAGAGATTAACAAGAACAGTTACTTCTAAGCCACTATGTATGATGATGTAATGATTCCGACAGAGTTGATGGGAATTCATCCCAAAGCTGATATAAAGGCTTGTAACCGCTGGCTCGTTGAAAACAGCGATGTTATTATCGGATATACCGTCAGAGATTACGGCGGGGCGTATACCGCGCTCAAATATGCCGAGCGTTTAAACATGAAAATCTTTTATCTTTAAGAACAACTCATCAACCGCATACAAAATGACGACTGTTTTTATGTAAAAATATTCACACCTATTTCTCATTATCATATTTGGCAGAGAAAAAGGTTAGTTTTTGTGTTATAAATAGTCATTGTGATTATTGTGCAAGTGATAAAAGCGCATAAGAATGAGAAATACCGCACCGTCGATATCGTATCAACGATGCGGTATTATCGTGTCATGCCGGAAGTACCGTCATCTTTAGAAAGCTTCCTCCACGCCTTTTGGGTTCACGTTCTTAGGATAGCTTCCTTAAACGCTCCTCGCTAAAATCGTTTCACTGAAACGATTTCTTTACGCTCGGCTTCGAGTCCCTTCCATAACAAAACAGACAGCCCTTTCGGACTGTCTGTTTTGTGGCACGCCGGAAGTACCGTCATCTTTAGAAAGCTTCCTCCACGCTTTTTGGGTTCACGTTCTTAGGATAGCTTTCATAAACGCTCCTCGCTAAAATCGTTTCACTGAAACGATTTCTTTACGCTCGGCTTCGAGTCCCTTCCATAACAAAACA
>CANQVS010000029.1 GCA_947627345.1 uncultured Clostridia bacterium
CGCTGAACCTATCCCCCCTATCTAAAACAAGACAGAGGCAGAAAGGTTTAGGGGAGAGGTATTTCTGATAGGGACTGTAATGTCTGACGTGGAAATATAAAATTTTGAAGATAAACTTTTATTTCCTTTTCAAGTTGGGTTTAGAGGAAATGTTTTTTAAAGTCTACCGCTGAACCTATCCCCCTATCCAAAACAAGACAGAGGCAGAAAGGTTTGGGGGAGATGTATTTCCGAGAGGGACTGCAATGTCTAATGTGGAGATATAAAAATTAAAGGTAGCCTTTTAATCCCTATTCAAATTCCATTTAGAGGGAAAGACTTTAAAAAGTCTATAGCAGAACCTGTCCTCTATATTCAAAACAAGATAGATGAAGAAACGTCTGGGGGATTGGATTTTCAAAGAGGGACTAAAATGTCTGACGTGGAGATATAAAAATATTGTTAATTGGAAAATAAAGTGTTATAATGATAATTAAGAGTAAATTGAAAGGAAGATAAATATGCCAAAAAAAGAGAGAAAAATCGTACCTGTTACTTTGCTTACGGGCTACCTCGGAGCAGGTAAAACCACTCTTTTGAATCACGTTCTTAATAATCAGGAGGGCTACAAGGTCGCCGTTATAGTAAATGACATAGGCGAGGTTAATATAGACGCCGAGCTTATTCAGAAGGGCGGAGTTGTTAATGAAAAGGACGATAACCTCGTTCCGCTCCAAAACGGATGTATCTGCTGTACGTTAAAAACAGATTTAATCGAGCAAATCTGCCAGTTAATTAAGCAAAATAAATTTGATTATATTTTAATTGAGGCGTCGGGCATCTGCGAACCGATTCCGATTGCTCAGACTATCGCTATGCTTGACGGCTCTTACAATAATCCGGGTATTCCGAAGCTTTGCCGTCTTGACAATGTGGTATCAGTCGTTGACGCGGCAAGACTTTCAACCGAGTTCGGCTGCGGAGGAACCTTGCTTTCGGATAATATTGATGAAGAAGATATTGAAAATCTTATTATTCAGCAAATTGAATTTTGCAATACTATTATTATAAATAAGGTTGACCTCGTAAGTGAAACGGAGCTTAAAAAAATAAAGGAAGTTATTCGTGCGCTGCAACCCGAGGCAAAGCTAATTGAAACTACCCGAGGCGAGGTTGCGGTAAGCGAAATTTTAAATACAAACGCGTTTGATTTTGAAAAGGTAGCAAACTCCCCCGCGTGGGTTCAGGTGCTTAACGGCGAAATGGAAGACGAAGAAGAGAAGCACGACCATCACGACCATCACCACGAGCACGAAAAAGAGGAGCACGAGCATCACCACGAGCATCACCACGAGCATCATCACGAGCACGAAGAAGATGAACACAAGCATCACGAGCACCACGGACATCATCACCATCACCATCATCACGGAGAGGGCGAGGTTGAGGAATACGGTATAGGCACATTCGTATATTTCCGCCGTCAGCCGTTTGAGAGAGATAAGATTGAAAAATGGCTCCAACATTTCCCGAAAAATGTAATAAGAGCAAAGGGTATTTTCTGGCTTAAAGAAGATAAGGACTGGGCATATATGCTGGAGCAAGCGGGCAAACAGGTTCAGGCGACCGACTACGCGGAGTGGATAGTTTCCGCTCCGATTGCGGTTCAGAAAAAGGCGCTTTCCGAGGACCCGCTTTTGAGAAAAGAATGGGACGAAAAATACGGTGACAGAATGATTAAACTCGTATTTATCGGACAAAAACTTGACAAGGAAAAGATTACGAAAGAACTTGACGAGTGCTTAACGGATATATAAAAATATAATAAAAATTAATGTCGCTCTGTTGGTCGGAAACATTTTAAAAAATGTTTCCGACCTGTTTTTGCACAAAATCTGCAGATAAAAAATTAATGAAAACTTTAATAAAAGATAATTTTTGGAAATGATTATGGCAATTGTTGAATTTCTATAAAAAATTATGATTATTTTTGTCATAAAGGTTGATTTTTTCGTCGGATTTGTGTAAAATGAATATTATGAATGATTTAGCATTTGTAGTTTTGTAATATTTTGCAAAGAATCGAGGATAAAATTATGTCTAACAGATTATTTCAGGGAATTATTCACCAGATGAAAGACGCTATTGACAGAACAATCGGCGTTATTGACGAAACATCTGTCGTAATAGCCTGCTCCGACCTTGGAAAAATCGGAGAGGTTGATGAAAGCGTTAACAGCGAGGCTTTAATTTCACAGTCTACTTTTTCCGCTAACGGTTTTACATATAAATCCTTTGGAAACAACACAAGAGCCGAGTATGCCGTTTTTGTTTCGGGAAACGACGATTACGCTCAAAATTACGCACAGCTTTTAGCTGTATCCCTCACAAATATTAAGCAGTATTACGACGAAAAATACGACCGTTCAAACTTCATTAAAAACGTAATTATGGATAATATCCTTCCGGGCGACATTTACCTTAAAGCAAGGGAGTTACATTTTAACTCGGACGTTATGAGAGTTTGTCTGTTAATAAGAGTTACTTCAAAAACCGAGGTTTCGGCTCTTGATATAATTCAGAACCTTTTCCCTGATAAATCAAAGGATTTTGTAATTAATATTAACGAAACTGAAATTACTCTCGTTAAGGAAATTTCCGAGGCGTCCGACGGCAAGGACCTCGAAAAGCTTGCGTCCTCTATCGTTGACACTCTTTCTTCTGAGTTCTACACACATTCGGTTGTAGGTATTGGCACGTCCGTTACGGGAATTAAAGACTTGGCGCGTTCGTTTAAGGAAGCGCAGGTTGCGCTTGAAGTCGGCAAGGTATTCGATACCGAGCGCAATATAATCAGCTACGATAACCTCGGCATAGCGCGTCTTATCTACCAGCTTCCCACAACGCTCTGCGATATGTTCCTTAAAGAGGTATTTAAGAGAGGTTCGATTGAAACCTTAGACCAGGAAACCCTATTTACCATCCAGAAGTTCTTTGAAAACAACTTAAATGTTTCCGAAACCTCGAGAAAACTTTTTGTTCACCGCAATACTCTCGTTTACCGTCTTGAAAAGATTAAAAAGCTAACGGGTCTTGACCTAAGAGAGTTTGAGGACGCTATCGTATTCAAGGTAGCCCTTATGGTCAAAAAATACCTTACGGCTAATCCCACTAAGTATTAATATAAAGCTTATGCTGTTTATAAGTGCTGTCGGATTTTTTGACAGCACTTTGGCTTTTATCAATCTTTAATTAAGGTGAAATCAATATGGATAAAATCATAGAATTTAAAAACGTATCTAAGAATTACGATTCGCAAACCCACGCGCTCAATGACGTCAGCGTGTCTATTGATAAGGGGGAATTTGCGTTTATCGTAGGAGCCTCGGGAGCGGGAAAAAGTACTTTTTTAAAGCTAATTATGCACGAAGAATCCCCGTCACAAGGTACGATAATTGTTAACGGTACCAATGTAAGCAACCTAAAGCACAGAAAGGTTCCGTACCTAAGACGTAATATGGGAATCGTTTTTCAGGATTTCCGTCTTATTGAAAAAATGACGGTTTATGATAACGTAGCGTTCGCAATGCGCGCTATCGGTTCAAATCCGTCAGCGGTAAAAAAACGCGTCCCCTATATTTTAAGCTTGGTAGGTTTGTCGCACAAGGCAAAAAGCCGTCCGAGCGAGCTTTCGGGCGGTGAACAACAGCGCGTCAGCTTAGCGCGCGCCCTGGTTAATAATCCCGCTATTATTATCGCCGATGAGCCGACGGGTAATATCGACCCCGAAATGAGTTATGAGATTATAGAACTTCTCTCAAAAATCAACGAACAGGGCACTACTATTCTTGTTGTAACCCATGAACACGACCTCGTGCGCAGATTCAACAAGCGCGTTATTGAAATTGAAAAGGGACGCGTAGTGAGCGACACAAAACAAGCCGTTAACAACGATACTTCCGATGTCAGCGAAAGCTCGGAAGTTATAAACGATGCTCTTAAACCATCAATAGACGAGGTAATTACTGAAATTAAAGGGCAGGCTGAAGAAATAGGTCTTGCCTCGGACAAGGAGGATTAATATGAGTTTCAGCGGATTAGGCTATTTAATTAAAGAAGGCTTTAAAAACGTTTGGAACAACCGTATTATGAGTATCGCCTCTGTTTGCGTGCTTATTTCCTGCCTTGTGCTGACAGGCAGTGCGGTGCTGTTTTCAATGAACGTTTCACAGCTCGTTGAATCTGTCGGCGACAGCAACGAAACGACCGTCTATCTTGATGACGGGCTCTCAAGAATCGAGGCTGTTTATGTCGGCAGGGATATTCAAAAGTTAAAAAATATAGAAAAAGCCGAATATTATTCAAAGGACGAGGCGATTGCGGAATACAAGGATATGCTCGGAGAAGAAGTTTTTGAAAATTTAAAGGACGACAACCCTCTCCCCGACGCCTACAAGGTTTCTATGGACGACCTCTCAAAATATGATAAAACAGTGGAAAAGATTCTGAAAATTAAGGGCGTGGACTCAGTTTCAAACAGAAGCGACATTGCCCGCAGGCTGACCGAAATTAATAATTTGGTACAGACGCTGAGCTTTTGGATTGTGCTTGCGCTGGGAATAATCTCGCTGTTCATTATATCAAACACTATCCGCGCTACTATGCACAACAGGCGTTTTGAAATCAGCATTATGAAGTCCGTAGGAGCAACTAACGCGTTTGTAAGAATACCGTTTGTTGTCGAGGGTATGGTGATAGGATTTATCGCCTCCGTTATCTCAACTGTAGCTTTAATATTCCTGTACGACGGTATAATGAATATTGTTTCAAACCTTATTCCGTTTACGGCTATGCCGATTATGAGCGTAATAGGATATGTTGCCGCAATATTTATTATAGCAGGTATTGTAATCGGAGCTCTCTCGGGCTTTATATCAATCAGAAAATACCTCAAAAAAGAGGGCAATGAAATTTTAGGCTGGTAAAGAAGGTTTAATATGTATAAAAAAATTATATCCGCGATTTTAGTGCTTTGTATGGCTTGTTCACCGTTATTAATTCCCGTCATATCGGCGGACACCAAAACTGACAGCTACAATAAAAAAATAAGCGATTTGCAGTCAAAAGAAAAAGAATATCAGGAAAAGCTTAATAAAACTAAATCCGACATTAAGGACAAGGAGGAGTACAGCTCCACCCTGGTAAGCCAGATTGACGTACTAAGCACGGAAATAAGCGAATCGCACAGGGAAATTAATAAACTCAATAAAAGTATCGCCAAAAAGCACAGAGCGATTAACTCCGCTAAAAAAGATATTGAAACACAAATGGATACCCTGAAAAAACGTATCAGAACTATTTATATGGCGGGTAACACGTCAGATTTGGAGATTATTCTCGGGGCTAAGGATTTCGGAGATTTTATTGATAAGTGCGAGCTTATTAAAACTCTCTCCGCATATGATAAACAGCTTATAGACAAAATTCAGGTTCAGCTTGACAAAATTACCGAAGAAAAAAAGGCTTTGGTTTCTGAGAAATCACAGGCGGAGGCTTCTGAAAAAATTTTACAGAACAAACAGGATAAGCTCTCAACGCTCCTTGATGAAAACGAGGAAATACTGTCAAAGCTTTATGACGACCAGAACGACGCCAAAAAGCTATTAAACAATGCTAACTCCCAGGAAGCGGAAATTCAAAATCAGCTTTCCGCATATTACAGGAAGATTAACGATGATAAAAACGCCGATAGGGCAAGTAACCGAGCGGACGAAAAGGCCTCTCAGCGTGAGGTTACCTTTACCCCGGGCGGAACAGGTTCAGGCTCGGGTTCCGCAAGTTCGGTTCATATTAAAAAATCGGGATTTGCGTGGCCCGTACCCGGATATTATTACATAATCTCTCCGTTCAACGAGAACAGAGGCTACAGCCACAAGGGTATTGATATTACAGGCGGAGGAATTATGGGCGCTAACGTTGTTGCCGCTTACGGCGGAACCGTAGTCGCAAGCAACAATTCCTGTTCGCATAACTGGGGAAAATCAGGCTCCTGCGGTTGCGGGGGCGGATACGGCAACTATGTGCTTATAGACCATGGAAACGGCAAGCAAACGCTTTATGGACATCTTTCCTCCACAACCGTATCTACATATAAGAAAGTAAAGAAAGGTCAGACAATCGGGTATGTAGGCTCTACAGGCTGGTCAACCGGCGCTCATCTTCACTTTGAATGCAGATATGGGGGTTCTGTATATAACCCGATGAACGAATACTGATTAATAAATTTTGCAAATTATTTTAAAACAGCGTCCTATTAATAGGGCGCTGTCTTTTTACTTCTTTATGTCTTTTTACTTCTTTATGTCTTCTTACTTTTTTATGTCTTTTTACTTATTTATCCCGCTATAAAAAAATTAAAAAATATTATTTTAATCAGTAAAGTCTGAAAATCAGTAATATATTAACTGTACCTTTTTAGCGTTTTAATTATTTACCCATCAATTTTTCCAAAACTTAACACAAAAAATCGAACATATGTATTGACTCAAATAGAACGTTTGTGTTATAATAAACATACGTTTTAAAAGGATGCGGACATTATGAGCAACACGAGAAAATATATATCAATAGATTTAAAATCATTTTACGCCTCTGTAGAGTGCGTTGAGCGAGGAATCGACCCGCTCGACGCCTATCTTGTCGTAGCTGATTTAAGCAGAACCGAAAAAACCATTTGCCTCGCGGTTTCCCCCGCTCTTAAAGAGTACGGGCTTTCGGGACGTTCAAGACTTTTTGAGGTTGTTCAAAGGGTAAAAGAGATTAACGCCCTGCGCGCACAAAAAAGTTCTCCAAAAAAGCTTTCGGGTTCAACCTGTTTTTCCAGTATTGCAAAGAAAAATCCCAATATATCTGTGGATTATATAGTTGCCCGTCCGCGAATGTCTCACTATATGAAAACAAGCGCCGAAATCTATAAAATTTACCTGAAGTACGCAGCCCCCGAGGATATACACATCTACTCCGTTGACGAGGTATTTATTGACATTACGGATTATCTTCACTTTTACAACTTGACCGCAAGGCAACTTGCTGATAAAATAGTTAAGGATATATTAAATACAACAGGAATAACCGCTACCGCCGGTATCGGTACAAACCTGTATTTGTGCAAGGTTGCGATGGATATTGTCGCAAAGCATATTAATGCCGATAAAGGCGATTCGAGAATTGCCGAGCTTGATGAGGAAAGCTACCGCAGACTTTTGTGGGAGCATAAGCCTATTACGGATTTCTGGAGAGTCGGAAGCGGTTACGCAAAGTCGCTTTCACGTTACGGAATGTTCACTATGGGCGATGTCGCACGCTGTTCTACGGTTAATGAAAACCTCCTGTATCAGCTTTTCGGCATAAACGCCGAGCTTTTAATCGACCACGCGTGGGGATATGAGCCGTGTACAATTGAAGATATAAAAAGCTATAAACCGCAGGTAAAGTCCGTAAGCTCGGGTCAGGTTCTCTCTTCTCCGTATGAGTTTGAAAAGGCAAAACTCATAGTCCGCGAAATGACGGAGCTTTTGGCGCTTGATTTAGTTGACAAGGGACTTGTGACAAACCAAGTCGTTCTGACCGTAGGATATGATATTTCAAATATTACCGACAAAAACCGAAACTATAAAGGTGAGATTAAGACCGACCGCTACGGCAGAAAAATACCCAAACAGGCTCACAGTTCGGAAAACATCGGAAGATATACCTCGTCAACCAAGTTGATTTTGGACGCGGTTATGAGGCTTTTCGACAGAATTGCGGATAAAAATCTTCTTGTACGGCGTATGTATGTAGTCGCTAATCATACGGTACCCGAGGAAACCTTAAACAATACAGGTCAGATTGAACAGCTTAGTCTGTTTACCGATTACAAGGAAAAAGCAAACGAGGATAAAATGCTTAAACGCGAGAGGAGTATCCAGAAAGCTACCCTAAAACTCCACAAACGCTATGGCAGGAACTCAGTGCTTAAAGGTATGAACTTAAAGGAAGGCGCTACCTCAATAGAAAGAAACGGTCAAATCGGCGGTCACAGGGCTTAGAATATTTCGGATATGGAGTAAAAATATGAAAAGGAAACTGTCCATAATTTTAGCCGTACTGATTTTAATATCAACCTTTACGGTATTTTCAGCATCGGCAAAGGGTATAAAGAAAATCGGACAAATAGAGCAAATCTCCTCAAAAACCGACTCGGCAAAGGTAAAATGGTCTAAAATTTCATCATCAAAAGCTTTAAAGTACGAGCTTAAACTAAGCAACGGAAAAAACGCAAAGCGAACCTATAAAAACATCTCTAAGAACACATATAAAATTACCAAGCTAAACCCCGGGAAAACCTACCTGATAAAGGTACGCGCAAAAAAGAACGGCGCAGTAGGTAAGTGGTCAAACGTTTTCAAGGTAACTACCACTCCAAAGGTCACTTACAAATGGAATGACGGAAATCTTAAAGCAAGCTGGACAAAGGTCAAAGGCGCTACAAGCTACAATATGCGTATCGAGCTTAACTCAAACAAAAAGAAATACATACGCATTAAAAACATAACCTCAACGAGTTATACGATAAGCTCGGATAATCTATCGGGATTAAGTCTTAATAAGGTATACCGCATAGTAGTCCTCCCCTATAAAAACGATGAAAAGCTCTTTTCCGGCTCTTCTTTAACACGAGATATTGAAATTACGGGACACCGCGGACGAATGGATATTGCCCCCGAAAACACTATGGCTTCGTTTGAGGAGGCATATAAAAGCGGTTACGATTCCGTGGAGGCGGATTTCTGGGAAACGCGCTCGGGCGAGATTTTAATCTGCCACAACCAAAGTCTCACAATGTGCGACACACCTGCAAGCATAAAGGATTTAACCGCATCTACAAGAAAAAATTATCCCGTAGTAAAGGGAAAAAACATCAATTCCTACAGCACCCAATACCTTCCGACTATAGCACAGCTTATTAAATCCGTATCCAAATGGAAAATGAAACTTTATCTTCATCTTAAAGACTCAAAAATGACGGATAAGGGACTCAAAAAAATTTACAACACAATTAAAAAATACAAAATGGACGGCAAAGTTACCGTATTCTCATCAAGCAAAAGCGCGCTTGAGAGAATAGTAAAAGCGAAAATAAGAGCAGGATTTTTGAACATTCCGAACAGTAAAAAGGATATAACAAACGCGCTCAGCTACGCGAAAAAGAAATCCGCAAAGGTTGTCATTTTTAAATTCAACAAATATATGTCCTCCGGTTTAATATCAAACGCTCACAGCAAAAAACTAAAAATAGGCTGTTATAATGTCAGCGACGTAAACACCGCCTCTGATTTTTCTAATATGGGCGCGGATTTTCTGATTACAAACAAATACTTTCTTAAATAATTATGAACGAAACAAATTTTAAGTACAATGATATTATAAACTTGCCAAGACATATTTCAAAGAACCGTCGGCATATGTCTAATCACGACCGCGCGGCGCAGTTTATGCCGTTTGCGGCTCTTACGGGCTTTGGCGCAATGATTAATGAAACCTCCCGACTTACGAGCCAAAAACACGAGCTTAACGGAGAAGAATTAAGGCTTTTAAACCAACATCTGAATTTAATAATTGAAAATATAAGAGAAAAACCCGAGATAAGTGTAACCTATTTTATTAGCGATAAGCGAAAATCCGGCGGAAGATATGAAACTTTTTCGGGAAACGTACGGAGAGTTGATACATTTAATAAAGAAATTATTTTCACCAACAATTTCACAATAAAAATCGAGGACATACTTATGATAGAAACAGCTCAAGGGGAAGATTTATGAAAATATTTTTATCCTTGATTATGATTTGTATATGCGCGGTATTCAGCGCGTGTACACAGACCGAAATTCCAAAAGAAGAAGTCGATTTAGGCAAAGCCGTTGAATACTCGGGAAAAGCGTATATCGAATTAAACAATAATATTCCCTCTTTTAGTGACAAAGAAAAAAAGATAAAAAAATCATTTGAAAAGTATTCAAGGCTTGACCGTCTCGGAAGGTGCGGTGTTGCGTTTGCAAACGTTTCAACTTACACTATGCCCGACGAAGAGCGCACCTCCTTAAGCTCGGTACGACCTACAGGCTGGATACAAAATAAGTACAGCTTTATCTCAAGCGGTTATATTTACAACTGCTGCCACCTTATAGGCTATCAGCTCACGGGTGAAAATGCCAATGAGCGAAACCTGATAACGGGTACGAGATATATGAATGTCAGCGGTATGCTCCCGTTTGAAAACCGTGTCGCAAAATACGTAACCTCTACCAAAAACCACGTTCTTTACAGGGTAACCCCTGTTTTTAAGGGCGATAATCTTCTTGCAAGCGGGGTTAAAATGGAGGCATGGTCGATTGAGGATAACGGTAAGGGCGTCTGCTTTAACGTATATTGCTACAACATACAGCCGGGAATTAAAATCACATATTCAAACGGAAATAACAGTGCCGACGGAACAATAAAGGGTAAAATTACTGGCAGTAAAAAGAGCAGTACAAATAAATCCAAAACCTATACATACAAGAAAAAATACACAGCTAAAACGAGCGCGAAATATATTATCAACTCAAACAGCAAAAAATTTCATCTGCCAAACTGCGGAGCCGCCAAAAATATGAGCGAAAAAAATAAAAAGGAATACAACGGAAACCGCGCCGACCTTATTAAACAGGGATATAACGCGTGTTCCTTATGTAATCCTTAGGGAATGATAAAATGAAGTATTACAAACGACTGCCTCTCGAAGGTATGAGCAACTGCCGTGACTTAGGCGGATACCCGACTAAATACGGAAAGCTGACAAATTACGGCGTATTTTTGCGGAGCGAAGCTCCTGTAAATCTAAGCGAAAGAGATTTATCTCTTTTAAAGGAATACGGTATTACAAAATCTTTAGACTTCAGGGGTGATATGGATATTACGCTTTTTCCAAGCAGTCTTAACAATATTGAGGGAATTGAATATATTCATCTTCCGATGTTCGGAAGAGCAGACGCAACTGGATTTGAGGATAACGGCGAAGATCCGAGCAAGTATTTTACAGGCTGGGGCAAAAGCTATATTCAATGGATTGAAATTTTTAAGGGCTGGATAAAAGACGTAATGCACCACCTTGCAAATACCAATAAGGTATGCCAGTACAACTGCAACGCAGGAAAGGACAGAACGGGAATTACAAGCGCGCTTGTACTTTCTGTTGCAGGAGTGGATTTATGTGATATTGCGTTTGATTATTGCATAAGCCGTACTATGCTGAAACCGAGGTTTGAAGAACTGACAAAACAGTGGGGAGATTACCTAAAGGACGAAAACGGAAAGCTGATTGAAAATCACCCGTTTTTATATACTCCCCGCGACGCGGTCGAACAGCTTTTTAAATATATTTACAGCGAATACAAAAACACGGAAAACTTTTTGTACAGTTGTAACGTAAGCGAAAAAGACATCATCTCAATACGTCAAAAAATGATAGACTGAAACACCGTTTTAACATTTATAGTAACAAACATAAAGCGTACGCACATAAATGCGCACGCTTTTTTATATGTTTTGATTTTTCTCATACAAGGCCGACAACTTAAAAACAAAGATATTAATGATAATATTTAATTCTACGTCTTTTTGAAGTTGCAAACAGCATTTTTAATATTGCGCCCAATGCATAAGAAATAAAAGTAAATACACAAAAATTAAGCATTTTTGCTCCTCCTTTATAATGTCTTAATTACATTATAAAAGATTATGTGTACCATAAACAGGGCAGTGATTACTTCTCCTTATAGTAAAGCGTATCGTTTATCCTAACCCGCTTTTCGTCCTTAGAAATCTTATAAATAGAAGATGTTGTTTTAATTTCGTTTTTCATATATTTAATTATTATCTCACCTTTGACGTCCACGGTCCATACGCCGTAAATTGTTATTGAATTAGTCCGGCGTTTCATTCTACCGTTCTTTACAAATTTATATGCTTTTTTCCTATCCTTAGTGTACCATGTTCCGAGAAGTCTTTTATCAATCTGATAGTCGGGAATTGTACCGAGCTTCTTCATCTGTGCCTGAGTCTTAACAAAGGTATAAACTATCCCGTTTTCCTTGTCGGTAAGTGTAAGAGTGTAACCGTCATTGTCATTTCCCGTAACATCAAAATCGTATACGCCCCTGATAGCAGCGTCAATAGAAATATAAACTCCGGGTTTTCCCTTCTCTGTCAAATCCTTATATGTTCCCTTGACGATAATCGTTCCGTAGTTTTCCTGAATATAACCGTCTTCACCAAAGGTAAAGTAAGGAATTGCGGTGTAGTCTGTTTCCTCGGCGGAAGAAAGCTTCCAGCTTCCGTACAAATTTTTTATTGTAACTTTTTTAACTTTATTGACAATTTTTTTAGCGGTAGTTTCCTCAGTATGTTCTTCCGTACTCTTCTCAGCAAACTGCTCGACTGACTTATATTTTTCAACATAAGGCGTCTGCTCATTCTGTATAAATCTCAATGAAAAAATTGTAAAAACAGAAACTGCAAGTACAAAAATAATCGCCACGGCAAACATTTTGTACTCGGAAATATCAAAATATTTAGGCTTAAAGTTTACAGAGTCGGAGATTTTTGAGCCATCTTTAGACTTAATTTGTACAAAACCGTCCTCACGGAAATCATTAAATTCTAAATTTGGGTTTATCTCCTGCATACAATACGGACACATAGTTTCTGTATCGGGAATTTCTTTCGCGCAGCGCGGACAGAGCATTACCTCGCCTCCTTATATAAATTACTCACTTTTGTTGAATGTTCTTTAAATCTTTCAACTACGTCCTCGGGAGATATAATTTTTATCTTATCTCCGAGCGCGAAAACCCAGCCGAAAAATTGCTCGCTGACGTTTACGCTGACTTTAGCTATAAAGTGATTTTCGTTATCTTCATCGTTTGTTATAAAAATATTTTTTCCAAAACGATCGGCAATTACTCCGACAAGCGAATTATCTACTGAAAACGTGACTTCCGCATTTTCTCCAGCGAACATACCAAATGTGGAACGCGAATACTCGGCGAGGTCAATCTCGCTCATTTCATCTATTCCCGAGCGTTTTCTGTCGCACAATTCGATTTTCTCCATTTTGTCAACACGATAATGTCTTATCTGTTTATGATTTTCGTCAAAAGCAATCAAATAATAATTCTCATCGTCCCAACAAAGCGCCCACGGACTAACAGCATAGCGCTCTCCGCCGCGGCGTCTTTTAAGCTTTAGTTTCTCGCGGTTTCCGAGATTAAGCTCCCAACGATTATAATAAAATTCAACTGCTCTGTCTTTTCCAATCGCATCGTGAAGTCTGTCAACATTATAATAAATTGTTTCGTTGTCGGTCTTAACGCGGTTAGAAACAATAACCTGCTTCTGAAGCTGTCTTGCCTCATTTTCGCTCGATAGAGCCTCAACCTTTTTTATAAGTTCTAAGCTCTTTCTCTCGGTAATAAACTTTGAGCTCTGAATAGCGTCAACCAAAAGTTTCAACTCTGAAATCTGAAAATCACGGGAGCCGATATAGTATTTTACGGTTTTTGTCTTTTCACTGCAAATATCAAGTCCATAAGTTTCAAGTATCCGCAAATCATCGTAAATACTTTTACGCTCTGCGTTAATGCCGTAGGACGCAAGCTCGCTTATAATCTCATTCACGGAAAGGCCGTGGTTCTCATCGGTTTTTTCAAGCAAAATTTTTTGAATATATAAAAGTTTTTGTTTTTGTCGCGGATTTTTAGCCATAATAATATTATCCCAAAGTTTGTGAGAGAGCGATAATTACGGGCATCGTAATTACCGACAATATAGTCGACATAGACACAAGTCCCACAGAAAGGTCAACATCCCGGTTAAATTTAGTAGCAAACATAGTCGTTGTCGCGGCTACGGGAGCGGACGATGCTACCGTGCAGGCGGTTAAAATATCTCCGCCTACTCCGAAAAACTTCATAATTAAAAGCGATAAGCAGGGAATTGCAACCAGTCTGATAAGCATAACCGAGTAAATACTCAAATCCTTTACAGACTTTTTTATATCAAAACGGGTTAAATGAAATCCGATAACGAGCATCGGCAAAGGAGTATTAAGTCCCGCTATATATTGAACAGGGCTTAGAAGAATATCAGGCAGATGAATTTGTAAAAAGAACAGTATCGAAGCTCCCAAGGCTCCCAAAATTCCCGGGTTTAAGATAAGCTTTTTTGCGGTAAAATTTTCTTTTTCTCCGCTCATATCCACAAGTCCGTAGCTCCATACCAGTATATTAAACACCGCAACGAAAACCGAACCGTAAAAAACCCCCTTATCTCCGAGCAAAGCCTGTTGGAGCGGGAGCGACATAAATCCGCAGTTTGAAAAAACTGTTGCAAATCTAAGAACAACTCTTCGACTTTCGTCCTTACTGCGAAAAACCGCACGGCTAATTATGATTGACAGCGCCTGAATAAGCAAAGCGCATAGCGCGCATATACCAAGATTTAAAATAAGAGAAAAGCTGTAACCGACCTTTTGAAAGGATTGAAGCATAATGCAAGGCGTTGCAAGATAAAGCACAATATTCGTAAGATATTTAGCTCCAGACTCATTTATTAGTCCCGATTTTCCGCTTACAAATCCGAGCGCAATAAGTATAAACAGAACAGCAACCTGCCCCGCAACAACCAAAATATTACTCCACATAAAATTACCCTTTTTATTGTCCGTTTTTAAGGACATATAATATTAATTTATATTATATCAATTATCCTTATGAAATACAATATCAATATTGTTACTATTTCGTTTTACCCAGATTTTATGGGAAAAACATTGAATTTGTATTGTCGTTTTTATATAAAAAGCAAAAAAATTATTGTGCAATTTGTACAATGTCACAAAGTTTTGAATTTCCGTTGACTTTTATGAAAACTATAGTATAATACAGGTTGTAAACAGAAAATTGCTTACATTTAATAAATTTTTTATTTTTACCTTTAAAGGAGGTCACTCAAATGGCAACAACCAAGAAAACCGAAACAAAAACAGAGGCTAAAGAAACAAAGACCGTTGCTAAGACAACAACAGCTGCTAAACCTGCAGAAAAGAAAACAACCGCTAAAAAGACTGCTGCTAAAACTACCAAGACCGCAGAGAAAAAGGCTCCTGCTAAAAAAGCTGCTCCCGCTAAAAAGACAACAGTTAAGAAGCCTGTTGCTACAAACGTACAGGTATTCGTAGAGTTCGGCGGAGTTCAGGTTTCAGTTGATGAAGTTATTAAGAATGTAAAGCTCACTAACGGTAAATCCGCTAAGGATATTACAGTTTACATTAAGCCCGATGAGAGCAAGGCTTACTTCGTTGCTGACGGCGAAGAAAAAGAAATGGACGTTTTCTTCTGCTGATAGCTATAATAAAATATCTAAAAACAAAACCGAGAGGAAAATCCTCTCGGTTTTTTATATCTCCTCATCAGACATTGCAGTCCCTTTCTGACAATTCATCTCCCCCAGACGTTTGAGCCTATGTCTTGTTTTGGATAGTAAGGAAAGGTTCTGCTGTAGACTTTTTAGAAACTTTTCCTCTAAATCTAATTTGAATAGGAATTAAAAGGTTTACCTTTAAATTTTTATATCTCTACGTCAGACATTGCAGTCCCTTTCTGACAATTCATCTCCCCCAAACCTTTCTT
>CANQVS010000030.1 GCA_947627345.1 uncultured Clostridia bacterium
GCTCAGCGCTGTCTTAACTGCAAGCACAAGCCCTGCGTTTCGGGGTGTCCCGTAAATATTCAGATTCCCGACTTTATATCGCAGGTGGCGAAGGGTGATTTTGACAAGGCGTATGATATTATCGCTCAGTCAAGCTCGCTTCCCGCCGTGTGCGGACGCGTTTGTCCGCAGGAAACCCAATGCGAGGGAAAATGCGTGCGCGGTATAAAAACCGAGCCTGTCGGCATTGGAAGATTAGAGCGTTTTGTCGCGGATTACCACAACTCAAAATCAGATACAAAGATTCAGAAAATCAAATCAAACGGACACAAGGTAGCCGTTATCGGCTCCGGTCCCGCAGGTCTTGCGTGCGCCGGCGATTTGGCGAAAAAAGGCTACGAGGTTACCGTTTTCGAGGCGCTTCATCTTGCGGGCGGAGTTCTTGTGTACGGTATTCCCGAGTTCAGACTTCCAAAGTCCATTGTGCAAAAAGAGGTTGACGGACTAAAGGCGCTCGGCGTAAAAATCGAAACAAATACGATTATCGGACGTACGATTACCATTGATGAGCTTATGGACGAAATGGGATTTGAGGCGGTATTTATCGGCTCGGGTGCAGGACTTCCGAGATTTATGAAAATTCCGGGTGAAAACCTCAACGGAGTATTTTCCGCAAATGAGTTTTTAACACGTACGAATCTTATGAAAGCCTATAAAGATAACCCTGACACACCGATTAATCATGCCAAAAAGGTGGCAGTAGTCGGCGGAGGCAACGTTGCTATGGACGCGGCCCGTTGCGCTAAGCGTTTGGGAGCCGATGATGTTTATATAGTTTACCGCCGAAGCGAGGAGGAGCTTCCTGCCCGTAAAGAGGAGGTTGAACACGCTAAGGAGGAGGGCGTTATCTTTAAACTCCTGAACAATCCCGTTGAGATTTTATCCGATGAGGATGGTTCTGTTAACGGTATGAGATGTATTAAAATGGAGCTTGGAGAGCCTGACGAAAGCGGTCGCCGCAGACCTGTTGCGATAGAGGGCAGTGAGTTTGTGCTCGATGTCGACGAGGTTATTATCGCGATAGGCACATCGCCTAATCCGCTCATTAAGTCCACGACAGAGGGACTTGACACACAGCGTTGGGGCGGAATAATCGCAGACGAAAACGGCGCGACTTCCAGAGAGGGAGTATTCGCTGGCGGGGACGCAGTAACAGGAGCGGCAACCGTAATTCTTGCTATGGGAGCGGGAAAAACCGCGGCAGGCGCAATTGACGAGTACATAAAAAGCAAGGCGTAAAATCGTAAAATAATTTAAAATTTCCCGAATGTTTTCACTGTCCGACTTTGGACAGAAAAGATACATTCGGGTTTTTGTTAAGAATTAAAAGTAAAGAATTCTATATTTCCGAATTTCCGCATTAAACATTTCCACCCTATACGAAATAGCTGTCCCCATACGTTTCTTCCGCTATCCAAGGTAAAAATAAAGGCACTTTCGTATGGGGAAGATGAATTTGCCGAGAGAAAAATGAAGTGGCTGACGCGGAAATATAAAAACCCCGAAAGGATAGTCTTTCGGGGTCGGTGTGGAGGTAATTTGGTATTATTTCAGTTTATAGCTTGTTTATTTTTACGTCGTGAGTTTGTCCTCACAATTGTATATTATGTAAAGACTTTCGATTTGTGCCAAAAAAGTATTGATTTTTAACGTGGTTTATTGTATTATCAAAATGGTGATTTATTATGAATTTTAAGAAAAAATTATACTTAACCGCAGTAAGTATTATGACAGCTGTTTTTGTATCCTCGTGCTCTTGCGCAGTTACGTTTGACGATAATAAAACGTCAGAAAACACTACTGCTGTAGGAGAAACCGCTGAAATTTCTTATGACACTACTTCAAAAGATGAAAATGTTCCACAAACCAATGCTGATAAAAACGACAGTAAATCCTCAAATAAAAACACAAAGTCGGACAGAAACAGCATAAAAGGCAACAGCTCTGATTCGGAAAGTAAATCAAGCGGTTCAAATACTTCCTCAGGCAAGAATACAGGCGGAAAATCAAACAAGAGTTCAAGTAAGAGTTCAAAAAATACAAGCTCAAACAAAACCCCAAACAAAAGCTCAAAGGGCGGTAAAGGCAGTACGGTAATTACTGATAACGGTGATGACGGCGGAATCGCGAAAGATGAAGTCGAGATAGATGTTGACGAACTCATTTGATTTAAAATTTTTTGCGGTAAACAAATTTAGAGATAAAAATTATGATATTTCGTTATAAAATAGCCGATATTGTTTTTGACGCGGATTTAAAGTACCGCAAAACCTACAATTTAATGAAAGATTATCTTTCGGACGATGAGCCAGCGTGTTTTAAAATCGAACTTTCGGACGTGGACATAATGCGTGAAAAAAAGCTTTCGCCTTATCAGCTTGATATTTCTTCGTATGAAAGTATCGCGATTTACCGCAAATACATTTATGAGGTATTAGATAAATACGACGCATTCTTTTTTCATTGTTCATCGGTTGCAGTCGACAATAAGGCGATTATGTTTACGGCTCAAAGCGGAACAGGGAAAAGCACCCACCGAAAGCTTTGGGTAAAAAATTTCAAAGACAAGGTCACGGTCATAAATGACGATAAACCCGTTATAAGAAAAGTTGACGGAGTGTTCTATGTTTACGGAACTCCGTGGAAAGGCAAGGAGGGCGTCGGAGAGAACATCCGCGTCCGCGCAGAGTCGCTTTGCTTTCTCTCAAGGAGCGAGAAAAATTATATCGGTCCGATTTCAACGTCAGAGGTGGTATCGAAACTTCTCAATCAGACCGTCCGCCCGAGCGAGTTGAGGCTTATGGATAATCTTCTCTCTCTGCTCAACGGTTTTTTAAATCAGGTTAAATGTTACGACCTGAGAGTAAATACGGACGATGAGGCGGCTCAGGTTGCCTATAATGAAATTGTAAAAAACGGGTTTTAACGCAATAAACAATGAAAATTCTTAGTTTTATGCTTTAAGATTTACGGAAGAATAATATATGGAAAATGTAATATCAGTAAAAAATATGCGTGAAAGCGACGCTTTTACGATTAACACTTCTGTCAGCGGAAGGGAACTTATGAGAAGAGCCGCCGCGGGAGTTTACAGGAGCGTCAGGTGGAGCGGACGAATTGCAATTGTTTGCGGAGGAGGAAATAACGGAGGGGACGGATACGCCCTCGCGGAAATCCTCGCAGACAACGGCTGTATGCCTGTTATATACCGTACAAGTGAGAAGCTTTCCGAGGACGGCTCGTATTACTACAACAGATGCAGGAGCAAAGGCGTAAGCGAAAGCTTTTGCGATGAGTACACCGACTTTTCGCAGTACGATATAATAGTTGACTGTATCTTGGGAACGGGCTTTTCGGGAAAGCTCAGAGAGGATATGATAAACCTTATCGAAGCCTTAAACCGCGCGCAGGCGTATAAGGTAAGCGTTGATATAAACAGCGGTCTTTCGGCAGCAAACGGCATTGCGCTCCCGACAGCCGTAAAATCAGATTTAACCGTTTCGGTAGGTTATTATAAGACGGGAATGTTTTTAAACGACGCGGGAGATTATATCGGGTCGCTTATAAATATTGATATTGGAATAAAGCTTTTAAAAAAGCAGTATTATTTGATAGATAAAGATGAGCTTAGTCCCTTTACAGGTTATTCAAGCGTTATATTATCGGCGGAAAAATTCAAGCGTGAATATGCGCTTGACGAAGAAGAATTTCGCAGAAATCCGCTAAAGGTTGTGTCTAAAGAGTCTTTGGACAGCGGTAAAATATTTGTAATTGATTACGGCTTCAGCAAGCTTATAATAGACCAGACCTACGTTTATTTTCAATCCGACAGAACATACAAAGGAGAAGTTTATGAAAAGTAAAAATCAAAAGCCTGTCACAAACCCCGAACTTTTAGAGGCTATAAAAAATATGCAGGAGGACAATACCCCCGAAAATGTCAACAGAATGATTGACTGCGTGATGAATGCGCAGTTTATAACTCCCGGAAATGTGTCAAAACCGCGCCCTGTCGCCAAAACCGACAAAAACGGAAGCACGGTTATGCAACAGGAAACGCAGGTTCAGTTCCAGCTTATCGAGAATCAGAACAAGGAGAAGTTTTTCCCCGCGTTTACCGACCGTGAGGAGAAAGAAAAATGGAAGGTTTCCGAGGGCAAGGACGACGTCATTATGAATTTTGACGGATACGCGCAGGTGCTTTCCGACAAAGGCTGTGAGGTTCAGGGCTTTGTAATTAACCCGTTCGGACGTTCCGTAGCTTTTCCGAAATCTATGGTTATGTCGCTTAAACAGCAAAAGGATTTTAAGAATAATTCAGGACTTCAACAGCAGACTTTTTCAGCCGACGAAAACGTCCAGCTCGGCGACCCCGACCCCGATGAATATCCGATTGATATGATGGCGTCGATTATAAACTTTTTGCAGGAACGCGATGATGTTAACAGCGCGTACCTCAAAATGTTTAAGCGTGAAAATGACGAAAAGCCGAGTTATCTTGTAATCGTTGATTTTGAGGGCGACAAAATGGAAGAAATTTTCAAGGGAATTTCAACCTGCGCGTCACCTCATCTAAGCGGTTACCAGCTCTCTATGATGCCCTATTCGCTCCCCTTTGCGCAAAAGGCGGTCGAGGGCGTGGAGCCTTTCTATTCGGCTGAAGATTAAAAACGATATTAAAATTGTTTAGCCGATTTACATTTGTAAATCGGCTTTTTTGGTGATTTATGAAAAGTCTGCTCAAAAATAAATACTTCGCTTATTTCGGAGCGTTCATTTGCGCGGCCCTTTGGGGTACTGCGTTCCCGATTATTAAACTCGGGTATGCAAAGCTTGATATTATGCAGTCGGATATACCATCAAAGCTTCTTTTTGCGGGAGAAAGATTTGCGCTTGCAGGAATTTTGGTTTTCGTTTTCGGTCTGATTATTTTGAGAAAACCCCCGATTTTAAGGAAAAATGAGCTTTTGCCCGCGTCTGCGTTGGGAGTTGTTCAGACCACGCTCCAATATCTTTTCGCCTATGTCGGAGTGGGATTTACAACCGCCGTGAACACCTCAATAATTACGGGAACGGTATCTGTAATCTCCGTTTTAATGGCGAGTTTCTTCTTTAAAAACGACAGGCTTAATTTATTAAAAATTATCGGCTGTGTTTTGGGACTTTTCGGAATAGTGTGCGTAAATATCGCCGATTTTTCGTTTGCCTCCGTGACATTTTTGGGCGATTTAATCGTTCTTTTATCCGCAATCAGCGGAGCGGGCGGAAATATTATCACGAAAAAAATCTCCGACGGCAAAAATCCCGTTTCCCTGACCGCCTTTCAGCTTTTTTCAGGCGGAGTTATACTTCTGATTATCGGGCTTATTTTCGGCGGTAAAACGAATTTTTCCGATTTATCGGGGATTATTATTCTCCTTTGGCTTGCGGTTATATCCTCCGTCAGCTTTCTGCTTTGGACGGCGCTTTTAAAGTACAATCCCGTAAGCCGAATTACGGTTTTTACAATGCTTGTGCCGATTTTCGGAACTGTGTGGAGTTTTATTTTGCTCGGCGAGGAGATTTTGAAAATCGAAAATCTCGTTTCGTTAGCTTTAATAACAACGGGAATTGTTCTCGTAAATATACGGAATAACGGTGAGAAAAATGAAAATTAAGGCTGTGATATTCGATATGGACGGCATTATTCTCGACAGCTTTTCGGAACTGTGTGGAGTTTTATTTTGCTCGGCGAGGAAATTTTGAAAATCGAAAATCTCGTTTCGTTAGCTTTAATAACGGCGGGAATTGTTCTCGTAAATATACGGAATAACGGTGAGAAAAATGAAAATTAAGGCTGTAATATTCGATATGGACGGCGTTATTCTCGACAGCGAAAAGCTTTACGTCCGTTTCTGGTGCGAGGCGGGCAAAGCATGCGGTTATCCGTTTGAAGAAAAGCACGCCCTCGCAATCCGAAGTATGGCGCGAAAGTTTGCCGTAGAAAAATTACAGGGCTTTTTCGGAAAGGATTTTGACTATGACGCCGTAAGGAACAAGCGGATTGAGCTTATGAACAAATATGTTGAGGGAAATGGGATAGAAACTAAACCCTTTGCCGAGGAAATTTTAAAATATTTAAAAAGTCACGGCTACAAGACGGCGGTGGCGACGGCAACACCGCCCGAGCGCACTCAAAAATACCTAAAACGGGCGGGACTTTATGATTATTTTGACGAGCTTATATCTGCCTCAATGGTAAAAAACGGAAAGCCCGCGCCCGATATTTACAAATTCGCCTCGAAAAGGCTCGGCTTTAACGAAAATGAGTGTATCGCGGTTGAGGACAGTCCCAACGGAGTTGAGTCCGCAAGCTTGGCAGGATGTGTGACCGTTATGGTGCCGGATATGGATAAGCCCGATTTTGAAACTGTAAAAAAGGTTTACAGGGTTGCGGAAAATTTAAGGGAGTTAATAAACATTATTGAAGAAATAAACGAGGAGTGGTGATATGTTAGACGTAATTTCGGGGTTCATAGACAGCGTTGACCAATTTATGTGGGGTTGGTTTATGATAATCCTGCTTTTGGGAACGCATATTTTTATGACAATCAGAACTAAATTTATTCAGAGAAAAACGCTGAAGGCGATAAAGCTTTCCGTGACTAAGGACCCCGAATCGGACGGTGATATAAGTCCGTTTCAGTCGCTTGCGACCGCGCTTGCCTCAACTATCGGAACAGGCAATATAATCGGCGTAGGCACGGCGATTGCTCTCGGCGGTCCGGGCGCCGTGCTTTGGTGCTGGCTTACGGGTGTGTTCGGAATAGCGACAAAATACTCGGAGTCGCTCCTCGCCGTAAAATACCGCGTCCGCACTAAGGACGGAAGAATGTTGGGCGGTGCGATGTACGCTTTGGAGCGGGGACTTAAAATGAAATGGCTGGGAGTTCTGTTCGCGCTGTTCGCACTTTTAGCGTCTTTCGGAATCGGCTCGGGCGTTCAGGTCAACGCCATTTCAAGTATTATGAACAGCGTATTTAACCCGAAGGGCGACTTAACCCTGACATTATTCGGAAACGAGTTTTCAACTGTTTCGGTCATTATCGGCGTTGTTACAGCAGTAATCACCGCGGTTGTGATTTTCGGAGGAATTAAGGCGATTTCAAAGGTTTGCGAGCTTTTGGTTCCGACAATGGCGGTGCTTTACATAATAGGCTGTATAATTATTCTTATAATAAACGCGCCTTACCTCGGCGACGCGGTAGTATTAATCATAAAATCCGCGTTTACTCCTGCCGCGGCGGCGGGCGGATTTACAGGCTCAACAATTATGATTGCCGCGAGATACGGTATCGCGCGCGGACTTTTTTCAAACGAGTCGGGTATGGGTTCCGCTCCGATTGTCGCGTCGGCGGCGCAGACAAGAAACCCCGTTCGCCAGGCAATGATTTCGTCAACGGGAACATTTTGGGATACGGTTGTCGTGTGTCTTATGACGGGGCTTGTCCTCGTCAGTTCCGTAATAAGAAATCCCGCGTTATTTTCATCGGCTGACGGCGACAAACTCACCTTTACCGCTTTTCAGCAAATTCCGTATCTCGGAACGCCGATTCTTGTTATCGGAATAGTGGCGTTTGCGTATTCGACCGTACTCGGCTGGTCCTATTACGGGGAGAGGTGTGTGGAGTACCTGTTCGGTATGAAGGGTATGATACCGTATAAATTAATTTTCGTTTTCGTACTGCTTATAGGACCCGTAATTTCTCTTGATATGGTATGGGCGCTTTCCGATATTTTTAATGCGCTTATGGCAATACCTAACCTCATTGCGGTTATACTGCTTTCGGGAGTTGTTGTCAAGGAAACGAAATATTATCTGTACGGGAACCGTCTTGACGAGTTCGATAAAACTCCGATACCTCATATAGAAAAATAAAAAGTAAAGTAAAATAAATCAGGCTGATAGGTTTTTACCTATCAGCCCGTATTTTTATAGTATGTTTATTTTATTAATTTTATCGCCGTTTCCGCCTTGTTGATAATTCTGAGGTCGTTATTATATGTGCAGAGCTTTCTCGCCTGCTGTAAATCGACCCAGATATATTCGGAGATTTCCTCCTCCTGAATTTTTACGTTGTTCGTAAACGCCTGAGCAAGGAAAAAAACAACGTGTTTGCGGATTTTGCCGAACGGACAATATTCGCTGATTTCCCTGAAACCGTCCTTAATTTCAACGTCAAGAGAGGTTTCCTCCTTTATCTCGCGAATCGCGGTTTCCTCTTCTGTTTCACCGATTTCAATATGTCCTTTCGGAAAACTCCAATACTTGCCGTTGTTATTTTTTACAAGCAGAATTCTTGTGTTGGATTTTCCGTTGTAAAAAATTACTCCGCCGCAGGATTTTTCGTACAGGCATTTAAGCGAGGTGAGCGTTGTGTTTTTCAGGTACGAAAATTCAGTCCTTAAATCGGGTTCATAATATATAACGTCTTCTTCGGCGACAATAAGCCTCTCGTCATCTCCGCCGAATACCGCCTCGGCGATTACAATACCGTGAAAAACTTCGTTTACGGGTTTATCGGAAAGAATATATACTTTTTTGGTTGTAAAATCCTCCGAGTCAAAATAGCCCGAATAGAGATTTTTACTAAGCTTGCCGAAAATATTTACCTTAACCTTTTCAGCCAACATATTCTTTCCACCCCCTTATAAAGTTCTGAATAGAATTTATGATAAAATATTCTTTATCATATCAAGTTTTTCCGAATCCGCAGTACCCAATGCGTCGTTTATAAACAGAACATTGTCAATTCCGTTTTCACTGCAAAGCTTTTTAATACTGCCGTTGTAGCTTCTGAAATCTATCGAGTAAACCTCATCGTAATTATATGTAAAGTAAGGTACCGAAACGCTTCCGATACTGTCGTGAACAACGGCGATTTTACCTTTTGCGTTTTTGCTTTCGCTTTTTATAACCTCAAGCGGATTTCTTCCGTACAGAAATACGCTGTATGCGTCGCTGCCCGCCTCAATACTTTTATCGTAACAGCCGTCTAAAGTATTTGTTTCGCCGTCTTCATTAGTTATGTCGCTTGTAACTTTGTACGGAAAATCCCAGTATTCAACGGTATCTACGTTAAGCTCTGAACCTGTAAAGTTGTTGTATGAGCCCATAAAGTTTTCAACCGTGCCTTTTTCGCAGTCGTTAAGAGAAATTGCTTTTTTGTTTACAACCTCTGTAAACGCCTGATAAGCGTAATATCCGCATAGAGCGGTCGGGTTGCGGTCCGAGTCAAAGTAAATATAATCCTTGCAATGCTCAGAAAGGAGATTATACGCGTTTACGAATTTAACCTTTTTGCCGAGGTTTTTGTAAATTGATTTAATATAATCCGACTGAGGTTTAGTCGTTATTCCGTCGTCAGAATTTTTAAGTCTGTTTGGAAGTCCCATTTCAATATGCGTTGGGAGTACGGCTGAATATACGTTTACGGACGAGCCGAGAGAATCTTTTGCGCGTTTTATTAAATCAGCGTAGGTTTTCGCGTCCTTTTTACCGCCTTTAAAAGCCTCGAACGCTTTGTTGTTCCAAATATAATATTCATTGTCAAATTCGCCCGTAGTTTCTTTATCATCGGAAATTTCAGGCTCTTTGAACATAATTTTATTCGTTTTGGGTTTGTTAGTTTCTGTGGCTTTAACGGAGGAACCTATTGTTGCGGTGTTTATGGTGGGTTCGGTTGCGTCAGGTGAGGAGCATATACAACTGAAAACCGTTGAAATTAAAACTATAATAAGTGCAAAAATTAATATTCCCGAAGCAACAATTATAATTCTGTTTTTTAACCGACGGCTTATGCGGTATCTTTTGGTTTTATACGGTCTGTAACCGCTTCCGTTGTAATATGCCATAATATTCCCCCTTATTGATAAATTCCGTTTATTGCGTACATTTATATCATTATACACTAAAAAATTACACATTACAACTTTTTTTATTATTTATTTTTACATCGCGCATTTTTATTCCACTTGCAACCGCCATTAATATGTGGTAAAATCTTTCTATATGATTTGGAAAGAGGCATAAATATGGAATATGTATTTTCAGACAGGACAAATAATCTAAAACCCAGCGCGATAAGAGAAATTTTTAAATACGCGTCGGACCCGACCGTGGTTTCGCTTTCGGCGGGCAACCCGTCTCCCGACGCTTTTCCCGTAAAGGAGCTTGAGGAAATTTCCGCAAGACTTTTTAAAGAAAATCCTATAGGACTTTTGCAGTACAGCGTAACCGAGGGATATACTCCGCTTAGAGAGCATATAAAAAAGTATATGTCCGAAAAATATGATATAAAATCAGACGGCGACGATATTATAATTACAACAGGCGCACAGCAGATTATGGATTTTTCAACGAAAGCGCTCGTAAACGAGGGCGATGTCATTATAACCGAGGCGCCGAGCTTTATCGGCTCTTTAAACTCTTTCAGAGCGTACAATGCAAAGCTCGTCGGAGTTCCCGTCGAGAGTGACGGAATGGATACGGAGCTTCTCGAAAAGGCGCTTAAAGAAAACGAAAACGTAAGGTTCATTTATACTATTCCGAATTTTCAAAACCCCTCGGGCGTAACTATGAGTTATGAAAAGCGCAAAAAGCTTTACGAGCTTGCGTGTAAATATAATGTGCTCATTCTTGAAGATAATCCGTACGGCGATTTGCGCTACAGCGGAGATTTTATTCCCGCTATAAAAACCCTCGATACAGAGGGAAGAGTAATCTACGCGGGAAGCTTCAGCAAGGTTATTTCTCCAGGCATCCGCGTTGCGTACGTTATCGCGCCTAAGCCGATAATCCAAAAGCTGACTGTTTGCAAGCAGGGCAGTGATGTTCATACAAATATATGGTCGCAAATGCTTTGCTACGAATTTTTAACTAAATATGATTTTGAGGCGCACCTTGAAAAGCTTCGCTGTATTTACCGCGAAAAAGCGAAGTTCGCTATGGATTTGCTCGACAGGTATTGCGCTCCAGAGATAACCTACGATAAAATCGATGGCGGACTTTTCATATGGTGCAAGCTTCCGAACGGAGTAGATATGCAAAAATACGTTAAAAAGGCGATTGAGCGTAAGGTTTGCGTGGTTCCGGGAAACGCTTTTCTGACGGATGAGAGCGAAACTACAAACGGCTTTAGAATTAACTTCTCAACTCCGACCGACGAACAGCTTGAAAAGGGTATCAAGGCTCTCGGAAAATTAATTAAAGAAATTGTGTGAAGAGGTATATAAAATGGAAACAGAAAAAAAGCAAATCGCTCTGAGCTTAATTCAGCCCAGCGGTACAATTACTCTCGGAAACTATCTCGGAGCAATAAGAAACTGGGTTAAAATGCAGGACGAATTTGACTGCGTTTTTGCTTTGGCGGATTTACATACGATTACAGTACGTCAGGAACCCTCGAAAATGCGTAAAAATATTCTGGACGCCTACGCTTCAATTTTAGCCTGCGGTATTGACGTTGAGAAAACGTTGTTTTTTATTCAATCTCATGTTCCGACACACGCCGAGCTTGCGTGGATATTAAACTGCTATACCCAGTTCGGCGAGCTTTCAAGAATGACGCAGTTCAAAGACAAAAGTGTTAAACATTCCGATAATATTAACGCGGGACTTTTTACCTATCCCTCTCTTATGGCGGCGGATATTCTCCTTTATCAGGCAGACTATGTTCCCGTAGGCGCCGACCAAATGCAGCACCTTGAGCTTACAAGAGATATTGCGAATCGCTTTAACGGACTTTATCCAAACGTGTTTAAGGTTCCAAAGGCTTATATCCCGAAAACGGGCGCAAGGGTAATGAGTCTTCAGGACCCGTCAAAAAAGATGAGCAAGTCGGATGAAAACGTAAACGGGTGCGTGCATCTTCTCGACCCGCCCGAGGTTATAATGAAAAAGTTTAAACGCGCCGTTACCGACAGCGAGGCTTGCGTTCGCTACGCGGAAGGCAAGGACGGTATCAACAATCTTATTGATATTTACGGTGCTGTTACGGGACTTTCCCGGGAGCAGATTGAACACGATTTTGACGGTAAGGGCTACGGCGATTTTAAAACCGCTGTCGGCGAGGCGGTAGTAGAGGCGTTAAGACCTATTAAAGCTGAATACGAAAAGCTTATTGCCGACAAGGCTTATCTTGAAAGCTGTTATAAAAAGGCGGACGAAATCGCGCTTAGAATTTCAACCCGTACATTAAACAAAGCCAAGAAAAAAATAGGTTTTATTTTTTAAAATTTACGGAACATATAAAAATCGGTTTTCCTTTAAAAGCCGATTTTTATTTTTTTACAGTTACAAGTTTTTAGTAACAAAATTATTAAAAAAGCGTGATGATATTTAATTTTGCATTCGTAAAAATTCGATAAAAATAAAATCTTTTGATTAGCCTATTTGTACAAGTAAAGTTGCACAAAAACATTAACGATATTTAAGCATTTTGCCTATGGAATAAACTGAATTATAGTGTTAAGATATAGTTATAAATTTTTATAAGGAGGATTGTTTTTATGAAGACATCTTTAAAGAAACTAACAAGTGTTTTGTTAGCGGTACTTATGCTTATATCTGTGTTCTCGGTAATAAGCGTATCTGCTGCTGATATAAGCACAACTGCCACAGGCGTCTCTACAGTTACTTTGCGCCCGGGTGTGGCAGCGAAAGATAACCCTGTATGGTTTGCCTGGACGTGGGATGATAATGGAGCAGAGAAGTGGGTCTATGGTCAAAAGAGCGGTAATGATTATACATTTACCGGTGTTTTGAAAAAAATCACTTTTGTAAGAATGCCTAATGATTACAGTTCAAAAACTGAAGGCGACTGGGAGAAAAAATGGAATCAGACCGAGGACTTAGAAACAGTTAATGGCGGTACATACGAAATTACCGGTTGGGGTACTGATAAACTTGAAGGTAAATGGTCAACTCCCTCTTCATCTGAGACAACAAAGCCGGCAGCAGACAAGCAGTATTATCTTGTAGGAACAATTAACGGTGTTGATTTTGGTATAGGAAATGATTATGATAAGCCTACAGATTATCCAATTAAAGCAGGAGAAACAATAACAGCAAAATTTGAGGGCGACGCTTACATAAATATTAAGAATATTGCAAATGATGAATGGTTCTTTACGGATGGATTTCCGGGCATGGACGCTAAGTCGGCAACTTTCTACAACGAGAAAAAACATTCTTTTGATCCAAACGATAAGGAGGCAAAGAATAAGATTCATATTCCCGGTAATGTTGAAGTAAAAATTACACTCATAGAAAACAATGACGATACATTAACGCTTTCATATGAGATTTCAGGTCAGCCTGATACTACTAACCCTGTAGGAGGAAAAACGTATTATCTCGTGGGTACAATTAATGAAGTTGACTTTGGTATGGGCTCTGATGATTGGGATAAACCCACTCCTTATGAATTTAA
>CANQVS010000031.1 GCA_947627345.1 uncultured Clostridia bacterium
AGAGCTTTAATCGCTCTCGAAACACTTGCGTTTCTTCATTTCGTTTTTTAGTGTTTTCTCACTTTTCCTTTAAGTCTGTACTTTCAACTCAAAGTCATCTCGGGTTTCTTTACTTGCGTTGTTTAATTTTCAAGGTTCTGCGTCCGTCCGTAATTTTTCACGGCGAACATTAAGATTATATTACGTTTAAGTGAAAATGTCAATATCTTTTTTAATATTTTTTTAAAATTTTTTTGTTTTGTGACAGTTTTTTCTTTTATCCCGTATTTTCATTATATAAACGTATTTTTTCGACAAAAATTATTGATTTTAAAACGGCTTTAAGATAAAATAATGTTATATTAATTAAGGAGTGGTATTATGACTCAAAATCCGTTTCAACAGAATATTGACATTATAAAAGGATTTTTCCGCAGACCGATAACCCTGGTTGTCGCAATTTTGGCTTTCGCGTCCCTGTTATCGAAATTCCTTATTAATTGTTTTGTTCCCTTAAACGAGCTTGCGAGAGGCTTTTCGGAAAGCTTTCTTGACGAACAGGCTCACAACACGCTTGTAAATTCGGGCAGTTACCCGCCTGCCGCCACTGCCCCAATCAATGTAACGGGAATACTTCTTGCCGTTTCTATACTTTTATTCTATATATTAAGCAATAAAAATGAAAATGAACTCTCTGCTCCGTCAATCATCTTCAAGGTAATTTCCATTATTTCCCTTGTCGCGGTTAGTATTCTCTGTGTTGTTGTCTTTTTTCTTATTGCCCTTTTCGGAAGCATCGGCGGATTTTTATGTGTAGTTGACAACACTAAGGTTTACGGATACATTATACTGTTTGCTCTCGGCATTTTAGCCCTTGTGATTGCGTATGCTTTAGTTTCAGCGATTTCGCAGGTCGTTTTCGCAAATTCAATCAGAAAGAGCCTTACTTCAATCTATCTCAAAAGAAACGGAGCAACGCTTTTCGGAATAACCTGTTTTATCTCCGCGGGAATAGACCTTGCGGTAATTATTTTAATAAATTTAATTTTAAATAATATTTTTAATTTCTACCTGACAGGAGCGCAAATTGCGCTTTTCGCGATTTCGTCCGCTATCTCGGTTGCGTTTAATATCTCCTTCGGCATACTCGCGTTAAAATACTCGGCGTATATAAAAGACTTATCCGAAAAATACCACACCGAGGCTTATTCGGAGAACTTCGACGCTGTATACGAAGAAACGCAGACATATCAGGAGTTTCCGCAGACATCTGTTCAACAAACACCTATACAGCAGACGCCTATACAACAAGCGCCCGTTCAGCAGGCTCCTATTCAGACTTTTCAGAATGAGCCGACATCCGTACCTCCCGCACCGAGCACAGAGAATTCGGATAAACCTTTCCCAAAGGCAAACTTTTGCACGCAGTGCGGTCAGCCTGTAGGCGAGGACGACTATTTCTGCAACAACTGCGGAAAAGAAATTAAGAGATAAAGTCAAAATAAACAAATCGGCAGTCTGTTCAACAACAGAAACTGCCGACTGTTTTTATATTAAATAAAAAATGACAACAAGCCTTATGCTTAAATCAATCATTTTTTATAATCTTTAAATATGATTACCTTAAAATAATATCTATAAATTACTCAATCATTTTACAAAAACTGACGTATATCCACTGCCAGTTTTTCCTCAAGATTGATTAAACGCTTTGTAATGTCTTTTGATACTTCGTCTGCCGCTTGATATTGATTTAAATATCTGTTGAGACTTTTAACTCCCATATTGCACCCGTCTGTAATTAAATCCGCGATTGTGCTGTCAGATTCATCCATTACAAGCTTCATATTGGTTTTTACCCACGACATTCCCTTAGCGATTGGATTCGGGTCTTTACCGTCGTCTTCATATTTATCGAGCAGTTTCTGTATTTCGGTATTTAATTTATCGTGTTCATCCTTGCAGGCGTTAAGATGTTGTTTTAACTTATCGGATTTTACATAATCCAAAACCTCGTCAATTGATTTTACTCCCATTTTAACTCCCGCGTCACATTCACGAAGTAATTTTACGGTATCAGGTTCTACCATAATATCGTCCTCCCTTTGTCTTCATATTAATAAGTATTTCCCGTTTTATATGTACTTATTAATAATTTTTATTTTCTCTGACAAAAAATACCTCCTATGGCAAAATGCCATAGGAGGTGCTTTTAATTTTTACTATATTTAAGCGTTAAAGGACTTAAAATCCTTTATTGCCTTTTTCATTGTTTTGTAGGCGTCGGAAGAAATGTCGTTGTCCGCTATATCGGGATTTGTGTAGACCATAAGGAATTTTCCGTTATCTGAAAGGTAAGCGGGAATATCTTCATTATATAATGTAAAAATTCCGTCTTTCTCAATACCCTTGATAACCTTGTCGCGGGTGGGATTTTCCGCTTTCAAATCAAACACATACAGCTCAACCGCGATATTTCCCGTAATATATTTATATCCCTTTTTTGCGCCGATGAGGTCTGCTTTCATTTTTGTGACGTTTTTATTATCATTTTCAATTGAAATATAGCCTCTGTCCCTCATAAAATCGCGAAGCCCCGTCAATGTATTCTCGTAGTCCTCGGAGCTTTTAGCCGTGGTTGCCTCCTCGGTTTCGGTCGTCGACTGTGAAGGATTAGTCGCGTTAGGGTCGCTCAACGGGTCATAACAGGCGGTAAATAACATTGCTATTAACAAAACGGACGCTACCGTGATTAAAAATCTTTTCATTTAATTACCTCCGTAGGTTTTTAACTTTCTCATTATAACACGCTTTGTCTGTCAGTACAAGTTAAATCCGAAACAGCTTACACGTTTCTTCCGCAGCATTTTTTATATTTCTTTCCGCTTCCGCAGGGGCAGGGGTCGTTCCTGCCTATTTTTTTGCCCTTGCGGATTGTTTTGTTTGCTGTATCCGTTCCGTCGCCCGAAGTCGCTGTCGGCTCGGCAACCTGCTTGCGTTTGAGCGCGTCCTTAACAACGTCGTTGTCCTCGTCAGAATCGCTTTCACTGTCGCCGACCCTCGCGTTAGCCGCCTTTTGAGCCGCCAGACGCTTAGCCGCCGCAATAGCCTCACGGCGTTTTTTCTGCTCGTAAATTCGTTTTGGCTGTGTAAGCATAAGCTTGATTGTATCCTCGCGGATAGAGGCAATCATCTCGTCAAACATATCAAATCCCTCAATACGGTACTCGACAACAGGGTCGTGCTGACCGTAGGAGCGCAGATGGATACCCGCCTTGAGCTGTTCCATATTGTCGATATGCTCCATCCAGTAGGTATCGACGCTCCTAAGCAGATACACACGCTCCATCTCGCGGATAGTTTCCTCGGGGAGCAGTTTTTCGTTCTCCTCATAAATCGCCTTAGCGTCCTCAATAATCATATCGCGGATTTCCTCGGGTTCGATAACCTCCAGCTCGTCGGCAGAGAACTTGTATTTATCACGGTCAACAATCGCCCAATCGTAGTAGGTGTCAACGAGCGCGAGTATATTCCAGTTGTCGCGAGAATCAGCGGGGAGGAATTGCTTAACGCTCTCCTCAACATTTTCATCAATCATTTTGAGAATAGTGTCGTGGAGATTTTCGCCGTCAAGCACCTGGTCGCGTTGTGTGTAGATAATTTCTCTCTGGCGGTTTAAAACATCATCGTACTGGAGAACGTCCTTACGGATACCGAAGTTACGCAGTTCAACCTTTTCCTGTGAACCCTCGATAATATTCGTGAGCATTTTGTTTTCAATCGGCATATCCTCGTCAACGTTCATTCTTGAAAGCATCGCTTTCATTCTGTCGCCGCCGAACAAACGCATAAGGTCGTCTTCCGTTGAGAGGAAGAAACGGCTTGTTCCCGGGTCACCCTGACGTCCTGCGCGTCCGCGTAACTGGTTATCAATTCGGCGGGACTCGTGGCGCTCTGTACCTATAATAAACAGACCGCCCGCCTCTCGGACCTTGTCAGCCTCTTCCTTAATTTCTTCGCTGTATTTTTTGTTTAAATCGGCGAAAATCTTTCTCGCCTCTAAAATTTCCTCATCATCGGTTTCGGCAAAGCCTGTCGCCTCGGCAATCAGTTCGTCGTCAATGCCCTGCTTGCGCATTGAAGCCTTTGCCAAATACTCGGCATTACCGCCGAGAATAATATCGGTACCACGGCCCGCCATATTCGTTGCAATCGTCACGGCTCCGAGCTTACCTGCCTGAGCGATAATCTCCGCCTCTTTTTCGTGCTGTTTAGCGTTTAAAACGTTGTGTTTTATTCCGCGTTTTTTGAGCATCTTAGAGAGAATTTCGGATTTTTCAATCGAAATTGTACCGACAAGCACAGGCTGACCCTTTTCGTGAGCCTCGACAATCTGGTCGATAACGGCGTTGAATTTGCCCCTTTCCGTCTGGAAAACGGAGTCGGGCAGGTCAACTCTTATTAAGGGCTTGTTTGTCGGAACCTCGACAACGTCAAGCTTGTAGATTTCCTGAAACTCCGTCTGCTCGGTCATAGCCGTTCCTGTCATACCAGAAAGCTTTTTGTAAAGACGGAAATAGTTTTGGAATGTGATTGTCGCAAGGGTTTTGCTCTCGTTTTGAACCTTAACCCCCTCTTTCGCCTCAATCGCCTGATGTAAGCCCTCGTTATATCTTCTTCCGTACATAAGACGGCCCGTAAACTCGTCGACAATGATAATCTCGCCGTCCTTAACAACGTAGTCAACGTCACGTTTCATAATTCCGTTCGCCTTAATTGCCTGGTTGACGTGGTGCTGAATGGTAAGGTTGTCGGGGTCGGTGAGGTTGTCGATATTGAAAAACTCCTCCGCTTTTTTGACACCGCTTTGGGTTAAGGTCGCCGATTTAGCCTTTTCGTCTACAACATAGTCGATACCGTTTTCGGCGTAGTAGCTCTCCATATCCTCCTTGCTGTCAAGCTCGGTAAAGCGTTTAACTGTTAAAGTTTTCGCAAGGCGGTTTGCCTGCGTGTATAAATCGGTTGATTTGTCGCCCTTACCGCTGATAATAAGCGGAGTACGCGCCTCGTCTATGAGGATTGAGTCAACCTCGTCCACAATTGCGAACGCGTGACCGCGCTGAACCTTGTTTTCCTTGTAAACTACCATATTATCCCTAAGATAATCAAATCCAAGCTCGTTGTTTGTACCGTAGGTAATATCGGCGTCGTAAGCCTCTTTGCGCTCATCGTTGTCGAGGTCGTGAACGATAAGGCCTACCGTAAGGCCGAGATAGCGGTAAAGCTTTCCCATCCATTCGGAGTCGCGACGCGCGAGGTAGTCGTTGACCGTTACGATATGAACGCCCTCACCCGTAAGTCCGTTTAGGTAAGCGGGCAGAGTAGCAACTAAGGTTTTACCTTCACCTGTTTTCATCTCGGCAATTCTTCCCTGGTGAAGAATGATACCTCCTATAACCTGCACGGGGAAGTGTTTCATTCCGAGAACCCTCATTGACGCCTCCCTGCAGACCGCGAACGCATCGGGAAGAATATCGTCCGTTGTTTCACCGTTTTTAAGGCGTTCCTTTAAAACCGCCGTCTGGTTTTTAAGCTCGGACTCGCTCATAGCGGAGTACTTTTCCTCCAAAGCAAGCACCTTGTCAGCAATTGGCTTTACGCGCTTAACCTCTCGTTTTGAGTAGTTGCCGAATAGTATTTTTAATGGGTTCATATCATTTATCCTTTCAGTAAGTAAATCTTATTTTTTAAGGCTTTTTGCCGCCTCTTTCATCGCCGCCTTGGCGACTTGTCCCGCGGTCGAATATCCGTATTCACTGCTTCCGCGGACTACGCAGGCGAACGCGAGCGGACAATCGCTGTCGGTACAGTATCCTATCATCCAGCCGTCATTTTTATCCGTATCGGAGCCTGTCAGCGTTTCGCCTGTACCCGTTTTAGCGCAGACGGTAAGTCCGCCGAACATCGACTCTCCGTAGTCGTTAACAACCGCATAGCGCATAAGCTCGCCTAAGCTTTGAGCCGTGGAGGAGCTTATCATCTGCTTTAAGCTTGAGCCTGTTTTTGAAAGTCCCAAATCCGTCAAAAGCGAGCCGGAATTTCCGCTTATTATATAGGGATTAACGGGTGTTCCGCCCTTTGCGATTGCTCCGCAGATTACAGCCATCTGCATAGGGTTAACCGCATCGTTATACTGACCTACGCCCGACCAGGCGAGTTGGTTTTTATTTGCCTCTTTTACATTGTAATTACCCTTTTTTGTTTTTACTCCGCTAACCGAAAAGCTCGCGTTTATTCCGAGCTTTTTAGCCATAGCGTTCATTTTCTCCTCGCCGAGCTCTACGGCGAGTTCAGCGAAAACAATATTGCACGAATCCCCGAACGCCTGCTTTATATCGACTGTTCCGTGGGCGTCCACGCAGGTTATGTCGCCTCCGCCTATGTCCTCTTTGCCGTTACATACCCACGTTCTATTCCAGATGTCGGGGATATTTTCAATCGCCGCCGCGGCGGTAACAATTTTAAATATCGAACCGGGTGTATATGTCGAGGAAAGCACATTGTCAAGATAAACACCCTCGTATTTATCCTCGTTATCCTCGGTAATTTTCGGCGGACTGTTCGGGTCATAGGTGCGGATACTTACGGAACAGATAATCTCGCCCGTGTCGTAGTTATAAATTACGCAGGCACCGCTGTCGTAATTTTTTAAGGCGTTGTACGCCGTTTTGCAGGTTGACGCGTCAACCGTCAGCTCCATATCGTTGCCGTGCCTGAAAGACTTCGGCATATCAAGCCCCCATATAAAGCTGTAGCCCGTAAGCTGTGAGCGGAACTGGCTTTGTACGGCGGTTGAAATGTTGAGCGAGTCATCGCCCACGACGTGCAAAAGTGACTTTCTTATGCCCGCGTCCTTGTTATAGACACGTTCACCGTCAACGCTTTCTGCCAATACCTCGCCGTTTCGGTCCGTGATTTTTCCCGCCTGAATTAAACCTCCCGAACCTGAAATATGTCCGTTATAGGGCTGGTCTACCCAGTCGGACGCGCCGAGCACGGTTTCAACAACGAGAAAACACATTCCTCCCAAAAAGGCGAGCACAACTATGAAAATAAGCCACGAACGCCTGAGTATTCTTTTCATTAAACCGCTCTCCTTTCGGCGAATTTATAATCAAATAATCAAACAAATTTACGATCGAATTACTTTTTGGAATAAGTGCGTTCATCTGCCGCTTTGATAAACGCCAAAAGTCCCCAGCAGGAAATTATACTCGAACCGCCCGCGCTGATAAACGGGAATGTTACGCCCGTAAGGGGTAGTATATCAGTTGCTCCGAAAACATTGAGCGACATCTGAATTACCAGCAGTCCTGCCGCGCAACAGGCTGAAATTGAATAAAAGGTGCTTCGGCTTCGGGTAGTTACGGAACGCGCGTAAATAAACAGCGTCGCAATCGCTACGGCAACCGTAACCGCCGTGATAAAGCCCATTTCCTCGCTCATAAGTCCGAACACCAAATCCGACTCGGACGCGGCGACGTATTTCAGAACGCCGTTTCCTATACCGACGCCGAAAAGTCCGCCCGAGGCGATATAAGTCAGCACGCGCGCCTGCTGATAACCGCGCGAGTCCTGCGTATATTCCCAGACGTGGCGCCAGCCCTGAAAACGTCTTAATACATACGGCTTGATATTTAATATGATAAATCCCGCGAAAACTGCGCTTGCGAGCGCTAAGACAACGGTTTTGAAATCTCCCGAACGGGTAAATGAGATAAGTAAAAACGTTCCGAAGAATATAAGCGCCGTGCCGAAGTCGCCCATAAGAGCGAGAGCGCCTACACAAATTGCGGAGAAAATGATAAATTCAAGAAGGTTTTGTTTAGTTTGCAAACGGTCGAGAGTTGACGCTCCGACAAAAATAAACGCGATTTTTACAAATTCAGACGGCTGAACGGTAATCGGACCGATATGAACCCAGTTTGCCGAGCCGTTTGTCACACGTCCGAAAACGAGATTGACCGCCAAAAACAGCACGGCGACAACCATAATTATAATTCTCCACTGAGCAATCCTGTCGGGATTTTCAATGAATTTTATAATAACGCAGAACACTATCATTCCCGCCGCCGCGGCGATAAGCTGAACATAGGCTGTGCGCAGTTCCTGACGCGCAAGGAGCATTACGCCGATACCAGTAAAGAAAAGGCACAACGCCTCAAGCTCGAACGCGACGCGTTTGAGAATGACAGTCGATACAAAGAAGAAAATCCACTCGACCGCGAGCAAAGTCGCGCACAAAAACGCGGGGTCAAAATCCTTTGCGCCGTCGCAGAAGCACGCCTCAACACCCATAAAAATATGGAAAAGCGATACTAAAATCATAATTTTATACGGCTGAATAGCGGGCTTGCCCGAAACCTTGGAGAAAAACCAGCTCGACTGCAGTTCCTCGTGAAATTCCTCTCCGCGTTTGAACGCAAATTCTTTATTTCCGATTGAAATATTATCGTCAATTTTAACCTGCGTTCTTCTCCTTATCCGCTTTCCGTTTAAAAAAGTACCGGTTTTTGAGCCGGTGTCGGTAATAAACCAGCCCTCTTTACGGCGCAAAAGCACGCAGTGATTTCGTGAAACCGCGGGGTCGTCAACGGCAATGTCCGAGCCTCTCGACCTGCCGATGGAATTTTCCCAGAACAAAACGGGAATTTTTACGCCCGTATCAAGGTCCTGAAGAAGTACAAGCGGTCTTTCGGGACGGCGGCGCCTGCGCATAGCCGCAAAAATCTGATAGACTATTACAACGGTATAAATCGGCAGGAGCATACGAAGCGCCACAACCGCTATATCCATAATAAGCGCCATACTGACCGTCCTTTCTTTGCATAAATTTACACATAGTATATTCTAACGCAAACGATATTAAAAGTCAATGGATACTCCTCTAATCCAAGGCGCAGGAGCGCAGGTATTCTTCTTTTTAAAAATCTTATAAATACCTTTTTAAATTTTATACCGCCATATTTAATTTAAAAATTTTTAATTTGTATGCTTGACAGCGGAGAAAACGGGGAATACAATTAATATAGTAAGAAAGCTTTTGCTCTTTGCAGGCTTTCATATAAAATTGTGCGCGCTAAAGCGAACCGCACAAAAAAGGAGGACATTATGATAGAAATTACAGCAGGCGTGGAAGGTATGATGTGCCAAAACTGCGAGGCGCACGTCACCAAAGCGATAGAAAAGAATTTTAAAACCAAAAGTGTTAAGGCTTCGCACGACGCAAATCAGGTTGTAATCCTCGCTAAAAAGGAAATAGGCGAGGACGAGCTTAGAGCCGTAATCAAGGACGCGGGATATGAGATGACCTCTTACTCCTGCAATGAAAAATAATAAATATTTTTCCGCAAAAAATCGGTCGGAACGGGGCGGTTGACTTACACCCTGTTTCCGACCGAAAATTTTTTATTTTTTTGTTTTAAATTATACTCTGATAATACAACCCGTTGTGCAGTAGCCTGTACAAGCGTCACAGCAGACGCACTTTTCGTAGTCGATTTCGGCTACGTTATTTTTTACCTTTATCGCGCCGACAGGGCATACCTTTTCGCATTTTTTACAGCCGATACAGCCGTTCGTGCAGACCTTTCGGGTAAGCGCGCCCTTATCCTTGTTACTGCAAAGGACTGCCACGTCCTCGACGGCGGGTGTAAGCGAAATTAAACCGTTGGGACAGGTTTTAACGCAAAGACCGCATCCGACGCACTCGGGACGGCAAACGTGAGCCAAACCGTCTTTAAGATAAATAGCGTCCTGCGGACAGACGTTCATACAGTCGCCCAGCCCCAGACAGCCGTAACCGCAGGCTCCCTTTCCGCCGAAAATAAGCTTTGCCGCCGAACAGCTTTCTATTCCGCGGTAATCGACATTGTCCTCGGTCGCGTTGCAGTCGCCGCTGCAATGAACCACAGCCGCCTGCTCGATAACGTCCTCAAACTCAACGCCTAAAATTTCACTAAGCTTCAGCGAAACCGCGTCAGCCCCGGGGATACATAAATTCGTTGGCGTACCCTCATTTTCGACAAGCGCCTTTGCGTATCCGTCGCAACCCGCAAAACCGCAGGCTCCGCAGTTGGCTCCGGGCAGACACTCCCTGACCCTGGGAAGTCTTTCGTCCTCTTTGACCGCCATAATTTTTGACGCGACAACCAAAACCGCCGCGCAGATTAGTCCGATTATAACTACGGGAACGACCGCAGTAAGAATATCAATCATACAGCGACCTCCTTTACGCGAACAGGTTTTCTATTATTCCGCCGAAGCCCATAAACGACAGCGAAGTAACAGACGCCGCAACCAGGGTTATCGGCAGGCCTTTAAACGATTTCGGAATATCAGCGCCCTCAAGCTTGCTCCTCACTCCCGAGAACATAATCATAGCGAGCATAAAGCCGAGACCGCTTCCGAGCGAGTTGACCATAGCCTCAACGAAGGTGTAGCCCTCGTCGATATTCAGAATAGTAACGCCCAAAATAGCGCAGTTCGTCGTAATAAGCGGAAGATAAACGCCGAGCGACTTGTGCAGCGCGGGGATATATCTTTTTAAAACTATTTCAACAAGCTGGACGAGCGCCGCAATTACGAGAATGAATATAATCGTCTGCAAATATCCGAGCCCGTTCGGGTTTAACAGAAACATCTGAATCGGCCACGTCACGGCGGTCGCGATAAGCATTACGAAAATTACCGCAAGGCTCATTCCCGTTGCGGAATCGAGCTTTTTCGACACGCCTAAGAACGGACAGATTCCCAAAAATCTTGAAAGAATGTAGTTATTTATGAATACCGCGGACAGGAGGATAATAATAAGTTTAGTCATCAGCATCTACCTCCCCGCAGTTTTTGCCGTGGCAAATATCAGCCGAGGGACAGCCCTCACAGCCAAATTCCCTTTTCTTGGGTTTGTTCTGAGAGAATTTATTGACGATGGCGATTAACAGTCCGAACACGAAAAATCCGCCCGGAGCCATAGTCAGAATTGAAATATTGTTATCGGAAAGCACGGGAATAGGGAAACCGAGCCACGTTCCGTTTCCGAAAACCTCTCTTATAGTACCCATCATAACCAAGGTGAGCGTAAAGCCCGCGCCCATTCCCAGACCGTCAATTGCCGAGTCGACAATACTGTTTTTCTGCGCGAACATCTCCGCGCGTCCGAGAATAATACAGTTTACAACAATCAGCGGAAGATAAATTCCGAGCGCCTCGTCCAGAGCGGGAGAAAACGCCTTGACGAGCATTTGAACCATAGTTACAAATCCCGCGATTAAAACGATAAAGCAGGGTATTCTCACCTTGTCGGGGATAATTTTTCTAAGCGCTGAAATTACGACGTTTGAGCAGAGAAGAACTATGGTCGTAGCGGCGCCCATACCGAGCGCGCTCATTACGTTTGTCGAAGTAGCGAGCGTCGGACAGGTTCCCAAAACCAGCACAAGCACGGGATTTTCTTTAATAATTCCCTTTGTAAAATTCTGCAGCTTTGTCATCACCGCGCCTCCTTTACCATATCAAACGCCTTGAAAGCGTCTGCAATCGCCTTCTGATATGCGTTTGAGGAAATAGTCGCACCCGAAATAGCGTCAACCTCTGTAAAAGTTTTCTCGCTTTTTCCCGAATACTTGCTTCTGTATGGTTCCTCGGCGGTTTTTGAGCCGAGACCGCTTGTTTCGGAATGGGAAAGCGTTTTGCTCTGTTCAATCGTTCCGTCGGATTTGATACCGCATATAAGCTTCATATCTCCGCCGTAGCCTTTTACTTTCAGCATAAATACATAGCCCGAACCGTTTTCTGCCTTATATGCCTCAGTTACACATTCGGGAGGATTTTTAATCTTAATCGGCTTAAAGCTGTCGGCTTCGCTCAAAACTTCGGCTCTCGCCTGAGCCGCCGCCTCCTCCTCGGACGCCTTTATAACGGGCGCTGTCACAAGATTTATGTACGCCAAAAGCGCGGTTACTACAAGGCATATACAAACGAGAACCGCAATCGGCTTTATAATTTCGTTCTTCATACCTTACCACCTCCCGTAAGAGGCTTTGCGCGCGTCATCTTTTCAATATACGGGGTGAGAATATTCATAAGAAGAATAGAAAAGCTCACGCCCTCGGGGAAATTACCCCAAAAACGTATCAGCACGGTAATAAGTCCGCATCCGATACCGAATATGATTTTACCCCATTTTGTCGCGGGCGAGGAGGAATAGTCGG
>CANQVS010000032.1 GCA_947627345.1 uncultured Clostridia bacterium
TTCCTTTAAGTCTTTTCTTTTCAACTCAAAGTCATCTCGGGTTTCTTTACTTGCGTTGTTTAATTTTCAAGGTTCTGTGCTGTGAAAAGTGCATTGAAAAATTCACGGCACTTTACACGCGCAAGATTTATTATACCACGGAAATTCGTAAAGTCAAGGGAAAAATTTAATTTTTTGTAAAAAATAATTTTCATAAATCCTTGACAAATTTCATAATTATATATATAATGTATAAAACAAATAAATCCCTCTAAAAACTGTGAAGGGAATAAGATATAATTCAAAGCGCGAAGAGAGCCGATGGGTGGTGTAAATCGGCGGCGGAGATTATATGTATAGCTCATCCCGGAGTTTTCCGATTGATATTCAGGTCGGAACGTAAGGCTACGTTATCAGCCGAGACTTTGTTGGAAGTCTGTGAGGAGCGTATCGTGAGGTGCGCTTGAATTTGGGTGGTATCACGAATCTTGTTCGTCCCTTAGTTTAGGGGCGATTTTTTTGCGTATATAATAAGGAGGAGAAATTATGAACCAGGGCTTTAAAAAGTACATTCCATTCAAGCAGATTGATTTGCCTGACAGAGAATGGCCCGACAAAACTATTACAAAGGCTCCTATATGGTGCAGTGTTGATTTAAGAGATGGAAATCAGGCGCTTATCGACCCGATGAATTTGGAAGAAAAGCTTGAATTTTTCCACGCGCTTGTGGATATGGGAATTAAGGAAATTGAAATCGGTTTTCCGTCAGCTTCCGAAACGGAGTACGAAATATGCCGTGAGCTTATCGAGGGCGGACATATTCCCGACGATGTAACTATTCAGGTTCTTGTCCAGGCGAGAGAACATCTTATTAAGAAAACATTTGAGGCAATTAAGGGCGCTAAAAATGTTATAGTGCATTTTTACAACTCAACCTCGACCTTACAGAGAAAAGTCGTTTTTAAAACCGATATGCAGGGTGTTATAGACATCGCGGTTAAAGGCGCGAAGCTGATTAAGGAATTAACCGACCAGCTTGACGACGGCACAAACATCCGCTTTGAATATTCGCCGGAAAGCTTCAGCGGAACTGAAATGGACAACGCGGTTAAAATCTGCGAGGAGGTTATGGACGTACTCGAAAGCACAAAGGAAAATCCAATTATCCTCAATCTTCCGAACACGGTTGAGATGTGTACCCCGAACACCTACGCAGACCAGATTGAATACTTCATTAAGCACCTCAAAAACCGTGAGGCGGCTATAATCAGTATTCATCCGCACAACGACCGAGGCTGCGGCGTCGCGGCGACCGAGCTTGCTCTTATGGCAGGCGCTGAGAGAGTTGAGGGTACGCTATTCGGAAACGGCGAGCGCACGGGTAACCTCGATATAGTGACGGTCGGACTTAATATGTTCACGCAAGGAGTAGACCCCGAACTCGATTTCAGCGACCTTCCTAAATTAAAGGAGATTTACGAACGCTGTACGAATATGAAAATCGACCCGCGCCAGCCGTATATAGGCGAGCTTGTTTTCACCGCTTTTTCGGGTTCTCATCAGGACGCCATAAACAAGGGCCATATATATATGAAAGAGAGCAACTCCCCGTACTGGGAAATTCCGTATATTCCGATTGACCCCGCAGACGTAGGCAGAGAATACGAGCCGATAATCAGAATTAACTCGCAGAGCGGAAAGGGCGGAGCCGCGTTCGTTATGAATCACAATTTCGGCTACGATATGCCTAAGCGTATGCACTCCGAGTTTTCAAAGCTTGTTCAGACCGAGTGCGACAAATTAGGAAGAGAGCTTATACCGAAAGAGCTTTTAAAGGTGTTTGAGGATAACTATCTCAACATTAAGCAGAAGTATGAGCTTGTGAGCCACAAGGTTTATGAGGAAAGCGAAAACGGCAAAAACTACGTTCATTTTAAGGGAAGAATGAAAATTGACGGCGACGCCGAGGTCAAACTGAACGCGGTCGGCAACGGACCTATTGACGCTTTCTTTAAAGCGTTAAAGCCTGTTAATATGGACAAATACAAGTTTGTAAACTACAGCCAGCACGCAATTTCCGAGGGCAGTGACAGCAAGGCGGTATCATATATTGAGTTAAAAAAACCTGACGGAGAAAATATTTTCGGCGTAGGAATTGACAGCAACGTAAACTTTGCCTCAATCCTCGGCGTGCTTAACGCTATTAACAGAGCCGAGCTCGAATAATTTCCTGAATAATTAAGAGCTGTTTCAAATGAAACGGCTCTTTTTATTTATCATAACTAATAAGCAAAAATTTATATTGAATGTTTTATTTCATTATGATACAATAATAATGCCAAACTTATTCATAATTAAATAAAAGTTCCATAAGCTGTATAATTATAGTTTGTGGCGTCCATAATTGAGGTAGTGTTTTTATTTCTATAAAAACACCGGCTCTGCTTTATCATGCTACCTCATGGAATTGTTATAAACCATTTATGGAACTGATATTGTGAATTTGTTTGGCGACAATCGGAGCTATGTGTTTTTGGCGTATGACTTCGGTTGTACGCTTTTTTATTTTTATTAAAGGAGGAAACAGTATGAGGTTTCAAACACAAGCAAAAAAATCAGTCAGCTTGCTGTTGTCATTTTTAATGATAATCAGTGTTTTTACTGCTCTGCCCTTTACCGCAGGGGCGGTAAACACGGATGTAAATACAACATCTGAAAGATACGGTGACTTTGGGTACTATATTCTTGACGACGGTACGGCGGCGATTACATATTATTACGGTAATGTTACAGAACCCGTAATCCCAAATTCACTTAACCATTATACCGTTACAAGTATAGGTGATGATGCATTTTGGGATTGTACAAACCTTGAAAGCATAACAATCCCCGACAGTGTTAAAAGTATAGGTAATTATGCATTTGACGGTTGCAAAAGTCTTAAAAACATAACAATCCCCGACAGCGTTAAAAGTATAGGTGAGGATGTATTTTACAATTGCACAAGCCTTACAAATATTGAAGTAAATGAAAAAAATAAATCTTATTCTTCATTAAACGGTAATTTATATAATAAGGATAAAACAGAGCTGATACAATACGCTCCGGGTAAGACCGACACTTCCTTTACAATCCCCGACAGCGTTACAAGCATAAGCAACAGGGCATTTCGTTATTGCGCAAGCCTTACAAACGTAACAATCCCCGACAGCGTTACAAGTATAGGTCATGGTGCGTTTCAAATGTGCACAAGCCTTACAAGCATAACATTCCCCGACAGCGTTACAAGTGTAGGTGATAGCGCGTTTGAACATTGCACAAGCATTACAAGCGTAACAATCCCGAGTAGCGTTAAGGAGATAGGCGAGTATGCATTTGGATATTATTATGATGGAGACCTTAAAGTAGAAGACTTTACTATTATGGGCTACAGCGGTACAGAGGCTGAAAATTATGCTAATGCTAACGGCTTTAAATTTATCAGCTTAGGAGAGGCTCCGACAACAGAAAGCACATCAACAACACCCTCTGAATCGACTAATCCGACTGAAAACACTACCGCGACCGAGCCGACTGAAACTACTCCCGCAAAAACAACAGTTACTCTCAAAAAATCCTCCGCTACTGTTTATGTAAAAGGTACGACAAAGATTAAAGCGACAGTTAAAAACGGCAAGGGAAAAACAACCTACAAAACAAGCAACAAAAAGGTCGCAAAGGTAAATTCAAGCGGAAAGGTAACGGGCGTTAAGAAAGGCGCGGCTACAATTACCGTAACAAACAACGGCGTGTCAAAGAAGTTTAAAATAACCGTAAAAATTCCCAAGCTTAACAAGAGCAAATTAACTATTAAAAAAGGCAAATCCTTTAAATTAAGTATTAAAGGAAAGGTCGGCAAAGCTAAGTTTACCTCAAGCGACAAAAAGGTTGCGACCGTCAGCAAAAAGGGTAACATTAAAGCCAAAAAGAAAGGCAAAGCTACAATTACCGTAAAGACAAACGGTATGAAGCTTAAATGCAAAATTACGGTTAGATAAAGTACTAAAATAAATAGACATCAAGGCTAAGTGAACAAGTCCGTAAAAAGTGGACAATAGAAAAAAGAGACCCCTATGGTAGAATAGAAATAGCTACCATAGGGGATTTTTATTTTATCTACCATACAGGTCTTTTTTGTGCTGTCCGCACAATTTGGGACAGTTCAAAGCTCTGATGCCTTTTTCATTTATTATAATATTCATTTTTTAAAATTGAACGGACGACGCAGTCGTAAACGCCCTGATTATTAACGGCGGACTGCCTTAGAGTTCCCTCGTATTTTAATCCGCACTTTTCCATAACCTTTCCCGAATTAGGATTTGCAACATCGTGAGTTGCCTCAATTCGATTACAGCCGACCTCGTCAAACAGAAATCCTATCACCCGTTCCAATGCCTCGGACATTATACCCTTATGCCAAAATGCCTCTCCAAGGCAATATCCGATTTTCGCGCACGAGATGTGCTCATCTATATTTACAACGCTTATATTTCCGATTACTTCTCCCGAACTCTTATCTTCAATTACCCAGTCATATTTTTTAGGATTCTCATATCCGTCAATAACCGATTGAATATACTCCCTTACGTCATCAACATTTTTATACGGCTCCCATATTAAAAATTTAGTGACGTTAGGACTGTTTGCCCAATTTTTATACATACCAAAAGCGTCATCGAGCTTGAATTTTCTAAGCGCAAGCCGTTTGGTTTCAAGTTTTTTGGTTCCTATGTTATTCATTTTTATTATCCTTTAAATTAATGAAAAGCAAAAGTATATACGAGATATGCCATATAGCCCGATAAAAGCATTACTCCCTGCCAGCGGGCGAATTTCTTTGTAAAGAATGTCGGCAAAAAGCAGATAGCCGAAAGAATGAACAATGCAGGCAAATCTATAAACAGCGTACCGCTTGAAACGGGCAGGCTGTTGCCGTAAGCCAAAACGCACGGCGGAAGTACGAATGAAAGGTCAATTATATTTGAGCCGAGAATATTTCCTACAGAAAGCGACGCCTGCTTTTTGGAAATTGACGAAACAGTTGTAACAAGCTCCGGCAGAGAGGTGCCTATTGCTACCGCGGAAATGCTGATAATTCTTGTTGGAACGCCTAAGGAGGACGCTATCGCCGAACCATAATTTACAAGAAGTTCGGAGCCGATAATTATTCCCGCGCAACCTGCTATAAAGAGAAAAATCTTTTTAGCTACTATTGATTTAGTTACTTCCTCTTTTACAGCGGCGGTTTCTTCCGCTTGGGCGGAAATTTTTTTCTTTGCGGAATGAATGTTCTCATAAACGAAAACGGCAAAAATCAAAACCAATACGATTGAGGCTACAAAAGAAATATACCCTGATATTCCGAACAGCCATACTGCGGCGATTGAAAGCGCCAAAAGAAAAATTTTAGGGAAATATTCTCTAAGACGAATAGCCATCGGCATAAACAAAAGGCTTATTCCCATAATTAAACCCGTATTAGCGGTAACAGAGCCTATTGCGTTACCTGTCGCCATTTCAACATCGCCCTGCGACGCGGCTATTACGGAAACGATAATTTCAGGCAGAGATGTCGCAAAACCCACAACGGTCGCCCCGACGATAAAGTGGGGTATTCCCGATACCTCGGCGAACCACGCCGCCGCGTCGACGAAAAAATCTCCGCCTTTTATTATTAAAATAAGCCCTACGGCGAAAAGAAAATACATCAAAAATATTTCCATAAGTCCTCCTAAATAAGATGTCGCGGTATGCGCCATTTTCGTTATACGCACCGCTAAAGCGCACTTCTCGAGCATAAGCGCAAAACATATCCGCTTTTTATTGTCAGGAAATTTTTATAAATTAAAAAGACTTTCAGCACACCCGCGGTGCGCTAAAAGTCTTGTTACCTTTTAAGGTTTATACGCCCACCGATTTTTTCGGGGGTATGTTGAGCGTATAATTATAACTACTCCCTCTTAACGAGTGTATAATATCATATTCAAGTTTCGCTGTCAACATTTTTTCGTGAAAACACGCAGCCGCAGAAATTCTGCCTATAGAGATTATATTCACGGGAAAGTTCGATTGAACGTTTATATCCGTTTTTCTTTTTAAAATCGGACGGAAGATATTTTACTCCGAATTCTTCTGCGACCTTTTCACCTATTTCGTTAATCTTTTCGGCATTTTTCAGAGGTGAAATTGTCAGCGTTGTCAAAAAATAATCCGCTTTAATTTCCTTGCAGTAACGTGCCGCCTCTCTTAAACGAAGTTCAAAACAAACCTCACACCGTTTTCCGCCCTCGGGCTCGTTTTCCAAACCCTTTACAGCGGACAAATAAACATCGGGATTGTAATTTCTAGCTATCAGCTTAACAGGATATTTAACGGGAAGTTCGTTTATAAGCCTTTGCTCCTCCGAGAGTCTGTAGCGGTACTCCTTATCACTCGTGATATTCGGATTATAATACAGAATAATTATATGAAAATACTTAGATAAATATTCGATAACATAGCTTGAACAGGGCGCGCAGCACGCGTGAATTAACAAAGTGGGAACATTATCAAGATTCTCAATTAAACTGTCCATATTTTTCTGCGCGTTAAGTTTCATTTATATACTCCAAAATATCCTCGACATCAGACGCGACATAATCCGCTCCCGCGTCAATCAGTTCTTTGCGTTCGCGAAATCCCCAATCCACTGCGAGCATATCAACTTCAGCGTTTTTTGCCGTGTAAATATCCACGTTGCTGTCGCCGATATAAAGGCACTCACTCTTTTCTACTTTTAAAATTTTAAGCATTTCATTTAAAGCATCGGGGCTTGGTTTCGGCGGATATTCGCTTTTCTTTCCCCAAGCCATATCAAAATTATGATGAGGATAAACCTTTTTTAAAATTTTATCAACAAATTCGTCAGGCTTATTTGACAAAACCGCAGTTTTAACACCGAGTTTTTCAAGTTCAGAAAGTAATTCATTACAGCCCTTATAAGCGCTTGTATTATCGTTACAATGCTCGGCATAGTAAACGTCAAATGTATTTTTTACCGTTTTTCGGAGCTTTTCGTCCTTATGGCTTTCGCCCATAGCTCGGTCAATCAGCTTTTCCCTGCCGTTCCCTACAAAGCGTTTATACTCATTCGTATTATGGGTTGGAAGTCCCGCTTTTTTCAGTCCTTTATTAACAGCGTTCGCAAGGTCGCAAATTGAGTTGACAAGCGTTCCGTCAAGGTCAAACACAACGAGTTTGTATTTCATTAAAATCCCTTTTCCTGTTCAAAAAGTATCGCACGGCAAGGAGCCGCCTCAAACCCGTCAAGGCGAATCGGAAACGCGCAGAGAGTATAATCATTTCCCTCATCAATATCCTCCAAGTCAAGGTTTTCAAGAATAACCTTGTCATTAACTGCAAGTATTCTGTGCGTCCTGTCCTCGTCAAATGACGCGGCAATCGAGGGTGAGTCCGTTCCGATTAAAACCAAATCGCTGTCAGCAATTACCTGCGCCGCGGAAGATTCAATATAACCTGTTCCGTCTCCGTGAATGAGCAGGCGCTTTCTGCATTTTGGCAGAATCCTCTCCATATCCTCTCCCGTAAGAATTTTATCAGTCGAAATAACGGTACATTTTCCGTAGAAAACTGCAAGACGGATTTCATCTATTTTCTTTCCGTCCTCATCATAATGATACGGCGCGTCAATATGTGTTGCGGTATGACTGCTCATAGAAAAAGCGCTTAGATTGTAAATATCCCCTTTTTCGATTGAATTTACAATATCAAGCTTAGTTTCCCTGTCTCCCTCAAACGGCTCGGTTTCTGGTATGCTCCTGCTTATATCATAAATTATCATATTATCACCGCCCCTTAATTATTAGTATTATATCACATTGTGCATTATAAGCAAGTGTTGAAACAAGAAAATTCCGCAATACGATTTACTTGGTCAATATCCCGCCAACTATCCTTTTAATGATTAAAGCTGTTTTCATATAACCTCTAAAAAAGAGGCTGTCTCAAAAGAGACAACCTCGAAAAATTAATTAAACTTAATATTGTAATTAAATATTATTTAATTATTTTTTAACAGTAACTTTGCAAGTGAGTTTAACTCCGCTTACCTTAACGGTAATAGTAGCTGTACCCTTCTTCTTGCCTGTTATTTTACCCTTATTGTTAACAGTAGCAACTTTCTTCTTGCTTGACTTATAGGTAACTTTGCCTGTACCGCCTGTAACCTTAAGCTTAAAGCTCTTCTTAGCCTTAATCTTAACCTTAGTCTTGTTAAGCTTAGGGTTCTTTACTGTAATAGTAACAGAAGCAGACTTACCGTTGTTCTTAGCTGTAATCTTAACAGTACCTTTCTTCTTAGCTGTTACTTTACCCTTACTGTCAACAGTGGCAACTTTCTTGTTGCTTGATGAGAAAGTTGTTTTGCCTGAACCGTTTGTAACTTTAGCGGTAACCTTTGTGGTCTTCTTAACATAAATGGATTTTGAGCCTGCAGAGATAGAAACCTTAGTTTCAGGCTTAGTAACTGTAACAGGACATTTAACTGTTTCAGCTTCGCCGTTTTTAGTTAACGTGAATACAACGTTAGTTGTACCAACTTTAAGTCCCTTAACTGTAGCGGCACCTGTTTTAGAATCCTGAGTAACAGAAACGATTGTAGGATCTTCTGCAGTAGCAACAGCAGTGTTATCGTTAGGTGTTATTTTTTCTTCCTGACCTACTTTAATCGAAAGAGATTCTGTATCAATCTTAAAGCCGTACTCAGGGAACTGTCCGTTCTTGAGAACGCCGTTGTTAGCAGCAGCCTCGTCGCGTGTAGGATAGATACCATACTCGCCGTTACCATAGTAGTAGCACCAAACGCCCTTGTATGTTAACTTATGTGAGAATTCGTTTTCTTCAGTAGCCTTCGGGTTGCAAACATAAATCATGTTGTCAAAGTTTTCAACGCCGTTAGGATAGAATCCATACGGATCCTCGCCGGGATCATAGTATTCGCAAAGAATGTTGGAAGTCTGAATAGCAGCTACATAACGATCCGGATACTGGTCTTTTTCGCTATCGGGACCGCCGTCTACGAGGTTGTTCCAAATGATTGTTGTAACGCCCGCGGGAACTTTCGCTGTAAAGATGTTATGATCTTCAGCAACAGTATCAGTTACTGCAAATCCGGGCCAATCGTTAGTGAATTCACCCATATAATCCTTTGCGTTGTAATCGCCTTCCCACCAGTAAATACCTGCGGAACAGGAATCAAGGCTGTTTCCGTCATATGTGTCATTGAATGTGTTTCTCCAATCCTCAGGCATATAGAACATATATGTCTTGGTTTCAACCTGGAGAGCAGGGTCAGAGTTAACAATGTTTCTAACATTGTATCTGCGAATAGCATCACCTGCGTTAGCAGATGCAGATACTGCAGCAACGCAAGCCATAGAAGCAAGGATGCAAACAGCAAGAACTAAGCTTAAAGTTTTCTTTAATGCTTTCATTATATTTATTCCTCCTAAATGAAATTTTCCGCTTGAGCGGATTTAAGCTCATATATATTATAATTTATATAAGACATATTTTCAAGCAATTTTTGCAAAAAATTTAATTTTATTATCTTATACAAATAGGTACCCTCAAATTTATGCACAACTACTATTAAAATTGATATTTGGAAAAATCTTCACAACGCCTTCTTGACAACATTAAGGTTTTTTATTACTATATTAATTGTATGTAATAAATTAGAGAAACGAGGGTTTACTTTGGATAACGACAAGAAAAGTATGGACAGTATCGTTGCTTTATGCAAAGGCAGAGGCTTTGTATATCCCGGCTCCGAAATTTACGGAGGACTTGCGAATACCTGGGATTACGGTCCGCTCGGTGTGGAACTGAAAAATAATATTAAAAAGGCGTGGCTTAAAAAATTCGTACAGGAACATAAACTAAATGTCGGCTTGGACTCCGCTATTCTTATGAATCCGCAAACATGGATTGCATCAGGCCACTTGGGAGGTTTTTCAGACCCTCTTATGGACTGCCGAGAATGTAAAACACGCCACAGGGCGGACAATCTTATAGAGGATTTTGACGGAACGAACGTTGCGGGCTGGTCAAACGAGCAGATGACCGAATATATTAAAGAAAAAGGAATTTGCTGTCCCAACTGCGGAAAAAAGAATTTTACCGATATACGTCAGTTTAATCTTATGTTTAAAACCTTTCAGGGCGTTACCGAGGATACAAAAAACGAGCTTTATTTAAGACCCGAAACAGCTCAGGGTATCTTTGTTAATTTTGCAAATATTCAGAGAACAAGCCGTAAAAAAATTCCGTTCGGAGTTGCGCAGATTGGAAAAAGCTTCCGTAACGAAATTACACCCGGTAACTTTATTTTCAGAGTAAGAGAATTTGAACAAATGGAGCTTGAGTTCTTCTGCAAACCGGGAACGGACCTTGAATGGTTTGATTATTGGAGAAGTTTCTGCCGTGACTGGCTGTATTCTCTTAATATTAAGAAAGAAAATTTAAGACTTCGCGACCACGAAAAAGAAGAGCTTTCATTCTACAGCAAAGCGACTACCGACTTTGAGTATCTGTTCCCGTTCGGCTGGGGCGAGCTTTGGGGTATTGCAGACAGAACCGATTACGACCTTACCCAGCATATAAACACAAGCGGAAAGAGCCTTGAATATTTTGACCCGCAGACAAATGAGAAATATATTCCGTATGTTATTGAGCCCTCGCTCGGAGTTGAGCGTCTTTTCCTCGCGATTATGACCGAGGCATATGACGAGGAAACCGTAAACGAAAAGGATACGAGAACCGTACTCCGACTTCACCCCGCCCTCGCTCCGTTTAAGGCGGCTGTTCTGCCTCTCTCAAAGAAATTGGGCGAAAAAGCGACCGAGGTTTTCGACAGCTTGAGCAAGGACTTTATGGTCGATTACGACGACGCGGGTTCAATCGGCAAGCGTTACCGCCGTCAGGACGAAATCGGTACTCCGATTTGCATTACCTATGACTTCGACAGCTTAGAGGACAACTGCGTTACTATCCGTGACCGCGATAATATGGAACAGCAGAGAATCGCAATAGGCGAATTAAAGGATTATATTTCAAATCTTATTGAATTTTAATTTTATAAAAACTTTATAAATAGTATAAGAAATTACAAAAATACGCAAAAAAGTAACCGTCCTAAAACAAAGACGGTTACTTTTTATTTTACTTTTTCAATAATTTTTTTATTCTTTCAACCGCTTCAATTGTGTTTTCTCTGTCGCCGAAAGAAGTCAGTCTGAAATATCCCGCTCCGTTATTTCCGAAGCCCTCGCCCGGAGTTCCGACCACGTTCGCATTTTCAAGCAGGTAATCGAAAAACTCCCAGCTTCCCATACCGTTCGGACATTTAAGCCAAATATACGGTGAGTTCTTACCGCCCGTATAGTATATTCCAAGCTCATCCATAGCGGAGGAAATTATGCGCGCATTTTCCTGATAGTAAGAAATATTCTCTTTAATCTGCTTTTGTCCCTTTTCGCTGAACACCGCTGCCGCGGCGCACTGAACGGGCCACGAAACACCGTTAAACTTAGTCGCCTGACGGCGGTACCAAAGCTTGTAAATATTGTGGCCGTCACGCTCAAGCTCTTTGGGAATTACCGTATAACCGCAACGTGTTCCCGTAAAGCCAGCGGTTTTTGAAAGAGAACACATTTCAATCGCGCAGGTTCTCGCTCCCTCAACGGCAAAAATCGAGCGCGGAATATCCTCGGTAATAAATGCCTCATACGCCGCGTCATAGAGAATAACCGCGTCGTTTTTGTTGGCG
>CANQVS010000033.1 GCA_947627345.1 uncultured Clostridia bacterium
AAGACAGCGCTGAGCCTCGTCAACGGCTGTTTCCTCGCTGTAGCCCAGAGCAACCTCAAGAAAGTTTTTGTTCCTGACATTTGGCTCCTGAGAAGGCATTTCATTCTTTTTAGGCGACATATTCGGCTTTCTCTTAGATACTTCAGCCATATTACTCAACCTCCTTTTTAAACAGGTTGCAGGCGTCGTCGTACGCCTTTCTCTCGAAATTTTTATAGTACGAGCCTCGTTTCATAGCCTCGTCAAAATCCACCTTAAATCCGTCAAAGTCAGGCCCGTCAACGCAGGCGAATTTAGTTTCTCCGCCGACGGTAAGACGACAGCCTCCGCACATTCCCGTTCCGTCAACCATAATCGGATTCATTGAAACGGTTGTGGGAACATTAAACGGCTTAGTTGTAGCTACAACAAATTTCATCATAATCAGCGGACCGATTGCAATTACCATATCGTAATTTTCACCCGCTTCAATCGCCTCTTTAAGCGGAGCGGTAACAACGCCCTTTTCACCGTATGAGCCGTCGTCGGTAACGATTGTAAATTTATCCGAACATTTTTTGAATTCGTCCTCAAGAATAACTAAATCTTTATTGCGAAAACCTACCACGGAATGAACTTCGGTTCCCTGGTCGTGGAGAGCCTGCGCGACAGGGAGTGCTATCGCACATCCTACGCCTCCGCCTACTACGCATACCTTTTTAAGTCCCTCGATATGAGTCGGAACTCCCAAAGGCCCTACGAAATCCTGTATGTATTCTCCCTCATTCTTTGAGTTGAGCTTTTTTGTGCTTGCTCCGACAATCTGGAAGATAATTTTAACTGTACCTTTTTCTTTGTCGGTACCCGCAACAGTCAGCGGAATACGTTCGCCGTCCTCATCAACACGAAGAATAATAAACTGTCCCGCTTTTGCTTTTTTCGCAACAAGAGGAGAGTAAATTTCCATTTGAGTAACGGTAGGGTTAAGAGGTTTTTTGCTTACAATCTTATACATATCCCTTATCCTTTCATCCATTCTTAATACATATATAGTACAATCTAAATTATTCTATCATAAATGCAAGTTTTTTTCAAGGAATTGCAAAGAAAAATTTGTTGAATAATATTACCGAATAAGGGAAAAATTTTATTTACATTTAACCTAATTTATGGTACTCTAAAGCCGAAAGCTTATCAGGAGGCAATTATGAAAAAAATAGTATTGGTCGGAACGGGAATGGTCGGAACAAGCTTTGCTTACGCCGCGCTTAACCAAAACCTGTGTGATGAATTTGTACTGTGCGATATAAACGAAAAACGCGCTAAGGGCGAGGCGCAGGACTTAAATCACGGTCTTGCGTTTTCAAAAACAAGTATGGAAATTTATGCCGGAAATTACAGCGACTGCAAGGACGCGGATATAGTTGTCATCAGCGCAGGCGTCGGACAAAAGCCGGGCGAAACACGGCTTCAGCTTTTACAGCGCAACCTCGAAATTTTTAAAACAATAATAAATCCGGTTGTCGACAGCGGTTTTAACGGAATTTTTGTTGTGGCTACAAATCCCGTCGATATAATGACGAGAATTACGAGAAAACTCTCGGGATTTCCGAATAATAAGGTTATCGGTACAGGCACTACGCTCGACTCCGCAAGACTGCGGTATCTGCTCGGAGAGTATTTTGACATTGACCCGAGAAATATCCACGGCTACGTTATCGGTGAACACGGCGACAGCGAGTTCGTTCCGTGGTCGCAGGTTACTTTAGGCTCAAAGCCTGTTTTGGATGAGCTTAGAGGCAGTGAAAAATATAAAATGGAGGACCTCGAAAAAATTGAAAAAGACGTAAGGCACGCGGCGTACGAGATTATTGAGGCAAAGGGCGCAACGTATTACGGGATAGGTATGGCAATTTGCAGGATAACAAGAGCCATCCTGCAAAACGAGAACTCAATCCTCACGGTAAGCACACGGCTGGAGGACACTTACGGAAAATTGGTTTCTCCCAAGGTATACGTCGGCAATCCCTGTATCATAAACAAAGACGGAGCGGTGAGAAAATTCGACCTTTCGTTGGACGTCAGGGAAATGAAAAAACTAAGCGAATCCTGTGATTTGCTCGATAAAACTTTTTTGGAGTTAGAGTTTTAGTATATCCTCGTCAGACATTTCAGCTCCTATCTAACAATTCATATCCCCCAAACGTTTCTGCCTCTATCTCACTTTGTATAGGGAGGACACGTTATGCGGTAGGCTATTGCATAAATAAACTTTTATTTTATATCCAAAGTCTACCGCAGAACCTATCTTTTCTATCAAAAGTTATATAGAGGAAGAAACGTATGGGGGAAATGTTTTTTTGAGAGGGATTGCACGGACTTATGTGGAAAATCTAAAAAACTAACGTGGAGATGTAAAAAATTAAGAATTAAATTTAAAGGTAACCTTTAATCTCCTATTCAAATTAGATTTAAAGGAAAAGTTTTTAAAAAGTTTAAAAAGTCTACAGCAGAACCTATCCTCTATATCCAAAACAAAACAATGGCACAATCGTATGGGGGATATGCTTTTTAGAGAGGGACTGAAATGTATGACGTGGAGATATAAAAAACGCAGAACCTATCCTTTCTATCCAAAGTGAGATAGAGGCAGAAACGTTTGGGGGAAATTAATTGTCCGAGAGGGACTGCACGGACTGATGTGGAAAATCTAAAAAACTGACGTGTAAAATCTAAAAAATATGAAAAAAGAAAATACTCCCGATAAAGGGAGCATTTTCCTTTAAGAATTGGTTTCCAATATCAAATTTTCTAATGAAAATTTTGTAAAAGTCAAGTAAGTAAATTATAAGGAATTTATCAGTTAGTAATAGTCTGCTCTGTTTCCTTATCGAAAATGTGGATTCTGCTGAGGTCAAACGCAATCTTAATATTGTCGCCCGGCTTAGCCTTTGACGCAGGGTCAACACGAGCGGTAACAGGCGCGCCGTTGATATTAAGATAGAGATAAATTTCCGCGCCCATAAGCTCCGTTACGTCAACATTAGCCGTAATTACAGTCTTAGCGTCAACCTTTTCAAGGAATTCAGGCTCATCGTGAACGTGTTCGGGACGGATACCGAGAACAACTTCTTTACCGATATAAGACTCAAGAGCGCCCGCCTTATCAGCAGGAACAGGAATTTCATACTTATCAAATTTAACTGCAACTCCGTTTGCGCCCTTAACTACAGTAGCGTCGATAAAGTTCATCTGCGGAGAACCGATAAATCCTGCTACAAATTCGTTGCAGGGCTTGTCATAGAGGTTCTGCGGAGTATCAACCTGCTGAATAAAGCCGTCTTTCATAACAACGATACGTGTACCCATTGTCATAGCCTCTGTCTGGTCGTGGGTTACATAGATAAATGTGGTACCGAGTCTTTGATAGAGTTTTGAAATCTCTGTACGCATCTGCGCGCGGAGCTTTGCATCGAGGTTTGAGAGAGGCTCGTCAAGCAAGAATACCTTAGGATCACGGACGATAGCACGGCCGAGAGCAACACGCTGTCTCTGTCCGCCTGAAAGAGCTTTCGGTTTTCTGTCGAGATACTGCTCGATACCGAGAATACGAGCCGCTTCTTCAACTCTGTTTTTTATTTCTTCTTTCGGCATTTTTCTGAGTTTCAGACCGAAAGCCATATTATCGTAAACCGACATATGAGGATAAAGAGCGTAGTTCTGGAAAACCATTGCGATATCTCTGTCCTTAGGGGTTACATCGTTACAAAGTTTGTCGCCGATATAAAGCTCACCCTTAGAAATATCCTCAAGACCGGCAATCATACGAAGCGTTGTTGATTTACCGCAACCGGACGGACCGACAAGAATTATAAATTCCTTATCAGCGATTTCAAGGTTAAAATCGGAAACAGCTGTTACGTCGCCGTCATAGATTTTATAAACGTGTTTTAAACTTACATTTGCCATTCACTATTCCTCCAATGTTGAAAAATAATTTTTAACATTTAATATTTTATCACCTTAAATATATTTTTACCAGTCGTAAAATAACCAAACTTTTACATTTCTTTTTATATAAAACGGGTATGATGTCAAAAGCCCTTACCGTTTTTTGTGCTATTTGCCAATAAATATTGATTTTTTCTCTAAATCTGTTAACTCTCTGCACTCTCCTATGTGCAAATTGCCGTCAAGACTTAAACCGCCTATTTTCAGTCGTTTAAGATATTTAACTTTTAGCCCCAAAACGGCAAACATCTTCTTTACCTGATGATATTTTCCCTCGCAAATTTCGACATACGCGCTATGCTTGTCCGCAATTTCAAGCTTTGCGGGCAGGCATTTTGTACCGTCTGAAAACTCTATCCCCTTTTCAAATCGCACAACCGCGTCTGCGCCGAGTTCCCCAATGAGCTCGGCGTAGTATCTTTTGTATATATGGTTTTTGGGCGAGAGGATTTTATGCGCAAAATCCCCGTCGTTTGTAATCAAAATCAATCCCTCTGTATCCTTATCGAGCCTTCCCGCAGGAAAAAGTCCCTTTCTGAAAAGTTCGCTCGGAACAAGGTCAATAACCGTTTCAGCGGTGTTGTTGTCTGTCGCCGAAACTACTCCCGACGGCTTGTTCATCATAATATAAACGTACTTTTTAAAATCTATAGCTTGTCCGTTAACCTTTATTTCACAAAGTTCGGGGTCAATTTTATATTCGGGTTTTGTCACCGCTTGTCCGTCTACTGTGACGGACTTTTTGCGTATCAGTCTTTTCACGTCGTTTCGGGAGCCTACTCCCTGCGACACTAAAATTTTATCCAGTCTTTCCATCCTTATCCTCAACAACAAGTGGTCTGTAGGTTTCTCCGTAAATTCCGCTTTCAATATGACCTGCGATAACGTGTCCCTTATAAATAAGCAAAGTAACATTCCCGCCCGATTTCATCTTGTAAACCGCGCGCTCAACCTTACAGCCCTTAAACGCCTCTAAATTAAGTCCCGTGTGCTTCTGGAGCGAATTATAATATTTATATGTAACATTGAATTTACTCGGAATTATAATTTTATCCTTTTTTTCCGATTTAGGTTCAATCTCGATGTCGAACTGCTTTAAAAATTTAACCCGTGATTTTATATCCGAAACCTCGGTAAAATAACGGCCGATTTCATCGCAGGTTGCGTATTCGGGAACCGCTCCTTTTCGCTCGGAACCGATTATAAAACACATTCCGATTAATAAAACTGCGCAAACTGCCACCGCTGTAAATTTGACTGCTTTTTTCTTGTTAAAATAAATTACCGGCATAGTATCACCCTGTTGATTATATGCAGAATGATATCGGTTTATTTGTCGTACTAAGGCGGTAAACAGCAATTTTTACGCAGAAAATTTAATGAATTTATAATCGTATTAATTTGTCTGCTATTTTATGAAATCTAAAATATCAGACGGAGCGTCCGCAACCGCAACGCAGTCATATTTCAGCATTTCATTGCAGTCGCCGTAGCCGTAACTGCAGGCGATAAAATCAATATTGCACTGCTTTGCGCCCTTCGCGTCAAAATAAGTATCGCCGATTAAAACAGCCTCATCCCTGTTTCCGCCCAATTTTTTAAGCGCATAAGGTATCAAATCCTTTTTGTCCTTTCGACTGCTGTCACGGTTAGCCCCGCAAATTGCGTCAAAACAGTTGTCAAGTCCTATAATTTTAACGACCTTTTTCGCGTTTTCTTCAAGCTTTGATGAACATACCGCCAGCTTTACGCCCTTAGCTTTAAGCGCCTTTAAAACATCCTTGATTCCGCTGTACGCCCTATTCATAAATATTCCCTTGTCGGCGTAAAACCCCATATAAACCGTGTAAGCGTCGTCCCAAAGCTTAGGGTCAAGCTTACACAAATTTTTAAATGTATCAATTAGAGGAGGACCGACATACCTCGTGTAATCGGAAAAATCAATACCGCTTATGTTGAATTTTTCACAAGTTCTCTCTAAACCGTAGCGTATTCCCCGGGCGCTTTCGGAGAGAGTTCCGTCCAGGTCAAATAATATGTATTTATATTTCACTTAACTTTTCATCCGCCTTTTTTTGAAATTTATCAGCCTTTACGCTGACTCGTGTGTGAGTACCCTTTGCAATAATTCCTTTTTTGTCGAAAGCCTCCACTTCAAATTTAAAAAATCTGCCGTCATATTCGACAAGCGTTGCTTTTGCGGTAACCTCTGCTCCCAAAGGCGTGGGGCTTATATGCTTAATACTGATACACGTTCCAACCGTTGTAACACCCTCGCCGAGAGCTTTTTTCGCCAAATTCAGCGAGGCATTTTCCATAAGAGCGACAACTGACGGAGTAGAGTACACATAAAGGTCACCGCTTCCCACGGATACCGCAAGCTCCTGCGCGTCAACTCTGTCTTTAACCACAAAGCTGTCTCCTATATTTATCATAAAAACACCCCACCTTCTTGTTTAACCCCGTATTTTATGGTACAATACTGTTCAAAGCTTTTCTTTGTAACGGACAAAGCGCTTCAGCACAAGCACCGTTCGTCGGAAGATTGTACTACCGCTAAAGGAAAGAAATTTTCCGCCACGGAAACGCGGACATCTTTCCGATGATACATTGTACCAGTTTTTTAAAAAATCTTCAAGGAGTATATTATTGAAAGATAAAAAAAGAATTTATCTGATTGATGAGATAAGAGGATTGTGTATAATACTTGTGGTAATCTATCACCTTTATTATTCACTCGCGATGGTTTTTAACTTAGAAACATTTTATGATACCTTTACCGCTATGAGAGTTTGGCAGCCGCTGCTCCCCTCTGCATTCATTTTAATATCGGGAGTATCCTTTCACCTTAGCCGAAACAACACAAAGCGCGGATTAAAGCTTCTTTTAATTTCGGCTTTGATGACTCTCGTGCTCTGGATTGTTATGCCCGAACAGCTTATCTGGTACGGTATTTTGCATTTTCTCGCAACAGTCAATATAATTTTCGGACTTTTAAAAAAATATGTTGATAAAATTCCCGCTTTGGCAGGAATAATAATATTTTCGTTTCTTTTCCTGCTGACTTATAACGTTCAACGCGGATATTTGGGAATAGACGGGATTTGGTCTTACAGACTTCCCGAAATTTTATACTCAACCGATTTAACGGCGCCGATAGGTTTTTATTCGGAAACATTCCGCTCGGCTGATTACTGCCCGATTTTGCCGTGGGTATTTATGTTTTTAATCGGAACAATTTTAGGCAGATACGTCAAAAAACTTCCTGACGCTTTAGCTAAATTGCATATACGTCCGCTTGCTTTTATCGGCAGACACACATTGATAATATATCTCGCGCATCAGCCGATTATTGTCGGGATTTTGTACCTGATAACTCAAAATTAAAAAGGGAAACGGGATATTTTCATATGCGTGTTAACAGTTGAGATTAATTCACAGTTATGCTATAATTTCAAACAAAGGAGAATTTGAAATATGAAATTAGGAATTGTTGGACTTCCGAATGTCGGAAAAAGTACGCTTTTTAACGCGATAACAAACGCGGGAGCGCAGTCGGCGAACTATCCCTTTTGCACAATAGAGCCGAATGTCGGCGTTGTCGCCGTTCCCGATAAACGCCTTGACAAGCTTGCCGAAATGTACGACCCCGAAAAATACACTCCTGCAATGATTGAATTTGTAGACATAGCGGGACTTGTTAAAGGCGCCTCAAAGGGCGAGGGGCTTGGAAATAAATTTCTCGCCAACATCAGAGAATGTGACGCTATAGTACACGTTGTGCGCTGTTTTGAAAATACGGACATCGTCCACGTCGACGGAAGCATAGACCCAAAGCGAGATATTGAAACAATTAATCTCGAGCTTATTCTCTCGGACGTTGAAATGCTTGAAAGAAGAATCGAAAAAACTAAAAAGCTCATTAAAGGCGACAAAAAATATCAGGTTGACCTTGACTTGTTCGAGCGCGTTTTAGATGCGCTTAACGCAGGAAAGCCCGCGCGCTCAGTTGAAATGGACGAGGACGAGCAAAAAATTATGGCGGAGGTCGCTTTACTTACAACAAAGCCGATAATTTACGCGGCGAATATGAGCGATGAGGATTTTTCAAACGGAATTGAGGGAAACAAATTCCTTGAATCGGTACAGAAAATCGCAAACGAGGAAAACGCGGGAGTGCTCCCGATTTGCGCGGAAATCGAGGCGGAAATCGTCGATATGGACGCGGAGGAAAAGGAAATGTTCCTCGCCGATTTGGGGCTTGAGGAAAGCGGACTTGACCGTCTTATAAAAGAATGTTACTCGCTTTTGGGACTTATAAGCTATCTTACGGCAGGAAAGCCCGAGGTCAGGGCGTGGACAATCACAAAGGGTACAAAGGCTCCGCAGGCGGCAGGCAAAATCCATACAGACTTTGAACGCGGATTTATCAGAGCCGAGGTAGTCAGCTTTGACGACCTTATGAAATGCGGTTCAATCGCCGCGGCAAAGGAAAAAGGTCTTTACCGAAGCGAGGGCAAAGATTATGTTATGAATGACGGCGACGTCGTTTTGTTCAGATTCAATGTGTAAAATTATTGCCATTTGGATTTAAAACATAAACAAATATTTAAAAAGCTCCCTTAACGGGAGCTTTTTCGCAATAAATCATATTTTTCATTCATTTTTAACATTTTATAATAAACACTTCTCAAAATTTATCCATTATATCTTGACTTTTCCAAAAAACAGACTATAATATGTAGCAAGCTACAGATTAAAAGAAGGTATATAATGAGTGAATGTGAAGATATCGGATACTTAATAAAGTTAATAAGCGACAATTTGCTGAAAATGATTAACCGAAGTATTTCTCAGTTCGGACTTACATTTCAGCAATTTCAGATAATCGAATACATAATAAGTCAGGACAAAAACGTCAGCCAAAAGGATATTGAAAACCATCTGGGAGTGGCGCACCCGACGGTTGTCGGACTTTTAAAGCGTATGGAGATTAAAAATTTTATTGTCTGTAAATTCAGCCCCGATGACAAGCGCGTCAAAAACGTTTTCCTTACCAATAAAGCTTATAAAATTATGAAACAGGTCAGCACGGAGAAAAAACAGATTGAATCCCAAATTTGCTTTGGAATCTGCGACAAACAGCGCGAAACGCTTTTGTCCTCTCTTAATACCCTGCTTAAAAACCTGAATAAATAGGAGGTTATTATGATTAAACGTACATTTTACAATCTTCCTGACGAAAAGCGTAAGAAGATTATCGACGTAACAAGAAAGGAATTTCAAAAAGGCAACAAGAAAAAAATTACAATAAATACCGTTATTCAAAAAGCGGGAATTTCCCGCGGAAGCTTTTATCAGTATTTTGACGATAAGCTTGATTTGGTTGAACTTATAACCGATGATATGATGAATAAAATCAAGGATTTTATCAAAGACGAACTTATCCTCAACGGCGGAGATATTTTTACTCTGCCTATGCGGATTTTTGACGTTATGGTAAACGAGAGCACAAATTACAAGGACATCATTGTGCTTACAGATACCTCAAACCGCAACAATGACCTCATAACCGAATATATGCAGTACAGATTCCACGAGCCTAATTTCTTAGCTGAGCTTTCAAAATACGTCGACAAATCAAGCCTTAAGCTTGAAAGCTTTGAGGATTTAAAGTGCGTTGTATTTATGATGGTAGACGCGATAAGGAGCGCGGTGATAAATGTTGGAAAAAGCTCTAAAGCGATAGAAAGCGAGCGGAAAATCCTTTACAGAAAAGTACAAATTCTTAAACGCGCAAGCGTATATAAAAATTAAAAATAGAGTCTAAAAAATGACTCAAAAAATCGGATTTAGAAACTTTCTTTCTAAATCCGATTTTAGATTTTCCACATCAGTTTTTTAGATTTTCCACATCAGTCCGTGCAGTCTCTCTCGGGCAAATCATATCCCCCAGACGTTTCTTCCTTTATCTTGTTTTGGATAGTAAGGATAGGTTCTGCGGTAGACTTTTTATCATAGAAAATGTGTGATAGATATAAAATTCTATCACACGTTTTCTTTATATGTTATTTAAAAACAATACACAAGTTATTTACAATCCAATTCTTAATTTTTATATCTCCAAGCCAGACATTGCAGTCCCTTTCTGATATTCATATCCCCCAAATGTTTCTTCCTCTGTCTCACTTTGGATAAGGAGGACAGGTTCTGCTATAGACTTTTTAAAAACTTTTTCTTTAAATCCGATTTAAAAAGAAAATAAAAGTTTATTTTCAAAATTTAATTCTTAATTCTTATATCTCCAAGCCAGACATTGCAGTCCCTTTCTGATATTCATATCCCCCAAATGTTTCTTCCTCTATTTTACTTTGGATAAGGAGGACAGGCTCTGCGAAAAATCCCTATCAAACATTTCCTCTCTATCCGCTTTCAGACAGAGAAGAGCGTATTCTGTAAAGTTTTTAATTCTTAATTTTTATATCTCCAAGCCAG
>CANQVS010000034.1 GCA_947627345.1 uncultured Clostridia bacterium
TAAAAATTAAGAATTAAATTTAAAGGTAATTTTTTTATACCTATTCAAATCAGATTTAGAGGAAAATTTCTAAAAAGTCTATAGCAGAACCTGTCCTCCCTATCCAAAACAAGGCAAGGGCAGAAAGGTTTGGGGGAGATGAACTTTAGAGAGGGACTGCAATGTCTGACGTGGAAAATCTAAAAATCTGACGTGGATACATAAAAAACTCGGTCAGAAAAATCTGACCGGGTTTTTTATTTTACTGTAACTTTACATTTTAATTTAATCTTTCCGCTGGTTTTTACCGTAATAGTCGCGCTTCCTTTTTTCTTTGCCTTAACTTTTCCCGTGGCGCTTACGGTTGCGACTTTCTTTTTGCTTGAAGTATAGGTAGTCTTACCCACTCCGCCTATAACTTTAAGCTTAAAGCTTTTTCCTTTTTTCATCTTTTTCTTAGTTACGTTTAATTTTGGGTTTTTAACAGTCAGCTTAATTTTATAAACGAGCGACTTGCTTGTGGCGGTTATTGTTGCCGTACCCTTTTTCTTCGCGGTAATTTTACCCTTTTTGTCTATTACAGCGACAGATTTTTTGCTTGAGGAATAGGTAAACTTCTCCTTCGAGGAAATTTTTATACTTCCCTTTTGTTTTACATACATTGATGAAGTTCCCTTAACTGTTTTCCTCTTTGGTTTCGGTTCAGTCGGAGATGTCGGATTGGCAGGCGACGTAGGATTAGTCGGAGATGACGGGTTTGTAGGAGATGTGGGATTAGTCGGAGTGGACGAATCGAGACAAACAAAATGTATTTTGTACTCATTCGAGTAGCTTTCCGCTACAGAGTTTCTGTATCCTTTTATAGTAAGATTTAGGCAACCCGAAAACGCGTTCTTTCCGATTTCAACAACACTTTTAGGAATTGTAATCTCGTCAAGCGAGGCACAGCCGTTAAACGCACCGCTGCCTATTGAGGTGAGTGTGCTCGGAACAGCGACACTTTTTAAGTTGGCGCAGTTATAAAAAGTGCTGTTTCCGACAGCAGTAATTCCCTCGGGAATAATAACCGATTTAAGCTCTGTATTTCCGCTGAACAGTGAATCGCCGAGCATAACTACTTTTTTGCCATCGATATATTCGGGAATAATGAGATTTTCCGAAGTAATATTCAGCTTGCTAATCGAAATTCCGCCGTCCACCTCAACATATTCTATGTTTTTGTCAGGCTCTATAGGCTTGTCGGGATTTTTATCAAGCGCGTTTTTATCGAGAAAATAGACTTCATCTTCAACATTCGGATTTTGCTTAATTGTGGCATAAAGATTGCCGTCCATTTTCATCGCTACGCCGTAGAAATTATATTTTATGCTTTCGGGCTTTTTGTAAAGCACCTCGCAGTTTGATGACCCATCGGGCTTGTGGCGGTAAACGTTTTGTGTATCGTTAAAATAGAGATACTCTCCGTCATAGGTTAAATAGCAGTATGCTCTCTCCCAGAAAGCATCGCTTATACCGTCAACATTCCAGCGGGTTGAAACCTGTTTAACTAAGCTTTTTGAGCCTGTTTCAATATTTCTGCGCATAAGTGCGCCGTACACACTGCTGTTGTAGGTCTGGTCCATATAATAATCATAGCCGTCAATGGGGAAAATTATTGTATTAATATTTCTCCACCATACATTGTCAAGGCTCGTGTCACTTGCTTTAGTGCCGTGAATCCAATCGTGGTGTTCGCCGTCTGCGTTCAACTGTTTGTCGCTTACGAGGCAGTAATCGTGGTTTACGCGTCCAAGGTTATCATAGCTCGGGTCATCGTAGGTAACGTCGACGTGATAATAACTTCCTCCAAGCTTAACGTACGACCACGCGTGAAGCATTTTTGTGCTTTGAATAAAATGCGACTCAATTCCAAGCTGTCCTAAAAGATAGTTATACGCCATAGTATAACCCTCGCACACAGCGTTGTTGTCTATAAGCGCGCCGTAAGCTGTTCTAATTAACATATCCGGGTTATTGACATCCATATCGTAATGCACATATTGAGCTATCATATCGTGAAGATACCTGCATTTATAAACATCGCTCCAGTTTTTATCAACCCCCGATAAAACGTAATCAGCCGCCTTTTTTAACTCCGCTATTTTTTCGGGAATTTCTTCTGTTTTAAAGAGATATTTGGGGCGGATTGAAACGAGAATATCGGATTCACTTGCTGAAGTGGATGCAAAATCGTGCGGACTAACATAGAAAATATCGGGATTTTCCGAAAGCACGCTGAAATAAATCGCGTCAATATATTCAACCGAAATATTATAATCTCCCAACGCAATATCTGTATTAAGCGCTCGAAATTCGCTTGCAAGGTAGCTTGAAACCTCGGGGTACATAGCTATAATCTCCTGAGTACTGTATTTGTCGAGAAGATTCGCGCTCTCAAAATCCTTACTTTCAGCCCCCGCAACAACTGCCGTCGCGGATATAATTATTATAGAAAGAAAGATTGAAACTATTTTTTTCATAAAAAGCACTTCCTAATCTTTATTTAATTATATTATATAATTTTAATAAAATAATGTCAACAAAAGTCGTGCGCATTTCAGCGTAGAATATTATTTATTTTATTCTATATATAGCCCTATAAATTACTGTAAATTTAAGCATTGTCAGCTTATTTTTTGCATATAATTAGGCAAAAGACAGTTCAAACGATAAAATTTATGGAGGGCTATATGTGAAAGGTATAGTGGAAGAAAGAGCCGCAATGCTCGGAGAATACATAATCGAAAGCAAGGCGACGGTACGCTCTGCGGCGAAGAAATTCGGAATAAGCAAAAGCACTGTACATAAAGACGTAAGCCAACGGCTGAAAAGCGTAAATCCCGTACTTTATCGCGAGGTAAGAGAAATTTTGGACACAAACAAAAGCCAGCGCCATATCAGAGGCGGTATAGCGACAAGACATAAGTATGAACTTATAAGGGAAAGCAAGAAAAAATAAAAATACAAAAAACAGCGGGCAGACAGGTTAAGTAAAATTAACCTGTCTGCCCGTTTATTTGATATATTCCGATATTTATTCAGAATTAAGCCTTTCCTACAGAACCGAAAAGCTCCATTTTCTCTTTTACCGTATCCTTAATTGCCTGCGCGCCAGGAGCGAGAAGCTTTCTCGGGTCAAATCCCTTTCCCTCAAGGTCCTTGCCCTCTTCGATATACTTTCTCGTTGCAGCCGCGAAAGCAAGCTGACACTCGGTATTTACGTTAATCTTTGAAACGCCGAGAGTAATAGCTTTCTTAATCATATCAGCGGGAATTCCTGTACCACCGTGGAGAACCAGTGGCATATCGCCTGTGAGCTGTTGAATAGCGTCTAAGGTTTCAAATGAAAGGCCCTGCCAGTTTTCAGGATACTTTCCGTGAATATTACCGATACCCGCGGCGAGCATTGTTACGCCTAAATCCGCAACCATTTTACACTCATTGGGGTCAGCACACTCTCCCGCGCCGATAACTCCGTCTTCCTCACCGCCGATTGAGCCGACTTCAGCCTCGATAGAAAGTCCGAGTTCATTACAAGTAGCAACTAATTCCTTAGTCTTTGCAACATTTTCGTCGATAGGATAGTGAGAACCGTCGAACATAATTGAGCTGAATCCTGCCTCAATACAAGCCTTAGCTCCCTCATAGGAGCCGTGGTCAAGGTGCAGAGCCACGGGAACCGTGATGTTAAGCTCTTCGAGCATTGCGTTAACCATACCGACAACGGTTTTGTAACCGCACATATACTTTCCCGCTCCCTCGGACACACCTAAAATAACAGGTGAACGAAGCTCCTCCGCTGTTAAAAGAATGGACTTTGTCCATTCAAGGTTATTGATGTTGAACTGACCTACTGCATAGTGGCCTGCCTTTGCTTTTGTAAGCATTTCCTTTGCGTTAACTAACGGCATAATAAAATTACCTCCGAAGATAAATTTCATACGGCGCGCGTCCGCGCAGTACGCTCAAAGACATTATACTACAATATTTTCGGAATATAAAGCCTTTAAGGAAAAATTTTCAAATTATTATATTTATTACGTTTATATGACGTAAAATATTAAATTGACTGTTGTTTTTATTTTGAAAAAATTATATAATAGAAAGAGCTTTAAAAAGGAGAACTTTAAATATGAGCGATTTTTACGATAATCAAAACGACTTTACCCCGAATGTTCCGCCTGCACCTTCGCAGACGCCGACGTTTAATAACGGATATACCTCCGATTTTACTCAAAATACACAAGGTCAGGGCGAACCGCCCAAGTCACCAAATCAAAACGACTACCAACAGCAGTACTACGCTCCTCCCGAGCAACCGTTCGCGCCTCCCGCTCCCCCTCAACAGCCGAACGGATACTATAATCCAAATTACGCGTACATACCTAAACAGCCCAAACAGCGGATGAGCGGAGGACTTATAGCCTTTATAATAATTGTGGTTGCAATTTTGGGCGCAAGTCTTATCGGCTTTATCGCGTATATTTCATACAACAATCAAGGCTCCTCGTTTACTGAACGTATGCCTGACAGCAATTACGGATACACAATGCCGAGCCAGATTCCGTATGAGGAAGAACCTGAAGATTCAGGCAAGGAATATCCAAAATCAGATGCGCAAAAGGAAACAGACCCTAATTTCAAGGGAATTAAGCTTAACAAAAAGCCCTCCAACGCTCAAAATTATACTGCCGGCTATGCTTTTGAAAATATTGAAAAATCAGTTGTCGGAGTTATATGCTATACAGACGGTCAGGAGGGCACGGCAACAAGTTACACTTCAATGGGCTCGGGAATTATAGTCACATCAAACGGTTATATAGTTACCAACTCCCATATAATTAAAAACAGCAGAACAGCGTATATGATTAAAATTGTTACGGCGGACAAAAAGGAATACGAAGCGGGCGTTGTCGGCTACGACAGCCGTTACGACCTCGCGGTGCTTAAAGCGAACGCAAATAATCTGCCTGCTGCAAGTTTTGGAAACAGCGATGATATTGAGGTTACCGAGGACGTTATCGCGGTCGGAAATCCGCGCAGTATCAACTACCAAAATTCCGTTACAAAGGGAATTATTTCGGCTTTGAACCGTCAGGTTTCGGCAACTAATAACGCAAAATTTATTCAAACCGACGCGGCGATTAACCCCGGAAACAGCGGCGGACCGCTCTGCAATATGTACGGTCAGGTTATCGGAATTACGACATCAAAAATCGCCCTTGAAGAATACGAGGGAATGGGATTTGCAATTCCCGTCAATACCGTTAAACAGGTAGTCGACAGCATTATTAAATACAGCTATGTTAAAAACCGTGTGAAAATCGGAATTGTCGGAACGGTTGTTACAGATGAAAGCGCAGGCGCGTCGGGAATCTCTATTGAGGAGATAACTCCGGGCGGACCTATGGACAAAACAGGCGCGCAGGCAGGGGATATTGTTACAAAGGTTGATAACAAAAAGGTCAGCAACTTTGCCGAAGTTTATGATATTCTCGAAAAACATAAGGCAGGCGATAAAATTAAAGTAACGCTTTACCGCCAAAGCTCCTCAAGAACTTATGACATAACAATAACATTGCAGGAAGATAAAAACTGAAAAAATTTTCTGATAATTTATCGCAATAGTTTACCATTAAAATGAATTAAAGAAAAAAATTCAAAAAATGAGTAAATCAATAAAAACCGCAAAAAATAAATCCGAGGTGGTTTAATGTTTTTCGGAATTGTATTCGGATTTATTTTTTCAGTCTGCGTTATCTGTTTGATTTCAATATAAAAATTTGATTTCATCTCTTATCAAACACAAATACAAATATTTTTACATTCTCTCCTCATTAAAATATTTTACGACTTTAACAATAAAATTTACCACCGCAGTCCGTTCTCTACGAACTGCGGTGTTCTGCATTACAGTTTTAATCAAATAGATATTGACAACCAGATGTAAAATTGATATAATTATTCTTGTTCAACTAGCTAAGGGCCATTAGCTCAGTTGGTTAGAGCTATCGGCTCATAACCGATCGGTCCGGGGTTCGAGTCCCTGATGGCCCACCATAAAAATAACGCAACCATACGGTTGTGTTATTTTTTTAGAAAGCAGAAGGGACTCGAAACCGAGCGTTTAAAAATCGTTTCGGGGAAACGATTTTAGCGAGGAGCGTTGATATTTCTTTTAGCTCTGCCACACATCGCAAGGTTCGAGATTTTTCCCTCGCATTTATCAATGTACTGATGGCCCACCATAAAAAATAACGCAACCATACGGTTGTGTTATTTTTTTAAGAAAGCAGAAGGGACTCGAAGCCGAGCGTTTAAAAATCGTTTCGGGGAAACGATTTTAGCGAGGAGCGTTGATGTTTCTTTTAGCTCTGCCACACGTCGCAAGGTTCGAGATTCTTCTCTCTCATTTATGAGCGTACTGATGGCCCACCATAAAGACAGTCCGTATGGGCTGTCTTTTTATATTATTTTATATTATATTTTATTATCTTCTTAAATTTATTTTTATTGCGCTCAAACTGTCCTTTTAAATTTCACTAAACTGTGCATTTATTTAGGACAGTTGCTTTGGTATAATACAGTCAATATATTTTTGAGAGGTAATAGGCTATGAAAAGAATCGTTACAATTCAGGATATTTCCTGCGTGGGAAAATGCTCTCTGACTGTGGCTCTGCCGATAATTTCCGCAACAGGGGTTGAGGCGGCGATTATTCCCACGGCAGTTTTATCAACACATACTATGTTTAAAAACTTTACCTGCAAGGATCTAGACGACCAAATTCTGCCGATAGCAAAGCACTGGAAGGACGAGGGAATTACCTTTGACGCCTTTTACACGGGTTATCTCGCGTCATCAGGGCAGATACAAAAAGTTCTAACGCTTATAAATGAACTAAGACAGAAAAGCAACCTTGTTATTGTTGACCCCGCTATGGCTGATAACGGCAAACTCTACCCCGCTTTCGACAGCAAATTCCCTGCGGAAATGGCAAAGCTTTGCGCAAGCGCTGACATTATACTCCCGAACATTACTGAGGCTTGTTTTATGACGAACACTCCGTACCAAGCTGAATATGATGAAAAATTCGCAAAGAAAGTTGTAGAAAAACTCGCAGAACAGGGTGCCAAGAAAATTGTTCTGACAGGCGCGGAGTTTGGCGGAAAATACGGCGTTCTCACTTATGACAGCGAAAGAGACGAATATTATACATATTTTCAGGAAAAGTTAGACGCAAGTTTCCATGGAACAGGAGATATTTTCAGTTCAACATTTACAGGACTTTTAATAAGCGGAAAATCTATGCAGGAAAGTGTTTCAATCGCGGCGGACTACACCGCCGAATGTATCCGTATTACTGCCGAAACCCCAAACGCTAATTGGTACGGCGTTGATTTTGAACGCGCGATTCCGTATCTTATAAAAAGAGCGGGGCTGTAAAAAGGCAAAATCAAAAATTAAGAGTTAAAAATTAAAAATTATTTAACTTAAAAGTTGAAAAAAAGAAAAACGGATAAATAAATTCATAGCAAAAAATTAATCTCCCTATCTAAAGTTAGATAGGGAGAAATTTTATATATAAAGATTTTTCGCAGAACTTATCCTTTCTATCCAAAACAAGACAGAGGCTCAAACGTCTGGGGGATATGAATTGTCAGATAGGAGCTGAAATGTCTGACGAGGAGATATAAAAAATCAATTTTTTACGATAACAAGCATACCGACATATGCCTTTTCATAGAGCTTTCTGACAGCGTCAAGAGGCGTGTTCACACAACCGTGGGAACCGTCACTGCGGTAAATATTTCCGCCGTAGGCTCCGCGCCACGTGCTGTCGTGGAAGCCCTGACCGCTGTAGGTAAAGCCGAGCCAGTAATTTACCCTCGTCGTCCACGAACTTCCGCCGTATGAACCGCGTAAAATCGCGGGCGATTTTCTGCTAATGATATGATGGTGTCCGATTGTCGTAGCTCGGTCACCGGGCATTCCCGTTACAACGGAAGATTGCAGAACGACCTTGTTCTTTATGTAAAGGTAAAATTTCTGCTTGGATATAGATACCACAATTCTGTTTGCGGGTAATTTACACGATGCGGACAGGCTTGCAAGATTGCCCTTCTTTATATTTTTGCCGACCTTGCGAACAGCTCTGACAGTATAATTATGCAGAGAACCGCTTAAAAGCTTTCTGTCGGTATATGTAGTGTTTTTAATCGTCTTAATTTTAACGCCATCGCGGTAAAGCTCGTATTTTTCGGCGTGATTTACCTTTTCCCAAGCGAGCTTAATTGCAGTTTCACTCGCTTTAATCTTTTTAAAGCCCGCGGGTGCTTTTAGCTTAGTCATACCCTTTGTTGCCGTGCCTATGCTTACTGCTGATGTATCTCCCTGAACACGTTCTGCTACAACCTTGTATTTATAAATTGTACCGCCGTCTAGGTTTTTATCTGCAATTTTAAGCTTTTTACCTTTGCCGACTTCGCGGATTTTCTTATACTCCGAATAACTTCCGTCCCGATTTTCATCTGAACGGTAAATAACATACTTGTTCGCTTTGGAACTTTTCTTCCAGCTTAGAACCATTGAATTGGTCTTTTTATCGGAAAGCTTTACGCCTGTAACATTATTCGGTCTTGTCATTACGGAGGTTATTGCGGATTTGCTTTGAGTTACATATTCTCCCGAAACTCTGTACGCAAAAATCTGATATTTATAGATTTTTGCCTGTTCAAGCCCCGTATCCCTGAATGAGTTATATTTTACATCGCTGTACTTTCTGTAACTGCCGATTTTGCCGTTTTTTTCCTCTACAGCGCGGTAAATGGTATATAAATTTGCGTTGTCACTTTTGTTCCAGCTTAATAAAAGAGAATTCGGCTCAACAGAGGAAACCTTTAAGCCCTTAACCGCAGAAGGAATTATTTTTGCCTCCGTAGCGGGCTCAACCGCGCTTGTAGGCTCAATAATATTATCGGAAGATGTTGAAACATCGCTTGAATTAAACGAGGTTATCTGCGCGGTTACCGTAATCGGAACAGCAACGCACATTATTACAGCCAATAAAAACGCTACAGGAACAAAAAACTTTTTCATCGACAAGCTCCTACCTCCACAAATATATAGTCAACTTTATGTTACAGTTATCCAAAATAGGTTTACAACTAATTTTACTAAAGTTGTGTTTTTTTGTCAATACAGTATTTAATCATTCCCTTAATTTTATAAAAACAGGAGAAAAATCTGCGTTCGATTTATGTATATTTTTCCGTCATTTGATTGTACGCAAAAAAAATAATAATATTCTGCCTTTTTTCGAGGACAAATTTATTTATTTTCACATAATAACTTTCTAAATATACTTGAATATTTTTTGAAACCGATATATTATATTTATAAGAAAGAGGTGAGCGTGTGATACACATTTATTACGGCAACGGAAAAGGCAAAACCACAGCGGCAATCGGTCTTGCCACAAGAGCTGCGGGAAGCAGAATGAAAGTGCTTTTTGTTCAGTTTTTAAAAACGGAATTTTCAGGAGAAAGACACACACTAAGCCACACAGAAAATATAAGCCTTACCTTTGCTCCTGTGGAGCTGAAATTTACATTCGATATGAATGATGAGGAAAAGGCGAAGGCTGCTAAAATTTTCAGAAATATTTTTAACGAAAGCGTTACCAAGGTTTTAACCCAGAAATACGATATGATAGTTCTCGATGAAATTTTCTCCGCAATTGATGCGGGAATGTTAAGCGAACACGATGTGTATGAGTTTGTATCCGACGCTCCAAAAAACCTCGAAATTGTTATGACGGGACATAACCCGCCGAAAAAAATTATGGAACTTGCGGACTACATTACCGAAATGAAAAAAATCCGTCACCCCTACGACAGAGGAGTTACGGCAAGATTCGGAATAGAGTTTTAAAAAATTTTATAGGCTGTTTCAAAACAGATTGTGTTTTGAAACAGCCTTTTTTATATATTTATATTTTGAGTTTTAATTATTTAACCTTAATCTTAACTCTCTTGTATACGCCGTTTTGCGCGTAAACGTAAATGTAGCACGTACCTTTCTTCTTTGCCTTAATCTTGCCCTTTGACGATACTGTAGCAATCTTAGTGTTAGAAGATTCGT
>CANQVS010000035.1 GCA_947627345.1 uncultured Clostridia bacterium
ATTTATCCGCCTTTCTGTTTTATGCAACTTCGGGTCGAAACCCAAGTTAAAATTTATAATTTTTAATTTTTATATCTTCACATCAGTCCGTGCAGTCCCTCTCGGACGATTCATCTCCCCCAAACATTTCTGCCTTTATCTTGTTTTGGATAGTAAGGGCAGGTTCAGCTATAGACTTTTTAGAAACTTTACCCTTGAATCGATTTGAAAAGGAATTAAAGGTTTACCTTTAAATTTTTAATTCTTAACTCTTAATTATTAATTCTTAATTTAAAAATCCCCCAAATCTTTCTTCCTCTGATTTACTTTGGGTATGGAGGATACATTCGAGGGATATGGATTTAAAATGAACGAAAACAAAAAATATATAAACGGTTTTACATTAAATTAATAAAAAAGCCTGCTCAATGTATCATATACTTTGAGCAGACTTTTTATTTAAAATTTGCGGTTTCAGCTCCTTATTAAAGGGGTAGCTTATAACATTTACCAATTATTTCAGGAGTACTTGCGCGTTATTAATAGCTGACTGTGCAGGAGCCTCATATAAAATATTTATTTTACCGTTATGATTGTCATAACTGCATAATTGATACACAATATCATTTTTCTTTTCAGTTTGTCTTATATACAAAACATTGTCCGTATCAGCATATATCAAGCCGTCGTCTGCAATATTTTTTATCTCAGACTTTTCAAACTCAAAAGATTCTTCTTTTTCATTTTCTACACATATTTTTGACAAATTCATATCTTCATCAAAATACGTCGTTCCCCATTTTATAATTAAATCATTCCCGCAGGAGGTTATGCTTTTTATATAGCAGTCCCTTTTACTGTAAATGAGCTTAAACCTATTGCCGTCAAATTTATAAATATAATTTGTAATTCCTTTTACATCTCCGTCTTCATCCTGCTCGTCAAAAGAATTTCTATCTTCTTTTTCTAAATATCCTGATACATATAAATCTTGTTTTACAGGGTCATAATGAGCGCAGGAAATGAAAAAATCATTTGTAATCGGAATCTCTTTCACTTTTTTTGTTTCTTTATCATAAATATACGGCTTAACAGCTGTATCATCACTTCGCCTTACGCCTGCAATAAAAATATCTTCATTTAAAGGATAGATATTGTTAATTGCAAAAAATTCATTTGTTAACTGTTGGGCTTTTTTACTATGGCGATCCATAACAAATAATTCATCGCCTTTTTTATCATCTGATAAAGCGGTGTAATAAACTTTATCGTTTGATGCGCTGTACATAGTTAAAGGATATTGTGATGTGTATGGAATTGACGCTGTCTTTGATATGGATTGATTGGTCAAGTTGTACGTTAATACGTCCATAACAAGATCTTCTTTATAAGAATAAGTATTTGTTATGGTTATATATTTTTCTTTACTTTCCGTATTTTTGCAATCTGCCGAAAATAACATAATCAGCATAAGAAAAACGCTAATCTTAATACATTTTCCTATTTGCATAGATAATCCTCGTTTTCCCGATGTTTATAGATTTGCAAAATATTTACGCTTTTCTCAAATTGTTTATGTAATTATCCTATAGTATCAATCAGCGAGTAAGCAACTCTTGAGAATAAAATCGGAGAAATAACAATCATTGCCACAACAGCCGCCACCACGGTCACACAAATTAACATCAAAAAGAACGACCAAAGCGGTTTTTTTCCGCCCAATACCCTGCTGACTCCCGCAAAGATAAGCATAATTACCGCATATTTTCCGAGAGAAAATACAGTATTAATAATTGATGTGAGCGCTCCGCCCGTAACTATATTAAATACGAGGAACATCATAATCGGGAGCTGTGACGCGGTTACAAGGTTGGCGCTTGAGAGAAAATGTCCGTCGCCGTTGTGGAATTTTATAAATGCCCTGACGCCGATAATCATTGCGAACATCAAAGCCGTTTCAACAGCTAAATTTATAAAGAATACTTCACCCGAGCCGAAACTCGTTGTATCGGAAAAGATATTTCCGACTTGGTATGTAACTGTTCCCTGTGAGTTAAAGGAAACCGTTGCGCTGATTGCGCTTAAAAGTACATACGCAGGAAGAAGAATACCCCAAACGGGGAGCTTTTCCTTGTATTGAGCCGCAATAGCGTCAACAACGTTTTTCGAGAAAAAGTTTCTTATAATTTTCCACACCTGTCCTGCCGTCAGCGCGAATTTTGACGGCTGGGTCTGAATATCTGTATTCTGCGCGGAGCTTTTTTGTCCGTTTTGCTCAGTATCAGTTTTTTCACCGTCGGTTTTTATTTCGGCGTTTGCGTTTTCTGTCACAATATTTTCGGGCTTTTGCTCGGAAGAAACGCTTTGTTCCGAGTTATTCCCAACGGAAATTTCTTCTTGAACAGGAACGCTTTCTGCGGAAGGTTCCATATTATCTGTTTTCTGCTGATTAATTTGCGGTATTTTATTTTCTGAGTTTTCCATATACATACCTCCCAATCTAAAGATATTCTAACATTATAAAAAAATATTACAATATAATTCGCCGCATTTTCAGAAGATTTTCAAAAAACCGTCACCAAAAAGTTCAAAATTTAATAACCCCTGATGAGAGAGATGACCTTTCCGAGAAGAATAACGTTGTCTACGATAATCGGCTCAAAATCATCGTTTTCGGGTTGGAGGCGGAAGTGGCCGTCCTCCTTGTAAAAGCGCTTGACAGTAGCGCTGTCGTCAACAAGCGCAACGACAATTTCACCGTTTTCGGCAACGGGAGTTCTGTTTACAATAAGAATATCATCGGGTAGAATTCCCGCGTTAATCATACTCTCTCCCTGAACTTTAAGGGCGAAAAGCTTTTTTCCTCTGCTTAATTTTCGGTCGACCGTAACGTAACCTTCAATATCCTCAATAGCAACGATAGGGTTTCCCGCCGCGACATTTCCGAGAATGGGAACTCTCTTTGCCGTAGTTTCGCCGACAATGCGGATACAGCGGTTAAGTCCCGCGTCACGTTCGATTAAACCGTGCTCCTCTAACGCTTTTAAATAAAGATGAGCCGTTGAGGTCGATTTAAGACCTACATTCTTGCAAATTTCACGGACAGAAGGAACTCTGTTTTGTTCGGAACACTCGACTAAATAGTCGTAAACAGCCTGTTGTTTTTTTGTGATAGGTTTCAAATTATTCATACGGATAACCTCCTGTTTATATATGTAAATATCATATCATAAACGTGGGTAGATGTCAAACATTTGTTTAAATATAATTCAGTATGAACAAAAAACATTTTATGTATTTAAAAACAGGAATTTTTCAACTTAATTTCAATCTGATTTCACATAGTTATCAAAATTGAGTGTTTTAATAAAACCGTACTCAATAGCAGAACCGCAACTGCTGAGTACAACGTTCTACCCTCCTCTGGTAAGTCGACTCAGAGACTTACAATTTTTGTACCCCTCATTTTCTTTTGAACAAGAGAACGCCGAGCTCTTAAGAGTTCGGCGTTTTCGTGCGTGTCGTGTATAGAAATTGTATTCTAAATAATCTGAAAGAAAAACAGTCGGAAAACGGTAAAACCTTTCCCGACTGTAATTTTTAAAAGATTTACTTTACAAACTCCTCTGCCAAAGCGTCGAGAGCCTTTTCGCTGTCAGCATTTAAAGCGGATTTTATCGTAACGGTTGTGTTCGCAAATGTAAGGTTTTTTGAGCCGTCAAACATTTCCTTCATCTTCTTAGCCGCAACAGGCGCCCATGTTCCGTTTTCAACGAAACCTATAAGCTTGTTTTGATAACCGCGCTCTGTAAGCTTCTTTATAAAGGTGTGCATAAACGGGAAAATATCCATATTATAGGTTGTCGTTGCGAGAATAATTTTTCCGTAACGGAAAGCGTCCTCGACACATTCCGCCATATCCTCTCTCGCGAGGTCGTTAACAGCAACCTTGGGACAGCCCTTATCTCTCAGCTTTTGCGCCAAAATCTCAACCGCTTTCTTGGTGTTTCCGTAAACGGAGGTGTAGGCGATAGTAACGCCCTCGCTCTCAACTCCGTATGACGACCAGGTGTTGTAAAGGTCGAGGTAATAGCTTAAATTTTCGCTTAGAATCGGGCCGTGCAGCGGACAGATAATTTTTATATCAAGAGCTGACGCTTTTTTAAGAACGTTCTGCACCTGCATACCGTATTTGCCGACAATACCGAAATAATAACGTCTTGCCTCGCACGCCCAGTCCTCGTCAACGTCAAGCGCGCCGAATTTTCCGAACGCGTCAGCCGAGAAAAGAACCTTGTCGCATTCATCATAACTCATTAAAACCTCGGGCCAGTGTACCATAGGCGCGCCGATAAAGCTTAAAGTATGAGCGCCGAGAGCGAGCTTGTCGCCCTCTTTGACAACGAGCTTGCGCTCGCTGTAGTCCTTATTATAAAACTGCGAAAGCATAACGAACGCCTTTTCGGAAGAAACCATAACGGCATTTTCGTATTTATCCATAAATTTTACAATATTCGCGCTGTGGTCGGGCTCCATATGATGAACTATAAGATAATCGGGAGCTTTATCTCCCAAAGTCTTTTCGATATTTGAAATCCATTCATCGCCGAAATTCGCGTCAACGGAATCCGTAACGGCAATTTTATCGTCAACAATGACATAAGAATTATACGCCATACCGTTCGGGATTATATATTCGCCCTCAAAAAGGTCAAGCTCGTGGTCGTTCACTCCGACATATTTAATGTCCTTAGTAATATCCATTGTTATTCCTCCTTCAATTATCCGATATTGTACCACAAATTTGCCTATTAGACAAGAGTTAAAAACAGCCTAAAAAAGAAAAGCTGTAAAAAACTTCCCTTATATCCATTATAAAAGAAATAATATACGAAAGTTAATTAAAATAAATACCGAGAAATTGAAATTTGAAAATTACTAAAAAGGGCACGGCATTTTGCCGTGCTCCTTTTATAAGGAATTTCTGTGTTTAATTAACAGGTTAAGATTATACTGTTCTATACTGTTACAGTCTGACTGAGAAATTTTCTTGCGTGGATAATACCACGAATATCTGCTGAAATACGCACTCCATTTGGAGGAGGAGAAAATATTCCCGTTGCGGGCATAAATCTCGTTTATTGCGCGTTGTGTATCATCATAAGAAAGGACCGCAACCTCTCCCGATGAAAGCCGTCTGTATGAGGAGTCATAGAATACAAAATCTCCCGAATAATTGTCGGCAATCTGTCTTGGTGTATAGTAAACATATGTTGTTGAACTGGATTTTGTTTTACTCTTTTTCTTTGAGGTAACTTTAATAACCGCGCTGCCGCTTTTTCCGCCGTCAGTTGTAGCTGTAATTTCAACGGTTCCTGCCTTTTGTCCCGTAACAAGTCCTGTCTGAGATACCGTAGCCACCGACGGGTCCGAGGAGGACCATTTTACATTCTGGCCGTTTGCCGTGGCAGGGTAGAGGGTAACGTCAAGCTTAGTGGTATTTCCGCTTTTTATAGTGTCGCTTGACGGATTTATCTCCACTTTTGTAATATCCACATCTTTAACCGTTAAATTGCATACCGCAGATATTCCTTTAGAGGACATAACTGTAATTTCGGTTTCACCTGCTTTAAGCGCCTTTACCGTACCGTTTTCAACGGTTGCGACTTCCTCGTCGGAAGATGACCAAAGTAAAGTTTCTTTTGAATTACTTGGATTGACGGTATATTGGATTGTATAAGTTTTGCCTACGGTAACGGTTTTCGTTTTGTCAATCAGAATGATTTCTGAAATTTCTCCGCCGCCGCAGGAAGCGAATGCCGTCAAAATCATTAATACCGCAATCAATCCCGAAAAAACTCTTTTCATTTTTCTACCCCATTTCTATAAATTATTTTATTGTAAAAAATTGACACATCTTATATAATCTTAGTATATCAGTCGAATTATGTCAATAGAATTAAAAATTTTTTGTTTTTTCTCTAAAATTTGTTAAATTTTTAACGTGAAAATACATTGGCTAAAAAGCATATTTATAGTATAATGAATATGTATGCGAAAAAGGATTAGGGGGTTAATTATGAGACTACACGGCGCAAAGGTGCCTCATAAGAAAGATACCGCCGAGAGCAAGCCTGTAAAAATTCCCGTTTCAAAAACGGTAGTCATTCCTATGTCAATGCACATAGGAAAGCAGGCAAAGGTAACGGTAAAAAAGGGCGACAATGTAAAGGTCGGTACTCTTTTAGGCGAACAGGACGGTTTTATTTCGGCGCCTGTTCATTCAAGCGTATCGGGAACCGTTGCCAAAATCGACGAGATAACAATGTCGTCGGGACTGAAAGTTCCTGCCGTTGTAATCGAAACCGACGGATTACAGCAAAAGGACGAAGCGGTTAAACCGCCCGAGGTAAAGGATTTTGACAGCTTTATAAACGCTGTTAAGAACAGCGGAATTGTCGGCTTGGGCGGAGCGGGCTTTCCGACATTTGTAAAACTGAATGTAAAAGAGCTTGAGAAGATTGACGCGGTAATTATAAACGGCGCGGAATGCGAGCCGTATATAACGTCCGATACCCGTACAATGCTCGACAAAACCGAATACATATTTAAAGCTATAGACGCGGTTAAAAAATATATGGGCGTAAAGCGTTTTATTATCGGAGTGGAAAATAATAAACCGCAATGCGTTAAAAAGCTGTCGGAGTATTCCAAAGACGACAGCTTTGTAGAGGTGCGCCCGCTCCCAGCGGTTTATCCGCAGGGCGGTGAAAAGGTTCTCGTCTACAACACTATGAAAAGAATTATCCCGAAAGGCGGTCTGCCTCTCGATGTCGGAGTAATCGTAATCAACGTAACGACGCTCGCGTTTATAGGGGAGTTCCTTGAAACGGGAATGCCGTTGGTTGAAAAGTGCGTTACGGTTGACGGCTCGGCGGTAAAGGAGCCGAAAAACGTAATCGCCCCGATAGGAACCCCGATAAGCGACCTTCTCGAAAGCGCAGGCGGACTTAAAAGCGAGCCTTATAAAATTATATACGGCGGTCCGATGATGGGTATTTCGGTGCCGTCGGGGGACGCTCCCGTGCTTAAAATGACGAACGCGGTTATCGCTATGGATAAGAAAGAGGCGGTTCCGCCTAAGACGACAGCCTGCATAAATTGCGGAAAATGCCTTAATCACTGTCCGTTTAAACTCGACCCGAGAGCAATCGCGAGGGCTTATAAGACAGGCTCAGAAGAGGATTTGGAAAAATTGTGCGTTGATTTGTGTATGGAGTGCGGATGCTGTTCGTATGTATGCCCCGCAAAACGTCCGCTTGTTCAGACAAACAAGCTCGCTAAGTCAATGCTTCGCAATTATATAAACAAGAAAAAAGCAGAGGAGGAAGAAAATGAATAAGTTAATCTCCTCGGTTTCACCCCATATAAACAGCAACATCACAACTCAAAAGATTATGCTTGACGTTGTAATCGCTCTTATACCCGCCGCAATCGCCTCGGTTATAATTTTCGGAGCACGCAGTCTTTTGGTTATCGGCGTGTGCGTTGCGGTGTGTATTTTGTCGGAATGGGGTTTTGAAAAAATCTGTAAAAAGGAAAACACAATTTCCGATTTGTCCGCTGTTGTAACAGGTATGCTTTTAGCGTTCAACCTGCCCGTTTCAATTCCGCTTTGGCAGGCGGCGTTCGGCTCAATCGTTGCGATTGTCGTTGTAAAACAGCTTTTCGGCGGTATCGGACAGAATTTCGCGAACCCTGCAATTACAGCCAGAATTATTATGATGACGGCGTTTTCGGGTACGATGACAAGCTGGGTTTTCCCCGACGCTTCGTCAAGCGCGACTCCGCTTGCGCTTATCTCAAAAGGGCAGACAAGCGGACTTCCGTCCTATCTTGATATGTTTTTAGGTTATCACGGCGGTTGCCTCGGCGAAACCTGCACTCTTGCGCTTTTGCTCGGCGGGGCGTACCTCCTCATAAAGAGAGTTATCAGCTGGCACACCCCAACGGCGTTTATCGCAA
>CANQVS010000036.1 GCA_947627345.1 uncultured Clostridia bacterium
TTACGCTCGGCTTCGAGTCCCTTCCATAACAAAACAGACAGCCCTTTCGGACTGTCTGTTTTGTGGCACGCCGGAAGGGACTCGAACCCCCGATCTCGCGGTTCGTAGCCGCGCACTCTATCCAGCTGAGCTACCGGCGCATTTTTTAGGGCGGAATTTTTTCCGCCCGTATATAATACCACTTTACGCGGTAAAATGCAAGTGTTTTTTACATATTATTGTAAAAAGCGTAGAACGCGCGATACGCCTCATACACGTCAATCTTACTTATAAGTTCAAACGGAGCGTGCATCGAAAGCACGGGAACTCCAAGGTCCACAACGTCAACATTCATATTGGCTACAAACTTAGCGATTGTTCCGCCTCCGCCGATGTCAACCTTGCCGAGCTCGCCTACCTGCCACATTACCTTATTCTTTTCGAGCATAGAACGGATTTCTCCCATATACTCCGCCGAGGCATCGGAGGTATCGTACTTTCCGCCGTGTCCCGTGTACTTTGAAATTATAACGCCCTGATTGATATAGCTTGAATTCTTTGCCTCATACGCGCTCGCGTAAATCGGGTCGAACGCCGCGTTAACGTCCGCGGAAAGGCATTTACTCTTTGACAGAACGCGATAACCCTCTTCGCCGTCGGACTTCGCTAAATCATATACAAAATATCTTAAAAAGTCGCTTTGCATACCCGTGTTTCCGTCAGAGCCTGTTTCCTCTTTATCCGTAAGGTATGTTATACAGGTATCTTCGGGAATTTCGGTATCAATTGCTGCCATAAGCGCAGGATACGCGCAAACCTTATCATCGTGTCCGTAACCGCCGATAAGCCCTCTGTCAAAGCCAACGTCACGGCTTTTCTGAGCAGGAACAAGGCACAACTCTGCCGAGAGAAAATCACCCTCGGTAATTCCGTATTTATCATTTAAAATCTTCATAATGTTGAGTTTTACAAGTTCGCTTTCCTCGTCCTCTGTATCAAGCGGACGCGAGCCTACCAATACGTTTAAGTTTTCGCCCTCTATTGCCTGTCCAAGCTTTTTTGACGACTGCTCGCGGGCAAGATGCGGAAGTAAATCGGTGATACAGAAACAAGGTTCGCTCTCGTCAACACCGACTTTAATATTTACCCTCGTACCGTCGAGCTTAACTACCGTGCCGTGAAGTGCAAGGGGCATAACTGTCCATTGATACTTTTTTATTCCGCCGTAATAATGTGTTTTAAAATACGCAAGGTTGTTATCCTCGTAAAGCGGATTGGGCTTTAAATCAACCCTCGGCGAGTCAATGTGCGCGATTGAAAGACGAACGCCGTTTTTTGTTTTGTTCTTTCCGATAACGGCGAGGGCAATGGCTTTATCACGGTTTATAAGGTAAACTTTATCCCCCGCTTTATACTGTTTATCACGTTCAAATTCCACAAAGCCGTTTTCCTCAGCAAGCTTTAATGAATAGCTGACCGCCTCTCTTTCAACGGGGGAATTATCGAGAAACTCTTTATATCCCTCGCAAAATTCGTCCGATTTTTTTATCTCCTCTGCCGAAACAGTTGAAATACCTTTTTTTGCCGACATAAAAAGCTGTTCTTTAAGCATTTTTGTCTTATTTTTTTCGTCTGACATATTCTTAACCTCCATTTATCATTTTAACTGAAATACAGTTTATTATACATTTTTTTAGCACGCTCCACCTTTTTAATATATTTGTCGGTTTCGGGATACGGAACATTATCGAGAGTTTTTCCGTCCGAGCTGTAATTGCTGTCTTTCAGCCAGTCGGAAACAACAAATCCCGCGTTATATGCCGCCAAAGCGCACTGCTCGTTCCCGTAATATTTATAAAAATAACTCAAAAGATACGAGCCGTAGTCAATATTAACCTCAGGATTCAAAAGATTTTCCGTGCCGAGCGTTTCACCTTTTAGCTTGTTAATCCATTCAAAGCTTTCGGGCATAACCTGCATAAGCCCCATAGCACCCGCGTGGCTTTCGCATTTCGGGTTGAAATCCGACTCGGTTCTGATTACGGCATATATCAGTGACTTTTCAAGGTTATAATCCTGCGACGCCTTATCAACATACTCGCTGTATTTTATAGGGTACAGACTTTCGCCCAGCAAATCCTCTGCCTTTGTAAAATTATTAATCAAAAGCCATACCGTTACGCCGACTATTGAAATAAAGAAAAGAAATATTATAAAATTGCGAAAGCGGTGAGATTTTCTTCTGTATCTCCTGTATCTTCTTTGAGCCAAAACGCACCTCAAATTTCTGAAATTATTTCTTGAACTTTAACCTTTAAATCCTCAAAGGAGGAGTTGTTTTCTATATAATAATCGCAGTTTTCCTTAAAAAATCTGTCAGGAAACTGTACCTTAATGCGTTGTTTTGCCATTTCTTCGGATATTTTATCACGATTTGTAATTCTTTCAATTCTAATCTTCTCGTCCGCGGATACGGCAACAACCTCATCGCAGATTATATCCATTCCCGCCTCAAAAAGCTGGGGAGCGTCAAAAATTATTTTCCCTTCGCCCAAGTCCGTCAGCCTTTTAAGCTCCTTTATAAACAGCGTAGTAATATGAGGGTGCATAACAGCGTTAAGCATATTAACGCTGTTCTTGTCCTTAAAAGCCCTCTTTGCAAGCTCTTTTCGGTTAATTTCGTTATTCTCTATAAGGTCAACGCCGAACATCGCTAAAATATCGCCCTTGACAATATCGTTTTTAATCGCTTCTCTCGCTAAAATATCGGCGTCTATAACCTTATACCCGTTTTCCTCAAAAATTTTTCTGACCGGGCTTTTTCCAGAGCCTGTCGTTCCCGTAAGCCCGATAAGCTTATATTTCTTCAAGATTAATCACCTCGAACCCCGCCGCGCGAATGAGGCGGTTATACACAGCCATTCCGACTCCATCGGGTTTCGGACAGCGCGCGTAGACTGTTTTTATACTCGGATTTTTGTCAATTTCTCTTAAAATCTTAAAAAGCTCGTGAGCCTGTTCAATGTAATTATCCTTTTCTCCGAGGATAAAACACCGCGTATCAATGCCCTTTTCATCGCCCTTATAGCAAAGAGCCGCAACATCGCGGGCTTTTCTTTCGTTCACAAAATTTATGTATTTTTCATCGTCCGACGACACAAGAATAACTCTCGCTTTAGGAGAATAGTGCTTATATTTCATTCCCGGCGATGAGGCTTTTGCGCCTTTTTCAAGCCGATTTAAAACCGCACCGTCAACGCTGATTTCACCAATTACACTTTCAATCTGCTCAACGGTTATTCCGCCCGGTCTTAAAAGCCTCGGCTTATCTGTTGCAAGTGTAATCACAGTGCTTTCAAGACCTACCGAACATTCTCCTCCGTCCAGCACCGCGTCAATTTTTCCGTTTAAATCGGACATAACGTGGAGAGCGGTTGTCGGGCTCGGAGAACCTGAAAGATTAGCCGAGGGCGCCGCAAGCGGACAACCCGACGCTTTTATAACGGCCTGAGCGGTTTTATGTGACGGAAAACGGATTGCGACCGTATCAAGTCCGGCGCTGACCTCATCAGGCACAGTCTCGCCCTTTTTTAATATAATAGTGAGAGGACCGCTCCAGAACTTTTGAGCAAGCTTAACAGCCTTTTCGGGTAAATTCTGCGCAAGCTTGTATCTCTTAATATCATCAAAATCCGCTATGTGAACGATAAGCGGATTATCGGCGGGACGTCCTTTAGCCTCAAAAATTTTTTTAACGGCGTTTCCGTCAAGCGCATTTGCCGCAAGACCATACACAGTTTCTGTCGGGATAGCGACTAAACCGCCGTTTGCTAAAATTTCACCTGCTGTTTTTATATCTTTTTCATTATTCTCTAATAATAATGTATTCATCAAATCAGCTTTCCATACTCTCTTTGAGTTTCTCTGCGCGGTCAGCGGCGACGAGCGGATCAATCACCTCGTCTAAATCGCCGTTTAAAATATCCTCAAGCTTATAGAGCGTAAGACCGATACGGTGGTCGGTCAAACGTCCCTGCGGATAATTATATGTTCTTATGCGTTCGCTCCTGTCACCGCTTCCGACCTGGCTTTTCCTTTCGGCGGAAATAGCGCTGTCCTGCGCCTCCTGCTTTTGTTGCAGTAAACGTGATTTTAAAACCTTCATCGCCTTGTCTTTATTTTTATACTGGCTTCTCTCGTCCTGACATTCAACTACCATTCCCGTAGGAAGGTGCGTAATTCGTATTGCGGAAGATGTTTTGTTAATATGCTGACCGCCTGCACCCGAACTCCTGAAAGTGTCAATTTTTAAATCCTTTGGATTTATTTCCATTTCAACCTCGTCCGCCTCGGGAAGAACCGCGACGGTAGTTGTGGAGGTATGAATTCTGCCCTGACTTTCAGTTTCGGGAACACGCTGTACACGATGAACTCCGCTTTCATATTTAAAGCGACTGTAAGCGCCCTGCCCGTTAACCATAAACGATATTTCCTTAAATCCTCCAAGCTCTGTTTCATTTACGTTAATCGGCTCAATCTTAAATCCTTTAGCTTCTGCGTACATACTGTACATACGGTACAAAACAGCCGAAAAAAGCGCGCTTTCCTCGCCTCCCGCACCGCCTCGTATTTCGACGATTACGTTGCGTTCATCGTTAGGGTCCTTTGGAAGAAGTAAAATTTTAAGCTCCTCGGACAGAGTTTCGAGCGATTTTTTCGCATCGTCAAGTTCAATTTGGGCAAGTTCTTTCATTTCCGCATCCATAGACGCGTCATTTAAAATTTCAAGGCTTTCCTCAATTGTCTGCTCCTTTTGCTTATACTCACGGTATTTAAGCACCACAGGCTCAAGGTCGCGGATTTCTTTCATTATTTTTTGATATTCCTCTACATTGGAGGCAATACTCGGCTCGTAAATTTTCTTGTTCAATTCACTGTAGCGTTTATCAAAAATTTCTATTCTTTCAAACATCAGTCAATTACCTTCTTAATGTTTTTTTCAATTTTCTTTCTTGAAACCATAACCTCTCGTCCGCATCCCTCGCAACGGATTTTAAAATCCATTCCCAATCTCAAAAGCGTAAAAACTTTGCTTCCGCAGGGATGAGGCTTTTTCATCTCTATTTTATCGCCGATTTTAAGTTCCATAAGCACCTCCGCTTAAAAGACCTGTATTTTATTATTATAATTCATTTGTAAAAAAATAGCAACCTGATTTATATTAAGACAAGTATTTAAAAAACAGGGATATTTAGAGTACATTTAAGATTTTAAAAAATTAATTTTGTACAGTATATATAAATTTTAAAAAACTTTATAAAATCACTTGTAAATAAAAATGTTTAGAGTTAAAATGTAGTTACAAATATGTAATAGTATATAATGTTTATTAATATATAAAGAAAGGAAATTCAATATGAAGAAAATTGTTTCGGTTTTACTTTCAATTTTAATTTTAACAACAGTTGTTCCCTTTGCTGTTTCCGCTAACGCGGTTTCAAGCGACAACCACTCTTCAGGGGAGGACGTTTCCACGCCGACAAGCGAAAGCCCGCAGGAAAACACATTTGAAACTGCCGTACAATCGCCCTCACAGGAAACGACCGAGCCTACAACTGCCACCGAATCTACTCAGGAAACAACCGAACCGATAATTACCCCAAGCGCTCCCAAAAATTTCAGAGTAACTTCAACTTCAAGCGATTATGTCATTATTAAATGGGATAAGGTTGATAACGCTACGAGTTATGTAATCAGTCGTGCAGATGAAAAATCAAACGGCAAAATGGGAAGCTATAAGGAAATTAAAACTATAGACGATATAAATGTTACAGCATATAAAAACACAGCGAATATAAGCGCAGGCAAGCTTTATAAATACAAAATTACAGCTGTAAGAAAAGCTTTGGTTACGACTAAAAGCCCGGCGCAAACACTTAAAACCCTTACAAAACCCTCTAACGTCTCAAAGGTAAAAGTTGCAGATAAGACATCGGATTCGATGACAATTAAATGGAGCAAAAATTCGTCCGCGTCAAAATACATAATTATGCGTTCGGTTGAAAACTCAAACGGAAGCTTTTCAAAATACAGCTCGATTACCGCGGTCAAGAAATCAAAAACAAGCTATAAAGACAAAGGTCTGAAAGCAGGATACATCTACAAATATAAAGTATGCGTTCAGAGAACAAAGAGCGGTATTACCGCAACAAGTACTGGTAAAGCGGTTAAAAACGTGACTACACTCGCATCTCCCAAAAAGGTTGTTAACAGAAAATCCACAACAACAAAAATTAAGATTGCGTGGAGCAAGGTCGCTAAGGCGTCTAAGTATCAGGTTTACAGAAAATCGGCTAATACAAAGTACAAGAAAATCGTTACCACCGCGTCAAGGACCTATACGGACTCAAACGTAACTACAGGAACCAACTACAGATATAAGGTAAGAGCCATGCGTACCGTAAACGGTAAAAAATACTATGGGGCTTTTAACTCAATTAAAACCGCAACTGCTGTTAAAGGAGTTACAGGATTATCGGTTAAATCATATTTAAAGAGAGGACTTTTCTCCTGGAAAGCAGTAAGCGGAGCATCGGGATATGATGTGTTTGTTCAGAGAGCTAACGGAAAATGGCTTAAAAAGGCTTCGACCTCTTATACAAATTATTTAACGGGAAAACTTAAATTAAATAAAACCTATAAATACGCTGTTAAGTCTTATAAATATGTAAACGGTCAAAAGGTTTACGGAACAGCTAAAAAGGCTAGCGTAAACGCTGTTGCATCCGCTTATGGAAAAACTCCTTCCGGAACATGGGTTGAGGTTTGCATTGAAACTCAAAAGATGTATATGTATGTAAAAAACAAGCTTTATGTAACAACTGATGTCGTTACAGGTCTTTCAGGCGGCGGCAGGGCCACAACGCGCGGATACCACACAGTAATAAGCAGAAAATCTCCGGCAGTTCTGAGAGGTTCATACGGTTCAAGCAGTTGGACCACGCCCGTAAGCTACTGGCTCGGATTCACAAGCGACGGTCAGGGTATTCACGACAGCTCATGGCGAAGCGCTTACGGCGGAAATATCTACACCTATGACGGCTCTCACGGTTGTGTAAATACCCCGACAGGAGCGGTCAGCAAAATTTACTCAAAGTCATTTCTCGGAATGCCTGTAATTGTATATTGATAAAATATATAATGAATAATAACGAAAGCGAACGTATTTTGTACGTTCGCTTTTTTGCGCCAATTAAGCAGACTTATGAGTATAATTATGAATTGTGAATTAAAAGTTAAAAGTAACTTTAATGTTAAGTTTTAATAAAATATAAAGATGAACCTGTCCTTTCTATCCAATGCGAGATAAAGGCACAAAGGTTTGGGGGATATGAATTGTCCGAGAGGGAATGCAATGTCTGACGTGAAGATATAAAAATTAAGAATTAAAAATTTAAAGGTAAACTTTTAAAAACTTTTCATATCGGATTTAGGGGAAAAGTTTTTAAAAAGTCTACCGCAGAATCTGTCCTCCCTATCCAAAACAAGACAGAGACACAGAGGTTTTGGGGGATATGAATTGTCCGAGAGGGACTGCAATGTCTGACGTGGAGATATAAAAATTAAGAATTAAAATTTAAAGGTAAACTTTTAAATACTTTTCATATCGGATTTAGAGGAAAAGTTTTAAAAAGTCTACAGCAGATCCTTTCCTCCCTATCCAAAACAAGACAGAGACACAGAGGTTTTGGGGGATATGAATTGTCCGAGAGGGACTGCAATGTTTGACGTGGAGATATAAAAATTAAGAATTAAAATTTAAAGGTAAACTTTTAAATACTTTTCATATCGGATTTAGAGGA
>CANQVS010000037.1 GCA_947627345.1 uncultured Clostridia bacterium
TCTCACACATATCCATTATAACAGATATTTTGAATTCTGCACTATATACCTTGTTTTTTCTTCCTGTTTTTCCCATAAAAATGCACCTACAAAAGTGTCTAACTTTTGGGGTGCATATCATCAACGGGTGGTTTTGATTTTAAATTTACATACTTTCGGGACATTCAATATTAAACATATCAAGTACGTTTTTTATGACTGTTTTTACTGCGAGACAAAGTGCAAGCCTTGCCTGCATTAAGCTTTCGTCATCAACTTTGACTCTGCATGCGTTGTAAAATTTGTGAAAGAGCGTTGCCGTTTGGGTTACATAACGAGTGATTTTTGTAGGGTCATATTCTTTTGCAGCCGAAATAATCTCATCAGAAAAGTTCGCTATATGATTTATAAGTTCAAGTTCCTCCGGCTGATTAAGCAATTTAAGCTCGTCCTCTGTGCATTTTCTCGCTTTTATTCCGTCCTTTGCAAGCGCCTTTATAATACTGCAAATTCTCGCATGGGCATACTGAACATAATAAACGGGGTTTTGATTGTCCTGCTGGACCGCTATGTCGAGGTCAAAATCCATTTGCGTGTTTGCCTCTCTTGTATTGAAAAGAAAACGCGCGCTGTCAACGGGAACCTCGTCGAGCAAATCGCTGAGCTGGATTGCCTTGCCCGTGCGTTTACTCATTTTAACAACCTGTCCTCCCGAAACAAGCTTAACAAGTTGCATTAAAACAACGATTAATTTATTGCCGTCAAGCCCGATAGCGTCCATAGCACCTTTCATTCTCATAACGTGTCCGTGGTGGTCCGCTCCCCAAATATCAATACACGTTGTGAAACCGCGGTCAAATTTATCCTTATGATACGCAATATCGGCGGCAAAGTAGGTTGGATTGCCGTTTTTTCTTATAAGAACGTCATCTTTTAATTCAAGCTTGTCTATATATTCCCGAGTTTTGCCCTGTGAAAGAAGGATGTCTGTGCAAACCTGCTTGTTTTTGTACCAGACAGCGCCCTCTTTTTCATAGGTAAGCCCCTTTTCTGTAAGTAAATCCACAACAGCCTTTACCTTGTTGCTCTCGTGCAGGGAAGACTCGAAAAACCATTTGTCATAGTATATTTTATATTTTTTCATATCACTCTGCATTTTAGCGATATTTTTCGGCAAAGCGAAATCTACAAGCGTTTTTTTCCTTTCTTCACAAGAAACATTAATTAACTTGTCCCCAAACTCGTCGGCATATGCTCGCGCGTGGTCGGTTATATCGGAGCCTTGATATCCGTCCTCGGGAAATTCAATATCGTCCTTAAAAATCTGAAGATAACGCGCCTCCAATGAACAGGCGAATTTTTCAATTTGATTGCCTGCGTCATTTACGTAAAATTCTTTATAAGAATTATATCCTGCTTTTTGCAGTACTGCCGCCAGACAGTCACCGATAGCTCCGCCTCTTGCATTACCCATATGCATAGGACCCGTTGGGTTTGCTGATACAAATTCGACGTTGACTTTTTCGCCCTTGCCATAGTCGGAACTTCCGTAATTTTCAGCCTCGTCCTCAACGTCTTTTATTACAGATGCATAGAAATCACCCGAATAAAAGAAATTAATAAACCCGGGTCCCGCAATTTCACATTTTTCAAAAAATGTATCTCTAAGCTCAATATTTTTACTAATCGCCTGCGCTATTTTAATCGGCGCGGTCTTGAAAACCCTCGCCCCCGCCATAGCGACATTTGTCGCGAGATCGCCGTTTTTTCTGTCCGCGGGACTTTCAATTATATATTCGGGAATTTCAGCTTTTGATAGCTCTTCGTTTTCTATAGCTTTTTCGATTGCAGTTGTAATCGCGTTTTTAAGCTGTTTTTTTGCGGTGGATAATGTTTGCATAATTTCACCTTTTTTCCTCTACATTAATATAAAATTCATTATTAGAAATAATCTCGTTATTAAAATCGAGCGAGTAAATCACATGGAGCTTTCCGCCATTTTCGGTAAGCTCGTTTCTGATTGTTTCGGCAGACACGCCTATCATAAGGTCGCCCATAACAGTTCGGTAATGGCACTGGTGTCTTCTGCCTTTTTCAAGTATAAGGCGTGTTTGAATTTCTCCGTTTCTTATAATCGTAACTCTGTCTTCGCTCTCGACTTTAACCACATTGTTTGAGGAAATAGAGGGGTTTTCCTCATCGTATTCCTTATAACCTATGTATGCGTGGCTAGGCTTCATCAAAAAATTCCCCACGGTCTGTAACTCGATTTTGTCTTTCTCTCCGTCTACCTCTTGAATACCTGTTACGGAAATGAGATATTCATTCTTTTTACTTTCCATATCCTCACCTTTTAACGTTTAGTACAATTCAATATTAATCTGCTCAACCTTGTGGCTGACATTTTCTCCGAGAAATACGCTCGCGATAGTTTCAAATCCCTCAGGGGTATCTGAAACATAAAATTCACTCGTCCCGTTGTTGGCGCTGTCGTTGAGCAAGTCGTTTTCCTTTAAAATTTTTGCTGCGTAAATAGCGGTTTCCTTTCCGCTGTCAATAAGTGTAATTTCATTCCCCATAACTGAAGAAATCGCGTCTTTAATAATGGGGTAGTGAGTACAGCCGAGAATAACGGTATCTGCATCAGCGTTTTTTATTCTTGTCATATATCTTTCAATAACGAGGCGAACAACCATATCGTCTTTGTCGATAAATCCGTTCTCCACAAGCGGAACAAACAGAGGACAATCCTGCTCAATTACTTCAATTTCGCTGTCGAATTGCTTTATCAAGTCACGATAGCTGTGACTGTTTATCGTTGCGCTTGTACCAATAACGCCGATTTTTTTGTTTTTTGTTGCCTTGGCCGCGGCAAAGCAGGTGGGAGATACAACTCCCGTAAACGGAATAGGCAAGTCGTGCTTAAGGTTCGTGGCAACAGAGCTTACTGTTCCGCAGGCGGCAATTATCATTTTAACATTATGCTTTAAAAGAAATTTAGCGTCTTGCATAGCGTAGCGTTTAATAGTAGCCTCCGAGCGTGTGCCGTAGGGTACGCGTCCCGTATCGCCAAAGTAAATTATATTTTCATTTGGTAAAACGTTTCTTAATTCTCTGACCGCGGTAAGTCCGCCAAGCCCGGAGTCAAAAACGCCGATAGGAGCATTTTTCATTACATTTCTCCTTTTCTTTTTTCAAAATAATATGATACCATATATTTATATTACTTTCAAGATAAATATTAACGATAAACTTTAATAATAAATCTTTGACAAATCTGTCCGTTAAATGTATAATAACTACATATGCACAAAAAGGAATGATATAAATGGATATAAAGTCAGCTTTTAACAGCATTTCAGAGAAGGTTGAGGACGCGTTAAAACCGCAGGGATTTACAAAACAGAAGATAAGCGGAAATGAAAACGAGTTGGTTTCTCTCTACACTTCTGAGAATAACGCGTATTCCGTAGTTTATTTTATTGATAAACAGCATATGGTAATGCGCCATTGCGCTATGACCGATGACGGACCCGACAATGATTGGAAGGTTCTCGCAACATGGATGTTCGACCCCGAAACAGATACTCAGAAAGAGGCGGACTCTATTGCGAATGACTTTGTTGACAACTGTTCTTCAACAACAGCCGTAAAAAGAATTAAAACGACAAAGAAAAAGAAGAAGAAAGATTCAGATGAGGGTAACGCCGACCCGATTTTTCTTGCAAAACGCTTTTCATCTATATTTCCCGAATTAAAGGATGAGATAAAAAACGAGGAAGACTGCTATTATCCGTTTAGAGGAGTGACTTTTACAAAAGCATCAATTGTTCCTAAAGTTGAAAATCTTGTTAAAATGGGCAATAAGAAAGAAATTGAAAAGCTTGTTTCACTCCTTTCAACTCAATATTCCAACGGGGACGCCGACACACGCTCAATTATAACAATTGTAATATTAAATTCAATGCCCGAAGACAAATACGATATATTAACCGAAAATATGTCCGATGAACTTAAAAAGGCATGGAAAGCGGCATTGAAATACAAAGGTAAAAAGGTAAAGCCCGAAAAGCCCAAGAAAAAGCGTACATCTATGGCAGAACGTCTTCAGGCACAACAACAGGCTCAGCAAAGGTAGCTAATAATATATAGGACGGCTTTTGCCGTCCTATACCAATAAATTACAATATATAATAAATTTTTCAAAAAATACTTGACTATTAACTATAACTATGATAAAATATGTTTACCTCGTATAAGGGGCTTATTTTTTTATGCCCTTTTGAGGGAGGCTAAATATATTCCGAAAATTCACGGGAGGTGCCGTCAATGAGAGTTAAAATCACTTTGGCTTGTACAGAATGTAAACAAAGAAATTACAACACAATGAAGAACAAGAAAAACAGTCCTGACAGACTTGAAATGAACAAGTACTGCAGATTCTGCAGAAAGCACACTCTTCACAAAGAGACAAAATAACGGAGGTTTAATTATGGCTGAAAAGAAAGCAACCGCTAAAACTGCCAAGAAATCAAACAAGAAACCTAATGTATTTAAGCGTGTTTGGAATTACCTTCGTGAGTGTAAGGGTGAAATCAAGAAGATTACTTGGACCAGTCCCAGAACTGCAACTAAGAACTTTTTTATTGTTCTCGCTGTAATTATTGTTGCTGGTTTATTCATTTTTGCTCTTGACAGAGGTCTTTACGCTCTGTTAGGACTTGTAATGAATACTTCTTCTACTTGATTCGTCTATTACCGATTTTTGCGAAAGGACGAATGTAAATGGCAGACGGAACATTAAGATGGTATGTTGTTCATACCTACTCCGGCTATGAAAATAAAGTAGCCAACGACCTGATGACTACGGTTGAAAACCGAGGACTTCAGGATATGATTACAGAAGTAAAAGTTCCAACCGAAATCGTAACCGAGAATAACGATGGAAAAGTTAAAGAAGTCGAGCATAAAATTTTCCCGAGCTACGTTTTCGTAAAAATGATTTATACCGATGAAACTTGGTATGTTGTCCGCAATATCCGCGGTTGTACGGGATTTGTAGGACCATCGTCTAAACCTGTTCCTCTTACTGACGAGGAAGTTTACCGTTTAGGCGTAGAAAGCCGTGTAGTTGAGGTTAACTACAATGTGGGAGACGCTGTTCGCATTATCGATGGTCCGCTTGAGGACTTTGTCGGTGTTGTCGAGGAAATGGACCCCGATAAAAATTATGTCCGCGTAGTTGTTTCTATGTTCGGGCGTGAAACCCCGGTAGAGCTTGAATTAGGTCAGGCGGAACCGGTTGACGATTAATATTAAGCAAATGCTTTAATATTGGGAGCATTATTGTTCCCTGTGGGAGGGACACCCTTATTGTCCCGCAATTTACCACGAATTTTGGAGGTGCAAAACACAATGGCTCAAAAGGTAGTTGGCTTAATTAAGCTGCAGATACCTGCCGGAAAGGCTACTCCGGCACCACCGGTTGGACCGGCACTCGGTCAGCACGGTGTTAATA
>CANQVS010000038.1 GCA_947627345.1 uncultured Clostridia bacterium
GGAGGACTTGAACCTCCGACCTTCGGGTTATGAGCCCGACGAGCTACCAACTGCTCCACTCCGCGATATATCGCCGTGATTAATTCAGCTTTTACATTATAGCGCAGTATACTATCTTTGTCAAGGGGTATTATATGTAATGTTGTGTCGAATGGAAAAATCTGCTCTGAATAATGGAGGATTTTGTCTTTATATTTTCCTTTATAATTGATTTTTAGTATACTGTGTGATAAAATAATAAAAGCTATTATAATTTTCGGAGGATAAATTTATGTGCAAAAATTGTAAAGGACAACCGTATTATATATCCACAGCCATTGCTTATACATCACGCAAGCCTCATATAGGCAACAGCTATGAGATAGTTCTTACTGACGTTATTGCAAGATATAAAAGACTTCAGGGATATGATGTGTTTTTCCAGACAGGAACTGACGAACACGGTCAGAAGGTTGAAAAATATGCCCAGGCAGAGGGCTGTACTCCTAAAGAATATGTAGACAGAGTTTCAAAAGAAATCAGGGACATCTGCGATGTCCTTAATACTTCATATGATTACTTTATACGTACAACCGATAAAAATCACGAGGAAATTGTTCAGAAAATTTTCAGGAAATTGTACGACCAGGGCGATATTTATAAGGGAAGCTACGAGGGGCTTTATTGCACCCCTTGTGAGAGCTTTTGGACGGAAAGTCAGCTTGTTGACGGAAAATGTCCCGATTGCGGAAGAGAAGTTAAAATGACTAAAGAGGAAGCGTATTTCCTTAAACTTTCCAAATACCAAAAACAACTTGAAGAATTTATTGAAAGCCACCCTGATTTTATATATCCTGAAAGCCGAAAAAAAGAAATGCTGAACAACTTTATTAAGCCGGGACTTCAGGATTTATGTGTTTCCCGTACAAGCTTTAAATGGGGTATTCCCGTTGATTTTGACGACGGCCACGTAATATATGTATGGATTGACGCGTTATCAAACTATATTACATCCTTAGGATATGACCCTGAAAAAAGCGGAGAAAATTATAAAAAATACTGGCCTGCCGATGTTCATATTATCGGCAAGGATATTGTTCGTTTCCATACTATTTACTGGCCTATTATGCTTATGGCGCTTGGCGAACCTTTACCCAAACAGGTATACGGTCATCCGTGGCTGTTGTTCGGTGAGGACAAAATGAGCAAAAGCCGAGGAAATGTTATCTACGCCGATGACCTTGTAAAGCTGTTCGGTGTTGACGCGGTCAGGTACTATCTGCTTTCTGAAATGCCTTTTGCAAACGACGGTTCAATTACCTATGACACGATGATTGAACGCTTTAACTCTGACCTTGCGAACACATTGGGTAATCTCGTTAACCGTACAATCGCTATGAATAATAAGTATTTTGACGGTGTTATCCAATCTCCGAACGTAAAAGAGGCGGTTGATGATGAACTTGAATTAATATGCCTTAACACGGTTAAACAGGTTGACGAGTTAATTAACACATTTCATATCAGCGACAGTCTGGACGCTATACTTAATCTTGCTAAGCGTTGTAACAAGTATATTGATGAAACAACACCGTGGATTTTAGCTAAAAATGATGAAACGAAACCAAGATTAGGTACGGTTTTATATAATCTTCTTGAAACTATACGCTATATTGCAATTCTTCTTCAGCCGTTTATGCCCGATACGTCAAAAGCGATTTTAAAGCAGATGAACTGCGACATTAATTCCTATGACAGCCTTGCAAAGTTCGGCGCAATTAAAGCGAATACTAAAGTGGGAGAAGCAAGTCCGCTGTTTGTAAGAATTGACGCTGAAAAAATGTACGAGAAAATTGAAGCGATGCAGAAAGAAAGCGCAAAGTCTGAAAAGTCAATTGAAGAGGTCGAGAAGGTTGAACAAATAACTATCGACGATTTCTCAAAGGTTGATATAAGAGTAGGCGAGGTTAAGGATTGCGAAAAGGTTAAAAAATCAAAGAAACTCCTTAAATTTATTATTCTTGACGGCGTGGGCGAGAGAACAATTGTCAGCGGTATAGCACAGTATTATAAGCCCGAGGAGCTTGTCGGAAAGAAAATTCTTTTTGTTTCCAATTTAAAACCCGTTAAGCTTTGCGGAGTTGAAAGCCAAGGTATGATTTTATCCGCTGAAAACGGAGATGATTTACAGGTTATTACTGTTGACGAAAATAAACAAAACGGAAGCAGATTATGCTGACAAATATATTTGATTCGCATTGCCATTATGACGATGAATGGTTTGACGAGGACAGGGAAGAGCTTTTGGAAAAACTTCCCGAGTATGGCGTTTCGGGTGTAGTTTGGAATGCGGTCGATTTGAAATCCGCTGAAATTATAAGGGAATACGCCGAAAAATATCCGTATGTCTATTTTACAGCCGGATTTCATCCTGAAAATTTGGAGAACATTCCAAAGAATTATAAGGAACAGATAGCAAAATATCTTGAACATAATAAATGCGTCGCTGTCGGCGAGATAGGCTTGGATTATCATTGGGATATACCGAGAGAATTGCAAAATAAAATGTTTGAACAACAGCTTGAGCTTTCAAAGGAACTTGACGTTCCCGTTGTTGTTCACGACAGAGAGGCACACGGGGATACAATAGAGCTTTTGAGAAAGTATAAGCCCAAGGGACTTATGCATTGCTTTAGCGGAAGCGTAGAGCTTATGCGAGAGGTCATACGGCTCGGTATGAGCATAAGTTTAGGAGGCGTCGTAACGTTTAAAAACGCAAGACACAGCGTTGACTGCGCAAAGGAAGTCCCTGACGACAGACTTCTTCTCGAAACGGACTCTCCGTATATGAGCCCTGTTCCTCTTAGAGGCAAGAGAAACGACAGCCGTAATATTGTCTATATTGCCGAAAAAATTGCCGAGATAAGAGGTATGGACGCACAGAAACTGCTTGATATTACATCAGAAAACGCAAAGAGACTTTATGGAATAGGGGTGTTATGATGAAAAGAATAGTTGCTTTATTTTTGAGTGTTGTCATTGCTTTGGGAATAAGCGCCTGTTCAGAGCAGAAGGGACACGAGATTTGTATACGAGATGAATTTTTCTCGGAAAAAATTTCGGTAACTTTTCTCAGCTCAAAAACAAATAAAACCGAAAAGGTTGATTTTGAATATACAAGAGACAGTAACGATGACTCTGAATACGTCGACCATTACTGCAAGGCGGATACAGACAAATACGACAGAATGTACTTTGAATACGACGGTCAGAAAAGCAGTCTGCTCGCCTTTAATGATTATGTAAGCGGTTGGGAGATTACAAGCTACGGAATACTTCCCCTCGGTGCAACAGAAGCAGGGGACTATGAAACTGAAATAAAAACATTCAAGTACGGCGACACAACTAAAGATATTTATATTTGGAAACCCGATGATAAGGTTTCGGATTCCAAGGGAAAATACTCTGTTATTTATATGACTGACGGTCAGAATTTATTTAACAAAACAGCAACCTCAACAGGTTGTTGGAATGTTGCCGACAGCGTGGTTAATATGATGAAAAACAGTGACAATAAAGCGATTATTGTAGGTATAGACGACGGAACATCTAACCGCGACAGCGAACTCACGCCGGATATAGGAGATGTTGAGAAAGACAGTCAAGCCACATTTGAAAACGGGACGGGCAAATATTTCAGCGACTTCGTTTATGAGACCGTAGTGCCGTATATTGAAAAGAATTATAATGTTTATACCGACGCCGAGCATAATGCCATATGCGGAAGCTCATCGGGAGGTATAGAGAGCTTTTACATAGGAATGGAGCATCCCGATAAATTCGGTACAATCGGGGCTTTATCTCCTGCGTTCGGAATATATGACGACGATACTTGGGTTGAGTATTTAAAATCCAAAAAATTTGATAAAAATTACCCGTTTGTCTATATTTATAACGGCGACGCCGACGACCTCGAAAAATGGCTTAAAGATGGCGCTGAGAGTATGCCTGATAATCTTGATGAGATAGATTATCCGAAGAAAAAGATTAAGCTTAGTATCTACAAAAACGCACAGCATAACGAAAGCTCTTGGAGAGCGGTTTTCCCCGAATTTTTAGATGTTATGTTTAATTGATTAAGTAAAACGTCCTCGGTTTTCCGAGGACGTTTTTATACATATAATTATTCGGCACTAAAAGATTGAGTATGGATTATAAAATGTAAGATATAAAATACAATTATGACAAAGATACTCGAAATTACGGGTGTTGACGTGAAAAATGTAATGTGTTATAATGCTTTTAATGAATAATAATGTCAGAGGTGTATGAAATGAAATGTCCGTTTTGTGGTTATACCGAATCAAAGGTTATTGATTCGCGTTCAGCTGACGACAGCGAGCGTATCCGTCGCAGACGAGAGTGCCTTAAATGCGGAAAGCGCTTTACTACTCACGAAATTATTGAAACGGTTCCCGTTATAGTTGTCAAACGTGACAAGAGCCGTGAGAGTTTTGACCGCAATAAGCTTACTAACGGACTCGTAAGAGCCTGCGAAAAACGCCCTGTTTCAATTGATATGATTGAAGAAATTGTAAATCGCATCGAAAGCAAGGTGCAGTCGGGTTTAGACCGAGAGGTTACTACCGAGCAGATAGGCGAGCTTGCTATGGATGAGCTTAAAAAGGTGGACGAGGTAAGTTATGTGCGTTTTGCATCCGTTTACCGTTCTTTTAAAGATATTGAAACCTTTATGGATGAACTCAATAAGCTTTTAAGCGAAAAATAATTTTTTAAATGTCCACGTCAGAGATGCAGTCCCTCCTTGATGTTAATATCCCCAAGCGTTATATGCTTTATTTCACTTTGGATATAACATAAAAGTTATG
>CANQVS010000039.1 GCA_947627345.1 uncultured Clostridia bacterium
CTAAAAATTTCATAAACGCTCCTCGCTAAAAACCGTCCGCAGGACGCTTTTCTTAACGCTCGGCTTCAAGTCCTGTCACCTCTCCGTATTTTGATAATAAATTAGGGAGTATCTTTTGATACTCCCTGATTTATGGTCGAGGTGACAGGACTTGAACCTGCGGCATCTTGGTCCCAAACCAAGCACTCTACCAAACTGAGTTACACCTCGGATTATTTTTAAAGCCCCCTCATTATATAGCAACAAGCCTTAAAAGTCAACACTTTTATTTGCTCTCCTTATGTGGTATTATATTCTTAACAAAAGGGTGAAAATATGACTAAAATAGATTTAATTACAGGCTTTCTCGGGTCGGGAAAGACTACTTTTTTAAAAAAATATGCGCGCTTTCTGATTGACAGCGGGGAGAAAATCGGTATTCTCGTGAACGATTACGGCGCGGTTAATGTTGATATGATGTTACTCTCTGAACTTTCGGGCGACAACTGCGAACTTGAAACAATTGCGGGAGCGTGCGACTACGACTGCCACAAACGCCGTTTTAAGACAAAACTGATTGCTATGGGAATGCAGGGGCTTGACAGAGTTATTGTTGAACCGTCGGGGATTTTTGACACAGATGAGTTTTTTGATATTCTTCACGAGGAACCTCTCGACCGCTGGTATGAAATAGGAAACGTTATCGCGATTGTTGACGCTTCGGCGGACGATGAATATTCGGAAAATTCAATTTATCTCACGGCGTCGCAGGTTGCGAACGCTGGTACGGTAATATTGAGCAAAACCCAGCTTGTAAGCAATAACAGAATAAGTGATAAAATAGATACGCTCAACAGCGCCCTGAAAAGTGTGAAATGCAACCGCCGTTTAAAAGACGAAGTCATCTCAAAAGACTGGTCAAAACTTACCGACGACGACTACAGAAAAATTGCTCAAAGCGGATATGCCATTCACGAATATACAAAAAACACATTGAGCGACAGCGGTTACTCCGGCTTGTATTTTATGAATACAGGGCTTAGCACGGAAAATATAAAACCGATTGTCGAAAGGCTTTTAAATGATAAGATTTATGGTAAAATTTTTCGTATTAAAGGATTTTTAAAATCAAACGGCGAATGGTATGAGCTTAACGCAGTTAAAAATCATTTTGAGTTAAAAAAGTCGCCTGTCGGTCAGGAAATTGTTATAGTTATCGGAGAAAATTTGAATGAAGAAGAAATAAATAAGACTTTTGCGGTTAAATAAAAGCGTGCGGTTCAAATTGAACGGCACGCTTTATTTAAAATATTTAACATCAAATATGAACCAAACGGACTGTAAAAAAAATCAAAGCACCTTTGATAAAAAGTCTTTAAGTCTTGGATTTTGCGGATTGTTAAAAAACTCGTCGGGTGTATTTTCCTCGGCGATTTTTCCATCGTCGATAAATACAACCTTCGTTCCGACCTCACGCGCAAAGCCCATTTCGTGAGTTACAACTGCCATTGTCATCCCGTCTTTAGCCAGTTTTTTCATAACTTCAAGCACTTCCCCCACCATTTCGGGGTCAAGCGCGGATGTAGGCTCGTCAAACAGCAAAACATCAGGATTCATAGCTAATGCCCTGACAATTGCGATACGTTGTTTCTGTCCGCCTGAAAGCTGAGAGGGGTACGCGTCTGCTCTGTCCGCAAGTCCTACTGTCTCGAGAAGTCTCATTGCGTTTTTCTCCGCGTCTTCCCTGCTTTGCTTTAACAGCTTAGTCGGACCTAAAGTGAGGTTTCTTAAAACTGTCATATGAGGAAAAAGATTGAACTGCTGAAATACCATTCCCATTTTCTGACGGTGAAGATTTATATTGACTTTCGGGTCTGTAATATCAGTACCTTCAAAAAGAATTTTACCGCCTGTCGGCTCTTCAAGAAGATTAAGACAGCGGAGAAACGTACTCTTTCCCGAACCTGAGGCTCCGACAATTACGACAACGTCGCCTTTGTCTATTTCCATATCAATACCTTTGAGAACTTCAACGCCGTTAAAGCTTTTTTCAAGCCTGTCAACCTTAATAAGCACATCGTTAGTGGTCACTGTTGCGCAACCTCCTTTCAAGCTTTTTAAAGAAGTAGCTTAGAATGAGCACAATTGCAAGGTAAATTACAGCCACGGTAATAAGCGGGAAAAATGCCTCGTAGGTTCTTGAACGGATAAGATTTCCCATATATGTGAGGTCTTGGATAGCAACATAACCCGCGACCGAGGTTTCTTTAAGAAGAACGATAAACTCATTCGCAAGAGCGGGAAGAACATTCTTTAACGCCTGCGGGAGAATCACAAAAATCATAGTACTTTTATAGTCAAAGCCCAACGAACGGCTCGCCTCAAACTGGCCCTTGTCTATAGACATAATTCCCGAACGAACAATTTCAGCAACATATGCTCCCGAGTTAATTCCGAAGGAAAGTATCGCCGCCAGTGTTCCGTTACGCGAGGACAAAAACACTATGAAATACATAATCATAAGCTGAACTACAACGGGGGTTCCCCGTATAACCGTTATGTAAATATTACAGATTACGTTCAGAACCTTTATAACATAATCGCTCAGGCGTCTGCATTTTCTGCCCTTATTGTTTATATCGAAGGTTGAACGCACAACCGCTACAAAAAAGCCGAGCAAAAGTCCGAGCAAAAGCGCAAAAAATGTAATTTCAAGCGTTGTTGCAAGTCCCTGCAAAAGCATCAGCCAGCGGTCGTCGGTAATAAAAGTGCTGATAAAACTGTCAGCTAAACCGCTAAAAAAATCTTTCATAAAACATTTCCTTATTTTGTAAATCAAAGGGCGGACACTGCCCGCCCTTATATTCTTGAATTATTCGCCGATATACTTATCAACAATCTTGTCTATTGTTCCGTCAGCCTTTAACTCTTTTAAAGCGTCGTTAAACTTTTCTGTAAGCTCGCTTCCTTTCGCAAGACAAATAGCGTAGTCTTCGTCAGCAAAAGGCTCGTCAAGTATTTTTATACCCTTATTCTGTTTTACGAATGCTTTAGCAGGTTCTCTGTCGATAACAACAGCGTCAACCTTTCCCTGTGTAAGGGCGAGTACCGCGTCCGCTCCCTTGTTAAAACGCTCAATCTTAGCGTCCTTTAAGTCGGAAACATATATATCGCCTGTCGTTCCAAGCTGAACGCCGATGGACGCTTTCTCAAGGTCGTCTGAATTATTTACCTTGCTGTCCTTCTCGGGAACGATAATTACCTGTGTAGCCGTTGCGTAAGAGTTGGTAAAATCTACGGATTTCTTTCTTTCATCCGTAACCGTCATACCCGCCATACCGAAATCAGCCTTGCCCGATGTAACGGCGGTGATGATTGAGTCAAAATCCATATCATCGATAACAAGCTTGTATCCGAGCTTATCGCAGATAGCCTCGGCTATTTCAGCGTCAATACCGACAACCTTCTTGCCCTCATAATACTCATAAGGTTCAAAGAAAGCGTTTGTAGCCATATGCAGTTCTTTGACCTCTGTGGAACTGTTGTTGTCAGCAGAACCACCGCAGGCAGTTAAACAGAATGCGCATGAACATACGAAAACTGCCGCAAGCACGAGTGAAATAATCTTTTTCATTGTAATTTACCTCTTTTCTTTATTTATTAGGTACTTTATATGCTAATACAAATCGGTAATAATTTCAAGCTTTTTGGGGAAATTTATGAAATAATCAGCATTGTGCATAATTAAAAAAAGACAATCTTTTAAATTAAGAATTAAAAATAAGAATTAATATTTTATATCTCACCCTTTCTCCCTCTCCAAAACAAGATAGAGGAAGATAGTTTTGGGGGAGATGTATTTCTGATAGGGACTGCAATGTATGACGTGGAAATATAAAATTTTGAAGATAAACTTTTTTTCCTTTTCAAGTTGGGTTTAGAGGAAATGTTTTTTTAAGTCTACCGCTGAACCTATCCCCCCTATCCAAAACAAGACAGAGGCAGAAAGGTTTGGGGGAGATGTATTTCCGAGAGGGACTGCAATGTATGACGTGGAAATATAAAATTTTGAAGATAAACTTTTATTTCCTTTTCAAGTTGGGTTTAGAGAAAATGTTTTTTAAGTCTACCGCTGAACCTATCCCCCCTATCTAAAACAAGACAGAGGCAGAAAGGTTTAGGGGAGAGGTATTTCTGATAGGGACTGCAATGTCTGGCGTGGAAATATAAAATTTTGAAGATAAACTTTTTTTCCTTTTCAAGTTGGGTTTAGAGGAAATGTTTTTTTAAGTCTACCGCTGAACCTATCCCCCCTATCTAAAACAAGACAGAGGCAGAAAGGTTTAGGGGAGAGGTATT
>CANQVS010000040.1 GCA_947627345.1 uncultured Clostridia bacterium
CTGCAAACGGCTTTACAATGCGGTTTTCTTTTTGGAGCTGATAGGCAGGCTCGAACTGCCGACCTCATCCTTACCAAGGATGCGCTCTGCCGCCTGAGCTATACCAGCGTTTATGCGGATTTTAAAATCCGCATATTATAATAACATATTTGTATTTTAATTTCAATAGTTTTTTAAATTAGTTTTCAGATAGTTTTTTCTTGCAGAAATCGCTTTTAATGCTTGTATTTATAAGTCCAGCCCGTAACTATATTGTCCTCGTAGTTAAATTCTAACGTCTTTGCTCCCGAGCCGTAAATATACGCTGTTTCTGTTACTTTTTTTGCGTCGCCGTAAACTCGTTTAAGCCGGGAGGCGAACATTCCGATTTTCGCGCCCTTAGCGGTTGCGACGTTTTCCCCCGTTACGGTTATTGATTCAACTCTTTCCACATCTTTTTTTATGTAGGTTACAATTGTAAAATCCTCGTATTCGTATTCCTGTCTGTTATTTGAAAGTGTGCTTGCCGAGTTATCCTCGCCGATTGAGTCAAAGACATCCTCAATTTTTTCGTTAAGCTTTATAGTTTCTCCGTCATATACAAAGGTTAAATCATCCGATGAAAAACTGCCCTTAACGGTTGTTACGACAACGCGTGTGTTCGGCTTTGTTTTTCCCTGAGTCGGGGGCATAGTTGTGGGTTTTGTTTTCTTTTTCTTTTCTTTTTTTTCAGTGGGTTTGGTTTTTTTGGGAGTGGCTATTGTTTGTGAAGCAATTACCTTAACATCGCTTGTAGTTTCGGTCGGCGATGTCTTGGTTTCGGTTTTGGGTTTATATGCCGTTACGGTGGTTTCGGGTGCCGGACGTGTGCAGGAGGTCAGAAACACCACCAATGCTATAAGAAAAAATACTGCTGTTTTTTTCATAATCTTTCTCCTAAAAAAATTTTACTCTTTGTTTTAGAAATTGATTTTATACCATAAAGGCATAGCGGTTATGGTATAATCAGCCATCGCTCGTTGACAGTTTCGGCAAATCGGTCAGGCAATATTAATTTATAATAAACACAAAGAGTAACACATAGATATTTATATTTTTTTGTATTCATTATATCACAACCTACCGTTTTTAACAATATTTTATTCTTTAAAATCCCCGACTATTTTATCCAAAATCTTGAAAACAGGAAGTTAAAATAGTATAATTAATTTGAAGGTGGTATTATGATTAGGAACGTATTTTTTGACCTTGACGGAACTATGCTCCCGATGGACCAGGAACAATTTGTAAAGATATATTTTACAGAGCTTGGCAAGCGTTTTTGCCCCAAGCTTAAAATAGAAAGCGACAAGCTTATTAAGGCAGTTTGGAAGTCAACCGAAGCTATGGTAAAAAACGACGGCAAAGAGCCTAATATCAACGCATTTTGGAAAACCTTTTCTGAATTACTCGGAAAAGAAGTTTTGCAATATACAAAAGATTTTGACGATTTTTATAATAAAGAGTTTTCAGAATGTAAGGCTGTATGTAAGTATAATCCCAACGTTCCCGAAATTATGAGAGTGCTTAAAAGCAAAGGCTACAGACTTATAGCTGCGACTAATCCTCTTTTCCCCGCGGTTGCCATAAACAACCGTATAAGATGGGCAGGACTTAACCAAAAGGATTTTGACCTGATTACTACATATGAAAATTTTACTACCTGCAAACCTAATCCGAGATATTTTACGGAAATTATGGACAAGATAAACGCAGAGCCTGATGAATGTCTTATGGTCGGCAACGATGTTGACGAGGATATTCTCGCGAGCAAAAAGACAGGGATGAAGAGCTATCTTATAACAGACTGTCTTATTAATCGCGGTGAGGCGGATATTTCAAAGTTTCAAAACGGAAGTATGCGCGACTTCTTAATCTATGCGCGAATGCTTCCCGATGTAAAATAGGAGTTATAAATGTGGAATTTAATTAAGCGGTATCTCGGCTTCGGAATAGTTATTGCATTAATCTATCTTGTTATGCCGATTTTCTTTCAGGGAGAAAATTATCGGTATGATGCTATCGAGTATCAGTTCGTTTTTCCCGCGACAGCCTTGCTTTCAGGACTTGCGTTTTCGTGGAAAAGAGGAGTTGACTTTACATTTCCGCTTATCGCGCCGATAATTTTTATCGCGAGCGTGCTGATTTACAGTCATTACTACCACTGGGCGATTTATGTTTTTATTTATTTAATTGTCGGAATGCTCGGCTGTTTTATCGGCGATATGGTATATAAAAACAACCTCGAAGAAAAAGAGCGTAAACAGCGGGAGAAGAAGTTTAAAAACGACAGCTATGAAATAAAAATCAGCAATATAACCGTGGACAAAAAGGGTGAAAAGCCTGAAAACAAATAGAAAGGGAAATTTTTATGAAGGCTAAAAGAATTACCGCAATTGCAATTTCGGCTCTTATGTTTATTACTGCCGTGTCAATCGACGCGATTGCAAAGGAAAGCAAAGAGGTTTTAAACGAGTACGGAAACCGAGTTTGCGGTACGCTCCAAAAAGACGGAAGTATTCTTTTTAAACCCACTCCCGGTGACGCTAAAGCAACGGGAAACGACCTGTACTATCTTTTAAGCGGAAATAAGAAAAAGACGATTGTTCTCCCTAAGAAAAAGATAAAAATTGAACGTGTGCTTTATCCCGGAAACAACACCACCTTAATTGCGACGGGTGCAACGATTATCCAAACCCAAAAGGATAAAACTCTTATAATTAACGACTGCGATAAAACTAACTACAAATCTCTCCAAAACGTCACGATTAAGGGCGGTAAATGGCATATTAACGGAAACAAAACCAACAAACGTCCGACCTCGACTTTCCGCTTTGCTCACGCAAAAAACATCAAACTCAAAAAATGTACGATTGATACAAACTACATAAGTCACGCCGTTGAGCTTATCGCCTGCAAAAACGTGACGATAGACGGCTGTAAAATTTTAGCGTCGGGAAAAACTAAATCGACCTCGCTCGAGGAGGCGGTTCAGATTGATGTTGCAAGCAAAGCGACCGCTCCGTCCTGCGCGAAATTCGGAAAAAAATACGTTAAAGGGCAGACCTGCAAAAATATCACGATAAAAAACAGCACAATTAGAGGAAGCAGGGGCGTCTGCGCAAACAGAACCGATACCGAGGGAGGAAAATGGCTTAAAAAGCACCATTCGGACATAACCCTCACGGGCAACACCGTTACGGGTATGACCTCCGAGGCGGTTGCGCTTCATAATACCGCGGGTATTACCGTGAAAAATAATAAAATTACCTCCAAAGGTAAGCGCACAAATACAGTTTACACAATCGGTCTTAATATCGCAAGCTTTGGAAGTACAAAAGTAATCGCCAAGAAAAAGATAACGGTCAGCAACAACACAATTAAGGGCGGTCGTCAGGCGGTTCACATTGTTACCTACAGAAACACTACTTCGGGTACGTACGGAAGTCACAAGTTCGGTACGGTTACAATTAAAAACAACAAGCTCTACGCAAAAAAGGGTAAAGGCAACTGCATTTTAACAAAGCAATGTAAAAAAGTTATAAAGAGCAAAAACAAACTCTACAAATGGTAATTTTATATCTCCACGTCAGATTTTTTAGCTTTTCCACATCACACCGCGCAGTCCCCCTCGGACGATTCATCTCCCCCAAACATTTCTGCCTTTTCTTGTTTTGGATAGTAAGGGCAGGTTCAGCTATATACTTTTTAGAAACGTTTCCTTTGAATCCGATTTGAAAAGGAATTAAAGGTTTACATTTAAATTTTTAATTTTTAACTCTTAATTATTAATTTTTATATCTCCACGTCAGACATTGCAGTCCCTATCTGACAATGCATCTCCCCCATACAGTTGTGCCTCTGTCTTGTTTTGGATATGGAGGAAAAGTTCTGCGAAAAATATTTATATATAAGTTTTCTCCCTATCTAACTTTAGATAGGGAGATTAATTTTCTGCTACGAATTAATTTTATCCGCCTTTCTGTTTTATGCAACTTCGGGTAGGAATTCCAGTTAAAATTTATAAATTTAATTCTTAATTTTTATATCTCCACATCAGTCCGTGCAGTTCCTTTCTGAAAAGCATATCCCCCAAAACCTTTCTGCCTTTTCTTGTTTTGGATATGGAGGAAAAGTTCTGCGAAAAATATTTATAAATAAATTTCCCCCTATCTAACTTTAGATAGGGAGATTAATTTTCTGCTACGAATTAATTTTATCCGCCTTTCTGTTTTATGCAACTTCGGGTAGGAATTCCAGTTAAAATTTATAA